>CAVRVE010000016.1:0-470382 GCA_963724555.1 uncultured Acidobacteriota bacterium
ACCGGACCGTCGGATTGTCGGAAGAGCGCCGTCGTCGGGCACGCGGAGACGCACGCCGGCTCCAGGCAGTGGAGGCACCGCTGCATGACGAAGGCCGATTCCACTCCTCCCGGCATGTCCGGGTTCGCCGCCTCGTGGAACGCGATGAGGGTCAGCGTCTTCGCGCTGAGCGCCGCCGGGTTCTGGAAGCCCAGCTGGTCCTCGAGCTCGGTCGTCTCGCCGTCGCGCTCGTTCCACTGCTTGCACGCCACCTGGCAGGCCCGGCAGCCGATGCAGTTGGTGATGTCGATCAGCGTCGACCGGATCGGCCCGGCGGGTTCGGCTTCGTCGGTGTCATGTGCGCCCCCTCGGCGACCCGGACCGTCGTGTGGCGGGGCGACCGGCCCTGACCACGTTGACGAGGCACGCCTTCGTCTCCTGGGTTCCCGCTCCGGGATCCGAGGCGTCGATCGTGAGGTGATTGACGCTCGGGCCGGTCGACAGCCCCTGGAAGCCCCAGTTGTACGGCATCCAGACGACGGTGACCTCGCGGTCGCCGATCTTGAGCGCCTTCATGCGGGGCGTCACGAGGGCCTTGACCTCGAAGCTCGCCGCGCGCCGACGAGACCCGGACCCAGTCCCCGTCTCACCTCGAGCTTCTGCGCGAGGGCCACGGGCAGCTCCAGCACCGGCTCGGGGACGAGCTCGTTGAGCCAGGGAATGTTCCGCGTCGTCGAGCCCGCGCACCAGTGCTCGGCGACCGTCGACGTCATCAGCACGTAGGGGTACTTGTCGACCGTGCCGATGGGCTGGTGGGACGCGACGCGCGGATACTTGACCATCGGGTTGCTGTTCACGCTCGGGTGAAGGACGTTTTCCACCGGGCTTTCGATGGGCTCGTACATCTCCGGCAGCGGGCCGTCCTTCGGTACGTAAGCGACGTCGCGCGGATACCCGGGGTTCTTCTCGTCCGGGTCCACGTAGACGGCCGCGAAGAGGCGCCGATGCCTTCCGCGCCCAGGTGGAAGGCCCGCTGGCCGTTCGGCGTGTCCGGTCCGTCGGTCAGGACGGGGACGTCCGGCACGTCGTATCCCGTCCAGCGCTTCGCCTTCTCGTCCCACCAGATGATCGGCTTCGAGCCCGGATAGGGCTTGCCGTGCCGGTCGCACGACGCGCGGTTGTAGAGGATCCGCATGTTGTTGGGCCAGGTCCACCCGAACCCCGGATAGAGGCCGAGGCCTCCGGATCCGTTTGCGAGTCGCGGCGCTTCGAGAGGTTCTCGCCGCCCGCGAAGACGCCCGCGTAGATCCAGGCGCCGGACGACGTGGAGCCGTCGGCCCGAAGGTCGCCGACCTTGCGGACGAGGTCGCCCTTCTTGAGGCCGGTCTCCGGGTTGTCGCGCAGGGCGTAGCCGTTGATCTCGCGCAGCACGTCCTCGGCCGTGGTGTAGGTCCAGAAGGCCTTGTTGATGATCTCGTCTCTCGGCTCCTTCGAGTCGTGGACCAGGTCGCGCACCGCGCGGAAGACGAGGTCCACGATCGCGCCGTCGGGCTTGGCCTGCCCGGGCGGCTTCACGGCGGCGTGGCGCCATTGCACCATGCCGCCGGAGTTGCTGATGGTTCCGTTCTTCTCCATGAAGAACGCCGCCGGCAGCAGGATCACCTCGGTGGCGATCGACTTCGGGTCGACGCCGGGCCGGCGCCAGAACGCCGCGGTCTCCGTCTCCCAGATCTCCTGGACCACGAGCGTCTCGAGCTTCGCCATCGCCTCGAACATCAGCTTGAGATTGGGCAGCGTGACCGCGGGATTCTGGCCGACGATCCAGAGCAGCTTCAGCTTCCCGGCGAGGGCATCCTCGAACATCGGCAGGGTGCCGTAGTCCTTGGACGCGTCCCGCTTGGGGAGCCAGGCATAGGCGTAGTCGTTCTCCTTGGTCGCCGCATCCCCGAAGAACGCCTTGAGCGTGTTGACGAGGTAGCGGCTGTCGGCGATCCCGTACTTGCGCACGTAGTCGTAGATGGTCGGCTCGGCGTTCGACGCCGAGTTGAGATAGCCCGGCATGTAGTTGTAGAGCACCGCCATGTCGCACGCGCCCTGGACGTTCGGCTCGCCGCGCAGCGCGTTGACGCCGCCGCCCGGCTTGCCGATGTTGCCGAGCAGGAGCTGCAGGATCGTGAACGACCGGATGCCCTGCACGCCCGTCGTGTGCTGGGTCATCCCGAGCGCGTAGAGGATGGCTCCCGGCCGGTTCTTCGCCATCGTCTCCGCGATCTGCCGGATCTGCTCGGCCGGAATCCCGGTGATCCGCTCGCCCATCTCCAGCGTGTAGCGCGAGACGAAGGTCGAGAGGCGCGAGAAGACGCAGTGCGGGTCGTCCAGGCTCCGGGCGATGCGCGGCTTGCCCTTGCGCGTCGAGCTGGTATCCCCAGCTCTTCGTGTCGTACTTGTGGTGCTCCGCGTCGTAGCCGCTGAAGACCCCGTCCTTGAAGCCGAACGCCTCGTCGCCCAGGTAGAGGGCGTTGGTGTGGGTGACGACGTAGTCCTCGTCGTACAGCTTGTTGACGATGATGTGGTTGATCATCGTGTTCTGGAACGCGGCGTCGGTGCCGGGCCGGATGCGCGCGTACATGTCGGCCGCCGACGAGGTCCGGGTGTAGCGCGGGTCGACGTGGATGATCTTCGCCCCGTTTTCCTGGGCCTTCCGGATCCACTTGAAGGCCATGGGGTGGTTCTCGGCGACGTTGCTGCCCTCCACCAGGATCGTCTTGCAGTTCTGCAGGTCGACCCAGTGGTTCGTCATCGCTCCCCGTCCGAATGAGGCCCCCAGACCGGGGACCGTGGGGCTATGTCAAAGACGGGCCTGGTGCTCGACGTAGGCCAGGCCGAGCAGCCGCGCCGCCTTCTGGAAGAGGTAGCACTCCTCGTTCGTGTTCTGGGCGCCGCCCATGAACCCAATCGCGTCGGTCCGATTGACGGGGACCTCCTTGCCGCCGACCTTCTCGGTGGCGATCCAGGTCGCGTCGCGCGTCTTCCGGATCTTCTGCGCGACCCGCTCGATCGCGTCGTCCCAGGAGATGTCCTCCCAGTGGTCGCTGCCCGGCGCCCGGTAGCGGGGCGTCGTGAGCCGGCTCGGGGAGGTGTGCGTCGCGAACATCGAGATGCCTTTGACGCACAGCGACCCGCGATTCACGATGTGGTCGTAGTCGCCCTCCATCGTCAGGAGCTTGCCGTCGCGGACGGCGGCGATCATGCCGCACCCGCACGAGCAGAAGTTGCACGAGGTGGTGAACTCGCTGACTTCCGAGAGCTTCAGGTCCTTCGTCGCGGCCCGGACCGCGGAAACGTCGAGGAGCCCCTCGAGCGCCAATCCTGCACCACCGCCGAGGGTCAGCTTCAACAGGTCTCGGCGGCTGACGGATTCAGCCATGGGTTTCCTCCCTGCGACTCGAAAATCACCTTAGGCATCGAGTCAGCCCGTGTCAATCCTTTTCGGCCGCAGCACCCACTCCGCGCACGCGCTCGGCCCCGGTGTAGACGTTGAACCTGTCGCCGCGCAGGAAGCCGATGAGGGTGATCCCGAACTCACGGGCCAGCGAGACGGCCAGGCTGCTGGGCGCGGACACGGCGCAAACGATGGGCACCCCTGCCATGAGCGATTTCTGGAGGATCTCGAAGCTGCTCCGGCCGCTGACCATGACGATGTGACGGCTGAGGGGCAGCCGGCCCCCGAGCAGCGCCCAGCCCACGAGCTTGTCGAGCGCGTTGTGCCGTCCCACGTCCTCCCGCACGGCAAGGCGATCCCCGTGCAGGTCGAAGAGCGCGGCGGCATGAAGCCCACCCGTGGCGGCGAAGACGCTCTGTCCCGCCCGCAACGCTTCCGGGAGACGGCGAATGACGTCCGCGTCGACTTCCGGTCCGGGCGGGATGATGGGACAGCCCCGGATGCGGAGCGACTCGAGGCTCGTCTTTCCGCAGACTCCGCAGGCGCTCGTGGTGTAGAAGTGACGCTCCAGGGCCTGCAGGTCCGGCAACACGTGGCCGTGAAGATCCACGTTCACGATGTTGTAGCGCTTGTCCTCGTCGAGGTCGGGCTCCTCGCAATGGGAGATGCCGCGGATCTCGTCGCCGCTCCGGATGATGCCCTCGCCGTAGAGGAACCCCGCCGCGAGCTCGAAGTCGGCCCCCGGAGTGCGCATGGTGATCGCCACCGTGCGCTGCCCGGCGCGCTCGCTCCGCCGCCGGAACACGGGAAGCGGGCCCGCGTCTTTGGCGATGCCCGCCGCGCGCAGGCGGATCTCCAGGGGCTCTTCGGTGGCGAGCTGATCCGTCCGCAGCTGCGACCCCTCCGACTCCACGACCCACACGCGGGCTTCGGTCTTGCTTTCCGGCCGGTCGCTCAGGGTCAGCCTTCCTTGAGGCGATTATGCAAGCGAAACGACGTCGATGCCCGAGGTGCAGCTTGTAAGATACCGGCGTGAAGGAGCTCGCTGCGGGAGCCCGAGTCGGGCACTACGAGATCCTCGAGGCGATCGGCGCGGGCGGGATGGGAAAGGTGCTCCGCGCCCGCGACCTCAAGCTCGGGCGCGACGTCGCCCTCAAGGTCCTCCCGGCCGAGGTCGCCGACCAGCCGGAGCGCCTGGCCCGGTTCCGCCGCGAGGCGCAGATCCTCGCCTCGCTCAACCATCCGCGGATCGGCGCGATCCACGGGCTCGAGGAGGCGGACGGAATCCTCGCGCTCTCGCTCGAGCTGGTCGAGGGCGAGGACCTCGCGCAGCGGCTGGCGCGGGGTGCGTTTGCCGGTGGACGAGACGCTGGCGGTCGCCGGACAGATCGCGGCGGGGCTCGAGTACGCCCACGAGCGCGGCGTCGTGCACCGCGATCTCAAGCCCGCCAACGTCAAGACGACTGCCGACGGCGGCGTGAAGATCCTCGATTTCGGCCTGGCCAAGGCCTACGACCGATCCGGCGAGCCGCCAGCGGCAGCGACCTGGGCTCGTTCTCGCCCACGCTGTCGCGGAACATGAGCGCGGCGGGAGTCATCCTCGGCACCGCGGCCTACATGAGCCCGGAGCAGGCGCGCGGCCGGCCGGTCGACAAGCGTGCGGACATCTGGTCCTTCGGCGTCGTGCTGTACGAGATGCTGACGGGCGAGCGGCTGTTCACCGGAGAGACCGTGACCGACGTGCTGGCGGCCGTCGTGCGCCAGGAGATCTCCTGGGACGCCCTGCCGCCCGCAACTCCCGCGGCGCTCCGGCAGCTGGTGCGGCGCTGCCTCGAACGGGATGCCGCTCGCCGGCTGCGCGACATCGGCGAGGCACGCATCGCGATCGAGGACGCGATCGCGCACCCGGATGCGGCGCGCCTCGTCGGCAGCCCGGGCGAAGCGCCACGGCCGCAGAAGCGATCGGCAGTGCCGTGGGTGGTGGCAGGGGCGCTCGCCCTCGCGCTGGCGCTCGTGGCCTGGGCGCCCTGGCGCAGTGCGCCTTTGCCTTCGACGCCGCTGCGCTTGAGCGTGGAGCTCGGAGCGGACGTCATCCTGCCACGACCGACCGGCAATCCGGGCGCCTCGATGGCTCTCTCCCCGGACGGACGGCTGCTCGTGTTCGTGGGGCAGACAGGCGCAGGCACGAGGCTGCTTCACGTGCGTCGGCTGGAGCAGGCGCTGGCTTCGCCCCTGCCCGGCACCGAAGGCGCGAGCCACCCCTTCCTCTCGCCCGATTCCCGTTGGATCGGCTTCTTCGCGGACAACAAGCTCAAGAAGGTCGCCGTCGAAGGGGGCCCCAGCGTCACGCTCTGCGACTCCGTCGTCGACAATCGGGGCGGTTCCTGGAGCCCGGATGGGACCATCCTCTTCGCGGTCGCGAACGAAGCGACCCTGCGCAGGATCTCGGCCGGCGGCGGCGCGGTGACCGAGCTGCCGACCTCCGGCGAGGCGGCCGCGGCCGTCGACGCGCGGTGGCCGCAGATCCTGCCCGGGGGTCGAGCGGTCATCTTCACGAGCGGCGTTTCCGGCAACTACGACGCCGCGAGCCTCGTCGTGCAGCGGCTTCCGGACGGGCCGAGGAAGATCGTCCACAAGGGCGGCTACCAGGGCCGCTACGTTCGGAGCGGCCACCTCCTGTACATGCGCGGGGGCGCGCTCTTCGCCGCGCCGTTCGACCTCGAGCGGCTGGAGGTCAAAGGCGCGTCGATGCCCGTGCTCGAAGGCGTCGCCTCGAATCCCGGGGCAGGCGGAGCGCAGTTCGCGGCGTCGGACAGCGGCACGCTCGTCTTCCTCGCCGGCGGGAGCCAGGTGCCGCCGATGCCCATCGCGTGGCTCGGAAAGGACGGGCAATCCCGGCCTCTCCGGCAGACTCCGGCGATCTACTTCGTGATCGCGTTCTCGCCCGACGGACAGCGACTCGCCATGGACATCCGGGACGGTGACGAGGCCGACATCTGGATCTACGAGTGGGCGCGCGACGCGATGTACCGGCTCACGACCAACCCCGGCCAGGACGTCTCGCCGGTCTGGAGCCCGGATGGACGATGGATTGCCTTTTCGTCCACGCGCGGCGATCAGCGTACGCCGAACCTCTATTGCCAGCGGGCGGACGGCACCGGGGAGGTCCTGCGGCTGACCGAGAGCGCGACCCCTCAGTTCCCCACGTCCTGGCATCCGAGCGGCCGCTTTCTGGCCTTCAACGACACGAGCGGTCGGACCCACATCTCGATCCTCGAGCTGTCGGCTGACGAGTCCTCCGGGTGGAAGCCCGCGAAGGCGAGCGCCCTTCAGGACAGCCCCTCGATCCAGAACAACGCGGCCTTCTCGCCCGACGGCCGCTGGGTGGCCTACGCGTCTTCCGAAACGGGGAACCTCGAGGTCTACGTGCGCCCGTTTCCGGGCGCCGGGGGCAGGGTTCGCGTCTCCACGAGCGGGGGCCAGCACCCGATGTGGTCGCGCACGCGCAGCGAGCTCTTCTATCGGTCGTTTGGCGAAAACGCGATCATGGTCGCCCCGTACCGGGTGGAGGGCGACACGTTCCACGTGGACAAGGCGAACCGCTGGTCAGCGACCGCCATCGAAACCAGAGGTCCCTTCCGCAACTTCGATCTTCATCCGGATGGCGATCGTTTCGCGGTGATGCTCCCGGTGGGGGAGGAGCGCAAGCGCGACCACGTCACGCTCATCCTCGGCTTCGCGGACGAGCTGCGCCGGCTGGTGCCGGTGCGCTGACTTCCGAAAGCGCCGCGACTCGTGCGGTGCGTCTCGCGTGGTAGCGTTCTCGCCGGCATGAGTCGTCGCGCACAGCTCTTCGCGCTGCCGGCAGCGCTCGTCCTGTCGTCGACGGCAAGCGCGCGCGCCGGGGACGTCAGGCTCGAACCGTTCGTCGGCATCCAATACGGAGGTGCCTTCCATGCGGTCGGGTCGGGGCGCGCGTCGATCGGCGTCGGCCTGCAGTACGGCGCCACGCTGGACGTCGCGATCGGCGGTGAGCGCTGGGGAGCCCTGGCGTTCTTCGCGAGGCAGGACAGCGAGCTCGAGGGCGGTCCCCGTCTGGGCGTCGCGGTCGAGCGCTACATGGCGGGCGTCCGCGAGGAGAAGGGCGACGGCCGCTTCCGGTTTCGGGGCATCTTCCTGCTCGGCGCCACGCGCTTCGCCCTGGACGGGCTCGGCTCGGACGTGCGCTTCACCGTCGCCCCCGGCCTGGGCGCGAGCGTGTCGCTGTCGCCGCGGCTCGCGCTGCGCACCGACGTGCGCGCCTATTACGCCGTCATCTCGTCCGCGGGTGGAACGGCCTGCGTCAATTACTCTTGTCTGTACGTCTTCGGGAGCACGGGCGTCTGGCAGGGTGACCTCACCGCAGGGCTCCAATTCAGGTTCTGAAGGGACTGACGATGCCCGAGCCCGACCTCGACTTCACGATCGCGCGGCTCGGCGAGTGCCGCATCCCCTCGCCGATGTCCGGCGTCCGCTTCACGGGCGACGACGAGCGCGTGCTCTACCACGCGACGCTCGCGGAGATGAAGCCCTGGCTCGACCGCGGCCTCGAGCCGCCGTCGATGGAGGCGGCGGGAGCACGCGAGACGCTTTTCTTCGACCCGAGCAGCGTCGGCTGCGGGATCGTCACCTGCGGCGGACTCTGCCCCGGCCTCAACGACGTGATCCGGGCGATCGTGCTGAGCCTGCACCACCACTACGGCGTGAGGCGGATCCTCGGCTTCCGCTACGGCTACGAAGGGCTCGTGCGCCGGCACGGGCACGAGCCGCTCGAGCTCACGGCCGACGCGGTCGGCCGGATCCACCAGATGGGCGGATCGATCCTCGGCTCCTCGCGCGGTCCGCAGCAGCCCGCCGAGATGGTCGACCGGCTCGACGAGCTCGGCATCTCCGTGCTCTTCGCGATCGGGGGCGACGGGACGCTGCGCGGCGCCCAGGCGATCGGCGAGGAGGCCGCGCGGCGCGGACGCCCGATCGCCGTCGTCGGGGTCCCGAAGACGATCGACAACGACGTGTCGTTCGTGCAGAAGACCTTCGGCTTCGAGACGGCGGTGAGCGAAGCGCGGCGCGCGACTCACGCCGCGAACGCCGAGGCGGAGGCCGCGCGCAACGGGATCGGGCTCGTCAAGCTGATGGGCCGCGACTCCGGCTTCATCGCCGCCTACACCGTGCTGGTCGACGGCCAGGTGAACTTCTGCCTGGTGCCGGAGGTCCCGTTCGGTCTCGAAGCCTTCCTGTCGGCGCTCGGTGAACGGCTGAAGCGGCGAGGGCACGCGCTCGTCGTGGTGGCGGAAGGCGCGGGCCAGGACCTGATGGCGAAGGCGCAAGCCAAGGACGCGTCGGGCAACGTGCGCTACGGCGACATCGGCGTCTTCCTGCGGGACAGGATCTCCGAGCACTTCGAGCGGGAAGGCACCCCGATCACCCTGAAGTACATCGACCCGAGCTACACGATCCGCAGCGTGCCGGCGACTCCGCACGACTCGGCCTTCTGCCTGCTGCTCGGTCACAGCGCCGCGCACGCGGCGATGAGCGGCCGCACGAACGTCGTCGTGAGCTTCTGGAACCACCGCTTCACGCACGTGCCGATCCGGCTCGCGGTGTCCGAGCGCAAGAAGATCGACCCCGAGGGGGCGCTCTGGTCGAGTGTGCTCGCCTCGACGGGGCAGCCGCGGGACCTGCGCTGACGGCGGTCCGCCGGCGCGGCCTCAGCGCTGGCCGGGGACGGCCTCCACGGCGTGCCAGGTCGCGTCGGGTTCGTAACGCCTGATCTTCTCGACCGCCGCCGTCGTCTCCGGTCCAAGGTCCTTCTCGTAGGCCACACCGTCCTGGTTGACGATGAAGGTCATCACCCCGGACTGCGCGTAGTGCACCGGCCAGGCGACGAGCGCGAAGCCGCCCGTCATCTCGCCGTTCACGACGTACTCGGCCGCGCCGCCCTTCGCCGCTTTGCCCTGGCCCTCGAGGATGCGGAAGTAGTAGCCGTGGAACGGGGACGACCCTTCGCCGTGACGCTTGTACCCCTGCTCCGAGGCCTCGGCGACCAGCACGCCGAGGGGGCTGCGCGGCTCGCCGCGCTGCGCGGGCCAGTAGAGCCCGTTCTGCCGGCCCGGGTCGCTGCCGAAGCGGCGCGCGTAGCGCCCCGCGGGCTTGCCGTCGTGGCCGGTGGCGGCGTAGGCGCGCTGCGCGGCGACGTAGTCGTGCAGGACTCGGATGACGGCGAGCTCGTTGCGCCCGATGCGCCGGTTCAGGACCTCCTCGCGGCCGGCCGCCGCGTCGAACGACCAGCCCGCGGCTCGCTTGACGAGCGGCACCGGAAAGGGCCACGCCTCGTTGCCGAGGATCAGCTCCTTGCGGTTCGGGCCGAGATCGCCGAGCCGGAGACCCTCGGCCGCCGCGGCAACGAACACCTCCCGGTTCCGGCGCCCCGTGGCGGCGTCGGAGGTGTCGAGGAGGTCCTGTCCGGACTGTCCGAAGAGCGCGACGAGGCCGGGGAGGTCGTTGGCCTTGACGATGTCGACGAGTGCCTTGGCCGCTTCCTCGGGCGTCGCGAAGACGCGCGGCCCCGCTGCGTCGGCGCCAACGGCAGCCACCAGCAGCAAGCCGGCGAGGGCGAGTGTCCGGGCGCTCATCGCCTGCGGCTCCGGCCGCCGCCGCCGCCGCCGCCGCCCGAGCGGCTGCGACTGCCGCGCGAGCTCTCGGACCGCGTCGAGCCACCGCTCGAGTAGCCGGAGAACGAGTCGGAGCGCGTGCCGCTGCGCTCGCTGCTCGTCCGGCTCCGCTCACCGCCGCGCTGCGTCGAAGCCGACTGCGTCGAGGCGGACGTCGCCGAGGTCCGTGCCCTGCGTCGTGCCGGTGCTCCGAGCTTCCTGCGCCCGGCCCTGCGCCTCGGTGCGCTGCTGCTCGCGCTGCGCCTGCGCCTCGGGCGTGCCGCGCGCTTCCTGCCGGTCGGTGCGCTGCTGCTGCGTGCTCTCGGACGCGCTCGCCGCGCTGCTCCCGCGCGTCCTCGGCCCGCTCGGATCGCTCGCCGGACATGTCCTCCCGGTGGTCCTGCATGTCCTCGCGCGCGTCCTCGCGGTTCTCGTAATAGTCCTCGCGCGCGTCCTCGCGGTTGTCGTACCAGTCGTCCCAGCCGTCGTTGTACATGTACGCGCCGCCGCGGTAGCCGTACGGCCCGTAGTAGTAGTTGTTGTTGATCGCCGCGCCGATCGCGACGCCGGCGGCGAAGCCGATCACGGCGGCGGCCGCCTCGTCGTCGTCGTCCTCGTGCACGACGACGGTCGTGGGTGCCGCCTGCGTGTACACCACCGTCGGGTTGTACTGCGGGACGTAGACCACCTGCGGGTTCGCCGGCTCGATCACGATCACCTGCTCGCCGCCCTTGGTGGTCTGCGTCTCCACCGTCTGCTGCGGCGAGCTCTTCAGGTTGCCCGCCGCCTGGCTCTGCTTGCGCAGCCGCTGGATCGCGTCGAACACCGCCCCTTTGTCGGTCGCGAACGCCCCGCCCAGCTGGGACGTCCAGGTCAGGTTGCCGGCCATGTAGTCGATCACCTGCGGGAAGGGCACGAGCGCCACGAAGCTCGGCTCGAAGCCCGCCTTCTCGGCGGCCTTCTGCAGCTCGCTGCCCTTCAGGGCCGAGTTCTTCTTCAGCCACGCGCTGAGCTCGCCGACCTTGCGCGAGTTTCCGGAGCAGAGCAGCATCTGCGCGAGCAGCTGGTCGGGGTAGAGCGCGACGGGCGCCAGCAGCTTGTCGAGGTAGGCGGGATCGAGCGCGCCGCCTTGTGCCACGAGCGCCGCCCGCGCCGTGCCGGGGAGCACCGTGCCGGCCAGCGCCGCCAGGGTCACGAGCCACCCGACGCGAAAGACAGCCGCTCCACCTGGCCATGGTCCCCTCCACCACCGAGTACCCTTTCATGCCTCGAGCCCGGGTTGCAAGAGGCCCGCGGCTGCCCGGCGGCTCTTGCGCTGAAGGCAAACCGAGGGTCAGTATCTTTGGCGATGGAGGGAAGAGGCGATGAGTGCACAAAGACAGAAACCGGAATCGAAGCCGAAGCCAGCGGCCGCTACCCCGTCGCACGAGGAGATCGAGCGTCGCGCCTTCGAGATCTTCAGCGCCCGTGGCGGGGAGCTGGGCGACCCGACGCAGGACTGGCTCGAAGCGGAAAAGCAGCTGCGCGAGGAGGCTCGGCATGGCGCCGGCCGGAGGGCGTCACGCAGCGGCGCCCCTGAGTTGAAACCGTAAGGTGAAGGCGACGAGGGCCCTGCCGTGCGCGAGCGCCTGGCGCCGATAGGATCGAGTCGGGTGCGGCGAGACGGATGAAGATCGGGATCGTCGGCTGCGGCATGGTCGGCTCGGCTTCGGCCTACGCCCTCGTCATGCGCGGCGTGGGGCGCGAGATCGTGCTGGTGGACCTGAACCGCGCGCGGGCAGAGGCAGAGGCCAACGACATCTCGCACGCGGTGCCGTTCGCCCATCCGCTCACGGTGCAGGCCGGGGACTACGCGGAGCTGCGCGGCGCGCGTGCCGTGGTGATCGCCGGAGGTGTCGCACAGAGGCCGGGCGAGACCCGCCTCGAGCTGCTCCAGCGCAACGCCGAGGTGTTCCGGCAGATCGTCCCCTCCGTGCTGCGGGCGGCGCCGGACGCGGTCCTGCTCGTCGTGACCAATCCCGTCGACATCATGACCCACCTCGCGGCACGCTTCGCCGCCGAGTTCGGAGTCCCGCCGACGCGCGTCCTCGGGTCGGGCACGACGCTCGACACGGCCCGGTTTCGCGCGCTGCTGGGCCGGCACTTCGACGTCGACCCCCAGTACGTCCACGCCTACGTGATCGGCGAGCACGGCGACTCGGAGGTTCTGGCCTGGTCCGCGGCCATGATCGGCGGGCTGGGCATCGACGAGTTTGCGAGGGTCACACGGCACGCCGCTCTCCGACGCGCAGCGCCGGCAGGTGGACGAGAACGTACGCCGCGCCGCGTACCAGATCATCGCCGGCAAGGGCGCGACGTACTACGGGATTGGAAGCGCAGTGGCCCGCATCGTGGACGTCCTGCTGCACGATCAACGGGCGATCCTGACCGTCTCCTCGCTGATCGGCGGCGTGCCGGACTGCGACGGGGTGACGCTGTCGCTGCCGCACCTCGTCGGCGGCGAAGGGGTGCTGGCGACGATCCCGCCGCCGCTCGACGCGAGCGAACGCGCGGGGCTCGGCCGCAGCGCCGGCATTCTGCGCGAGGCGATCGAGTCGCTGAAGCTGGCCTGACTCCGGCGCGTACCGTAAGTTACCCGCTTGTTACTTGTCCGCAGGCGCGGCCTGCAGCAAGTTCCATCTGCAGGCCACGCGTGCCACCGAGCCTCCCGGCCGACGGACGGCTGTCCCCAACGGCGCGCATGCGTGGCCTGCGCTGACACCGTAACTTACCCGCCTGATACTTCCGGCCGGATCGGTCTTGCGTCCATCCTCCGCTTGCAGAGGAGGAGCGAGCATGAAATCCAAGGATCCCGGCCCGGAAGCTTTGCTTCCGGCCGAAACCGCGTTCGTCTCGACGGAGGCTCCGTCGGGGGTGGACCGCCGGACGTTCATGATGCGGAGCGCCGTCATCGGCTCTGCGGCCGTCATCACGGGCTGCACGCAGAGCGAGACGCAGCAGACCGCTGCCGCTTCGGCGCCGCCGCCCGTGGTCAAGGAAGTGAGCCTCTCTCCCGAACTCAACGTCGTCAAGAAGTCCAAGGGGCCGGTGATGACGACGCTCGAGGAGTTCTACAAGGTCGGCCCCGGGCCCTCCAGCTCGCACACGATCGGCCCGATGCGCATCACCTACGACTTCTACCAGCGCTGCACCAAGCTGCCGCCGGAGACGCTCGCCAAGGCCACCGCGCTCAAGGTGCACCTCTTCGGCAGCCTGAGCGCCACGGGCAAGGGGCACGGCACCGAGCGCGCCTCCCTCGCCGGCATCGTGGGCAAGGAGCCGGCGACCGTCGATCCGCTCTTCCTCGACGGCCTGCGCGACAAGCCGGACCAGGTCTTCCCGGTGAAGCTGGGCGACAAGTCGTTCGACGTCTCGCTGAAGGACATCGTCTACGACGCCCCGAAGGGCGACTTCCCGCACCCCAACACGATGACGTGCAAGCTGATGGGCGGCGACAGCCGTCCTGCTCGAGCAGGAGTACTACTCGGTCGGCGGCGGGTTCATCGAGTGGAAGGGCTACGAGCCGCCGAAGAAGGGCCAGCCGAAGTACGCGTACGCGACGATGAAGGAGCTGCTGGCCCACGCCGAGGCGAACAAGCTGACCGTGGCGCAGGTCGCGATGGCGAACGAGGTCGCGGTCTCGGGCAAGACCGAGGCCGAGATCAACGCGTTTCTCGACAAGATCTCGGGTGCCATGGTGGCCATCGTGAAGTCGGGCCTGGCCGCGCCGACGAGCACGCTCCCCGGCCCGATCAAGCTGAAGACGAAGGCGGGCGAGGTCTACAAGCGCGCGATGGACGACAAGTTCGAGCGCCAGCGCGGCATCGGCGTCGTCTCCGCATACGCGCTCGCCGGCTCGGAGGAGAACGCGCGCGGTCACCTCGTCGTCACCGCCCCGACGGGCGGCTCGGCCGGGGTCATCCCGGCGCTCGTCTACGCGCTCGGCGAGGGCGGCCGCAAGCTGCCGCAGCAGAAGATCCGCGAGGGCCTGCTGGCCGGCGCCGTCATCGGCTACCTCGGCAAGCACAACGCGACGCTCTCGGGCGCCGAGGGCGGCTGCCAGGCCGAGATCGGCGTCGCCTCCTCCATGGGCGCGGCCCTCGTCGCCCAGGCGATGGACGAGCCCCCGCAGGTCGTCGCGAACGCGGCCGAGTCGGCGCTGCAGCACCATCTCGGAATGACGTGCGACCCGGTCGCGGGCTTCGTGCAGGTGCCGTGCATCGAGCGCTGCGCGTTCGGCGCGGTGAAGGCGTGGACGGGCTACATGATCGCGAGCAACGAGATCCCGGCCGACCGCCGCGTCGACTTCGACACCACCGTGAACGCGATGGCGCTCACGGCCAAGGAGATGAACTCGAAGTACAAGGAGACCTCCGAGGGCGGCCTCGCGGTCTCGGTCACGCTCTGCTAGGCGACCCGCCTTGAGCCCCACGACCGGAACCGGCAAGTACGAGCGCCTGCTCGCCAGGTGCAAGCCGCTCGCAGCGATCCCCACAGCCGTGGCCTACCCGTGCGAGAGCTCGGCGCTCGAGTCGGCGCTCGAGGCCGGCAAGAAGCGCCTGATCGTGCCCCTGCTCGTCGGTCCCGCGGCCACGATCGAGCAGGTCGCGCGCAAGGCGGGCCTCGACCTCGGCAACGCCCGGGTCGTCGACGCTCCCGACGCTCACGCCGCAGCCCGCAAGGCGGTGGAGCTGGTCCGCGAAGGCCAGGCCGAGCTGCTGATGAAGGGCAGCCTGCACACCGACGAGCTGCTGGCCGCCGTGGTGGCTCGCGAGGGCGGCTTGCGCGCGGGCCGCCGCATCAGCCACGTGTTCATCATGGACGTGCCGACCTACCACAAGGTCCTGGTGGTGACGGACGCCGCCATCAACATCGCCCCCACGCTCGAGGACAAGCTCGACATCTGCCAGAACGCGATCGATCTCGTCGTGTCGCTCGGTGTCGCCAGGCCGAAGCTCGCCATCCTGGCGGCCGTCGAGACGGTGACCTCGAAGATGCCCGCCACCACCGACGCGGCCTGCCTCTGCAAGATGGCCGACCGCGGCCAGATCACCGGGGCGCTCCTCGACGGCCCGCTCGCCTTCGACAACGCGATCAGCAAGCAGGCGGCGAAGACCAAGAAGATCGAGTCCGAGGTCGCGGGCGACCCCGACATCCTGCTCGCGCCGGACCTCGAGGCCGGCAACATCCTCGCCAAGCAGCTGAGCTTCCTGGCGAACGCCGACAGCGCCGGGCTCGTGCTCGGCGCGCGCGTGCCGATCATCCTGACGAGCCGCGCCGACACCGTCCGCTCCAAGATCGCGAGCTGCGCGGTCGGCGTGCTCGCCGCGCACGCGCGCCGGAAGCCGCCCGCGGCGAAGTAGGGAGCGCCCGTGAGCGACTCGCTGCTCGTCCTGAACGCCGGCTCCTCGAGCCTCAAGTTCTGCGTCTACCAGCGCTCGGGCGCCGGCGGCTCGGACGCTCGATGCGCGCGGCCAGATCGAGGGCATCGGCACGAAGCCGCGGTTGTCTGCGAAGGACGGCGGTGGCGCGAAGCTCGTCGACCAGGCGCTGGACGCGGCGGTGCGCGACGGGCGCGCCGCGCTCGACTCGCTCGCGGCCTGGCTCCGCTCCCGCTACGGCGACGGCCCGCGTGGTCGGCGTCGGGCACCGCGTCGTCCACGGCGGCGCCAGCCACGCGGGGCCGGTGGTGGTGACGAAGGACGTCCTCGAGGGCCTGCGGGCGCTCGTCCCGCTCGCGCCGCTCCATCAGCCCTACAACCTCGGCGCGATCGACGTGCTCTTCGAGCGCATGCCGGACGTGCCGCAGGTCGCCTGCTTCGACACGAGCTTCCACCGGGGCCAGCCCGCGGTCGCCGAGCTCGTCCCGCTGCCGGCCGAGATCCGCGAGAAGGGCGTGCAACGCTACGGCTTCCACGGCCTGTCGTACGAGTACATCGCCTCGGTGCTGCCGGAGATCGCCCCCGAGATCGCCCAGGGGCGCGTGATCGTCGCGCACCTCGGCAGCGGCGCCAGCCTCTGCGCGTTGCGTGGCGGCAAGAGCATGGACAGCAGCCTCGGCTTCACCGCACTCGACGGGCTGTGTATGGGTACGCGGCCCGGCGCGCTCGACCCCGGCGTCGTGCTACACCTGTTCCAGGGCCTCGGAATGTCGGCACAGGACGTCGAGAACCTGCTCTACAAGAAGTCGGGGCTCCTCGGCATTTCCGGGATCAGCAACGACATGCGCGACCTGCTCGGCAAGAGCGACCCTGGCGCGACGCTGGCCGTGGACTACTTCGTCTATCGGGCCGCGAAGGAGACGGGCGCGCTCGCCGGGGCGCTCGGCGGGATCGACGCGCTGGTCTTCACTGCCGGCATCGGCGAGAACTCGCCCGAGATCCGCAGCCGGATCGGCGCCGCCTGCGCCTGGCTCGGGATCGAGATCGACGAGGCGGCGAACGCGGCGCGGGGCCCGCGCATCTCGAAGCCCGCGAGCCGCGTCTCCGCGTGGGTGATCCCGACCAACGAGGAGCTGATGATCGCGCGCCACACGGCGCGGCTCTTGGGACTGGGGGAGCCCGCGCCCGGCGGGCGGAAGTAGAGGAGCGAACCGATGGCGACGGCAGAAAAGTCGAAGACCGAGAAGGCGAAAGCGGGGCCGACGAAGGCCGAGCAGGCCAAGGCCGAGCAGGAGGCCTGGCGCGGCCTCAAGTCGGGGCTGTGGCAGAAGCGGATCGACGTCCGCAACTTCATCCAGCACAACTACCAGCCCTACGACGGCAACGAGGCGTTCCTCGCGTCGGCCACGTCTCGCACCGAAGAGCTCTGGGACAAGCTGCAGAAGCTCTTCGTCGAGGAGCGCAAGAAGGGCGTGCTCGACGTCTCGCAGATCCCGAGCTCGATCACCGCTCACGCCCCGGGCTACATCGACCGCGACAAGGAGATCATCGTCGGGCTGCAGACCGAGGCGCCGCTCAAGCGCGCGATCATGCCGCAGGGCGGCTTCCGCATGGTGTTGGGCGCGCTCAAGGCCTACGGCTATGCGCCCGACCCGCACGTGGTCGAGGCGTTCACGAAATACCGGAAGACCCACAACGAGGGCGTGTTCGACGCCTACACCGCGGACATCCGCAAGTGCCGCAGCTCGCACGTCCTCACCGGGCTGCCCGACGCCTACGGCCGCGGCCGCATCATCGGCGACTACCGGCGCGTGGCGCTCTACGGCGTGGCGCGGCTCGTCGAGCACAAGCAGCACGAGAAGGCGGCGCTCGACGCGGAGATGTCGACCGAAAGCATCATCCGCGACCGCGAGGAGCTCTCCGAGCAGATCCGCGCGCTCAAGGAGCTGCAGCAGATGGCGACGAGCTACGGCTTCGACATCGGGGAGCCCGCGGCGACGGCCAAGGAAGCCGTGCAATGGCTGTACTTCGGCTACCTCGCGGCCGTGAAGGAGCAGAACGGCGCCGCCATGTCGCTCGGCCGCACCTCGACCTTCCTCGACGTTTACTTCGAGCGCGACATGGCCGCCGGCGTCCTGAGCGAGTCGCAGGCGCAGGAGATCGTCGACGACTTCGTGATCAAGCTGCGCATCGTGCGCTTCCTGAGGACGCCCGAGTACGACGAGCTCTTCGCGGGCGACCCGACCTGGGTCACCGAGTCGATCGGCGGGATGGGCGACGACGGGCGCTCGCTCGTCACGAAGACGAGCTTCCGCTTCCTGCAGACGCTCTACAACCTCGGGCCCGCTCCCGAGCCCAACCTCACGATCTGGTACTCGCCGCAGCTGCCCGAGCACTTCCGGCGCTTCGCGGCGAAGGTTGCGATCGACACGAGCGCCCTCCAGTTCGAGAGCGACGAGATCATGCGCCGGAGCTGGGGCGACGACGGCGCCATCGCCTGCTGCGTCTCACCGATGCTGATCGGCAAGCAGATGCAGTTCTTCGGGGCGCGCGCCAACCTGGCGAAGGCGCTGCTCTACGCGATCAACGGCGGCCGCGACGAGGTGAGCGGCGAGCAGGTCGCACCGGCCAGCGAGCCGGTGAAGGGCGACATCCTCGACTTCGACGACGTGGTGGCGCGGCTCGAGAAGACGGCCGACTGGCTGGCGGGCGTCTACGTCAACGCCATGAACGTCATCCACTACATGCACGACAAGTACGCCTACGAGCGGATCGAGATGGCGCTCCACGACTACGCGCCGCTGCGGACGATGGCGTTCGGCATGGCGGGGCTGTCGGTCGTCGCCGACAGCCTCTCGGCGATCAAGCACGCGAAGGTGAGCGTGGTGCGCGACGCGACGGGGCTCGTGACCGACTACAAGACCGACGGCGACTTCCCGATGTTCGGCAACAACGACAACCGCGTGGACCAGCTCGCGACCTGGGTCGTCAGCATGTTCATGAGCAAGCTCCGGAAGTACCCGACCTACCGGAACGCCGTCCACACCCAGTCCATCCTGACGATCACCTCGAACGTGGTCTACGGCAAGGCGACCGGGAACACGCCGGACGGGCGGCGCAAGGGCGAGCCCTTCGCTCCGGGCGCCAACCCGATGCACGGGCGCGACAGCCACGGCATCCACGCGGCGGCGGCGTCGGTCGCCAAGATCCCGTACCGCGACGCCGCGGACGGCATCTCGCTCACCACGAGCCTCGTGCCGGAGGGGCTCGGGCGGGTAGAGGTGGACCGCGTCAACAACCTGACCGGAATCCTCGACGCGTTCTTCGGCGTGACGGGCTACCACATGAACGTGAACGTGCTGAACCGAGACACCCTGCTCGACGCGATGGAGCACCCCGAGAAGTATCCGAGTCTCACCATCCGCGTCTCGGGCTACGCCGTGAACTTCGTGCGACTGACGCGTGAGCAGCAGATGGACGTCATCAACCGCACCTTCCACGGGGCGTGACGTGAGCGAGCCGACGCCGCCCGCGTCGACGCCTCTCGCGGCGAAGAGCCCGTACGAGCTGCGCGTCGGTCTCGGCGAGCACGTCCCCGAGACGGACGTCCGCTCGGCGCTCGCGAGCGGAGACGTGGGGTTCCTGCACTCGTTCACGACGGGGTCCGCCGTCGACGGTCCCGGCGTGCGGGTCGTCGCCTGGACAGCGGGCTGCATGTGGCGCTGTGTCTACTGCCACAACCCGGACACGTGGAAGATGACGAACGGGATCCCCGTGACCGTCGCGCGCGCGACGGAGGAGCTCCGCAAGTACCGCAAGGGCCTCCAGGTGATGTCCGGCGGGTTCACGCTGAGCGGTGGAGAAGCCCTGATGCAGCATCGCTTCGCGGTGAAGCTGCTGGGCGCGGCGCAGGGCCTCGGCATCCACACCGCGCTCGACACCAACGGCTACTATGGCGACCGCCTGAGCGACGCCGAGCTGGAGCTCGCCGACCTGGTGATTCTCGACCTCAAGGGCTGGGACCCCGAGCGGCACCTCAAGCTCACCGGGATGGAGATCGGCCCGACGCACACCTTCGCGCGCCGCCTCGCCGAGCGCAAGCGGCCGGTCTGGGTGCGATTCGTGCTGGTCCCGGGATGGTCGGACGCCCCGGGAGAGATCGAAGGCGTGGCAAGCTTCGCGGCCGGGCTCGGGAACGTGGAGCGCGTCGACGTGCTTCCGTTCCACCAGATGGGCCGCTTCAAGTGGAAGCAGCTCGGACTCGAGTACAAGCTCGAGGGCACGGCACCGCCGCCCCCCGAGGCGGTCGAGCGAGCGTGCGACGTCTTCAAGGCCGCGGGGCTCACGGCGTACTGAGCGCATGCACGCGCTCCTCGGCGAGATCCGCCACAACCGGCTGCTGTGGCTGCTCGTTTTCGTCCCGGTCGTCTTCGCCGCGCAACGGGCCCGGCCGGAGGCCCAGACGCTGCTGTTCCTGCTCTCCGTGCTCGCGATCGTGCCGCTCGCGGCGCTCCTGAGCCACGCCACCGAGTCGGTGGCCGTGAAGACCGGCGACACGCTCGGAGGCCTGCTGAACGCCACGCTCGGCAACCTGACCGAGCTCGTGATCGCTCTCGCGGCGCTGCGCGCCGGGGAGCACACGCTCGTGAAGGCCTCGATCGCGGGAGCGATCGTCACGAACACGCTCTTCATGCTGGGCGCGTCGTTCCTGCTCGGCGGCCTCAAGTACCACGTGCAGGAGTTCAATCGTGCGAGCGCGCGGCTCCAGGCCGGACTGCTCTTCGTGGCCACCGTCGCCCTGCTCGTCCCCTCGGCGGTGAGCGAGGCCGATGCGACCTCGGGCGTCTCGTTCGGCGCCGGACTGAGCGTCGCGCTCTCGGTGCTGCTCGTCGTGGCCTATGGGCTGGGTCTGCTGTTCTCGCTCAAGACGCATGCCGAGGTGTTCGGCAGCGCGGAGCACGCGGAGGCGGACGAGGCGCCCTGGCCGCTCGGGACGGCGCTCGCGACGCTCGCTGGAGTCACCGTGCTGGTCGCGCTGGTGAGCGAGGTGTTCGTCGAGTCGGTGCAGGGTGCCTCGCTCGAGCTCGGAATGACGCCCGCGTTCGTGGGCTTCATCGTCGTGGCGCTCGTCGGAGCGGCGGCCGAGATGGCCTCGGCGTTCGCCGGCGCGCGCAAGGACCGCCTGGACCTGAGCGTGGGCATAGCACTCGGCAGCGCGGCCCAGATCGCCCTCTTCGTGGCCCCGGTGCTGGTGCTGCTGAGCCACGCGATCGGTCCCTCGCCGATGAACCTGCAGTTCTGGCCTGGCGCCGTGGTCATGATGCTGATCGCCACGCTCACTGCCTTCCTGGTGACGAGCAGTGGGCGCTCGGCGTGGTTCCTCGGAGTGCTGGTGCTGATGGTCTACGCCATCTTCGCCATGACGCTGTACGTGCTGCCGCCGCGGGTGGGGTAGGGGAGCGGCGAACTGCACTGAAACGGTAACTTACCCCGCTGTTACTTCCGGAGGACAGCGCGCGCGGGTCATTCTCCCTGTCGCAGGCCACATGTCCTCATGCCTTCGGCTCGTCAGCGAGCAGTTCCCCCACCTGCACGACCGGGTGGCCTGGCTCTTCGAGCACGAGCCACTGTTCCGGGAGCTGTGCGAGGACTACGAGGCGTGCCGGCTGGCACTGGACCGACACGAGGCCGCCGAGGCTCTGATGCGCGAGTACTCGGCGCTGCGCCTGCGGCTCGAGACCGAGCTGCTGAGGTTCCTGCACGACGCCGCGGTCAAGCCGGGCGGCAGCAACTGACCAGGCTGGAGGTGCCCGAGATGAGACGAACATCCGTGCTTGCGTTCGCGGGAGCGCTGATCGTCGCGCTCTGCGCCGTTCCCGCGCCCGCGGCCGACAAGCTTCCGACCGTCGTCGTGCTCGCGACGGGCGGCACGATTGCCGGTGCCGCCGGCAGCGACGTGCAGGCGGCCTACACCTCCGGCCAGGTGGGCGTCGATCAGCTGCTCGCCGCCGTGCCGCAGGCGAAGAAGCTCGCGACGCTGCGCGGCGAGCAGATCGCGAACATCGGCTCGCAGGACATGAACGACGAGGTCTGGCTGAAGCTCGCGCGCCGCGTGAACGAGCTCTGCGCGATGGCGGACGTGGACGGCATCGTGATCACGCACGGCACCGACACGATCGAGGAGACCGGCTACTTCCTGAACCTGGTGGTCAAGTCGAAGAAGCCGGTCGTGCTGACCGCGGCGATGCGCCCGTCGACCGCGCTCTCGGCGGACGGCCCGCTCAACTTCTTCAACGCGGTCGCGGTCGCGGCGAACAAGGACGCGGCGGGCCGGGGTGTCCTGGTCGTCGTCAACGACTGGATCCACGGCGCCTCGTCGCTCACCAAGACCAGCACCACCGCGGTGCAGACGTTCCTGTCGCCGCTGCGCGGCCTGGTCGGCACGGTGGCCTACGGCGAGGCCGAGTTCTACCGCGGCGCGGTGGGCAAGAACACCGTGGACAGCGAGTTCTCGCTCGACGGCGTCACGGCGCTGCCGCGCGTCGACATCGTGATGGCGCACGAGAACATGGACGGCGCGATCATCGACGCGGCGGTCGCGGCCGGAGCCAAGGGCGTCGTGGTCGCCGGCGTCGGCAACGGCAACCTGACCAAGACCGCCCTCGACGCGCTCGCCGCGCAGTCGAAGAAGGGCGTCGTCTGCGTGCGCTCGTCGCGCGTGGCTACGGGCCGCGTCGGCCGCAACGTCGAAGTGGACGACGACAAGCTGGGTCTGGTAGCGTCTGATGACCTCAATCCGCAGAAGGCGCGGGTTCTCCTGCGGCTCGCGCTCCTGAAGCCGCGCAGCCTCGCGGAGATCCAGCGGTTGTTCGTGGAGTATTGAGGCCATCCAAGCGTTTGAATCAATGGAGGAGGACTAGCCACATGCGCAAGCTCGCCATCGCCGCCGCGCTCGCTCTCGCGAGCACCGCGGCGTTCGCACAGGACGTCAAGACGGACTTACGACCACGCCGCGAATTTCGCGGCGATCAAGACCTTCCAGGCCAAGATCGCCACCAGCTGGAACAACTCGATCAGCGAGAAGCGGGTGCTCGACGAGATCACCTCGGCGCTCACCGAGAAGGGCTGGAAGTCGGTCGACGCCAACCCCGACGCGCTCGTGCTGCTCCACGGCGCCACCGAGAAGCAGAAGAGCCTGAACACCTTCTATTCCGGGGGCGGCTACGGCGGCTACGGCTACCGCGGCTGGGGTGGCATGGGCGGCATGGGCACCGCCACCACCACGACGTCCGAGTACATCGTCGGCACGCTGGTCGTCGACATCTTCGACGCCAAGACGAAGGGGCTCATGTTCCGCGGCAGCGCCACGGACGAGCTCTCGGACAAGCCCGAGAAGAACGCCAAGAAGCTGCAGAAGGCGTCGGACAAGATGTTCAAGGACTTCCCGCCGGGCTCCAAGGAGAAGAAGTAACCACATGGGGAGACGGCGGCCGGCAGAACGACGACGACTTCGGACCGGACTGCTGGCCGCCTTGCTCCTGGTTTCGTTGCCCGGGGCGCTTCACGCCCAGGCGGTCACCGTGACCTGCGCGTCGAAGCCGGGTGAGCGGCAGCACTGCCCGGCCAACACCTCGAAGGGCGTCGCTCTCGTGCGGTCCGCGGGGGAGGCGGCTTGCCTGCTCGGCAAGTCGTGGGGCTTCGACGACCAGGGCGTCTGGGTGTCGGACGGCTGCGTCGGTGACGTTCCTCGTCAGCGCGCTGGAGCCGGGCGCGCCCGAGCCGAAGGAGGAGAAGACGGAAGCCGCTCCAGTACATCCCCAACGCGGGGTTCCTGCTGGTCGAGGGCGACAAGGGCGAGATGTACGTCCGGCTCTTCAGCTACGCGCGCTACCTGAACCAGAAGGGGCTCGACGCGACCTATACGGACTCCTTCGGCAACACCAAGACGCGTGCAGCAGCGCCAGGACATCCAGCTCAACAAGTTCTTCCTGCCGTTCTCGGGCTGGTTCCTGACACCGAAGATGCGCTACTACCTCTACGTCTGGTCGTCGAACCCGTCCCAGGGCGACCCCGCCCAGGTCGTCGGAGCCGGCAACCTGAGCTACGTGTTCAACCGCCACGTGACCTTCGGCGCCGGAATCACGAGCCTGCCCGAGCGTGCGCAGCACCGAGGGGCAGTTCCCCTACTGGCTCGGCGTCGACGACCGCCTGACCTCCGACGAGTTCTTCCGCGGCTCCTACACCACCGGCATCTGGCTGAAGGGCGAGCTCACCACGAAGTTCAAGTACATGGCGATGCTCGGCCAACAACCTGAGCACGCTGGGCGTGAGCGCGGCGCAGATCGACAACGGCCTCAACACGACGGCGCTCATGCTCCAGTGGCTGCCGAGCACGGGCGAGTTCGGGCTCTACGGGACGTTCGGCGACTTCGACTACCACGAGAAGCTCGCCACGCGTCTCGCCGGGCACTACACGCACAGCCGCGAGGACAAGCAGAGCCAGCCGGGCACGAACGGCATCGAGAACAGCCAGATCCGGCTCACCGACGGCAGCGTGATCTTCACGCCCGAGCTGTTCGGCCCGGGCATCACGGTCGAGAAGGTCGACTACGACATGGTGAGCGTCGACGCCGGGGTCAAGTGGAAGGGCCTGTCGCTCGAGGGCGAGTACTACTGGCGCTGGCTCTCGAACTTCGCCGGCACGAACGTGCGCGGGATCGCCGACATCAACGACACGGGCTTCCAGCTCCAGGCCTCCGCCATGGTCGTGCCGAAGTCGCTCCAGGTCTACGTCGGCGGCTCGGCGATCTTCGGCGACCGCTACGGCGACGCGTCGGAGCTGCGCGCCGGCGTGAACTGGTACTTCGTCAAGGAGCGCGGGCTCCGCGTGAACGCGGAGTGGCTGCACCTGAACAAGTGCCCGGTGGGCTACACCGCCGTCCCCTATCCGGTCGGGGGCAACGGCGACGTGTTCCACACGAACCTCGAGCTGAACTTCTGAAGCAGGGCGCGAGCCAATGAGAAGGAACGAACAACGAGTGGGACGGCCGGATCCTCCGGGAAGGACGCCCGCGCTCGTGCTGGCCATGGCCCTCGGGATACCGGCCCTGCTGCCGGCGCAGGCGACGAAGGCGTCCCTCCCGCAGGTGCACGACGTCGCACTTCCACCTCACGAACTACGTCCAGCAGGGCACGGACATCCACGAGTTCCTGAAGATCATGGGGACGAAGGTCGGGCGCGTCGCTCTCTTCGGGATCCCGCTGCAGCAGACCTGGTCGTACGGCAACACGGGCGACTTCGCGCCGACCTACTACCTGCAGACGGACGCGCCGCTCTACTACTACTCGTTCACGGACGCGTTCATCGCGATGGCGTACCGCTCGCTCGCGCCCGCGGAGCAGGCGCGCTTCGACCCGATGATCACCGGCTTCAACCCCGCCGACATGTACGCGGCCGACCACATCAAGCGCGTGCTGCAGACGTTCCCCGGCGTCTTCTCGGGCATCGGCGAGTTCACGATCCACAAGGAGTTCGTATCGGCCAAGGTCGCCGGCGAGACGGCCAGCCTCACGAACCCCGCGCTCGACCGCGTGCTCGACTTCGCGGGCGAGGTCGGGCTCGTCGTGCTGCTGCACAACGACGTCGACATGCCGTTTCCGAAGCCGGGGCAGGATCCGTATCCGGCGGCGCAGCTCGCGCTGCTCCTGAAGCGGCACCCGAAGACCACGGTGATCTGGGCCCACTGCGGGCTCGGGCGCATCGTCCACCCGCTGAAGGACCACATCGGGATCCTGGATCGGGCGCTCTCCAACCCCGAGCTGCCCAACCTCTACATGGACATCTCCTGGGACGAGGTCGCGAAATACCTGGTGGCGACGCCGGAGACGACCCAGGCGGCGGCCGACCTGATCAACCGCCACCCGGACCGCTTCCTGTTCGGCACCGACGAGGTGGCGCCGACGGAGCAGGCGAAGTACCTGAAGGTCTACGACATGTACGCGCCGCTCTTCGCGAAGCTCACGCCGGAGGCGAGCGAGAAGCTGCGCAAGGGCAACTACGAGCGGCTGTTCGACACGGCGCGGCCGAGAGTCCGGGCGTGGGAAAAGGCAAATCCGAGATGAACGAGGAGGCAATCGTGAGAAAGACACTGATCGCGACGCTGCTGTTCGCGGCCGCGACGGTCGCGCGTGCGGGGACCGGTGACGAAAGCCCGGGCCCCGAACCGGCTCCAACGCCCACGCCCGCAGCCGCACAGGCCACCACGACCACGATCACGGTCGAGGTCAAGCCTCATCTGGACATCTACGGCTTCGCCATGCTCGACATGGGCTACCAGGCGAAGCAGAACGACCCGAACTGGTTCGACGTGGTGCGGCCGACCAAGCTGCCGGCGTTCCCGAACGAGTTCGGCGAGGACGGCCACTTCTTCGCCGGCGTGCGCCAGAGCCGGCTCGGCGTGAAGGGCTTCATCCCGACCGACGTCGGCGAGGTCAAGACCATCTTCGAGTTCGAGCTCTTCGGCACGGGCGTCGACGCGGGCCAGACCACGTTCCGGCTGCGCCACGCCTGGGGCGAGCTCGGCGCGTTCGGCGCGGGCCAGACCTGGAGCCCGTTCATGGACCCGGACGTGTTCCCGAACTCGATCGAGTACTGGGGCCCGACCGGGATGGTGTTCTTCCGCAACGTCCAGGCCCGCTGGACGCCGTGGCAGGACGGCGACTCGAACTTCATGGTCGCGCTCGAGCGGCCGGGCGCTTCCGCCGACCAGGGCGTGTACGCGGGCCGCATCGAGCTTCAGGGCGTCACGGCTCGCTTCCCGCTGCCCGACCTCTCGGCGCACTTCCGCTACGCGAAGGGCTGGGGCCACGTGCAGGCGGCCGGCATCCTGCGCCAGATGAAGTGGGACGACCTGAACGGCGACCAGTTCGACCTCTCGGGCGATGCGACCGGCTGGGGGATCAACCTCAGCACGAACCTCAAGCTCTCGAAGCACGTGATCCGGGCGTCGGTCGTCTACGGCGAGGGCATCCAGAACTACATGAACGACGCCCCGGTCGACGTCGGGATCGAGAGGAACCTCTCGAACCCGCGGACGCCGGTCGTGGGCAAGGCGCTTCCGCTCCTCGGCATCGTCGCGTTCGTCGACCTCAACTGGAACGACGAGTGGACGAGCAGCGTCGGCTACTCGATGATCGACATCGACAACAGCGACGCGCAGACGGACAACGCGTTCAAGAAGGGGCAGTACGCGCTCGCCAACATCCTGTATCACCCGACGCCGGCCGTCTTCCTCGGGCCGGAGGTCCAGTGGGGCAAGCGCGAGAACTTCCGGGACGGCTTCACGTCGGACGACTTCCGGATCCAGTTCTCGGCCAAGTACAACTTCAAGCTGTCGCTGGGAGGCAAGTGATGAGCGTTCAAAAGACGGTGCGTGACGGCGTGCGGCTTCTCGCCGCGGCCGTGGCCGTGCTGGCCTTCGCCGCGCCCGCGGCGCGAGCGCAGACCCCGGCCGAGATCCAGGGTGCGCTCGACGCGGCCTACGCGAAGTACAAGGACCTCAAGGAAGGCAAGAACGCCGACTACATCCCGGCGCTCGCCAAGGTCGACTCGAACATCTACGGGATCGCGCTCGTGACCACGGACGGCAAGGTCTACACCGCGGGCGACGTCAAGTCCGAGGTCTCGATCCAGTCGATCTCCAAGGTCTTCACGATGGCGAAGGTGATCGAGGAGCAGAGCCCGGAAGCGATCGCGAGCACGATCGGCGTGGACGCGACGGGCATGCGTTTCAACTCGATCGTCTCGATCGAGTTCTCGCAGAAAGCGCTCGGCGGACCCGAGATGAACTCGCTCGTGAATCCGGGCGCGATCGCCACCACGAGCATGGTGAAGGGCGCGACCCGCGACGAGGTCTGGAAGAGCATCCTCGGCTACTACTCCGACTTCGCCGGGCGGCCGCTCACGGTCGACCAGGAGGTCTTCAAGTCGGAGGCCGACACCAACCAGCGCAACCAGGCGATCGGCTACCTGATGTACGCCTACGGCTACATCAAGGCGAACCCGATGCAGGCGACCGACGTCTACACCGAGCAGTGCTCGGTGAGCGTCAACGCGAAGGATCTCGCGACGATGGCGGGCACGCTCGCGAACGCCGGCAAGAACCCCGTCACCGGCAAGCAGATCATGAAGCCCGCGAACGTGCCTCACGTGCTCGCGGTGATGGCGACCGCAGGCCTCTACGACGACTCGGGCAAGTGGCTCTTCCGGACCGGTCTTCCCGGCAAGAGCGGCGTCGGCGGCGGCCTGATCGCCGTCTCGCCCGGCAAGTTCGGGATCGCGGTGGTCTCGCCGCCGCTCGACGACGCCGGCAACTCGGTGAAGGCGCAGAAGGCGATCGCGGACATCTCGAACGCGCTCGGCGGCAACCCGCTGGCTTCGAAGCCGCGGTAGTGCCGCGGGCGGTAGCGATTGGAGCCGTTCAAGAGTCCAGGAGGAGAATCATGACGAAAAGAGGGGCACTCGTACTTGCGCTGCTCGCGGCCTTTCCGGTGGCCGCGCTCGCACAGAAGCCGGTGAAGAGGTCGGAGACCTCCGAGGTGACGGCCAAGGTCGAGGCCATCGACCACACGAACCGCATCGTGACGCTCAGCAACGCCGACGGCGTGGTGGAGCTCGGTGTCGGTCCGGAGGTCAAGCGCTTCGACGAGCTCAAGGTCGGAGACTCGATCACCTTCACCTACATGGAGTCGGTGCTGGCGGAGATCCACAAGGCGGCAGCCTCGGACAAGCCGCCGGCCTCGAGCGATCCCCAGGTCTCGCGCGGCAAGGGCCCCCGCCCGAGCGGCATGGTGTCGCAGACCCAGAAGGCGACCGTGACGATCCAGGCCATCGACGCCAACGTGCCCTCCGTCAAGGTGCAGACCGCCGACGGGCACAGCCTGAGCTTCAAGGTGCAGGACAAGGCGAAGCTCGAGGGGTTCAAGGTCGGCGACAAGGTGGACATCACGTACACGGAAGCGCTCATGGTGAGCGTGAAGTAAGCCGCAATCGGAGTCGACGGCGGGTCGACAGGGGCAGCCCGCCCTATTAAAGGAGACGAAAACGATGTTTCGCAACGCGTTGCTGGCAGTGGCGTTCGTAGCGGCGGCCGGGGTTTCGGCCCAAGCCCAGGATCACCGCGTGGAGCTCGCTGGCACGGCGGGCTGGACGTTCAGTGACGGCGTCTCCGGGAACGCCGTGCTGGTTCCCGGCGTCGGGACCTTCGACCGCCTCGACCCGAAGGACGCGTTCTCGTGGGGCCTCCGCATCGGCTTCATGGTCTCGCCCAACGTCGAGATCGGCGGGCTGTTCAACCTGCAGTCGACGAAGCTCGAGGCCAGCGGAACGAACACGGTGGAGCTGGGCGACCAGAAGATCTACAACTACCACGGGTTCATCGCCTACAACTTCGGCGATCCGGACTCGAAGACGCGCCCCTACTTCCTCGGCGGCGCCGGGGTGACGCAGTACTCCGGCCTCACCACGATCGGGAACCGGGAGATCGGCGGCAACACGCTGTTCTCGACCACCTGGGCGCTCGGCGTGAAGATGTACCCGGGAAAGAACGTCGGGCTCCTGCTCGAAGGCCGCTGGACGCCCACCTACATCAAGTCCGACGCGGAGGGCTGGTGGTGCGATCCCTACTGGGGCTGCTACGTCGTCGGCAACGCGCAGTACTCGAACCAGTGGGAGCTGTCGGGGGGGATCACGCTCCGCTTCTAGCCACGGAACGGGAGCCGCCGCCGTCGTGAGCGGCGGCTCCCGAAGCCGCCGAACACGCATGCCTTTCCCTCCGCCGCGTCTCGCCCTCCTGTTGCCTGCCTGCGCGTTCGCCGCCGCGATCGGCGGGAGTCCACTCGAGGCCGCCGAGGTCCGACGTGTGATGGCGGGCCGGCCCGAATACGACGCGTCGGGCTTCCAGAAGCTGCTGATGGGGTCCGGCTACCGCGCGCTCTGGACGACACCCATCGACTTCGAGCTGCTCGACCTGCGCGCGTTCGCGGGCGGCTTGACCCCGGTGCGCCAGGTCGGCTCGATGCAGAGCATCGGGCTCGCCATGAAGGGCGCGGACGGCCGGAGCTACACCTTCAGGACCAGCGACAAGGACCCGAAGCGCATCCTGCCCCCCGAGTGGGCCGACACCGTGCCCGGCGCGGCTCTTCCAGGACTCGACGACGGCGAACCACCCGGGCGTCGGGTTCGTGGTGCCGCCGCTCGCCGAGGTCGCGGGCGTTCTCCACACGACGCCGCGCTACGTCTTCATGCCCGACGACCCCGCGCTCGGCGAGTTCCGCAAGACCTTCGGCGGCAAGCCCGGCACGATCGAGGAGTTCCCGCTGCCCGGACCGGGCGGCGCGCCCGGCTTCGCCGGCGCGACCGAGATCGTCTCGACGGGGGAGCTCTGGAAGAAGTTCCTCGCCGGCGAGGCGCGCGCCGACGACCGCGCGCTCCTGCGTGCGCGGATCTTCGACCTCTGGATCCAGGACTGGGACCGCCACAACAAGCAGTGGCGCTGGCTGCGCCGCGGCAAGGACGCGCTCTTCGAGCCGCTGCCCGAGGACCGCGACCAGGCCTTCTCGCGCTTCTCCGGCTTCCTGCTCTCGACGGCCCGCGGCACGCATCCGAAGTTCATGGACTTCCACGATTCCTACCAGAACTTCGAGGGCTGGATGACGCAGGGCGGCGAAGTGGACCGCTGGCTGCTCTCGGCCGTGGGCCGCGCCGCCTTCGAGGAGACCGCCAGGGAGCTCGCGGCCCGGCTGACGGACCAGGTCGTGGACGACGCCGTCGGGCGCCTGCCGCCCGAGTGGTACGCGCTCGACGGCGCCCGGCTCGCCGCGGCGCTCAAGAAGCGCCGCGACGGGCTGGTGCCCGCGGCGCTCGAGTACTACGCGCGCCTCGCCTCCAGGGTGGACGTTCATGCGACGGATCTCGCCGACTCGGTGCGGGTGACGCGCGGCGCGGACGGGGGGCTCGAGCTGGCGATCTCGAGGACTCCCGGCGCACCGCCGTGGTTCGACAGGCGCTTCGATCCGCGCGAGACGCGCGAGGTGCGGCTCTACCTGTACGCGGGATCGGATGCGGTGACGACGTCCGGGCCTCCCGGCGGGCCGATCACGCTGCGTGTGGTGGGGGGTGGCGGCTCGGACCGGGTCGACGACTCGAAGAGCGGCGGCACGCGCGTCTACGATGCGGCCGGGATCTCCGTCGCCGAGGGCCCCGGCACCGAGCTCGAGCGCAAGGCATGGGAGCGCCGGCCCGCCAAGCCCAAGGAGACGCCGTGGCTCGAGTGGCGCGACTGGGGCAGCCGCACGCTGCCGCAGTACAAGTTCTGGTGGGAGCCGGACCCCGCGGTGATGCTGGCGGCCGGATTCACGCACCAGACCTGGGGCTTCCGCAAGTCTCCGTACGCCTCGCTGCAGGCCGTGCAGCTGCAGTACAGCACCGGGCGCAACGCGTTCAAGTTCAGCTACGACGGCGAGTTCAGGCGCGAGAACTCGAACCTGTACTTCGTCGTCGACGCACAGGCCTCGGGCCTCGAGAACCTCAACTACTTCGGCTTCGGCAACCAGAGCTCGAGCGACGTGCCCGAGGGCAGCGGCGAGAGCTTCTACGACGCCGACTCGGACACCTACGAGCTCTTCCTTTCCAGCTGGTGGGCTCCCACTCGCACGCTCGAGTTCTACGCGGGCCCCGACGTGAAGCTCACGGACACCGCCCAGTCGGGCTTCATCGGCTCGGACCAGCCCACGGGCCTGGGCCAGTTCGGCCAGGTGGGCGTCAAGGCCGGCTTCGACCTCGACACGCGCGGGCACCCCCGGACCGGCACGCTCGGCGACCAGTTCCGCGCCGACGGCAAGCCCGCCCGCTCGGGCGTGCGCCTCAAGGCGGAAGGCCAGTATTATCCGGACGCGTGGGACGCGAACGGCTTCGGCGGCGTCGAGGGAACGCTGCGCGGCTACCTGGCCGGCCGGCGCGCCATGCTCGCGGCGCGCGTCGGCGGCCGCAAGGTGTGGGGCGAGTATCCCTGGTTCGAGGCGGCGTTCGTCGGAGGCAGCAAGAGCCTGCGCGGCTACCGCAAGAACCGCTTCGCGGGCGACGAGTCGCTCTACGGCAGCGTCGAGGCGCGGCTGTGGCTGTTCAAGGGGCGCCTGATCGCGCCCGGCCGCTGGGGGGTGTTCGGGCTCGCGGACACCGGGCGCGTCTCGGTCGAGGGTGATTCGAGCGGCGGCTGGCACACGTCCTACGGCGGAGGGGTCTTCTTCCAGATGCTGACGCTCAACACCGTGTTCCACGGCGCCGTGGCGCACGGCGACGAAGGCACGCGCTTCTACGTGGACTACGGCTTTGCGTTCTGACGTGGCGTGGCGCCGCCGCGCGCCTGCCCGGCTCTGGCTGTTCGTCGGGCTCGTTTCGCTCGCGGCGGCCCCGCGCGGCTCCGCGCAGGACACGCACTACTGGGCGATCCAGTACGGCCCGGTCGGACAGCTGGTGGGCGGACAGCTGATCGGCGGCGTCTCCGACCTCTCGGCCACCTTCTACAACCCCGGCGCGCTCTCGCTACGCAACGAGTCGTCGTACCTGCTCTCCACCGAGTCGGTCCAGTGGGAGGTGCTCTCCACCGAACCGCAGCCAGGCGTCGCGGTGTTCGACACGTCCTCGTCCACCTTCGGCGCCGCGCCGTCGCTCCTGGCCGGGGTCCTGCCGCGCTGGCTCGGCGAGAACAATCGGCTCGCGTGGTCGTTCCTGACCCGCCAGAACCTCGACGTGCGGCTCGGGCAGCGGATCACCGACCCCGTATCCGGCGCGGCCGCGAGCGCCGCGGAGTCCTACCTCGACCAGCGTGTGGAGGAGGACTGGGCCGGTCTCACGATCGCGCGTCCGTTGTCTGCCTCCGTGGGAGTCGGCCTCACCTGGTACGGGGTCTATCGCGGTCAGCGCACGCGCAAGGAGCTGAGCCTGCAGGCGGTGGGCGCGAGCCAGACCACGCAGACCGCATTGGGCGTCGTCGACTTCGAGTACAGCCACTATCGGACTCTCGCCAAGCTCGGTGTCGCGTGGCAGACAGCGAAGTGGCACTCCGGGTTGTCCGTCACCACCCCCAGCCTGGCAGCCTTCGGCGGAGGCAAATCCGCCTACACGCTGTCGCTCGCGGGGATCGACGCGAATGGCGACGGCCAGCCCGAGCCTCCCGTGCTCGTCACCGACACGCAGGACGGGCTCGACAGCAGCTACAAGTCGTCGTGGGCGCTCGGCGCGGGGATCGCGCGGCGCGGGGCGCGCACGCGCCTCTACGCGAGCGCCGAGTGGTACGCGCCCGTCGGCCGCTTCGAAGTGATCGAGCTCCCCGAGGGAACCCCGGGCGCCTCGGGTCTGACGCAGCAGCTGAAGGGAGTCCTGAACGCCGGGCTCGGCTTCGAGCACGTGCTCACCGAAGACGTCTCCGTGTACGGCGCATTCCACACCGACTTACTCGGCGTCCGAGGGCAGCGCGCGCCAGAACGTCGCCATTTCCGACTGGGACCTCTACCATTTCAGCGGAGGGCTGTCGTTCCGCTTCCGCGACAACCGCTTCACGCTCGGCGCTTCCTGGGCCCGCGGCAGCACGACGCGCCCGCTCGACTCGCCGGTCCCCCCCGACCAGCTGCCCCAGGGGCACCTGGACCAGGACGTCGCGATCCACTATTCGAAGATCACGTTCCTGCTCGGGTTCGTTTTCGGGAGCTGACGTGGGGGCGCGAGCGGCGCGGGCAGCGCGCTGGATGGGAACGGCGGCCCTGCTCTGCGCCCTGCCGGGCGCCGCCGCGACAGCCGCGCCGAAGGTCGACGTCGTGGTGCTCCGCAACGGCAGCCGCATCGTCGGCGAGATCCGCTCGATGACGAAGTCACGCCTCGAGCTCAAGACCGACGACATGGGTACGCTGCAGATCGAGTGGGACAACATCGCGCAGATCACGGCGCCCGAGTACTTCGAGGTCGAGCACATGAACGGCGGCCTCTCCTTCGGAGCGCTCAAGCCCGCAGCGAGCGCCGACACGATGGAGATCGTCGCGGACTGGGGCACGGACGAGCTGGCGCTGTGGCAGGTGGTCCGGATCCAGCTGGTGAAGGGCGGGTTCTGGGAGAAGTTCCGGGGCTCGTTCGACGTCGGCGCTGGCTACACGAGCGCCACCGAGCTGCTCCAGCTGAACTTCGACGCCAAGCTGCGCTACACGCGGCCGCGCTTCGAGGCCTTCGCCCAGGCGGACGCCGTGGTCACGCAGCAGCCGGAGGCGGACGACACCCGGCGCAGCTCGCTCACGCTCGGCTACACGCGGATCTTCCCGAACCGCCACCGCATCTTCACGCAGGGGGCGCTGGAGCAGAACCGGGAGCTGGGCTTCGACCTGCGCAGCAGCGTGCTGGGCGGCTGGGCCTACGCGCTCGCGCGCGACCGCAAGAACCAGCTCGTCGGCGGAGCCGGCCTCGCCGTCAACCGCGAGAAGCCGATCGAGGGCGAGAGCACGACCAACCTCGAGGCCGCCGATCGGCTTCGACTACGCGAACTTCGCCTACGACTTCCCGAACACCGACATCCAGCTCGGCGTCATCGGCTACCTGGGCCTCAGCCAGTGGGGGCGCTTCCGGCTGGAGGCGAACGCCAGCCTCAAGCGCGAGCTGTTCTCGGACTTCTTCTTCGGCCTCAAGGGCTACGAGAGCTACGACAGCGAGCCCGCCACCGCGGGCGCGCAGAAGAACGACTGGGGCCTGAGCCTCTCGCTGGGGTTCTCGTTCTGAGCCGCGGCGCGCTGCCTGCTTGCGCTATTCTTGTGCGGCTCGCGATACGCTCGCGCGAGCAGGTTCCGTCCTCCGGCCGATACGAGGTGATTCCATGATGAAGAAACGTCTGCTCTCGACGATGGCTCTCGTGCCTGACGGTGATCATGCCGCTTGCCGCCCGCGGCGACGCCCAGGCGGAGAAGCCCAAGGTCCAGATCCCCCAGCCCGGAGTGCCGCAGATCATGACGCTCGAGGGCCGCTACGTGCGCGCGGCGTACAACAACGAGGGCTATGCCATCCTCGGCTACAAGCTCGTCAACCTGTCGGTCGGCGAGGAGTGGATGCTGCTCGAGGTCGGGGTGGCGCTGCGCGACGGCGTGTCGGACTACTCGCTGACCCGCGAGTCGTTCTCGCTCGAGACGCCCGACGGCAAGACGACCCCGCTCGCGACCGTCGAAGAGTACCGGAAGGTGAACCTGAGCGCCCTGGAGCAGCGGGAGAAGGTCCAGCGCGACTCGATCAACTACTTCCCGCCCAACGCGCACCAGGCCTGCCGCATCGGGTTCTTCGCCGAGCTGGACTCGCGTGCGCTGGCCTGGGACAAGGTCGAGCTCAACGACCAGCGCGCGTGCCTCGGACGGCTCTACTTCCACCTGCCGGGCGGGATCGCGTACGGCCAGCACTGGCTGAACGTGAAGTTCGAGAAGAGCCTGATCCGGGTGCCGTTCCGGGTCCTCACGAAGGAAGAGGACAAGATGCTGGACAAGAACTTCAAGGACATCAAGAAGCAGGTCGACGAAGCCTTCAAGAAGAAGAGCTGACGGCCGGCGGGCGCTCGGGACGGCCGTCCGTCAGCCGAGGACCTTCATCACCGTCTTCACGACCTCCTCCATCGGCATCACGGTCGCGAGCACCGGGGCGAGCGGCAAGAGGCACGCGGCGACGAGCGCGGTCGCGTCCTTCAGGCTGAACGGGACCGGGCGCATCTGGACGATCTGCTCGAAGCTGCCGCCCATGTCGGCGAGCGACTGGATGTCGCCGCTGCCCAGCAGCTGCTCGTCGGGCGCGGCTCCGCCCCGCAGCCACTTGCGGTCGAAGTCGGCCGAGTAGCGCAGGGCGAGCGCGCCGTACTCGACGAGGCCCTTGCGTCGCGCGGCCATGAGCCGCGGCGTGAACACCACGAGCGGCCCCAGGCACACGAGCACCATGATGACGACGAACACGGCGACCGGCGCCTGGATCGCGGACAGCGAGCCGCCGCCGTGCAGGATCTCGGTGCAGTAGCGCCCCGAGAGCACCGCGCCGATCGAGACACCCAGCAGCCCGAGCGGGCGGTGCGCGCCGCCCAGGAAGCCGAGCCCGCCGGCACGATCCGGGTGGGTCGGGACGAGCTGGAGCTCGAGACGCGACACCGCCCACAGGAAGCCCGACCAGTTGAGCAGCCTCATCAGCGAGCGATAGACCAGGAACTGGTAGAGCGGGACCGCCACGAAGGTGCTCCAGATCCCGGCGAGCGTGATGCGCGGGCCGCTCGACGTCACCAGCAGATCCCACCTCGAGACCTGGAACGAGAAGGCGAGCCCCAGCGACAGGAAGCTGCCGACATAGGCGAGCACGAGCACCGCGACCTCGAGCACGGCCGAGTCCCGGATCCGGAGCGCTTGTGCGACCGCCGCCTCGAAGCGGCCGTGCTCTTCGGGCTTGACGAGGCCGCGCGCGAGGAACTGGGCGGCGGCGCCGCCGAGCCGCGGTCCCACCACCACCTCGACCACGATCAAGAGCGGCATCGCGAAGAGCGCACGGGCGTGCACTCCGTAGTCGAACAGGAACGGCATCGGCACGCCGCCCGTCAGGTGTCCTTCGCTCGCCGCGAGCACCAGCATCGGCAACCACGCGAAGAGGGCGAGCACCAGCGCGCCGCGCGCGAGCTCGGGCGCGCGCTGCTTCAGCAGGCCGATGCGCTCCATCAGCCGGTGCGTCGGTCCGCCGTCGATGAGCGGCAGCGTGTCGATCAAGTGAGCTCCTCCCGGGCGCGGCGGACCGCTTCAGGCGGGTGGGCCCTCGCGGCGTGCGCCTCACGAAGCCTTGGCGGCGGCGGCCGCGGCCGGCTTCGGGTCCGGCAGCAGGCCGGGGACCTTTTCCACGAGCGTCACGCCGAGCGCCTTCAGCTGCTGCTTCGCGCCCGCCGATGCGAAGCCGGTCATGCTGGATCTCGAAGCGCGACGCGCCGAGCTCGCTCTTGCCGCGCTCCAGGATCTCCTTGAGGCTCTTCTCGAAGGCCTCCGACCAGCGGATGTAGTCCACGGCCAGCAGGATCACGGCGCGGCCGTCCTTCGTCTTCGCCACCACCGCCCGCGAGTCGGGCAGGATCTCGCTGACCGGCGTCTTCGCGTGGAAGAGCTGCAGGAGCTCGGCGCTCTCGGTGAGGAAGACCACCTGCCGCTCGTTCTGCGCCTCTTCCGCCGTGTCCACGTAGCTGCCGCAGCCCTTGACCTTGACGGCATGCAGCGCGGCGATGAAGCGCGTCTGGTAGCCCAGGGCGAACGCCTTGTTCCTGAAGAACGCGATGCGCTTCCTTCTCGGGCGTGCCGAGCTCGGCGACGCGCTGCTCGTTCAGCTTGCGCAGCGCCTCGGGATCCTTGCCCCAGACGAGGCCGCCCACCGAAGCCGTCGTGCCCACGACCATGGGCACCGGCACCACCACTTTGGCGGCGATGCCGCCCGCGGCGTCGATCTGGGCCATGTCGTCGAGGGCCTTCCTGAGCACGGGGTTCGAGGTGTAGGGATCCACCTGCAGCTTCTGGGCCCAGCGCCGGTACGCGGCGTTCACACCGAGGACCGACTTGGCGGCGCCGGTGCCGGCGTCGGCCGCCTTGTCGCCCGTCGACTTCTGCGGCTCTCCCGAGGCCTTCTGGTCGTCTCCCTTGACGGCGTCGCCCGCGTCCTCGGCGCCGCGCTTGGCCTTGCGGCCGAGGTTGGTGCCGAAGCGCTTCACGCCAGCGCCGACGCCCTTGGCCGTCGCTTCGGGGTTGGCCACGACGCTCGCCACGCCCTTGCCGACGTTGAGCACCGAGTTGCCCGCCGCCTTCATGAACACCTCGGTCTTCGAGACCTCGTCGAGCCTCGTGAGCGCCTCGATCTCGTGGACCCGCGTCCGCAGCAGGCTGCGGCCCTCGGCGCTGATGTCCCCGTAGTCCGAGGTGATGTCGAAGTCGTGGAAGTAGCCGGTGGTCGGCACGTTCTCCTTGACCTGGAAGTGCGGACCCTTTACCAGGGCCGGAGGCAGGATCTGGCTGGCTTTGAAGTTCGTCGTGGCGGCATCGTAGCCGCCCTGCGCCAGCGCGATGGCGGCGGACGCCGCGAAGACGAGCAGGGTGGGGCGGAAGCGTTTGGCTACGTTCATCGGTGGGACCTCTCCTAGGGAAACATCCGGAGTCTACACCGAGCCCGGCGCCGCCCTAGCGCGAGGCGGGCGTCACCGGCGCCGGCGGGCGTGCCCGCCGGGATCGTCGGCGCGTTGCTGGACGCCGTCGCCGTTACGTCTGCCGCGACCGCCGGCATGGCGTAGAGAACCGTCAGCTTCTGCCAGATCTTGCGCGAGAGGCCCGTCGTCAGCTGCTCGACCTCGTTCACCGCGTCGAGCGCTACGGAGTCCTCGAAGCGCTGGACGTAGAGCGCCGCGACCTTTCCGGTGAGCGAGAGCGCCTCGGAGCAGTAGTCGAGGTAGCGCGACAGCTCGAACAGCGACATCGAGCGCGGCGGGACGAGCCCGGTCTCCGGGCCGCGCGCGAGCACCCACTCGGGGTCCTTGGTGAGCTGGTGCATGTCGATCACGTGGGCGATCGAGCGCAGCTCGTGGATCGCGCGCAGCGCGCGCCGCCGCTTGATGCGCGTCTCGATCGTCGTCAGGAAGAACACCGCGACCGCCACGTACACGACGTCCCCGATCGCGCTCTCGATGCCCTGCGCCAGCTCGGGAAGCGTCGGCGGCCCCATCTGGACCTGCAGCGACCTGAGGCTCACCAGCAGGCCCACGAGCATCAGGATGCCGAGGAAGCCGATCGCCACGCGCAGCGGGATCAGCGGCCGGCTGATCCAGATCGCGGTCTCCGCGGTGTGGTGCGCAATGCCCAGCAGCTCGCGCACGACACCCGCCAGGCCGGAGCCGGGGAAGCGCTGCTCCACGCGCTGTACCAGGCGCTCGACCGTGCGCTCGATCCGCTCGGGGTTGAGGGCGCGGTAGGCCATGCGGGATTGTAACGCCCGGCCCGCCGGCTACTCGTCGCCCCAGAGCCAGGCCGCGCCGCGGACGCCGCTCGCGTCGCCGTGCACGGGCGGGCGCAGGGGCGTGGTGACGCGATCCGAGAACGCCCAGGCTCTGCCACAGGCGCGGAACGCTCTCGTAGAGCCGCGTGAGGCGCGACATCCCGCCGCCCAGCACGACGACGTCGGGATCGAGGACGTTCAGCACCGTCGCGAGCGCCCGGGCCATGCGGTCCTCGTAGCGCGCGAGGGCTCCTTCGGCGGCGGCGTCACCGCTCGCGGCGCGCTCGGCGATGGCGACCGCGTCGAGCTCGCTGCCGGTCGCCTCGCGATAGTCCCGCGCCAGTCCGGGGCCGGACAGATACGTCTCGACGCAGCCGCTCTTGCCGCAATAGCACGCGGGGCCCGGCCGTTCCTCGTCCTTCGGCCACGGCAACGGGATGTGGCCCCACTCGCCGGCGATTGCGTTCGGGCCGGTGAGCACGCGCCCGTCCACGACGATCCCGCCGCCGGTGCCCGTCCCGACGATCACACCGAAGACCACGCGTGCGCCCCTGGCGGCCCCGTCCGTGGCCTCGGAGAGCGCGAAGCAATTGGCGTCGTTCGCGCAGCGCACCTCGCGGCCCAGCGCCTTCGCGAGGTCGCGGTCGAAGGCGCGCCCGTTGAGCCAGGTCGAGTTGGCGTTCTTCACGAGGCCGGTCGCGGGGGAGAGCGTGCCCGGCATGCCGACACCGACCGTCCCGGTCGCGCCCGTCGCGCGCTCGAGCGCCGTGACGAGCGTGGCGATCGCCTGCAGCGTCGCGTCGTAGTCGTGGCGCGGCGTGGCCGAGCGCTGGCGCGCGAGCTCGCGGCCGTCGCGCGCGAGGGCGACCGCCTCGATCTTGGTCCCGCCGAGGTCGACCCCGATCCGCATGGCGGGGAGATTCTATGCCTCGGGGTGGACATGCCCCTTCGTCGTCTCGTTCGCGGGTTCCGCGCGCCCCACCACGACGTTACCTTTCGTTACTCGTTCCGGAACGAGTAACCGAAAGTAACGGCGTGGTGGTTTCTCTCCGCGGCGGGCGCGAACCTCCCCCAACGTCACGCGCGATGAGGGGTGGGCCCTCGGCAGGGGCCCCTTCGGCCTTGCGTCCGGACGGAGTGCGCGGCCGATAGAATCGGCGCGATGAAGCGGATCTGGATCGTGGTCGGGGCGCTGGCCGTGACGCTCGGCGCGCTGGCCCTCGCGCTCTGGCTCGGAGCGGCGAGCTTCGACGCCCGCCGCTACGACCAGCACCGGCGCCGGCTCGCGAAGGTGATGCGCGAGCAGCCCACCGCGGATCGGCTGACGCGCGGGCTGGAGGCCGAAGGCTCGCGGCTCGTCGCGACGGCGGCGACGCCGGAGGAGAAGGAGCGGGTTGCAGCGGCGCGCGGCGGCCCGCTCGCGGCGGAGATCCGCCAGAAGGCCGCGCGCCAGCCGGAGCTTCGGGTCTACGAGGCCGGCGACATGCTGTACTTCGTGTACTTCGACGGCGAGGGTGTGATGCGGGACTTCACGTGCGTCAGCCGCTAGCCGGGCTCGCGATGCTTCTCGGCCTCGGCGCGGCGTGGGGGAGTCCCTCCGAACGGGAGGCGATCGTGTCGTCGCGAGCCGGTGTTCGAGCGCGCGCCATTCGCGTCCGCCCACGCCTCCACGATCGTCGAGACGCGCGAGGGACTCCTGGCGGCGTGGTTCGGAGGGAGCGGCGAGGGCCGACCGGACGTGTCGATCTGGACGGCGCGCTTCGAGGGCGGCCGCTGGCAGTCGCCGATCCAGGTCGCGGACGGCCGGCAGGCGACGGGCGAGCGCTACCCCTGCTGGAACCCGGTCCTGTTCCAGCCCTCGAGCGGGCCCCTACTCCTCTTTTATAGGGCCGGTCCCAGCCCCCGCGGCTGGTGGACCCTGCTCCGGACTTCGAGCGACCAGGGGCGCAGCTGGTCGCAGGCCGTTCGCCTCCCGCAGGGATACCTGGGTCCGATCCGCGCGAAGCCCGTGGAGCTGCCGGACGGGACGCTCCTCGCGGGATCGAGCACCGAGGACGGCGGCTGGGTGGTCCACATGGAGCGCGCGAGACCGGGCGATCTCGGCGCAGCTGGCGCGTGGTCGAAGACCGGGCCGCTCAACGACCCGAGCGTTTTCGCGGCGATCCAGCCGACGATCCTGGTCCACTCGGCCGAGCGGATCCAGATCCTCTGCCGCAGCCGCCAGCGGGTCGTGACCGAGGCCTGGTCGCAGGACGGCGGACGCTCGTGGGGTGCGATGACGGCCACGTCGCTGCCGAACCCGAGCGCCGGGATCGACGCCGTCCGGCTCGCCGACGGGCGCTTCCTGCTCGCCTACAACCCGACGGCGAGCGGCCGCTCGCCGCTCGCGCTCGCCGTGTCGCGCGACGGTCGGAGCTGGCAACGTGCCGTGACGCTGGAAGACGACGACGGCGAGTACTCGTACCCCGCGCTGATCCAGGGGCGCGACGGTCGCGTGCACGTCACCTACACGTGGCGGCGGCAGCGGATCCAGCATGTCGTCTTGGATCCGGGGTGGATCAAGTAACGGACAACGGACACGGACCACGGACAACGGACCACGGACAACGGACAAACGGACTTCCGGGGGGCGCTCTTCCGCCGCGCCCCCCGGGCCCCCCTAGGCGGGCGGCCCAGCGTAACCGCCGCAATCGTCTCCAGCTTTTCGCGCTGGCCGAGGCGCCAGAAGCGGCGCGTCTCGCGCTGGAGCGCTTCGCGCCGGCGGCGGCCCAGGTATCGCGCCTCGAGCCAGCCGCAATAGCGGTTCGCGAGCCGCGAGGCCTCGTGGTAGCGCTCGCTGCTCTCGACCGACAGGCCGGCCGTGAGCTCGTAACGCTCGAAGAGCAGCTGCCGGAGCCGCTCGGAGACCGCGCCCTCGTCCTCGAGCCCGCGGAAGAAGAGCACGACCAGGTACTTGTCGATCTCGCCCTGCAGCTCGAGCTCGAGCTGCGTCATCGAGCGGTCGCGCCGTGCGCGCGACAGCACGTAGAGGAAGTGGCTCACCTCCTCGGTGAGCGTCGTGAACGAGCCGAGGTTCGAGCCGTCGAGCCGCTCGCGGGGGTCGGTGCGCTCGAGCCCTGCGCCGACCGACTCGTCGAGCACCACGCCGACGCTCACCTCGTCGCCCTCCTGGGCGACCAGCGTACGGCTGCCGCCGCCCGGCAGGTGGCTCACCGCGCCGGCCGGCACCAGGTAGTCGGTGACCGGCGCCTCCGGGTCGAGCGCGTAGAGCGACTCGAGCCGGCGCTGGACGCAGACCGCGATCTCGCCCACGCGGTCGTGCGCGAGGGGGGCCGGGCCGCTCAATGGCGGGTGTCCCCGCTCGGCGCGCCGGGCGTGATGCCCTGCTCGGCGAGGAGCGCCGCCGCGCGCGCGCTCCCCGTCGCGAGCCAGCGCTCGTAGAGCCGCACCACGGACAGCGGCGTCGTGAGCCGCGTCTTCTCCGAGACCTCGCTCAGCACGTCGACGAACTGCCGGAAGCGGCCCGACAGCTCCACGAAGACCGAGGTGCCCGAAGGGTCCTCGCGCTCGTGCTCGCGCCCGAGGTGCGCGTAGGCGCGGCCGCCGAGGCTCGCGTAGTAGCGCAGGTCCGCCGGTCCGCCGCGGCAGGCTCTCGGCGAAGAAGCCGGAGACGAAGAGCGCGGTGTCGGCGGTCGAGCGCAGCAGCACGACGCGCTCGAAGCGCGCCGCGGTCAGCGCGCGGGCATAGAGCAGCGCGAGCGGCGTCTCGTCGAACCCGGGCTCGCGGCTCGGCAGCGTCTCGCCCTTCGCGAAGGCGGAGAGCAGGTTCACCAGGTAGCTCTCGGTGAACGCCGAGGTCGACACGCGCTGGTGCTCCATCGCCGTGATCAGCTGGTCACGGAAGAACAGCGCCGGTGTGTTCTCGCTCACGACCCTCAGGCATGGGATGCCTCCCTCCCGAAGTGCTTCGCCGCAGCAGGCTCTTGCACGAAGCGTGCACGACAGACGGCTCGAACGGGCAACGCGCTGGACCGATTGGACTTCGAGCCGGCCACGGCCCGCCAACGGGTCCGGCACAGGGCCGGAGAAGTGTCATCCGGAGTGACACTGATTGTCGAAAGTCGCGCTGGCAGACGGGCGATGCGAGTGCTAGCCGCAGCGCCCGAGCCTCATCGACGGGGGCCTCGATTGCGGACGAGCCAGTAGTCGCGTGCCCGTCCCAGGAGCGTCACCAGCCGCTCGTAGTCGTGGGGTTTCACGAGGTAGCTGTTGGCGTGCTCGGCGTAGGCCTGCTCGACGTCGCGGTCGGAGCTCGAGCTCGTGAGGATCACGATCGGGATGTGCCGGAGCGCGGAGGCGTTCTTGATCTCGCGCAGCACGCTGAAGCCGTCGAGCCGCGGCAGCCGCAGGTCGAGGAACACCAGATCGGGCTTCGGGCTGCGCTCGGGGTCCGCCCATTCGCCGCGGCGGAAGAGGTAGTCGAGCGCGATCTCGCCGTCGGCCAGCGCCACGAGCCGCACGTCGCGGCCCAGCTCCTCGATCGCCCGCCGCACGAGCTCGGTGTGGTCGGGGTCGTCCTCGACCAGCAGGATCACCGGCGTGATCTGCTGCGGTCGTCACGCGGGCACGGCCTCCGGCCGGCAGCGTGAAGCAGAAGCGCGCCCCGCGCCCGCGGCCCTCCGACTCGACCCAGATGCGCCCGCCGTGCAGCTCGACCACGCGGCGCGCGACCGCGAGGCCGACGCCGCTGCCGTCGAGCCGGGGATCGAGCCGCTCGAACAGCCCGAACACCGACTCGTGGTGGCGCGGCTCGATGCCGACGCCGTTGTCCGCGACGAAGAAGACGGTGTCCGCCGCCGACTCCCGTGTGCCGACCTCGATCCGCGGCCGCGGCTCGTCGCCCATGAACTTGATCGCGTTGCCGAGCAGGTTCTGCAGCACCTCGACCATGCGCGCGCGGTCGACGCTCACGCACGGCAGCTCCCGCGGGATCACGAGCTCGGCGCGCGAGAGCGCGGGCAGGTTGTCCGCGGCCTCGCGCGCGATCTCGCTCATCGCCACGCGGCTGCGCGGGCCGAGCGCGCGCCCGGCCCGCGCGAGGTTCAGCAGGTCCTCGAGCTGGCGCAGCATCCGGCCCGCGGCCGCCCGGATGCGCTCGGCGTCGAGGTGGAAGCGCTCGAGGTCGCCGGCCGCGACGTCCTTCTCCAGGAAGCCGGCGAAGCTGCGGATCGTGATCAGGGGCGCCTTGAGGTCGTGCGAGACGGTGTAGGCGAAACGCTCCAGCTCGACGTTGCGGCCGCCGAGCTCCTCGACCAGCCTCTGGCGCGTGGCGAGCGCCTCGCCCAGCCGGTCGTTCAGCCGCTTGAGCTGGGCGGCGCGGCGGCCGATCCGGACCATGCGCCAACGGTACGCACCCCCGACCGCGAGGCCCAGCGCCAGCAGCACCCCGAGCTGGAACCCGGGCCGCTCGACGAGCGGCCGCGTGAGCCGGATCTCCTGCGTCACGGCTTCCGGGCCCCACGGCCCGGCGGCGTGCCAGCCCGCCGCGATGCGGAAGCGATAGCGTCCGGGCGGCAGGTTCGTGTAACGCACGCCGGCCGTGGTGAGCGGCGCCGGGCCCTGCCAGTCCTCGTCGAAGCCCTCGAGCTTGTAGCGGCACAGGACCTCCTCGTCGCTCGAGAGGGCGACCGGCACGGCGTGGACGATGAGCGCGCGCTGGTGGGGCGGGAGCTCGACCGGCGCGCCGGGCTCGAGCTGCTCGCCGCCGGCCTCGAGCGAGCGGATCTCGACGGGCGGCGACGCCGCTGGTCCGAGGTCGTAGCGCTCGCGATACACGGACAGCCCCTGGTCGGTTCCGATCCAGACGTCGCCGCGGTGGTCCACGAGCGAGGCGCCGCGGTTCGTCTCGCGCCCCGCGAGGCCGTGACGCGACGTGAGCTGGCGGAAGCCCGACGCGCCCGAGACGAAGACGCCGTCGTCGGTTCCGGCCCAGAGGCGGCCGGCCCCGTCCCGGCGCAGGAAGTAGACGGGCCGCGAGAGCTGAAAGGCACCCTGCGCCGGCACCAGCTCGCTGTCCCTCGAGGACGTAGAGCCCCGCGCCGGTACCGACCCAGACCGGGCCCGCGCCGTCGTCGAGGATCGCGTAGACGTCGCTGCCGTCGTGGCTCGCGGCGTTCGCGCGCTGAAAGCCGCAGGCGGGTGTCGATGTGCTCCGCGTCGAGGCCGTCTCGCCAGAGCAGGCCCTCGAGCGACCCGACGTACAGCCGCCCGCCGCGGCCGACGCTGAGCGTGCGCAGCGGGAGCTGGTGCTGCGGCGAACCGTCGACGCGCGGTCCGGCCGGCTCGAAGCGGGAGCCGACGCGGACGGCGAGCTCGCGCCAGCCGGCGAGCCACAGTCGGCCGCGCGCGTCGATCGCCACGGCGCGCACCGCCGGCAGCGGCCTGTGGACCACGACGCGCCGGTCCGGGCGGATCTCGAGCAGGCCTCCCTCCTGCGCCGCGCCCCAGGTGGTGCCGCGGGTGTCGACCGCGAAGCCGAGCACGCGGTCGGGACGCAGGGCTCGCGGCTCGGCGAAGCGGAAGACCGTGGTGGTGCCGGGCCCGAGGAAGCTCAGCGTCCCGTTGTGGCCGGCGATGATCCGGCCGGGGGCGGGCTCGGCGAGCGCCGAGACCTCGTCCTCGCCCAGGCCCTCGCGGGTGTCGTAGGAGAGGAAGCGCCAGCTTCCGATCCGGCTGAGGCCGCGGAAGCCCGCGATCCAGAAGCCGCCCTCGCGATCGGACAAGAGGGCCATCGCGCCGTCGCCGACGAGCCCGTGCTGCTGGCCGAGCGGCTGGGGGCGCGTCTCGCCCGGCGCCGAGCACGAACAGCGCGCGCGGAGTGCCGAAGTAGAGGCGCCCGCCGCGATCCATCCCGACCACCGCGGGCACGTAGGCGGGCGCGATGTCGAGCGGCACCTCGGCGCGAATGCGCAGTCCCTCGCGGCCCACTACACCGAGGCCCCGCGCAGTGACGACCGCGAGCGCCGGGCCGTTGGCGTCGCTCACGTCGGCGAGTGCTACGACGGGCTCGGCCAGCCGCGGGTCGCCCTCGCGCCAGCCGCAATCGATCCGGCCCGAGGCCAGCCGGCACAGGCCCGCGGGCGTGCCGATCGCCACGCCGTCCGCGTAGCGCGCGAGCGCGGTCACCTCGCTCGTGGGCAGCCCCGCGGCCGTGCCGAGCTGCGACCAGCCGGTACCGTCCCGGACGAAGAGCCCCTCGCTCCTGGTTCCGACCACCGGCTCGCCGGCCGCCGTGGCGGCGAGCGCGGTGGCGGACCATTCGCGCCCGTCGGGCAGCGGCAGCCGCGGCAGTGTCTCCCACGAGCCGGAGCTCCAGCGGTACACCAGCGGATCGGACCCTGACACCGCCCACACGTCGCCCGAAGCGCCGGCGGCGAGCGCTGCGAGCGGCCCCGCGCGGACGTTGTTCCCGCCGGGGGGACGGCCTCGAACGAGCGGCCGTCGTAGACGACCGCGCGCCCGCGATTGATCAGCAGCAGCCGGCCCGAGGCGTCCTGCGCGAGCGCCGTCACGGTGGAGCTCGGGAGGCCGTCGCCGACCGTGAGCCGCGTGACCTGCGGCCGCTGGGCCGCGGCGTTTCGGGGCCCGGAGGCGGCGAGCGCCAGCGCGAGGAACGCGAGGCGCAGGCCCGCGCGGTGCGAGCTCCGCCTCGTCTGGCCGTCGGATGGAGTCGCCGGGGTGCCTGTTCGGCCTGGAGTCCACGAACCCCCGAGCTACTGCACGAAGGTGACCTTGTTGATCTCGCGCAGCGTCGTGACGCCCGCGAACACCTTCTCGAGCGCCGAGTCGCGCAGGAACGTCATGCCTTCCTCGCGCGCGGCCTGCTTGATCTCGGCCGCGGGGCGGCGCTCGAGGATCAGCTGGCGGATGCGGTCCGACATGTCGAGCAGCTCCGCGACCGCGGTGCGGCCGTGGAAGCCGGTGCCGCCGCAGTCGTCGCAGCCGGGCGCCTCGTGGAACACCTGGTCCTGGTAGAGGTCGGGATCGAGGCCCGACTCGCGCAGCAGGAGCGGCGCCGGCGGCGTCGGCCGCCGGCACGCGCGGCACAGCACGCGCACGAGCCGCTGCGCCATCACGCAGTTGAGCGCGGAGACGAAGTTGTAGGGCTCGACGCCCATGTGCAGGAAGCGGCCGATCACGTCGAACACGTTGTTGGCGTGGACGGTCGTGAACACGAGGTGGCCCGTGAGCGCCGACTGCACGGCGATCTGCGCGGTCTCGGGATCGCGCACCTCGCCGACCATGATCTTGTCGGGGTCGTGGCGCAGGATCGAGCGCAGCCCGCGCGCGAAGCCCAGCCCCTTCTTCTCGTTGACCGGCACCTGCACGATGCCCGGGATCTGGTACTCGACCGGGTCCTCGATCGTGATGATCTTGTCCTCGGGGCTCGCGATCTCGCTGAGCGCGGCGTAGAGCGTCGTGGTCTTGCCGCTGCCGGTCGGGCCGGTGACCAGCACCATGCCGTAGGGCTCGGTGATGTACTTGCGCAGCTTGCGCAGGTCCGGCTCGGAGAAGCCGAGCACGTCGAGCCGCAGGCTGCTGAACGCGAGCTGCAGCTGCTCCTTGTCCAGGATGCGGATCACGGCGTCCTCGCCGTGGAGCGACGGCATGATCGAGACGCGGAAGTCGATCGTGCGGCCGCGCACGCGCAGCCGGAAGCGCCCGTCCTGCGGCACGCGCTTCTCGGCGATGTCGAGCTCCGACATCACCTTGAGCCGGCTGATGATGGTGTCGTGGTGGCGCTTGTCGAGCGGCTCGAGCGCCGGGTGCAGCACGCCGTCGATCCGGTACTTGGCGTGCACCTCGCGGTCCTTCGTCTCGATGTGGATGTCGGAGGCCCGCCTCTCGATCGCGCCGACCACGAGCGAGTCCACCAGGCGCACGATCGGGCTCTCGCCCGGCAGATGCTTCTCCTCGATCGTGGCGGTGGTGTCGTCGTCCGTGACGAGCTGGAGCCGCAGGCCCTCGCTCGCCTGCTCGAGCAGCAGCTCGCCGCCGCGGTGTCGGCGCAGCAGCGCCTCGACGCGCTCCTTGGGCGCGAGCACCGGCTCGATCGGCCGCTCGAGCAGGAACTCGAGCTCGTCGACCCGCGTCTCGTCGTCGAGCGCGCCGAAGGCGAGCACGATGCGGCCGCCCGCGCGCCGCACGGGGACGCAGCCGTAGCGCACGAGCAGCTCGAGCGGGACCTCGGCCCAGAGCGCAGGGTCGTCCGGGAGGCTCGAGAGCGGCTCGGTCGGGAGGTCGAGCGCCGGCTTCACCTCCGCCATGCGCTGAATGCTAGCACGCGCGCTCGCCGGGCCGCCCGCTCTAGCGCCCGCCGATCGCCACCAGCTCGCGCTCGCCGCGCACCAGCAGCATCCGGCCCGAGATCGCCGGCGTCGCCATCAGCGGCTGGCCCATCGGGTTGCGGCCGATGAGCGCGAAGCTCGGGCCCGCCTTCACGACCAGGATGTCGCCGTCCTCGCTCGGCAGGTAGAGCTTGCCGTCGGCGGCCACGGGCGAGGCGCTGAAGCCGCTCGTGACGTCGGGCAGCCGCTGCTCGTAACGCAGCTCGCCCGTGCGCAGGTCGTAGCAGCTCAGGATGCCCTGGTTCTTCAGCACGTAGAGGTGGCCGCCGTAGACGATCGGCGTCGGCATGTAGGAGCCGGCCTTCTCCTTCGTCCACACGACGCTGCCGCCCGAGGTCGCGCCCTCGGGCAGCGTGATGTCGCCCTGCGCGCCGGCCTTCAGCACGAAGATCGGCGCGTTCGGGCGGCGCCCGCTCATCACCACGATGAGGTCGCCGTCGAAGATCGGCGTCGGCGCGGTGATGTTCGAGCTGCGGCCGAGCCGCCACAGCTCGCGCCCGGTCTTCGGGTCGTAGCCGCGGATGAACTTGGGCGCGTTCGTCACGAGCTCGGCTGCCGCCCTTGCCGCTGCCGGGGAAGACGGTGGGCGTCGCCCACGAGGGCTGCTCGTCGCGCGACGCCTTCCAGGCGATCTCGCCGTCCGAAAGCCGCAGCGCGATCAGGAACGAGTCCTTCTGCTGGTCGCACTGCACGATCACCAGGTCCTGGTAGAGGATCGGCGAGCTGGCGTTGCCCCACTCGTAGCTCGGGTCGTCGTAGGCGCCGGCGTCGAGGCGGCCGAGGTCGCGCTTCCACTTCAGCGTGCCGGCGAGGTCGTAGACGTAGAGCCCCTGCGAGCCGAAGAAGGCGGCCACGTGCTTGCCGTCGGTGGCCGGCGTCGCGTTCGCGTACGTCGCCTTGATGTGCCGCTTCTCCTTCGGGACGCCCTCGTAGGCCGTGCGCTGCCACTGGACCTTGCCCGTCTTCCTGTCGAGGCTCAGCAGCTGCCACTTCTGCACCGTCGTGTCCTCGGACGCGGTGCCCTCGCCGTAGAGCCCCGGCTTGAACGTGGCGTTGGGCAGCGACGAAACCGCCGTCGTCACGAACACCTGGTCGCCCCAGACGACCGGGCTCGAGTGCGCGAGGCCGGGGATGCGCGTCTTCCAGACGACGCCTTTGCCGGCGGCGGCGTCCCACGCGTCCGGCAGGTTGGCGCCGTCGGCGACGCCCGCAGCGTTCGTCCCGCGGAACTGCGGCCAGTGGCCGGTGCCCGGCGTCGGGGCTGGCCGCGCGCGCGGCGAGCGGGGCGCCGCGAGCCAGACGATCAGGACGACGAATGCAAAGCGCCGCATGCAGGAGCCTCCCTCGAGCGCAGCACGCTACAGCGGGCCGCCGGGCGGAGGCAAATCGCCGCTGCCGGTCGTTCACCGGGCTCGCCGCCCCGCGGAGGCGCCGCGCCGTGCGCGGCGCTCGAAAAGGCCGTCGCGCTCGTCGTAGCCGAGCGCCGCGAGCACGGCCCCGAGCTCCTCCGCACGGCAGCCGAGAATGCCGGCGAGCTCGGACGGCGGCACGAAGGGCCCGTTCCGCGACAGCCGCGAGAGGATCGCGGCCGCGCGCTCGAGCCGGTCGAGTCGGATGACGCGGGGCCCGGCGGCGAAGTAGGAGCACGCCAGGAAGAACTCGGCGGGCCGCGAGGGATCGTTCGTGGCCGACGGGGCGCCGGCCGGGCCGTCGTGCGACGCGAGGCCGCGCTGCACCGCGTAGAGCCGGGCCCGCAGCCGCATCGCCTCCGCGTTCGAAAGCGCCGGCAGGAACAACGACAGCCGTCCGATGCTCACGCCGAGCCGGCCCAGCTCGCGTCGGTCGTCGGCCGCGAGCGCGTCGACCTGGCGTGCGACGCTGCGGCGCGTCACCGCCCCGAGCCCCTCCGCGAGCGCGAACGCGAGCCCGCGCGCCGTGCCGGCGGGCGCCTTCTCGCGCAGCGCCAGCAGGGGCGCCAGCGTCCGGGCGACGTCGGCTTCGAGCCAGGCGGCGAGCCGCCTGCGGACGCGCTCCTTGAGCGCCGCGTCGAGGAGGTCCGAGCCCAGCACCTCGACCCGCGGCGCGACGGCGCTGTCGCCGGCGGCGAGGCGCGCCACCGGCGACCCGCGCCAGGCGATCTCGGCGCCCGGGCCGAGGGCGATCGCCGCGTCGGATTCGCCCGCGAGCGCCTCCACGCGCTCGCGCACCAGACCCTGGAGCGCGCGGTTCGCGGCCGCGAGCAGCGCGCGCGAGGCGTCGCTGCGCGGCTTCTCCGGGCGGAAGCGGAAGCCCTCGAGGAAGCCGGCGCGCAGCCCCTGCACCTGCACCTCGCCGCTTTCGGCGACGCTCGTCACCAGCTCGGCCGGATCGTGGCGCGCGATCACGGTGCCGACGCGGTCGACGAACTCCTCGGTCAGCCGCTGGTGCAGCGCGTCCGACAGCCGGTCCTCGACGGCTCGCGTGCGCTCCTGCCAGAAGCGCGGCTCCGGCACCCAGCTCGCGCGGTGCGAGATGTAGGTCCAGGTGCGGATCGCGGCGATGCGCGCGAGCAGCTCGTCGAGCGAGCCGTCGCTGCGGTCGATCTCGCGGACCTGCGCGGCCAGGAAGTCCTCCTCGATCCGCGCGAGCGGCCCGCGCAGGAAGCGGAAGACGCGCGCGAGCAGCCGCGTGTGCGCGTCGCTCAGCACGCCCTGGAAGTCGGGGACCTGGCAGACCTCCCAGAGCAGCCGCACGGACTCGGCGTCGCGCGCGAGCGCCGCCGTCTCCGCGTCGCCCGCGAGCGCCGCGAGCGCGCGCTCGTCCTCGGCCTGGCGCATGCGCAGCAGGAACGGGTGCGGCGGCTTCTGCTCGAGGCTGCCGAGGAGAGCGAGCGGCGAGAAGAAGTCGAGCTCGTCGGTCCGCCAGTAGAGGTGCGACAAGCCCGCGAAGCGGTGGGATTCGACCGCCTCCACGAGCGCGCGCTCGAAGGAGCCGAGCTCGGCGCTCGGCCCGAAGTGGCCGTCCTGCACGTGGCGGCCCGCGCGGCCGGCGATCTGGGCGACCTCCGCGGGGGTGAGCGCGCGGGGTCCCACGCCGTCGAACTTCCTGAGGCTCGTGAACACCACGTGGTCGATGTCGAGGTTCAGGCCCATGCCGATCGCGTCGGTCGCGACCAGGTGGTCGACCTCGCCCGCCTGGTAGAGCGCCACCTGCGCGTTGCGCGTGCGCGGGCTCAAGGCGCCGAAGACCACCGCGGCGCCGCCCCGCTCGCGGCGCAGCCGCGCGGCGACCTCGTAGAGCTCGCGCACCGAGAAGGCGATCACGGCCGAGCGCGCGGGAAGCTTCGCGAGCTGCTTCGGCTCCGCGTAGCGCAGCGTCGACAGCCGCGGCCGGCCCGTGATCTCGACGGCGGGCAGGAGCTTCCTGAGCAGCGGCCGGATCGTGTCGGCGCCGATCAGCCAGGTCTCGAGCCGCCCGCGCGCGTGCTGGATCCTCTGGGTGAAGACGTGGCCGCGCTCGCGGTCGGCGGCGAGCTGGACCTCGTCGATCGCCAGGAAGTCGGTGCGCAGGTCGAGCGGCATCGCCTCGACGGTGCACATCCAGTAGGCGGGCTGCTTCGGGATGATGCGCTCCTCGCCCGTGACGAGCGCCACGTGCGCCGCACCGCGCTCCGCCACCACGCGGTCGTAGTTCTCGCGCGCCAGCAGGCGCAGCGGGAAGCCGATCATGCCGCTCGCGTGCGAGAGCATCCGCTCGAGCGCGAGATGCGTCTTGCCGGTGTTGGTGGGGCCCAGGAGCGCTGTGACCGGACGTTGCATTCCGTGTGGAGGGGAGGCTCCACTCTACCTTAGGCAGAGCTCGCAGCCGACTCCCGAACCACGGCTTTGGACCGCGCGATCCACGATGATGGAGTCGAGCTTCATCCAGACGATTGGTCGTCATAACTCATTTGTCTTCAGTCGTTCGCATCCAAATATCAGGACACCGACTGGCTTGGTTGTTGCAGTTTGCGACGAGCCAAGACGTGATCGAGATCTTGGATCCCACGGCTCTTCGCACACGAGGTGTCGAAGGAGCCGCGCGTCAGCTTCAGGAGGTGGATATGAAGTTCAGCCGCTGGCAAGGCACGGCCGCAGCGCTCGCGCTCGTGGCGAGCCTCTGCGCGCCGTCCTGGGTGATGGCCCAGACGGGCACCGGCACGATCGACGGCCGCGTTCACGACGAGAGCCGCGCGTCGCTGCCGGGCGCGACCGTGACCGCCAAGAACGTGGCAACCGGCCTCACCCGCACCGCGACCGTGAGCGGCACCGGGACCTATCGCGTCAGTGCTCTCCCCGCCGGCGCCTACGACGTGACCGCGACGCTCACCGGCTTCAGCAGCCAGGTGACGAAGGCGGTCGAGGTCCGGATCGGCGAGAGCGCGACCGTCGACTTCTCGATGAAGGTGGGAGCGGTCAGCGAGACCGTCGAGGTGCTGGGCGAGACGCCGCTCGTGCAGTCCACCACGTCCGACGTCGGCCAGGTGATCACGCAGAAGATGGTCGAGAACATCCCGCTCAACGGGCGCAAGTTCCAGGACCTCTCGCTGCTGGTCCCCGGCACGCGCCCTTCGAACTACTACGACCCGACCAAGACCGAGGTGGGCGGCATCAGCTACGGCGGCGCCACCGGGCGCTCCGTCATCATCAACGTGGACGGCGGCGACAACAACGACGGCGTCGTGCGCGGCCTGCTGCAGCAGTTCAGCGCCGACGCGATCCAGGAGTACAAGGTCACCACCCAGCGCTACAGCGCCGAGTACGGCCGCTCGGTGGGCGGCGTCGTGAACGTGATCACCAAGAGCGGCTCGAACGACTTCCACGGCGGCGCGTTCCTGTTCGCGCGCAACCAGGCGCTGAACGCGCGCACCTATTTCGAGGAGCAGACGGGCGCCGACAAGCCCGACTTCAGCCAGCAGCAGTTCGGCGCCACGCTGGGCGGGCCGATCTCCAAGGACAAGGCCCACTTCTTCGTCTCCTACGAGCGCAACCGCCGCAACGAGACCGCCACCATCTTCACGAACGGCGTGCTGCCCGACGAGGAGGGCCCGATCGAGAAGCCGTTCCGCAACCACCTGCTGACGGCGAAGATGAACTTCGAGCTGAGCGCGAAGAACACGATGATGGTGCGCTACGCGCTCGAGGACCAGGCGCGCGACAACGACTTCACGGGCGGCAACTTCATCTCGACCGTGGCGGCCACCAACACCAACAAGATCCACTCGGCGGTCGCCAGGAACACCACCGTGATCGACACCAGCAAGGTGAACGAGCTGACCGTGCTGTTCCAGTACTTCGAGAACAACATCCTCGCCAAGTACCCGAACATCCCGGGCATCAACACGCCCGACTTCACCGCCGGCGCGAGCGTCAACACGCCGCAGCAGACGATCCAGCGCCGCTGGCAGCTGCGCGACGACTTCTCGTTCCGCAAGCAGGAGTGGGCCGGGGACCACAACTTCAAGGTCGGCGGCGAGCTGCTGAAGTCCCACTACGGCGGCTTCTTCATCCCGACGCTCTACGGCTACTTCATCTTCAACAACCCGATCCCGGGCGCGCACAGCGTCGACGCCTACGCCAACTCGATCGCCGACACCTTCACGGGCTCGGCCGGCACCAACGAAGCGGACGACAACTGGACCTACGTGGCCGGCTACGTCCAGGACGACTGGAAGCCGACGCCGCGCCTGACGCTGAACCTGGGCCTGCGCTGGGAGATGCAGACCGGCCCCTACTCCAACAAGTTCCAGAGCGTCGGCAAGGCCGCTCTCGAGGCCGCCGGCTACAACGGCGAGCTCCAGAACGACAAGAACAACTTCGGTCCCCGCATCGGCTTCGCCTACGACGTGAAGGGCGACGCGACTTTCGTGGTGCGCGGCGGCTACGGCCGCTACTACGACGAGATCTTCCAGAACATCACGCTCTACGAGGCCTGGTCCGACCCGGCGACGCCGCTCAACTTCGTCTCCGCGTCGCCCACGCCATGGACGCCGAACTTCTTCGCGGCGAACCGTGAGCAGATCCGCAACGGCTTCCTCGACCCGACCTTCGCGGGGCAGCCGGTGCGGCTCACCGATCCCAGCCTGGTTCAGCCGAGCTCGCACCACGCGAACGCCGGCTTCTCGGTGGCCCCGAGCCGCAACGTCGCCTTCGACATCGACTACGTCTGGTCGGGCGGCCGCGACGAGGTGCACCGCAAGAGGGTCAACACTCCGCAGAACGTGAACACGGACATGTCGCCGGCGGGAGTCTTCTCGCCGCAGTACGGGCCGTTCATCGTCGAGGGCAACCGCGGCCACTCGAGCTTCAACGGCGTCTACGTCGCGAGCAAGATCCGCACGACCAAGCTCTACGGCATGGTCACCTACACCTGGTCGAAGGCCAAGAACATCGGCAACGACTTCGGCAGCCAGCCGGCGGACATCACGAACGCCGACTACGAGATCGACTACGGGCTCACGCCCAACGACATCCGCCACCGCGTCACGGCGGCGCTCGTCTACCAGCTGCCGTTGGGCCTTCAGCTCTCGAGCGGCTTCCAGTACAACACCGGCAAGCCCTACAACGCGCTCGCCGGCCTCGGCGGGATCCGCAACTCAGTCCGTGCGATCGACCCGGCGACGGGCCAGATGTTCGAGCGCAACTCGTTCACGGGCCCGGACTACCTGACCTGGGACGCGCGGCTTTCGAAGATGTTCCGCTTCGGCGGCTCGAAGTACCTCGAGGTGCTGTTCGAGATGTTCAACATCACGAACCACGTGAATTTCGCGGGCGATCCCGCGTTCGGGTTCGTCAACACGTACACCTCGGCGAACTTCGGCACGCCGACGCAGATCGTCCCCAACAGCCAGCGCCAGGCCGAGTTCGGAGTGCGTTTCCAGTTCTGAGTCTTTTCTGGGGGGTGCTGCGTCGCACCCCCCAGACCCCCCTCCGCTCCACGGGGATGAACCCCGCTCCGCTCCGCGTCCGTAACTGATCTGCGGTGCTGCGTCGCACCCCCCAGACCCCCCCTCCGCTCCGCGGGGATGAACCCCGCTCCGCTCCGCGTCCGTAACTGATCTGCGGTGCTGCGTCGCACCCCCCAGACCCCCCCTCGCTCCGCCGGAGTCAATTCGGCTCCGCTCGCGCTCGTTGCTTGAGGGCTGAGCTCCGTCGCACCCCCAACCGTACTCTGCTCGCGAATCGCCATTTGCCATCGCGCAACGGCCGAGGTATCGCGCGAGCACAGTATGGTGCGCAGCCCCCCGAGCCCGAGCATGTCTATTCGGGGTGCGTGTTGACACTCCAGGACCGTCGCTCCGGGCCTGTCATGCGCGGCTATCCGGAGGGGAGCCCTCGGGCAGCACCACGATCCGAGCCCCGTAGGGCGCCCACTGGCACGGAGGCACGGCTCGTCGCCGCTCGGAAACGTGCAATGACGTTCTCGCCGTAGTCCTGCTCCGCCGCGAGCGTGTTGTGTACCCGGCACATGAGGGCCAGGTTGGCCGGGCTGTGGTCGCCGCCCTGGGCGAAGGGGTGCTTGTGGTGAAACTCGAGGTCGTGGAGCTTCTCGCAGCGGCGCCCGTACTTGTCCCTGTAGCCGCAGCGGCCGCCGTCGCGCTCGTGCACCAGTCGCCTCACCGCAGCGGGGATGTGACGTGAGGAGGGGGTGGTGTCCGTTTGGGCGAGACCCCTTCGGGGCGCCTTCGTCTTGGCAAACCGCTTCGCCTCGACGCGCTGCAGCTTCTCGGTGACGGCGATGTCGATGATTCGCGCCAGGTCACCGTCGGGCACCGAGAAGCGCATGAGGGCTTGCAGGCGCTCGAGCTTCTCGCGCAGCTCGGCGCTGGCGGTGAAGCGGACCTGGTAGCGGGTGGGGGCGAGCGGCTCCACGACCGGCGGGCGGACCGGCGCGGCGACCGGCGGGCAGGCCGGCGCGGCCAGCCTGGAGTCGACCGTGACAACGGACTCGAGGCTGACAGCATCGGGCTCAACTCGGGGCGCCCCGAGTTGCAGGAGACTCTCGCTGCCCGACGCAGGACGCTCCGGAAGCTTGCGGACGCTCGTGGCGACGTCGGGCCTCGGCTCCAGCTCAGAGACCAGCTCTCGGATCTCCCGATGAGACATTTCGCTGGCGCGCTTCAGCACGGCTTCGGCGTTCTGGCGAGTCAGATGCGGCGCAAGCCTGGCGATCCCGCTCAGGTGCAGCCGGCCGTCGCGCAGCATCTCGAGCAGCGCCGGGTGCTCCCGGGCCGCCCGCGCCACGGTGATGCGCAGATAGGCCTCGTTCTCCCGCAGACGAAGAATCCGCCGGCAGTACTCGAACATCGACGAGCAGGCCGCCTGGGCGTACAGCCGCCTGAGCTCCACTTCCCCGACGTGGGCTACGACCTCGGCCTCGACTCCCCGGGACTGCTTCGCGAGCTCGAACAGCTGGCGCAGGAGGTCCTCGTCTCGGACACTCTTCAAGCTGAGCATGGTGACTCCCTGGGAGAGATGACACCTGCGAAGGCGGCGACGGAGCGGCTCGGCTCCATGACGTTGACGGAAAGTCTAGGTCGGCCTGTTGCCAGACGAGGTCCGCTTGCCCGATGGCTCGGCCCTTGACACACGGCCTCCGGGAGTCGGTTCAGGCTGTGTCATGACAATCGAGCACTCTAAAGTGTAGGCACCTGCTCCGAACAGAACACTTCAGCGGCCTTGCTGTAGCCGGGAACGCGCGGTGCTGCGTGCGTCCGCCGGCGCCTGCTCGTCGTCGGCCACGACGCGGTACTCCGCGGCGGCCTCGGCGGAGCGGCCGGCCTTGTCGAGCACCTGGGCGAGGTTGAGGCGGGCCTGGGCCGCGGCCGGCTCGCTCGCGAGGGCTTTCCGCAGCGTCGCCTCGGCGCCGGCGAGGTCGCCCTGGCCGGCGAGGACGGCTCCGAGGCCGGTGAGCGCGGGCACCGAGGTCGGCTCGAGCTTCAGGATCGCCTCGAATTCCGCGCGCGCTTCGTCGCGGCGGCCAGCCTCGGCGAGGACCTTCGCGAGGTCGAGCCGGAGCATCGGCTTCGCGGGATCGGTGGCGATCGCCTCGCGCAACACGGTCGACGGCGGCAGCGTGCTCGCCGCGCGAGGCGAGGACGCCGGCCTTCAGCACGCGCGCGTCCGTGAACTTCGGGTCGAGCACGAGCGCGGCGTCGGCTTCCCGCAGCGCCTGTTCACGCTCGCCGAGCCGCACGTGGCAGATCGCGATCCACTGGTGCGCGTACGAGCTCGTGGGGACGAGCTCGAGGTAGCGGCGGAACTGCCCGATCGCTTCCCGGCTCGATCCCTGGCCCATGTAGGCGCTGCCGAGGATCAGCGTGGCGAAGGCGTTCCTGGGATCGCCGGCCAGCACTGTCTTCAGGATCGGGATCGCCTCCTCGAAGCGCCGCTCGCGCACCGCGCTGTTGGCCTGCCGCAGCCGGTCGAAGAGCGCGATGAAGTCCTTCGGGTCCGCGAGGCTTTCGGGCGCGGCCGTCTGCGGCTCCGCCCCGGCGCCGATGTAGCCGAGCGCGGCGAGCTTCTCCATCGCCTCGCGGTCGAGCGTCTGCAGGCTCATCGCGTCGCCCGCCGCGGCGAGCCGCTCCAGCCCCTGGTGCAGCGCCGAGGCCGTCTGCGCCCGCTCCGCGTAGAGGTTGTGCGACTCGCCGGGGTCGGTCGCAAGGTCGTAGAGCTCCGGCCGCGGCGCGTCGATCAGCTTGAAGCGGCCGTCGCGCAGCGCCCGCAGCGGCGCCCAGTTCATGTAGAACTTCGGCAGCAGCGTCTCCGCGTAGGCGGGCGGCGGCGGGCCGGCCGAGCGGCCTTCGATGAGCGGCACCAGGCTGCGCGCGTGCGGCGCTCGTGAGCGGCTGCTCTCCGAGCAGCTCGAGGACCGTCGGCGCGACGTCGACGAGCCGCACGGGCTCGCTCACGACGCGGCCGGCGGGAACGAGCCCGGGCCGCCAGACCACGAGCGGCACGCGGATCGCGCCCTCGTAGACGAACATCGAGTGCGTCGTCTCGCCGTGCTCGCCGAGGCTCTCGCCGTGGTCCGCGGTCACCACGACCAGCGTGCGGTCGAGCAGGCTCGCCGCGCGCAGCCGGTCGAGCACCGAGGCGAGGATCGCGTCGGCGAAGGCGATCTCGCCGTCGTACGGGTCCTGCGCGAAGAGGTCGCGGAAGGGACGCGGCGGCCGGTAGGGCTCGTGCGGGTCGTAGAGGTGCAGCCAGGCGAAGAACGGCGCCTGCGGCTCCTTCGCGCGCTCGTCGACGAAGCGGCCGAGCGCGAGGGCCGTGCGGTCGCCGCGCCGCTCGGCCTGCAGCGTGACCACCTGCGCGTACTCGCCCTCCATGCGGTCGTCGTAGACGTCGAAGCCGCGGTCGAGGCCGTAGCGGCGGTCGAGGATGAAGGAGCTCACGAAGGCGCCGGTCCGGTAGCCGCGGGCCTTGAGCACGGTCGCCAGGGTCGGGAAGCGGGGCGCCAGGTAGAAGTTGCCGTTGTTGCGGACGCCGTGCTCGAACGGATAGAGGCCGGTGAGGATCGAGCTGTGCGACGGCAGCGTGATCGGTGCCGGCGCGATCACCGTCTCGAAGCGCGTGCCCTCCGCCGCCAGCCGGTCGATGTAACGCGTCTTCGCCGCGGCGTGACCGTAGCAGCCGAGGCGGTCGGCGCGCGTGGTGTCGAGCGTGACGAGCAGCAGGTTGAGCCCGCGAGGCGCGGGCGCGGGAACGCGGCCCTGCCGCCGCAGCACCAGCGAGCCGGCCGCGGCGGCCAGGATCAGGGCGAGCAGTACGAGCGCGATCCGCTTCGTCTTCGGCCGGCTCGGCGGTGTCGCCGCGACCCGCTCTGCAGAGGCGCTCGGCCTTGCCTCTCTTCGCGCGCGTCATCGCCGCCCTGCCGACACGCGGCGCAGCAGATCGGCGATCCCGGGCTGGCTCGGATCGAGCGCGAGCGAGTCGCGGAAGGCGCGCGCCGCGCCCTGCGAGTCGCCCGCCTCGAGGCGCGCCACGCCGAGGCCGTTGAGCGCCGCGGTCGTGCGGCCGCCCGCCTCGATCGCCTTCTCGAAGTGGGGAATCGCTTCGGCCGAGCGTCCGCTCTTGCCGAGCGCCGCGGCGAGGTCGAGGTGCGCCTCGGCGTTCCGGGGATCGAGGGCCACCGCCTGCTCGAAGAGCGCGAGCGCCTCGGGAACGCGTCCCGCGCGCATCCGCGCGACGCCCAGCTTCACGAGCGCCGGCACGTCGGTCGGGTCGGCGTCCACGATCGGCTGGAGCAGCGCCTCCGCCTCGCCGGTCGCGCCGCGTGCGAGCGCCAGCTCGGCGAGGCCGCGCCTCGCCTCGGCGTTCGCCGGATCGAGTGCGAGCGCCCGCTCGAGCGCCGTGCGCGCGTCCGCGTCGCGGCCCATCGCCCGCAGCGTCCGGCCTCGGAGCAGCAGCGGCTCGGGCGCCCGGCGGTCCGCCGCCTGGGCGCGGTCGAGGGCGGCGAGGGCCTCGTCGTGACGTCCGGCGAGGCGCAGCGACTCGGCGAGGACGGTCTGGTCCTCGAGCGTGAGCGACGCCCTGCCGTCGAGCACGCGGATGTCCGCGATGGCCTCGTCGTAGCGCCCCGCGAACTGGTACGCGATCGCCCGATGGCGGCGCGCGAGCGGCGCGTCGGGCTCGACGGCCAGGAAGGCCGTGAGCTCCCGGATCGCGAGCGCCGGATTCACGCGGGCTTCCGCCAGGCCGCGCTCGAGCCGTTCGACGAGCACGATGCCGTCCTTCGGATCGCGCGTCGTCGGCCGGCTCGGCGCGCTCCCCGAGATGTACCCGAGCGCGCGCAGCCGCTCGCGTGCCGCGGCATCGAGCTCCTGTGCCGCGTCGGGCGGCAGCGTCTCGAGCGCCCGCCGCAGCTCGCCCCGCAGCGTCTCCGCCTCGCGGGCGTGCGCGTCGAGGACGTTCCGCCGCTTCGCCGGGGTCGGCGGCGACGTCGTAGAGCTCCGGCCGCGGCGCCTCGATCAGCTTGTAGCGCGCGCTCCTCATGGCGTGCAGCTCGGCCCAGCCGAGGTTGAGGCTGCAGAAGAGCGACTCGGCGTACGCGGGGGCGTCGGCCATCGCCTGCACCGTTCGCGGCCGGTCGCAGCGAGCGGCCCAGGACGCCGGCCGGAACCGTGAGCCCCGCGTAGTCGACGAGCGTGGGCAGCACGTCGATCCCGCGCGCGACCACGTCCGAGACCCGGCCCTGCGGCACCCCCGGCCCGGCCATGATCCACGGCACGCGCAGCGTCGCGTCGTAGACGAACACTCCGTGCGTCGCCTCGCCGTGCTCGCCCAGGCTCTCGCCGTGATCCGAGGTGACGAGCACGAGCGCCGGCGAAGCGTCCGTGTCGACCGCCTTCAGCAGCGCGCCGAGCTCGCGATCGACGGAGGCGATCTCGCCGTCGTAGGGGCTCGCGGCGAAGCGCGCCTGCAGGTCGGCGGGCGGCTCGTAGGGCGCGTGCGGGTCGAAGTAGTGGACCCACGCGAACCACGGGCGGCGCGCGCCTTTCATCCAGGCGAGGGCGGCGCGGCTCGCGTCCGCGGCCGAGCGCTCGACGTAGGCCGCGCGCCGCGCGTCGCCGCCCCGCTGCAGATGGTCGTCGTAGGTGTCGAATCCGCGCGCGAAGCCGTAGCGGTGGTCGAGCGGGAAGCCGGAGACGAAGGCCGCGGTGGAGTAGCCGGCGCCGCGGAAGGCCTCGGCGAGCGTCGTCGGCTGCCGGGGAAGCACGAAGGCGCCGTTGTCCCTGACGCCGTGCCCGAGCGGCAGCAGGCCGGTGAGGATCGAGGCGTGCGACGGCGCCGTGAGCGGCGCGTGCGCGATCGCGGTCGTGAAGCGGACTCCGCGCCGGGCGAGCGCGTCCATCACCGGCGTCTCGGCGGCCGCGTAGCCGTACGCTCCGACCCGATCAAAGCGCAGCGTGTCGATCGTCACGAGCAGCACGTTCGGCGGCGGCCCCGGTCGGGGGCGCGCCAGCCAGAACGCGAGGGCGAGCGCCGCCAGGGCGGCGGCGACAGCCGCGAGCTTGCGCTTCATCCCGCTCAGGGCTCCCCGGGGGCCGCGACCTGGGCGCGCAGGCGGCGGATCTCGGGCTGGGCGGCGTCGAGCGCGAGCGAGCGGTCGAGGAGCTCGGCCGCCTCGCGCGCGCGACCGCTGCGGTAGAGCGCCCAGCCGAGCGCGTTCAGGACGTCCTTGTCGATCGGGCCCGCGGCGAGCGCTTCCCGGTAGTAGCGGACGGCCTCCTCCCAGGACGAAGCGCGCGTGGCGACGACGCCGAGCAGCACGCTGCGCTCGCGCGAGGCCGGGAGCCTCGCGAGCCGGGCGCGCGCCTGCGCGGTGCGATCGCGCGCGAGATCGACGCGGGCGAGCTCGAGGCTCACGGAGACCGCATCGGGTGCGAGCTGCAGCGCGCGCGTGAGCGGGGCCTCGGCCGCAGCCGCGTCGCCGCTCGCGAGCAAGGCACTTCCCAGGAGCGCCTGGATCCGAGCCGAGTCGGGGGCCTGCTGCGCGGCGCGGCGCAGCGAGCTCAAGGCGTCGCGCGCGCGGCCGGCGGGGCGCAGCAGCTCGAGCAGCCGCTCGAGCGCCCCCTCGTGGATCGGATCCGTGACGAGCGCCGTCCACAGCTCGCCCTCCGCCTGCTTGGGACTGCCCTCGGAAGCCGCGAGGATCGCGCGGGCCACCGCGGCGTCGGCGCGCGTCTCGGGCCGCGTCGGGAAGCGGCCCAGCATCTGGCGCGCGGCGTTGGGCTGCCCGCCGCGGGCCGCCAGCTCGACCGCCTCGACGAGCACGTCGCCCGCGGGCTCGAGCGCGAGCGCGCGTTCGTAGAGGTCGAGCGCCGCCTGCGGCCGATCCTGCGCCCGGATCGCCTTGGCGAGCCAGAGCAGGGCCGAGACGTTCTTCGGCTGGTCGGCGACGACGGCGCGCAGCTCGCGCTCCGCGCCCGCGTAGTCTCCCTTGCGGTAGAGGATCTCGCCCAGGTTGAGCCGGCCGAGCGAGCTGCCGCTCGCCCCGACGTAGCCGAGCGCCATGAGCCGCTCGCGCAGCGCGGGATCGGCCGCGTCGGCCTGCGGCTGCGCGGGTGGCCGCCGCTCGGGCTCGAGCGATCGCACGCGCGCGACCGGTCGCGAGGCCGCTTCGGGCGGAACCAGGGCGTCCACCACGCGCCCCGGCATCTCGAGGCTCGGGGCGAGATCGGCGGCGTGCAGGATCGTCGGCGCGACGTCGAGCGGTGTGACGGTGCCGACGTCGCGCGGCGCGGCGGGCGTCTGCGCCGAGGGCAGGAGGTCGCGCGCCTCGATCGCCGCGACGATGCCGTAGGGGCGGTGCCACGCCGTCGCCGGCCCGGCGAGCTCGGCCGGGTCCCCGGAGACGCCCGCGTCGGGCGGGTAGAAGCCGTGGTCCGACGCGACCATGATCCAGGTCGCCGGCCGGCAGGCGGCGGCCAGGCGCCCGAGGAACGCATCCGCCTCGCGGTACGCCTGCTCGATCACCGCGGCCCCGCGCGCCTCGTCGCGCACGAACCGGTGCGACAGCGCGTCGACTCCGTCGAGGTAGACCATCAGCAGGTCGGGCTGGCCGCGGCTTGAGGAGCGACTCCGCGAGCCGGGCGTGGCTGCGCACCGCCGCCACCGTGACCGCCAGGTGCGCGAGCGGGTTCTTGTAGAGCGCGGTGGGCGGCGCCGCGAGCGCCTGCTGCGTCGCCTCGAGCTCGGCGGCGCTCAACGGGACGTAGGCCGCGAGATCGTCGCGCGTGAGCTGCTGCGGCCGCACCAGAAGCGCCCCGAGCTCGCGGGCGCGCGAGGCCGGGAACCACGCGCGCGGATCCGGCGCGGACGCGGCGTCGGCGAGCCGCATCGCCACCCGGTCGCTCACGATCGTGCCGCGCACGGTCTCGGCCGGCCACGTGGCGAGCCAGCCGACGACCGCGACCGTGCGCTCCCGCTCGGAGAAGACGTTCCAGAGCGCGGCCACGCGCCGCTCCGAGGACGTGATCGGCGCCTGCCCGCCCGCCGGCAGGTCCACCATGAAGTCGAGCACGCGGTGGTCCTCGGGCCGGCGGCCGGTCGCGATCGTCGTCCAGAGGATCGGCGACAAGAGCGGCGGCGTCGCGCGCATCACGCCGGTCCGTCCGCGCGCCTTCAGCCGTGCGAAGGCCGGCAGCTCGCCGCGGGCGACGAGCCGATCGATCGTCAGCCAGTCGGCGCCGTCGATCCCGACGAGCACGATCGGGCGGGGCTGCGCGGCGGTGCCGGCCGGCTGCGCCGAACCCGGCCGGGCGACCGCGACGGCGACGGCGGCAGCCGCCAGGACGAGCCAGCGTCGCGAGACTCGGCCGGTCGTCCGTTTCAGCGGTTCGCCGCTCGCGTCGTTCACGGGTGTGAGGACCATTGTCCGCTGCGTTCGCAGTGACTTCCAGCCCGACGGCTCCGTCGGATCGAAGCTGCGGGACGGTTCCGGGCGGGACGCACGATCACGGGCCCCACGCATGAAATCAGAGCGAGTCCATACTTTTGGACGATATCCATTCGTGACTTTGGATGAATATCTAGGACTTTGGATTAACAGGCAGCGCAGAGCCCGGAACAGCGACGTCCAACGCGACGGTACGACCGAGAGTAACTAACTGATATCGAATTAGTTATGCTCGCTTCCACATCTCATCCTCCTTCATGGCGGGCCCGGCACTGTGTTTGCGTCCAATCGGAGGTACACGGGAGCGATCCCCCGATTCATTCCGAGATGGACATCGCCTGACGCAGGCGAGGAGGACATGAAGTGAAGACCAGGTTTCTTGTTTTCGTGATGCTCGCGCTCGCGCTCGCGGCCCCGCTCGCCACGGCGCAGACGAGCGGAAGCGTCTCCGGCGTGATCAGCGACGAGACGGGAGCCGTGCTCCCGGGCGCCGCGGTGACGGTGTCGGGGCCGCGGCTGCAGGGCGTGCGCACCGCGACGACGGACGCGCAGGGCCACTACCGCTTCTCGAACATCCCCGCGGGAGACGACTACAAGGTGACGGCGTCGCTCTCGGGCTTCCAGCCCCTCACCAAGGAAGGCCTCCACGTCTTCCTCGGCCAGGATGCGACCGTCAACCTCCAGATCAAGGCCGCGCTCACCGAGGCGGTCACGGTCGTCGGTGAGTCGCCGCTCGTGGACGTGACCAGGACCACGACGGGCGTGAACGTCACCGCGAGCCAGTTCGAGACGCTGCCGACGGCGCGCAACTTCCAGCAGCTGACGACGCTCGCGCCGGGCGTGACGCTCGAGATGGGCGACCACGACTCGCGCTTCGCGACCAGCCCGAACGTCGGCTCCTCCTCCGCTCCCGAGAACAACTACATCATCGACGGGCTGTCGGCCACCGACCCGCGCTTCGGCACCTCGGGCACGAACCTCACCATGAACTTCGTGCAGGAGGTCCAGGTGATGACCGGCGGCTACGGCGCCGAGTACGGCCGCTCGACCGGCGGCGTCTTCAACGTCGTGACGAAGTCCGGCGGCAACGCCTTCCACGGCGACGTCTTCACCTACTACCGCAACAAGGACTGGTCGCCGGACCAGGTGGTGCGCCGCCGCAACAAGGAGACCACCACCTACTTCAACGGCGACACCAACGCCGACTTCGGCGCCTCGCTGGGCGGGCCGATCGTGAAGGACAAGCTGTGGTTCTTCGCCGCCGCCGACCCCACGCGCCGCACGACCTACATCGGCGGCATCGGTGACCGGCGGCCAGGCCGCTCCGAGCACCGGCCAGAAGTACGACACCGACGCCAACATCTTCGCCGGCAAGCTCACGTTCACGCCCAGCAGCAACCACACGCTGGTGCTGACCGCGTTCGGCGACCCGACCACCCAGCAGGGCTGGCTCGGGCTCGCGAACTCCGAGCCCGGCCCGGCGCTGCGCGTGCAGCGCACCGGCAGCTACAACGGCGCCTTCCGCTACAACGGCATCCTCTCGCCCAAGTGGCTGATCGAGGCGAGCATCGGCCGCCACCACCAGAGGAACGAGCTCGAGCCCGACAGCGACACCGGCCGCAACGTGCCGCGGCAGCTCGACGAGACGATCGGCCAGTACGAGTACGGCGGCTTCCAGCGCATCCAGAACGACAAGTCCGACCGCGACGCGTTCCTGCTGAAGTTCACGAACTTCTTCGGGAACCACGAGCTCCGCTACGGCGTCGACGTCGAGAAGAACAAGTACGACGCCGACCTGCACGAGCTGTGGTACCGCTACTTCGGCTTCAGCGGCTCGCGCGGCGGCTACTACATCCAGGGCCGCGACTACTTCGTCCAGGGCAAGGGCACCACGACCAACGCCGCGCTCTTCGCGCAGGACTCGTGGAAGATCACGCCGAGCCTCACGCTCAACCTCGGCCTGCGCTACGAGGAGCAGTGGCTCGACTCGGCCCAGAACGTCGCGGTGGGCAACAGCCTCGCCGAAGCCGAGGCGTGCAACGCGGACGTCACCGCGTGCCGCACGATCGACCAGCTGAAGCTCAAGGGCAACTGGGCGCCGCGCATCGGCCTGGTGTGGGACCCGCTCAAGAACGGCAAGAGCAAGGTCTACGGCTTCTGGGGCCGCTTCTACGAGGCGATCCCGCTCGACATGAACATCCGCGCGATCAACGGCGAGCGCTACATCATCACGCAGTGGGTGAACCCGAACCCGGCGATCAACGCCAGCAACTGGTACAACCCGAGCGGCAGCCCGCTCGACAAGAACGGCTCGTGGAACGTGCGCACGCAGTCGGCGCTGACCGCGCTCACCCCGCTCGACGAGGACCTGAAGGCGCAGTACCAGGACGAGATCGTGGTGGGCACCGACTACCAGTTCTCGAACTCCTGGAGCCTCGGGGCGCGCTACGTCGACCGCTCGCTCAAGCGCGTGATCGAGGACTTCGGCATCTTCACGGATCCGTCCGATCCGCAGCTGCTGACGGGGTACGTGATCGGCAACCCGAGCGAGGGCGCCTTCGGCGCTCCGTACGAAGCGCCCAAGCGCTACTACCGCGCCGTCGAGCTGACGCTGCAGCGCGCCAAGACCAACAACTGGCAGCTGCTCACCTCGTTCGTCTACGCGAAGGCCAAGGGCAACTACGAGGGTCTCTACATCTCCGGCTACGACCAGCTCGACCCGAACATCACGGCGCTCTACGACATCCCCTCGTTCCTGAGCAACGCCTACGGCACGCTGCGCTCGGACAAGCCGTACCAGTTCAAGGTCCACGGTGCGTACACCTTCCCGTTCGGCCTCACCGTCTCGGAGGGCTTCTTCCTCTCCGCCGGGATCCCGATCTCGGCGCTGGGGCCGGAGATCTACAACGGCTACGGCGACGGCACGATCTGGATGAAGACGCGCGGGTCGGAGGGCCGCACGAGCGCCTACTACTCGCTGGACCTGCACGCCGACTACGACCTGCCCGTTTTCGGCAAGAAGTCGGGCAAGCGGCTGAGCATCATCGTGGACGCGTTCAACGTCATCAACAAGCACGAGACGCTCGAGGCCGACCAGGACTACGCGTACGAGGGCATGCCGAACATCGACGAGTGGGAGGACCCGAGCAACCTCGACTCGTTCGGCAACCCGAAGTTCAACCCCAACCTGACGCCGAGCAGCTTCTACAAGACGCCGATCCTCTACCAGGCTCCGCGTTCGCTGCAGATCGGCATCAAGCTCGCGTTCTAGTCGAACCCTACGGTTCGTGATCGCCGGGGGGCGGCCTCGCCGCTCCCCGGCATCGTCATGCTGCCCATCCTCGCTTTCCTGCTGGCCTTCGCCGCCGATCCGCAGCAGCGCGCGCCCGAGGGCCTCAGCGAGCAGCGCCGCCAGGAAGCCGCGAAGCACTTCCGCAAGGGCGACGAGGCCTTCCACGGCGAGCAGTTCGAGGAAGCCGAGCGCGAGTTCCGCAAGGCGATCGGCCTCGACCCGCTGATGACGCTCGCCCACTACCGGCTGGGCCAGACCTTCATGGCGCGGCGGCTGTTCCCGGACGCCGTGCGAGGCCTTCGTCGGCTGCCGCAATGCTTTTCAGGAGATCGCCCGGATCGGCCTGCGCGACGCGGGCGAGCTCGACCGCCGCAGGACCGAGGAGATCAACGCGCTCCGCGACTCGATCGCGACGCTGCAGCGGAACGATCAGCTCGCCGCGCAGAACCAGAACAACATCCGCCGCATGGAGGACCGCGTCCGCGAGCTCGAGCGCGTGCGCCAGTCGGGCGGCGAGGACGCGGGAGTGCCCGCCGAGGTCACCTTCTCGCTCGGCACCGCGTACCTGCGCTCGGGCTCGCTCGAAGACGCCGAGCGCGCGTACCTCGAGGCGCTCAAGACCAACCCCGACCTGGGCGAGGCCCACAGCAACCTCGCGGTCGTCTACCTGAAGACCAATCGCATCGAGCAGGCGTGGCAGCAGGTGCTGGCGGCCGAGAAGTCGGGCCTGTCCGTGCACCCGGGGCTCAAGAAGGACATCGAGTCTCGGCGACCGGCTCCGCGCTGATCCACGTGCCCGAGCCACGCGAATCGAGCGTGCGGCCGACGAACACCGGAATCGCGAGCGGCTCGAGCGGCTCGAGCGTGCGCGGGTGCAGGACCTTCGCTCCCGCCCGCGCGAGTGCCGTGGCCTCGCGATAGCTGAGCCGGGGCAGGGTCCGCGCGCCCGCGTCACGGCGCGGGTCGCCGCTCATCACGCCGGGGACGTCGGACCAGATCTCGACGCGCTCGGCCTCGAGCGCCCAGCCGAGGACCGCGGCCGTGTAGTCCGAGCCGCCGCGGCCGAGCAGTGTCGTCGCGCCGCTGGCGCTGCCGCCGATGAAGCCCGTCACGACCGGAACGCGTCCTTCCGGCAGCACGGCGATCGCCTCGGCCACGAGCCGCCGCGTGGCGGGGAAGTCCACCGCCGCCCCGTCGGGGGCGGCATCGGTGCGCACGAGCGACGCCGCGTCGACGGCCGCGGCATCGACGCCGCGCGAGCGCAGGGCGGCGGCTGTGACCTCGGCCGAGAGCCGCTCGCCCGTGGCGAGGACGGCCGCGCGCTCGTGCGGGCTCGCGCCGGAAGCGGCGGCGGCCTGCAGCCGGCTCGCGAGCGAGGCGACCTTGTCCGAAACCGCGCCCGCGGCGACGATCGCCGGCTTGCCGCGTGCCACGGCGTGCAGCAGCGCCAGGTGGCGCACGCGCAGGGCCTCGGTGAAGCGGGCCACGTCCAGGCGGCCGGTCATGGCGCCGGCCAGCGCCGCCTCGAGCGCGTCCGTCACGCCCGAGAGCGCCGAAACCACGACCAGGACCGAGGCCTCGGCGAGCGCCGCCTCGACGATGCCGACGGCGGCCCGCAGCGGCTCGACCGAGCCCACCGACGTACCGCCGAACTTCAGGATCCTCCGCCTTGCGCCACTCACGCCTCGTCTCCTCGGCCCGCTGAGGCGGGCCCGTTGGATCGGCGACGGCGGCGGCGGAGAAACAAAAAACCCGCCTCGGCCGTGGCCGGTGCGGGTTCTTGGGAAGCTACGGTGACTTCAGCCTGTCTCTCGGCTAGCCTCCGTGACCTTCGGCCCGCACGCTTGCGATGCACATGCGCGTCCACATGCATCGCCTGCGCTGGGTCGAGTTCAGGGCGGCCGGCCGGATCGACATCCCCCAGAAGGTAAGGGGGCGACCGCGGAATGTCAACGTCGCCGGTGCGCGTCTACTTCAGCAGCGGCACGAGGTCGGTGACCGAGTCCTGCTGCGGGTAGTCGAGCCCGAGCAGCCGGCCGAGCGCCCAGGCGATGTCCTCGGGGCCGGTCTCGACGTCGCGGGGCCCCGGCCGGATCCCCGGTCCCATGAAGACGACCGGCACCTGCCGATCGTAGTCGTGCGGCGAGCCGTGACCCGTGCCGCCGACGTAGCCGCCGAGGTACACGTACTTGCGGATGCGGGAGACGAGGTCGCCGCTGCGCGAGGCGAAGAAGGCGCGCTGGTGGCGGTCGAAGAACGGATCGTCCTTGGGCTTGGGGCCCTGGAGCTGCGCGCGCGTGTAGACGGCCTCCACGAGGCCGGTGCCGAGGAGCGCCTTCTGGATCGTCGCCTCGACCTCGTCGCGCTTCAGGCCCTGGCGCTCGATCGCGCCCTGGTCGAGCACGTACTCCATCGGGTCGGCGTCGGCGATGAGGCCGTTCGCGCCGGGGAAGCGCGCGGCGAGCGCCTCCTCGACCGCCCGCGACAGCTCCGACGAGTCGGCGCGCAGCGCGTCGATGCCGCGCTTCTTCAGGACCTCGACGAGCGGCATCGAGCCGTGGTCCGCGGAGAGCGCGAAGAGCACGCTGCCGCGGCCCGCGCGCTCCTCCGCCGCCTCCATCAGCTGCCCGAGCGTGCGGTCGAGGTGCAGCAGGTTGTCCATCTGCTCCTGGCTGTCGGGCCCGTAGGTGTGCCCGATCACGTCGGTGGCCGAGAAGCTGACGGTCAGGATGTCCGTGGCGTCGTCGGTGCCGAGGTCGTGCCCTTTCATGGCCGCGAGCGCGAACTCCAGCAGCATCTCGTCCGCGAACGGGGTGCGGCGGAGGCTGTCGTAGAACTCGAACGCGGGCGGGGCCCCGCGGATCGAGTGCGGGAACACGATGTCCTTGTTGTCGAACTCGCCCTGGACCGCGTCCTCGCCGGCGTAGCGCAGGTAGCTCGCCGGGTCCTGGAGCAGGTGCTGCCAGGTGCGACCGGCGTAGCCGTCGGCGACGCGCCGCGCGTTCCACCGCTCGAGCCAGCCGGGCGCCCGGTCGCGTGTACCAGGAGCTCGTCACGAAGCGGCCGTCGTTCGTCTGGTACCAGTAGGCGCCGTCGGCCCTTCGCCCGGCGGGCAGGATCGCCGCGCGGTCCTTGAACGACACGCCCACGACCTTCGAGGCCGGCGAGCTCGCCTTCAGCATGTCGCCGACCGTGAAGGCGTTGAAGTAGGCGGGCGACGCCGCGCGGCCGCGCTCGCTGCCGATCAGGCGCACGGCCGGGTCGTCGACGACGTTGACCCGCCGCCGGAGCGTGCGGTCGTACCACTCGTTGCCGACGATGCCCGAGCTGCGAGGCGAGCGCCCCGACATCAGCACCGAGTGGCCGGGACCGGTCTCCGTGCAGGCGTGGCGGTACATGGCGTTCGTGAAGACCGCGCCCTCTTCGACCAGCCGCTTGAGGCCGGCGCGGAAGAGCGGCTTGAACCGCACGAGGTACTCGGCGCGCATCTGGTCGACGGCGATGAAGACGACGAGGCGCGGCTTGGTGGCGGCGGGCGCGGATGCGGGCTCGGCGCAGAGCCCCGGCGAGCGGCGCGTGTGCGGCCAGGAGCGCGGCCACGAGCGCGGCTCGAGCGAGCGACAGGATCGGGGTGGAGAGGCGGCGGCGGGTCATCGATGGTTTCAGGCGGCGGCCGACAATCATACAAGCGGAGCGACCCGACTCGCGCGGCCCTTCGGGCACGCTGTTTCTCGCTCGTCGGCGCGCTGCTATAGTGTTTGGAGGCATGGCCGAGACGGGCTCCAGCACGCTGGACGAGACGGAAGTCGGGAGCTACTTCGTCGCCAACTACCCCCCGTTCTCGGTCTGGACGCGGGAGGCGGTGGGCGCCGACGCGCGTCCCGCGCTCGCCGCTGCGCACGTGGAGGGAGTCCCGCTCGGGCTCTACCTCCACATTCCGTTCTGCCGCAAGCGCTGCCATTTCTGCTACTTCCGGGTCTACACCGACAAGAACGCGGCAGACGTCCAGCGCTACCTCGATACGCTCGTGCGCGAGTGGGAGCTGTACCTGGAGCAGGCGGCGATCACGGGCCGGCCGCTCGATTTCGTCTACTTCGGCGGCGGCACGCCGTCCTTCCTCTCGACGAAGCAGCTCGAGAGCCTGGTGGGACGGCTGAGCGCGCTCACGCCGTGGGCGGGCGCCGAGGAGATCACCTTCGAGTGCGAGCCCGGCACGCTGACCGAGGGCAAGCTCGCCGCGATCCGCCAGATGGGCGTGACGCGCCTCAGCCTCGGCGTCGAGAACTTCGACGACCGCATCCTCGAGATCAACGGCCGTGCGCACCGCTCGCGCGAGATCGAGAAGGCCTACGCCAGCGCTCGCTCGCTCGCCTTCCCGCAGATCAACATCGACCTGATCGCGGGAATGCTCGGCGAGACCGACGCCAACTGGGCGGCGTGCGTCCAGAAGACGCTCGCGCTCGAGCCGGACAGCATCACCATCTACCAGATGGAGCTGCCCTTCAACACCACGATCAGCCGCGACAAGCTCGCGGGCACGCACCACTTCGAGGAGCCGGTTGCCGACTGGGCGACGAAGCGGCGCTGGGTCGGCGAGGCGTTCGCGGCGCTCGAGGCGGCCGGGTACCACGTGGGGAGCGCCTACACGGCGGTCAAGGACAAGTCGCGGACGAGCTTCGTGTACCGGGACCGGCTCTGGCAGGGCGCCGACCTCGTGGGCCTGGGCGTCGCCTCCTTCGGGCACGTGAACGGCGTCCACATGCAGAACCTCGACACCTGGGAGGCCTACGTCTCGGTGATCGGACGCGGCGAGCTGCCGCTCGGCCGCGCGTACCGGCCGAGCGGCGACGAGCGCGCGATCCGCGAGCTCGTGCTGCAGCTCAAGCGCGGCTCGATCCGGCCCGCCTACTTCCGCGACAAGTACGGCCTGGACGTGCTGGGGCGCTTCGACAGCGAGCTGCGCTCGCTGCGCAGCGACGGCTACCTGAGCCGGGCCGACGCCGAGCAGGTGGCGCTGACGCGCGAGGGGCTGCTGCGGGTCGACACGCTGCTGCCGCGCTTCTTCCTCCCCGAGCACAGGGGGATCCGCTACACCTAGAGCCGTCCGTCTCAGTTCTCGCCTCCTGGGGGCAGGAGCCGATCTTCTCGCGATGAGCACGATCGTCCGGTCGCTTCCGCGGCGCGTTTCACGCCGCGCTACGCCGCGGGGCCGCACGCGCGCGCCCTATCCGCTCGACGTCGTCTACGCGCAGGCGGGGATCGAGCCTCCGCGAACGCGGCCCGTGGCGCCCGAGCGCATCCCGGGGCCCTACCGCTCGCTGCTCGTCCACGAGCGCGACATGACGCTGACGCTGGAGGCGCACTTCGGCGGCCGGGTGGCGCTGCGCGCCCTGTCCACGTTCCACGACGGCCGTTCGTACTTCCGCCGCGTGCTGCTCGTCCAGGAATACTCGGCGCGGCCGGTGGAGATGGGGGCGATCCGCATCGACCTCAAGGCCTTCACCCCTCGCATCCGCGCGGCGATCCTGCGCAACGAGGTCCCGCTGGGGCGGGTGCTGCGGGACGGCGGCGTCGACTATCGCAGCCGGCCCACGCAGTTCCTGAGCGTCGAGCCGAACTCCGAGATGATGGGCGTCTTCTGGATGCGCGAGCCCCGCACGCTCTACGGCCGACAGACACAGATGGAAGTCGACGGCCGTAAGATCGGCGACATCGTGGAGATCCTGCCCCTTGTCTGACCGGGCCGTCTCGGAGCACCGTCTCACACGGCGCGTGCAGTTCTACGAGACCGACGCGGGCGGAATCGTGCACTTCAGCGTCTACTTCCGGTACATGGAGGAGGCGGAGCACGCGCTCTGGCGCACGGCGGGCCTCAGCATCCACGACCGCGACGCCGGGTTCGGCTGGCCGCGCGTGCACGCGTCATTCGACTACCACCGCCCGCTGCGCTTCGAGGAGGAGTTCGAGGCGTGGATCCGCATCGTGGCGATCGAGGAGAAGACGATCACCTACGCCTGCGTGCTGTCGCGCGCCGACACCAAGATCGCGACCGGCCGCTTCACCATCGCCTGCGCCAGCTGCCGTCCGAACGAGCCGATGCGGGGAATCGCGATCCCGCCCGAGATCCGCGCGCGCTTCGCGGTCCAGCCATGAGCGTCGAAGTGGGGCTTTCGAGCGAGGAGAGCCTCGAGCGCAAGGCGCTCGAGGCGCTGCAGGGCGAGCGGCTCGCCGAGCTCGTCGCCCGGCTCCAGGGCAGGAACGCCTTCTACACGCGCAAGCTCGAGGCGGCCGGCGTCCGCGCGGGCTCGCTCGACTTTCCCCGTGACCTCCGGAAGCTTCCGTTCACGACCAAGGCCGAGCTCGTGGCCGACCAGGCCGCGAACCCGCCCTGGGGCACGGCCCTCACGGAGCCGCTCGACCGCTACACGCGCTACTGCCAGACGTCCTCGACGACGGGGCGGCCGCTCAAGTGGATCGACACCAACGAGAGCTGGCAGTGGCTGCTCGAGTGCTGGAAGACGGTCTACCGCGGGGCGCGCGTGGGCCCGGGCGACCGCATCTTCTTTCCGTTCTCGTTCGGGCCGTTCCTCGGGTTCTGGGCGGCCTTCGACGCCGGCTCGCAGATCGGGGCGCTCTGCGTGCCGGGCGGGGGCATGTCGAGCCCGATGCGGCTCAAGCTGCGGACGAGCGTCGAAGCGACCGTCGTCTGCTGCACGCCCACCTACGCGCTCCACCTGGTCGAGGTCGCCGCGGCGGAGGGCGTGTCGCTTCGCGAGAGCCCGGTCCGCGTGCTGATCGTGGCGGGAGAGCCGGGCGGCAGCATTCCCGCCACCCGCAAGCGGATCGAGGAGGCCTGGGGCGCGCGCGTGATCGACCACCACGGGCTCACGGAAGTCGGCCCCGTCAGCTTCGAGTGCTGGGAGGCGCCCGGCTTCCTGCACCTCAACGAGAGCAGCTTCCTGTGCGAGGTGCTCGACCCCGTGACGCTCGAGCCCGTGCCCGACGGCACGCGCGGCGAGCTGGTCGTCACGAGCCTCGGCCGCAGCGCGAGCCCGGTGCTGCGCTACAGGACGCGCGACGTGGTCGTGCGGCGCTCCGACCCCTGCCCGTGCGGCCGCAGCTGGGCGCGGCTCGTGGGCGGGATCGTGGCGCGCGACGACGACATGGTGAACGTGCGCGGCGTGAACGTGTACCCGACCGCGATCGAGGCCGTGCTGCGCGACTTCCACGAGATCGTGGAGTTCCGCTCGACGGTGTCGCGCAGCCACGAGATGCGCACGCTGTCGCTCGAGATCGAGCCGGTGGCGGGCCTCGGGGACGGCTCGGCCCTCGCCGCCGCGGTGGGCAAGCGCCTGCGCGAGGCGCTCGGGCTCAACGTCCCGGTGCGCACGGTCGAGCCGATGAGCCTGCCGCGCTTCGAGATGAAGGCGCGGCGTTTCGTGCTGGAGGACGAGAGTCGATGACGAGCACAGGCAACGGGTCCGGCGATCCCGACGTCGTCGTGGTCGGAGGCGGGCCCGCGGGATCCACCACGTCCACGCTGATCGCCCAGCAGGGCTACAAGGTGCAGCTGTTCGAGCGCGAGCGCTTCCCGCGCTTCCACATCGGCGAGTCGCTGATCCCGGAGACGTACTGGGTGCTGAAGCGGCTGAACATGCTGCCGAAGATGCAGAAGAGCCACTTCACGAAGAAGTACAGCGTCCAGTTCGTGAACGCGAACGGCAAGCTGTCGGCGCCCTTCTACTTCTGGGACAACAAGCCGCACGAGTGCTCGCAGACCTGGCAGGTGGTCAGGAGCGAGTTCGACAAGCTGATGCTCGACAACGCGCGCGAGCACGGCGTCGCTGCGCACGAGGGCGTGCGCGTGCTCGACGTGCTGATGGAGGACGGCCGCGCCGTGGGCGTGCGCGTCAAGGGCGAGGACGGCGCCGAGCGCGAGGTGCGCGCCAAGGTGGTGGTGGACGCGAGCGGACAGGTCGGACTGATGCAGAACCGGCTGCGGCTGCGCGTGTGGGACCCCGTGCTCAACAAGGGCGCCATCTGGACCTACTGGGAGGGCGCCTACCGCGACAAGGGCAAGGACGAGGGCGCGACGATCGTGATCCAGACCCCGAGCCGCAACGGCTGGTTCTGGTACATCCCGCTCCACGACAACGTCGTGAGCGTGGGCGTCGTCGCGCCGTTCGACTACCTCTTCAAGGGCCGCGGCCCGTACGCCGAGACCTACGAGCAGGAGGTCGCGGCCTGTCCGGCCGTCAAGGACCGCGTGTCGAAGGCGAAGCGCGTCACCGGCTACTTCGCGACCAAGGACTACTCCTATCGCGCCACCGAGGTGGCCGGGGACGGCTGGGTGATGGTGGGCGACGCCTTCGGCTTCCTCGATCCGCTCTACTCTTCGGGCGTCCTCCTTGCCCTGCGCTCGGGCGAGCAGGCGGCCGACGCGATCTGCGAGGGGCTCGCGAAGGGCGACACCTCGAAGGCCCAGCTCGGCAAGTGGGGGCCGGCCTTCAACGAGGGCGTCGACCGCATGCGGCGCCTCGTGTGCGAGTACTACGACGGCTTCAGCTTCGGCAAGTTCGTGAAGAGCTTCCCGCACCTGCAGGGCAAGGTCACCGACCTGCTGATCGGCGACCTCTTCACGGACAAGGTGGACGTCGTCTGGCCGCCGATGGAGTCGCTCTACGAGGCGGGCAAGAAGCCGATCCCGCGCTGGAACGCGGGAGCGCCCGTCGACCAGGCCGAGGACAAGCACAACGAGCTGATGCTGCCCGAGGGGCGCAGGCCGTAGCAGCGTTCGTCTCGCCCCGGGCCGAGGAGACGAAGCGTGAGCGAGCTTTCGGACTTCAGGGGCCGCGTGGCGGTCGTCACCGGGGGGTCGACGGGAATGGGGCGGGCCACCGTCGAGCGGCTCGCCCGCGGCGGCGCGAGCGTCGTCTTCTGCTCGAACGACGCGCCGAGCGTCGAGGCCGCGTCTCGCGAGCTGCGCGGGCTCGGCGACGTCGAGGCGAAGGTGGCGGACGTGTCGCGAGCGGGCGAGATGGAGTCGCTGATGCGCGGGGCGGCCGAGCGCTTCGGCGGCATCGACCTGCTGGCCTGCTGCGCCGGCATCCAGCGCTACGGAACGGTCGAAGACACCGACGAGTCGGTCTGGGACGAGGTGCTCGCCGTCAACCTGAAGGGCTGCTATCTGGCGAGTCGCTACGCGATCCCCGAGATGCGCAAGCGCGGCGGCGGGGCGATCGTCCACGTCTCGTCCGTGCAGGGCCTGGCCTGCCAGACGCAGGCCGCCGCCTACGCGACCAGCAAGGGCGGGCTCAACGCGCTCACGCGCTCGATGGCGCTCGACTTCGCGAAGGACAGGATCCGCGTGAATGCCGTCTGCCCGGGCGCGGTCGACACGCCGATGCTGCGCGCGTCGGCGGCGAAGTTCGCGGGCGGACGCGCGCTGGACGATGTCCTCCGCGAATGGGCCGCGTCACACCCGCTGGGCCAGGGCTACGGCCGCCTCTGCACGGCCGCCGAGGTCGCGGAGGTGATCGCGTTCCTGCTGAGCGACCGCGCGTCCTTCATGACGGGCGCGGAGATCAAGGTCGAGGGCGGCCTGCTCGCGCGGCTCGGGGTGGCGCTTCCGGAATAGGCCGGCATCCGCCGTGCGCTAGAATCGCCGCCGGCACGATCCGCATGCCGATATCGAGCGGCACCCGCCTCGGACCTTACGAGATCCTCGCGCCGCTCGGCGCGGGAGGCATGGGCGAGGTCTACCGAGCGCGCGACCCGCGGCTCGGGCGCGAGGTGGCGATCAAGGTGCTGCCGGCCGATCGGCTCGCGGACGAGAAGCGGCGCCTTCGCTTCGTACAGGAGGCACGGGCGGCCTCTCAGCTCAATCATCCGAACATCGTCACGATCCACGAGATCGAGCGCGACGGCGAGCACGACTTCATCGTGATGGAGCTCGTCCAGGGGAAGAGCCTGGACAAGCTGATCCCGCGCGGCGGGATGCCGGTCAAGGACGTGCTGCGCCTCGCGATCCCGATCGCCGACGCCGTCGCACGCGCGCACGCGGCGGGCATCGTGCACCGCGACCTGAAGCCCGCGAACGTGATGGTGACCGACGCGGGCGTTCCGAAGGTGCTGGACTTCGGTCTCGCCAAGCTTGTCGCGCACGAAGACAACTCGGACCCGGCCGCCGCCACCGAGGTAACGGCCGCGCCTGAGCTCAGCCAGACGGGCCTGGTCTCGGGCACGCCGGCCTACATGTCGCCCGAGCAGGCCGAGGGCCGGGAGATCGACGCGCGCAGCGACGTCTTCAGCTTCGGCTCGTTGCTCTACCAGATGGTGACGGGGCAGCGGCCGTTCACGGGCACGTCGCGCCGGGAGACGCTCCGCGCGGTGGTCGCGGACGAGCCGCGGCCGCCCAGCGCCCTCGTTTCGGGTGTGCCGGCGGAGCTCGACAAGCTGATCCTTCGCTGCCTGCGCAAGGAGCCGGAGCGCCGCTTCCAGCACATGGGTGACGTGAAGCTCGAGCTGCTGGAGGTGGCTGAGGCATTGGCGTCCGGCACGTCGACGTCGTCGCGCGCCTCGACGGGGCCGCACTCCTGGTGGCGCCGGTGGCTGATCGCTGGCGCGACGGGTCTTGTCGTCCTCGCGCTGGCCGCTGCGTTGTGGCACTCGCGACTGGCGAAGCCGCCGGCGCCCAGCCTGGTTCAGCTCTCGACCGAACGGTGGGCCGGTGCGGGCAGCTTTTCACCGGACGGTGCGCAGGTCGTCTACGCCTCAGCCGGCGACGACGGAGTGAACTGGGACATCTGGCTCAAGATGATCGGCGATCCGCAGGGTCGGCGCCTCACCAGCGATCCTGCGCTGGACAGCAACCCAGCCTGGTCTCCGGACGGCACCCAGATCGCGTTTGTGCGGCTCCGCCGGGCGGCCCGCGAGGGATCATCTCGTCGCAGCAGGCCGACGGCGCTGTGTACGTCGTGTCCCCGCTCGGCGGGCCCTCGCGCCGGCTGTCCGATCTTCCCGCGCACGGGCAGCCCTCCTGGTCGCCCGACGGCCGCTGGCTGGTCGTTGCGAAGGCCCGCGTGGGGCCCGAGCCGCCTGGAGGCATCCTGCTTGTCTCCGTCGCCAGCGGCGAGTCGCGACCCCTGACCACTCCGGGGGCAAGGGCTTTCCACGTCTCCCCGGCGTTCGCTCGCGACGGGCGCGCCATCGCCTACGCTGCGTGCGAAGGCCCCGAGGCGTCGCCGAACTGCAACCTGCAGGTGCTCACGCTCGACGCCGGGCTCATGCCACAAGGGACAGCTCGGACCCTCTCCCGGGAGGGCCTGTACAACCATGGCCTGGTCTGGACGCGAGACGGGAAAGCGATCGTCTACAGCGCGGGCGTCAGACTCTGGCGAGTGCGGGCGGACGGCAATGGAGCGCCCGAGCGGATGGAGCTGGCCGAGTTTGCGATCGTCCCAACTGCGGCGACCGGACGCGATCGCCAGGCATTCGTGCGCATGACCGGCGACGTCGACCTGTATGAGGTCGAGCCCGGCGTTGCGCCACGGCCGCTCGCGCAATCGACCCTGCTGGAGCGCCAGCCCAGTTACTCGAGGGACGGCCGCCGCATCGCCTTCCAGGCGAATGAATCCACGAGGGGCTCCGACATCTGGTTCTTTGACACCGTGGCGTTGACGCCCCCGGGCCCTTCCTGGGTGCCCGCGTCCAGCGCAGCTGGCCTCGTCGGTAGATGGTGGAAGGTTGCGTCGACGGCGGGCGGGGACCGCTACTACTGGTACGAGTTCACCGACAAGGGCTTCTATTCGTACGAGACCCCATTTCAAGAGCGCCAGACCGGGACCTTCCGCGTGCAGGACAACCGCATCACACTCACGACAACCACGGGCCATGCCACGAGCCGCAGCTTCGCTTTCGAGTGCGTGGGCAGCAAGCTCCGCCTCGAGTTCAGAGACGAGAAGCGAGCCTGGTCAGCGCGTGCGTTGGTGGGACTCACGAACCGGCGTGGACAGGCTCTGGGTGACGCTCGACCGACGTCATCCAGGGACTGAGCGTTCGCCTGACGGCCGCAGGATCGTCGATGGCCGGTCCCAGGAGTTCAGCAGGCTGATGATGATCGAGAACTTCCGCTGAGGGGGCGGGTCAGGAGAGCGGGGGACAGGCCGGCCGCGCGCCGGAGGTCGTTGGCCATGGCGTCGACGGCCCGCGCTTCCTCCTCGATCCCGCGGCCCTCGACCGCGATGCGCGCTCAGGTCCGTGGTGCCCTGGCCGGTCATCGCGGCGCGCGTACGATCGAGCAGGGCGACCGACCGTGCGAAGAGGGCCACGCTGCGCTCGTGGTGCTCGCGGCACGACGGCGGGGGCACGACCTGCGCCATCCGGGTCTGCAGGGAGCGCTGGCTGGCGACGAGGGCGTCGATCGAGGCCATGTTGCCCGACAGCGCCTGATCGAGGACGCTGCGCGCGAGAGCCTGCGGGTCCTGGCTGGTCTTGGCCTCGGCTGCGACCGCGTCCATCTGCCTGAAGTAGCTCGCGACTGCGGCCGCATCAGCGGCAGCCCCCGCGCGATCCTCCGTCCGCGCCGCTCGGCCGGAGCCGGCTCCGGCGTCGGCGGCGAGTCCCTGGCCGACGGCAGGTCCCGGGCTCGGCGGGACGCCGGCATCAGGCACCGCGCTGGACGCAGCGCGGGAGGCGTAAGCCTCTCCGGCGTCCGTCCGGGGGCCGCCTACATCGACGTGCTTGGGCGCTGTGGACGCGGGGGCCGTGACGCGGCCAAGCAGGAATGCCACGGCCACCACCCCAAGAGCACACCCACCGGCCAGCAGCCCGACGACCCAGCGCGGCAGCGCGACGGTGGACACGACACCATGGTACGCCGCGACCCTATGCCAGCGGGGGCAGCCGCGTGTGCCAGTCCGTCGCCTGCTCGTAGGCGTGGGCGAGCGCGAGCACGCGCGCCTCGTCACCGGGAGCGCCCGCGATCTGCAGGCCGATCGGGAGACCGTCCTTCGTGAAGCCGCACGGCACCGAGATCGCCGGCAGGCCGAGCGTGTTGAAGGGCCGCGTGTTCCGGAGCATGACGAACTCCTTCGCCCGCAGGTTGGGCATGTCGGCCACGAGCTCGTCGATCACGGGCGCCGGCACGGGCGTCGTGGGGGTGACGAGCAGGTCCACGGATTCGAAGACGGCTCGCACCTCACGCCGCAGCGCCTCCAGCCTCCGGCGCGCCACGATGTAGGCCGCGGCCGTGATCTCGGCGCCGCCGCGGATCCGTTTCAGCGTTTCCGCCTGGTAGAGCTCGGGGCTGCTCGTGACGGTGGGCTCGTGGGTGGCGTAGACCTCCGCCCGCAGCACGGGCAGCGACGCCTCGCTTCCGGGATCGAGCGTGACGTCGCGCGCACGGCACCCCAGGCTCTCGAGGACGGACAGCGCCTGGCGCATCGCTGCGTCGACGTCGGGATGCAGCGCCTCGTAGAAAGGGACGCGGGGGAGTCCAAGCCGCAGCCCCGACTTTGCCTCGAGCGCTCGGGCGTAGTCGGGTGGCGGCGGGTTCGCGCAGCCGCGGTCGTCGACGTCGCTCGCCAGCGGCTGCAGCATCAGCGCGGCATCGCGCACGCGTCGCGTCATCGGCCCGACGTGGTCGAGCGACTCGGAGAGCGGGATCACGCCGCGCGTGCTCACGCGGCCGTAGGTCGGCTTGAGGCCCACGATGCCGCAGAAGGCGGCCGGCTCGCGGATCGAGCCGCCGGTGTCGGATCCGATCGCGCCGTAGCAGAGGCCAGCGGCCACGGCGGCGGCCGATCCCGCCGACGATCCGCCGGCCGACCGGCCGAGCGACCACGGGTTGCGGACGACGCCGAAGGCACTCACCACCGTGGTGCCGCCGTACGCGAACTCGTGCAGGTTGAGCTTGCCGAGGAGGATCGCGCCCGCCGCCTCGAGCCGCCGCACGATCTCCGCGTCCTCCGTCGGCACGCGGTCCCTGAGCACGTTGCTGCCTGCCGTCGTGCGCACGCCCCGGGTGTCCACGAGGTCCTTGAGCGCGATCGGGATGCCGTGCAGCGGGCCCTTCCAGGCTCCGCGGCCGATCTCGCCCTCGGCCGCGCGTGCTCCAGCGAGCGCGGTCTCGGCAGTGACCGTGATGAATGAGTTCAGCTTCGGGTCGAGCGCCTCGATGCGGGCGAGGCAGGCACGCGTCAGCTCGACCGGCGAAACCTTCCTCGCACGCACGAGCTCCGAGGCCTCGGCGAGGCTCAGGGCCGCCAGCTGCTCGCCGCTCTCGCCCACGCGCCCCTCCGCTCTCGCGAGCCCTCGTCCGACGAGGCCACCCACCGCGCCGGTCGCGCCGGCTCGGGTGAACTCCCGGCGCGACCAGCGCATGCGTCGAGATGCTAAAGGGACAACGTAGATTCTCCAAAGAGGTCTTCCGGACCCCGAAGGCTCAGTGCACGCCGTGGTGGTGGTGGTGCCGGCGGACGCTCACGAGATAGGCGGCTACGAAGATCGTCACGGCGACCGCGAGCAGCAGCCACGCCAGCGAGCTAACGGTCGCCAGCTCCGGCAGCGAGAAGCCCGCGCTGTCGTTCGCGGCCGTCGCAGCCACGCCCGGCGTCGTCTCTGCGGCGGCGCGCTCGAGGCTCACGGCCTCGAAACGCTCGCCGTCGATCGCTCGATAGCGGACTTTGACGCGCTCGCCGGCGGCGATTCGCTCGTCCGGCATCTGCGTGGTGTTGAAGACGACGAGGCTCCTGTCCTGACCGTCGTCTCCCCGCACGAGCATCATGATGTTGCCCGACGAGACGACCGTACCGGTCAGCTCCGTCGCAGGCTCAGCCGTCGGAGCCGATGTCTGTGCATTTGCGGACGCAACGAGCGCCGACGTCAGCACGATTGCGGCAGCTATGAATGGCATGCGCATGGAAATCTCTCCGGCCCCCAGGCCGTTCGAGGACCGCGAATTGCGGCCCTGCACGAATGGATGGTGCAAACGAGGTGCCAGCGCGAGGGAGAAACGGCGGTAGTGCTATGGTGAGGGCCGCCGCATGAGCTGGAGACCGATGCTGCACTTCTTACGACGATCGGCTGCGGTCTTGTCCCTGCTGCTGCTCGCCGCGGCCGACGGGCGGGCACAGCCGCGTACGCGCGCGGACTGCGAGGCCGCGCACCCGGCTGCGTGGGGACGCGCCGGGAAGGACGTCCCGTGGGTGCCGACGTTCGACGCCGTCATCCTCACCATGCTCTCGATGGGGCAGGTGACTTCGGAGGACCGCGTGCTCGACCTGGGCGCGGGCGACGGCCGGATCGCCATCACCGCGGCGAAGGCCCCGTTCGGCGCCCGGGCCGTCGGCATCGAGTACGACCCGGAGCTCGTCAAGCTGGCCGCGTGCCTGGTCCAGGTGGAGGGCGTCGCCGGCAAGGCCCGGATCGTCGAAGGCGACATCTTCAAGGAAGACTTCGGGGACGCGAGCGTCGTCACGATGTTCCTCTTGCCGCAGCTCAACCGGTGCGTGCGGCACCGCCTGCTCGCCATGCAAGCCGGCACGCGCGTCGTCTCGCATCAATACGGGATGGGGGAGTGGAAGCCCGAGCGGTCGGTCCAGGTCCAGGGGCGCGACGTCCACCTGTGGGTCGTACCGGCGCGCGTCGACGGCGTCTGGGAGTTCCAGGACAGCCAGGGGACGCCGTTCACGACCGATCTGCGCCAGGCCTTCGACACGCTCTCCGGCGAGATCACGCGGCGCGGCGCTGCCCCCGAGCCGCTCGTCTCGGCGACCGTGCACGGTCGAGAGCTGCGCTTCGCGTTCGACGCCGCCGGCGTGGCCGCGCGGTTCTCGGGGACGGTCCGCGGTGAAGAGATCACCGGCGTGCTGTCCACGGGCAACGCCGCGCGGACCGCCGTCGGCCGGCTGCGCGGCGCGCTTCGGCGTGCGAGCTGGGCCGAGATGCCGCCGGACTGCCGGCACTACTACGGCCGCTAGCCGCTCGCCTTACGTGAAGCGGACGCTCACCAGCTTGCTGACGCCCGGCTCCTCCATCGTCACGCCGTAGAGCTGGTCGGCGATCGACATGGTCTTGCGGGAGTGGGTGATCAGCACGAACTGGGTCTGCTCCTTGAGGCCGTCGAGCATCTTCACGAAGCGGCCGATGTTCGCGTCGTCGAGCGGGGCGTCCACCTCGTCGAGGATGCAGAAGGGCGACGGCTTGTACTGGAAGATCGCGAACAGCAGCGAGATCGCGGTGAGCGCCTTCTCGCCGCCCGAGAGCAGCATCACGTTCTGGAGCCGCTTGCCGGGCGGCTGCGCCATGATGTCGATCCCGCTCTCGAGCAGGTCCTCCTCGTCGAGCAGCGACAGCCCGGCGGTGCCGCCGCCGAACAGCTGGCGGAAGGTCTCGCCGAAGTGCTGGTTGATGACCTGGAACGCCTCCTGGAAGCGCTCGCGCGAGGCCTTGTCGATCTTGCGGATCGCCGAGTCGAGCTCGGAGATCGAGTCGAGGAGGTCCTGGCGCTGCGCCGTGAGGAAGGCGTGGCGCTCCTCGTGCTCCTGCGCCTGCTCGACCGCGAGCACGTTGACTTCGCCCATCCGCTCGAGCTTCTCGCGCAGCTCCGTGACCTGGGCCGCGAGCGCCTCGGGCGGGGTCGCGAGGTCGTCCTCGCCGAGCGTCGCGGCGGCGTCGGCCGCGGACTGGCCGAGGGACTGCTGGCACTCGCGGGCCAGGTGGTCGAGGTCGGAGCCGGTGCGGGCGCGCTCGACGTCCACTTCCGCGAGCGCGTCGCGCAGCACGAAGCACTCGCGCCGGCGCTCCTTCAGCCCCTGCTCGCGGCTCTCGATGCCGAGCCGGCTCTCGCGGACGCGCTCCTCGGCGGCCGTCGTGCCGCCGCTGACGCGGTCGCGCTCGAGGAGCGCCTCGGCCAGCAGCCGCTCCACGTCGGCGACCTCGTTCACGAGCTCGGCGCGCCGCGCCGCGGTCTCGGCCGCGCGTGCCCGGGTCGCCGCGATCCGCTGCTCGAGCTCGGCCTTGTCGGCCTCCAGCCGGCGGCAGTCGTTCTCGGCCGCGGCCGCCCGCTCGCGCAGCGCGGCGAGCGAGCTGCGCGCCTCGGCGTGGCGTGCCTGCGCCGCCTCGGAGGCCGCGCGGGCCGTGGCGACTCCCGCGGCGCGCTCGGCGAGCAGCCGGTGCCCCTCGTTGCGCTCGATCTCGGCGGCCGCAAGCGCCGTGTCGGTCTCCGCCAGGCTCCGCAGCGCGGCGTCCCGGTCGCGCTCGGCCTGGGCGCGCTCCGCGTCGAGGACCGTGCTCTTGCGCTGCAGCCGCGCGGCCTCGTCGTCGGCCGCCAGCAGGTCGTGGCGCGCCGCCACCAGCTCCTTCTCGGTGGTGTGGATCTGCTCGTCCAGCCCGCGCGCCTCGCCGGCCGCGGACTCCGCCAGTCCGAGCGCCGCGGCCGACTCGGAGCGCCGCGTCGCGAGCAGCGCCTCGAGCTCTTCCTGCCGCTCGGCGACTTCCTTGATCTCGCGGCGCGGGGCGAGCAGGCCCTTCACGCCGCGGCCGCCCTCCACCAAGGCACCTCGGAGCGCCTCGCCTTCGAGCGTCACGACGGCGACGTCCTCGCGGGCGCGCAGCTCCAGCGCGTCCTCGAGCGTCGACACCACGATCGCGTCCGGCAGTGCGTCCTTGATGCGCTCCGCCTCGGGCCCGCTCACGCGGTAGTAGTCGGACAGGACCCCGAGCGCCTTCGGCTCGCGGGCGGCGATCATGTGCAGCGGGCCGCTGTCGGTCCGCGGCCGCGACGAGGCGAGCGGCAGCAGCGTGCCGCGGCCCGCGTTCTCCGCCTGCAGCCAGCGGATCCCGCGCAGCGCCTGCTCGGAATCGGGAACGATCACGGCCTGCAGCCGGTCGCCGAGGAACGCCTCGACGGCACGCTCGTGCTCGGAGTCGGCCTCGACGGAGTCGGCCACGACGCCCGACACCGAAAGCCCGGCGGGCTGGGCGAGCAGCGCGCGCGCGCCCTCGTCGAACGCCGCATGCGTGGCGACGATCTCCTCGAGCGAGGCGCGACGGCCGGCGAGCCCGTCTCGCTCGCTCTGCAGCGCCTCGACGTCGCGAGCCAGCGCCGTGGCCTGCGTGCGTGCCTCTTGCGATCGCGCGCTGTGGCCGTCGCGGGCGCTCGTGAGCTCGGCGGCGCGGGCCCCCGTGGCCTCGACCTGCGCCTGCGCCGCCTCGCGCACGCCCCGCGCCTGCTCGCGCTCGCGCTCGAGCTCGCCCGCCTCGGCGAGGAGCTTGGCGAGGTCGGCCTCGGCGCGCTCGGCGTTGCCGGCGACCGCGGCCCGCGAGTTCGACAGCGTGGCCATCCGACCGAGGAGCGCCACCTGCGCCTCGCGGCTCTGCTCCTGGCCGGCCTCGGCCGCCTGCAGCCGTGCGGCGGCCTCCGCGACGGCGGCCTCCGCAGCCATCAGCTCCGCCTCGGCGCTGCGGCGCTCCTCGCGCAGCCGCTCGTCCTCGCCGCGCTTCTCCGCGAGCGATGCGTCGAGCGGTGCCACGCGCGCGACCAGCTCCTGCTCCTCGCGCGCCGCCTCCTGGCTGCGGATCTCCGTCTCGGTGACCTGCTGCTTGCAGTAGCCGCTTCTTCCCTGGTGGCGGTCGACCGCGAGCGTCAGCTCGCCGAGCCGCGCGCGGGCGGTCTCGAGCGCGGCCTCGTGCTCGTAGAGCGACTGGCGCAGCACCTCGAGCTGCGCCTCCTCGGTGTCGAGCGCGATCGCCGCGGCGCGCTCGCGCTCCGCCTCGGCGGCGTGGCGCGCCTCGAGGCCGCGCGAGCGCTCCTGGAGCTCCAGGAAGCGGCGCCCGAACAGCACGCGCTCGCGTCCCTGCACCTCTTCCTTGACCGCGCGCCAGCGCCGGGCCTTGGCGGCCTGGCGCTTCAGGCTGTCGAGCTGCTTCTCGACCTCGTTCACGATGTCGTTCACGCGCAGCAGGTTCTGCTGCGCCGCTTCGAGCTTCAGCTGCGTCTGGCGGCGGCGGGCCCGGTACTTCGTGATCCCGGCCGCCTCCTCGATGATCGCGCGCCGCTCCGTCGGCTTCGACGAGAGGATCTGGCCGATCTTTCCCTGCTCGATGATCGAGTACGCCTTCGAGCCGAGGCCGGTGTCCATGAACAGCTCGTGGATGTCGCGCAGGCGGCAGACCTTGCCGTTCATCAGGTACTCGCTCTCGCCGTTCCTGTAGAGGCGGCGCGAGACGACGCACTCGGGCGATCCGTCGGGGCTGTTGCCGTTGAGGCCGGAGACCTTGAGGTTGACCTCGGCCATCTGCAGCGGCTGGCGGCTCGAGCTGCCGTTGAAGATCACGTCCTCCATCGACGTGCCGCGCAGGCTCTTGACGCTCTGCTCGCCGAGCACCCAGTTGATCGCGTCCGAGACGTTGCTCTTGCCGCAGCCGTTCGGGCCCACGATCCCGGTCACGCCGCCCTTGAAGGACAGCTCCTGGCGGTCGCAGAAGCTCTTGAAGCCGACGATCTCTACCGAATCCAGACGCATCGATCCCAGGACAGAACCCCCTAGATATTGTGCAGCCAGGGCAATCTAGCACAAGCAAAAGGGGGGCGTAAACGTCGAACCGCTTTCTGCGAACCCTCTGATCACAAGATAGTTGAAGACGCCCCGTCAGGAGCGGTCTTTTTCGCGGCCGGAATCGGCATTGACGCTCCGCTCCCGCGGGCCTAGCATCTCGGCAAATCGCGCCTTTCCGCTCACACCACAACCGACCGGAGGCTTCCCGATGAAACGCTGCGCCTGGCTACTCCTCCTGTTGCTGCCCGCGGTGCCCGCCGCTTCGGACGACAAGAAGAAGGACGACAAGAAGGGCAAGGACGCGGCGCAGGCCGCCGTCGTCGACCCCGTGAAGGACGCCGAAGCGAAGATCGCCGCCGGCGACGTCGACGGAGCGATCACGGTGCTCGAGCCGGTCGCCGCCACGAACGGCGCCGCCGCGCTCAAGCTGGGTCAGCTGCGTGAGAGCCGCGGCGAGCTCGACCTCGCGATCGACGCGTACAGGGCCGCGTCGGCGACGCTCAGTGGCCCCGCCAAAGGCGAGGCGCTCGGCCGCATGGCGGTGGCGCAGGACGCGCGCGGCATGGCGGAAGCCGCCGCCACGGCCGAGGCGGCGATCGCCGCCGACCCGGGGGGCGTCTGGCCCACGATCGCGGCGGCGCGGCGAAAGGTGCAGGAGGGCAAGCCGGACGAGGCGATCGCACTCGCGCAGAAGGCCGCCGCGGCCGGCGGTGGAGCGGCCGCGACCACGGAGCTCGCGCACGCGCAGGAAGCGAAGGGCGACATTGCGGCAGCCGAGGCGACCTACCGCCAGGCGATCGCAGCCGACCCGAAGGCGCTCGCGCCCGTGATCGGCCTCGCCACCGTGCTGCGCAAGTCGGGACGCGCCGCGGAAGCGGAGCCGATGCTGGCGAAGGTGATCGAGGCCTCGCCGGGCGCGATTCCGGCGTACAAGGAGATGGCGCGGGTCAAGATCGCACAGAACCGCGCGCAGGACGCGGTGGCCGACGCCAACCTCGCCGCCGCGATGGCGGAGAACGACCCCGAGGCGAAGGCGCTGCTGATCGAGGTCAAGGCGGCGAGCGCGCTGCAGGCGCTCGGGGCGGGGCAGGTCGACCTCGCGGTGTCGGAGCTCATGCAGCTGCGCGACGCCAACCCCGAGTCGGCGGCGGTCCGGCTCGCACTCGGAAAGGCGCAGGTCGCGCGACGGGACGTGGCGGCCGCGATCGCCGAGTTCACGAAGGCGGCCGAGCTCGAGCCCAAGAACGCCGACGCGCACTACCAGCTCGGCAACGTGCTGATGCGCATGAAGGGCGATTCGCCCTCGGCGGTCGCGCCGTTCCAGAAGGCCGTGGCGCTCGAGCCCGGCAACGCCCAGTACGCGGCCGGGCTCGGCGCGGCGCTCGTCGGCGCGCAGCAGTTCGGCCCGGCGATCGACGTGCTCACCAAGCTCACGGCGCAGCCGGAGTACAAGAAGCCCGACGGCTTCGTCTCGCTCGGCCAGGCCTACGTCCAGGGCAAGCGCTACAAGGAGGCGCTGCCGGTGCTCGAGAAGGCGACGACGCTCGCACCCGACAACGCCGAGGCCTGGGCGACGATGGGCTGGGCGTACTTCGGGCTCAAGGACGCCGCCAAGTTCAAGGAGTCGGCTGGAAAGGCCCGCACTCTCGGCTACAAGGAGCCGACGCTGCTCGATTACCTCAAGAAGATCGAGGGCGGCATGACGATCAAGTAGGAGAATCGCCGGGTGACCTTCTCGAGATGAGCGCGCGTGCCGTCGTCTCCCAGTCGTTCGTCGGGCGTATCGCGATCCTGCTGCTCTGGTCGCTCGCGCTCTGGGGCGCGCTGCTGCTGGCCTCGGCCGTCACCGACTCGTTCAGCGAGGGAAGCGTCGCCTTCGCACGGCTCGTTCCCGCCCGCGGCGCGACCTTCTGGAGCTGGCTCGCCAGCCTCTGCGTGGTCCTGGCGCTCGCCGTCGTGATCGTTGGCGGAGCCTTCCTGGCCACGAAACGGCTGAGCCGCGGCGACGACGGCGTCCAGTAGGCCCCCGTTCACGGGGGGTCTGGGGGGCGAAGCCCCCCAGAACAAGGAACGCCGACAACGAGCCGTTAGCCTCGTTGCGTCGCTAGTCCCAGGGATCGTGCCCCTTCGAGAGCCCTGGTTGTTGCAAGCCTCGGCCTCCAGCCGCCTCGTGGCTCTCCAAGTACCGGGGATAGAGGGGATCGAAACCTGCGGCCTGCTTCCTCCTTCCTTGTTCTGGGGGGACTTCGTCCCCCCAGGCCCCCCTGGTGACTCGGAAGGGCCTCTTGACAAAAGATCGCAAAGTGATATCATATTGATAGTCGAGGAGGCGAGCCGATGGACGTTGTCGGGCCGTGCTCGAACTGTGGTGGGAAGACGCTCTACCGCGGGCCGGAGACGAGCTCCGGGGGCGGGCAGGCGCCCACGTATCTGACGGGGCTCGGAGGCTTCCTGCGGTCGGCGAAGTTCACGCTCGTCGTGTGCCGCGACTGCGGCCTGACGCGCTTCTTCGCCTCGCCCGCGGCGCGGGCGAAGCTCAAGGAATCGTCCAAGTGGAAGCCGATCTGAACGGGCGAGGTGCTTTGTGAGCGCCGCGCGCTCGGGTGGCGTGAGTACAAGAAGGAGGAGCGAGATGATCCGGGAACGGGAGCGCCAGACAGCCTCGGGGCTGCTGATGATCTTCGTGTTTCTGATCCTGATGGTGGTGGCGGGCTTCGGCTTCGTGAGCGCCGTCCGCGCCGACGATGGCGGCGTGGCGATCGCCTGGGCCTTGCTCTTCGCCCTGAGCGCGCTCGGGCTCGCGGGCCTCTTCACCGTGGCGCCGAACGAGGCGCGCGTGCTCCAGCTCTTCGGCGCGTACCGCGGCAGCGTGCGCGACGAAGGCCTGCGCTGGGCCAACCCCTTCTACACCAAGAAGCGGATCTCGCTGCGCGTGCGCAACTTCGAGAGCGCCAAGCTCAAGGTCAACGACACCGACGGCAACCCGATCGAGATCGCCGCCATCGTGGTGTGGAAGGTGGTCGACTCGGCCGAGGCCGTGTTCGAGGTGGACGACTACGAGAACTACGTGCGCGTGCAGAGCGAGTCCGCCGTGCGCAACCTGGCGACGCGCTACCCGTACGACGCGCACGAGGAAGGGCACCTGTCGCTGCGCGGCTCGACCGACGAGGTCGCCAAGGGGCTGAAGTCCGAGATCCACGACCGCCTCGCCAAGGCCGGCGTCGAGGTGGTGGAGGCGCGCATCAGCCACCTGGCCTACGCGTCCGAGATCGCGTCGGCGATGCTGCGCCGCCAGCAGGCGGGCGCCATCATCGCGGCGCGGCAGAAGATCGTCGAGGGCGCCGTGGGGATGGTGGAGATGGCGCTCGAGCTGCTCTCGAAGAGCAGCCAGGTGAAGCTCGACGAGGAGCGCAAGGCGGCGATGGTCTCGAACCTGCTCGTGGTGCTCTGCGCCGACCGCGAGGCTCAGCCCGTCGTCAACACCGGAACGCTCTACCAATAGCCGGGTGATCGTTTGGCCGAGCGCAAGCCCTTCCTGCTGCGAATGGACCGCGACGTGCTGGACGCGGTCCAGCGCTGGGCCGGCGAGGACCTGCGCAGCCTCAACGCCCAGATCGAGTTCCTGCTGCGGCGGGCGCTCCAGGCCGAAGGACGGCTCCGGCCGGCCGAGGCCAGGGCGGCCCGCCGCGGCAAGGACGAGCCGAGCCGTTAGCCCCGTAAGCGGCTGATAGGCCGGCTCCAGCGCCGACCACGTTGCCGCCGGCGCTCCCCCGGAAGAGAATGGTCGGATGCTGATCCCGACGTTCCGGGAGGTGCAGGACGAGATCACGTCCATGCTCCGCCAGCAGGGCTACCTGGCGGCGGTCCTGGTCGATCTCGCTCCGCTCGCGCACATCGAGAAGAGCTTCGGGGGAGCCGCATTCCGCAGCCTGCGCGAGCAGGTCGATCCGCTCCTGCAGTCGATGCGCGAGAACTTCCGGCAGGACGACTTCGTGACCCGGGACGAGCGCGAGGGCGACCGCTTCCTGCTGTTCCTGTCGGGTCCGCGCCGCGGCGACACCCCGTTCCGCTCGGAGACGCTGCGCAAGCTGGTCGGGCGGGTGGAGGAGTACCTGAACCCGCGCGTCGGCCGCCTGACGCTGCCCTACCTCAAGGAGCGGCCGGTGCTCGTCGCGGGCTACGGTGTCGTGCTGTGGAGCCCGCTCGAGAGCCCCGAGCGCCAGATCCTGCGGCTCGTCGACGACGCGGCCACCTGCGCGCTGATGCGGGGCCGGATCCGCGAGCGCGACCAGCGCGAGCGGCTGTTCGAGATCATCCAGAATCGCGAGATCTGGACGGCGTTCCAGCCGATCGTGGACCTCAAGGACGGCAGCGTGCTGGCCTGGGAGGGGCTCTCGCGCGGACCGCGCGGATCCGACGTCGAGCTGCCGATGGTGCTGTTCGGCCAGGCGCTGCGCTACGGGATGACCGAGGAGCTCGAGCGCGCCTGCCGCCGCCAGGCCTTCGTCGACTGGCACGCCTTCGCGCGCAAGGAGCGCCTGTTCATCAACACCGTGCCCGCCACCGTCCGCGACACGAGCTTCCTCGGCCGCGGTGTCCTCGAGTACCTGGGCAAGGACCTGGCTCCCGGCAACGTCACCCTGGAGATCACCGAGCGGCAGGTGATCGAGAACCTCAACATCTACCGCGAGGCCATGCACTCTTTCACCGATCTCGGGTTCTCTTTTGCGATCGACGACGTGGGAGCAGGCTACTCTGGTCTGGAAACCGTGGCCACACTGAAGCCCGCGTACTTGAAGATCGACATCGCGCTCGTGCGCGACGTGCACCAGAAGAAGGTCAGCCAGCAGGTGGTGAAGGCGATCCTCGACATGAGCGTGGGGCTCGGCGCGACCGTGATCGCCGAGGGGATCCAGGCCCGGGAGGAGGTCGAAGCCTTGCGCGAGCTCGGCGTGCCCTGGGGACAGGGCTACTTCTACGCCCGTCCGGTCGATCCGTACGCCGCCCAGCCCGCAGTCGCGCGGGAGAGCTGACCGTGAGCCCCCTGCGCAGGGCCAGCCGCTCGTGGCTGGCGGCGATGACGCTGCTGCTGCCCGCGTGCGGCGGCGGGAGCTCGTCGGGATCGCCCACCGGCGGGTCGCCCAGCCCGACGCCGACGCCGTCGGGTTCGAGCGCCGCCAATCCCTGCACCGCCGCGGGCGTGGAGCTTCCGGCGGCGAGCGCCAGCCAGGCCCGCCCGGGCTCGAAGGCGGGTCCGCTCGGCTACGACGTCCGCGACCCGCACGAGTTCATCGGCCTGAACCAGATCGCGCGCGCCGAGCTCGCGCAGGCGGCGGCCGCGGGCGCCCCGGCGGCCGTGTCCGTGGCTCCCCGCTCCGGCGACATCGCGATCATCAACGACAACGGCGCGATCGTGGTCGGCAGCAACAACTTCGACCTCGGGGGAGTGGGGCTGCGCTACGAGCCCAACAGCCAGGGCGGCTACGACGTGGTGCGCATGAGCGCCGCGTTCCGCAGCGACCTCGGCCGCCGCGTCACGCTCGCCGACGACGCGTCGTCCGAGGAGGCGCTGGCGTTCGGCTTCAGCTTCTACGGCGCCTCGCGCGGGTCGGCGTTCGTGAACTCGGACGGAAACCTGAGCTTCACGCGCGGCGACATCGGGAGCGAGGACCGCTCGCTCGGCCGCGTGCTGTCGGGCCCGCCGCGCGTCGCGCTCTTCTTCGCGGACCTCGACCCGAGCCGCGCCGGCGGCGTCTTCGTGAGCTCGACCCCATCGGCGTTCACGGTCACGTGGTGCAACGTGCCCGACTTCGACAACACCGCCCGCGTGACGGCCCAGGCGACGCTCCTGCCCGGCGGCAGCGTCGAGATGCGCTTCGACGCGTCCACGACGCTGCGCGACGCCGTGGTGGCGCTCTCGCCCGGCGCCACGACCGCGTTCGCGGCGCTCGACCTCTCGGCGGCCAGCGCCCCGAGCGCCGGCGGTGCTTCGGCGGTCGGCGAGCGCTTCGCGAGCGAGCGCTCGATCGACCTGGTCGGCGCCTCGCGGGCGTTCTACTCGGAGTTCAGCGACAGCTACGACCAGCTCGTGTTCTGGACCGACACGCGAGTGACCGACGCCGACACCTTCGCGTTCGAGAGCGGGGTCAAGAACGGGATCCGCGGCATCGGCCAGGACATCCTCGACCTCGCGTCGCAGTACGGCAGCGGCGGCCGGCTCTCGAGTGTCGTGCTGATGGACACGCTCACGAAGTACCCGGCCGATCCGAACGCCCGCGTCAACGGCGAGAACACCTCGATGTCGCTGGTCGCGCACGAGACCGGCCACCGCTGGGGCGCCACGCTCAAGTTCCGCGACGGCGGCGGAACCAACGACATCTGGCTCGGCCGGCAGCTCGCGCACTGGAGCTTCTTCACCGACACCGACGCCTCGGTGCTGGAGGGCAACGAGATCCAGGACCAGGGCGGCAGCTTCCGCACGCTGACTCCGACGCAGCGCTACTCGCCGTTCGACCTCTACGCGATGGGCGTGCTGGCCGAGTCCGAGGTGCCGCCGACCTTCTACGTCGACTCCCCGGTGGTGACGGATCCGACGTCGCTCTCGCTGACCCGCGAGAGCGCGCCGCGCTCGTCCGTGAGCATGAACGGCACGAGGCGCGACGTGACGGTCGCCCAGGTGGTCGCCGCGATGGGCGCGCGCAGCCCGGCCGCGGGCAGCGGACCCAATCGCCACCGCCAGGCGTGGATCTACGTCTCGAGCGCGGGGCGGGCGGCCGATCCCGCCGCGATCGCCAAGCTGGAGACGTTCCGCCGCACGTTCGAGGACTTCTTCGCGAGCGCGACCGGCGGGCGCATGAGCCTGGAGACGCGGCTCGAATGAGAGTGGTGCCCTTTGGAGGATAGAAGCGTCATGACCGCCGAGCTGTCGCGCGAGGAGATCGCCCGCTACTCGCGCCACCTGATCATGCCCGAGGTGACGATCGAGGGGCAGCGCAAGCTCAAGCGGGGGAGCGTGCTGCTCGTCGGCGCGGGAGGGCTCGGCTCGCCCGCGGCGCTCTACCTGGCCGCCGCCGGTGTCGGCCGCCTGGGCATCCTCGACTTCGACGTCGTCGACGAGAGCAACCTGCAGCGGCAGATCGTCCACGACACGAGCTGGATCGGCAAGCCCAAGCTCGACAGCGCCAAGGCGCGCCTCAACGGCCTCAACCCCCACGTGGTGGTCGAGACCCATCCGACCGCGCTCGACTCGTCGAACGCGCTCCAGATCCTGGCCGGCTACGACGTGATCGTCGACGGTACCGACAACTTCGAGACCCGCTACCTCACGAACGACGCCTGCTACCTGCTCAAGAAGCCGAACGTCTACGGCTCGATCTTCCGCTTCGAGGGCCAGGCGAGCGTCTTCTGGCCCGATCGCGGGCCGTGCTACCGCTGCCTCTACCCGGAGCCGCCGCCGCCGGGGCTGGTGCCGAGCTGCGCCGAGGGCGGTGTGCTCGGGATCCTGCCGGGCGTCGTCGGCGGCATCCAGGCGACCGAAGCGCTCAAGATCCTGCTCGGGATCGGCGAGCCGCTCGTGGGCCGGCTGCTGCTCTACGACGCGCTCGCGATGCGCTTCGAGGAGCTCAAGCTGCGCCGCGACCCGAAGTGCCCGCTGTGCGGCGAGAACCCGACGATCAAGGAGCTGCAGGACTACGCGGCGTTCTGCGGCATCGGCCGCGGCGAGGAGGCCGAGGCCGTCGAGGAGATCGCGGCCGCCGAGCTGAAGCGCCGGCTGGACGCGGGCGATCCGCTCGACGTGATCGACGTCCGCGAGCCGCACGAGTTCGCGATCGCGAAGATCCCCGGCACGCGGCTCATCCCGCTCGGCAGCCTCAGCGAGCATCTCCACGAGCTCGACACCGCCAGGACCTACGTCGTGCACTGCAAGTCGGGCGTGCGCTCCGCCAAGGCGATCGGCCAGCTCCGGCGCGTCGGCTTCAAGCGGCTGCTGAACCTGAAGGGCGGGATCCTGGCCTGGTCGAAGGAAGTGGACCCGAGCGTCCCGACGTATTAGTCTCTTCGTTCGAAGAGACCCGACCCATGAGCTTCGTGAGAGGGTTGACGTGCAAGGAGTGCGGGACGGCCTACCCCGTCACGCCGCGCATGATCTGCGACGAGTGCTTCGGCCCCGTCGAGGTCAGCTACGACTACGCGGCGATGCGGGGAGTCGTGACGCGCGCGCGGATCGAGGCGGGCCCGCGCTCGCTGTGGCGCTACCGCGACCTGCTGCCGATCGAGGGCGAGCCGCGCGCCGGCCTGCGCTCGGGCTTCACGCCGCTCGTGAGGGCGGAGCGGCTGGGCAAGGAGCTCGGCGTCCGCGAGCTCTGGCTGAAGGACGACAGCGCCAACTACCCGACCTTCAGCTACAAGGACCGCGTGGTGTCGGTCGCCGTCACGCGCGCGATCGAGTTCGGCTTCACGACCGTCGGCTGCGCCTCGACCGGCAACCTGGCGCACTCCGTCGCCGCCCACGCGGCGGCCGCGGGGCTCGAGGCCGTGATCTTCATCCCGCACGACCTCGAGAGCGGCAAGGTGGTGGCGACGCAGGTGTTCGGGCCGCGCCTCGTCAAGATCCGCGGCAACTACGACGACGTCAACCGCCTGTGCACCGAGATCGCCGACGAGTACGGCTGGGCGATCGTCAACGTGAACCTGCGCCCCTACTACACCGAGGGCGCCAAGACCCACGGCTTCGAGATCGCCGAGCAGCTCGGCTGGAAGCTGCCGCGGCACACGGTGATCCCGGTCGCCGGCGGCACGATCCTGCCCAAGGTCTGGAAGGCCTACCGCGAGTTCGTCGACCTCGGCCTCGTCGCTGACGACGGCCCGCGCATCCACGCCGCGCAGGCCGCGGGCTGCGATCCGGTGGCGCGCGCCATCGTGTCGGGCTCGGACGTCTTCGAGCCGCAGAAGCCGCACACGATCGCCAAGAGCATCGCGATCGGCAACCCGGCGGACGGCCCGTACGCGATCCGCGTCGTGCGCGAGTCCGGCGGCCACGCCGCCTCCGCGAGCGACGACGAGATCCTGGCCGCGATCGAGCGGCTCGCCCGCAGCGAGGGCATCTTCACCGAGCCCGCCGGCGGCACGACCCTCGCGTGCGCGATCAAGCTGATCGAGTCGGGCCGGATCCCGAAGGACGAGTCGGTGTGCGTGTCGATCACCGGCAACGGGCTCAAGACGATCGAGGCACAGCAGGGACGGCTCGCCGAAGCGCCGGTGATCGAGGCGAAGCTCGCGGCCTTCGCCGCGGTCTACGGCGAGCCCCGGGCCGGCGTCGCGGCGGGCTCGCGCTAGGAGACGACGGGCGATGGCAGACAGAGTGAGCGTTCGCATCCCGACGCCGCTGCGGGGCCACACGGACGGGGCGTCGAGCGTCGAGCTGCGCAGGCGCGACGGTCGGCGAGGTGCTGCAGGAGCTGACGCGGCGCCACGAGAAGCTGCGCGGGCGGCTGTTCGACGACAAGGGCGGCCTCAACCGCTTCGTGAACGTGTTCCTGAACGACGAGGACATCCGCTTCCTGCAGGGCCTCGACTCGAAGGTGAAGGACGGCGACGGCGTGAAGCTCGTCCCGGCGATCGCGGGGGGCTCGTGGGCCCGATCGCGGCGCTGCGGCTCGACCGAGGCGAAGCGCTTCCGGGCATAAGCTAGCCGCGTGATCGCGGCGCTCGTCGGCCTCGGCGCGTTCCTGCTGTTCGTCGTCCAGCTGCTGCTCGGCAAGCGGCTGCTTGCCCTGGTTCGGCGGCGGGTCGGCCGTGTGGACGACGTGCCTCGTCTTCTACCAGCTGGCCCTGCTCGCGGGCTACGGCTGGGCGCACGGCCTGGCGCGGCTCGCGCCGCGCCGACAGCGCGACCTCCACATGGCACTCCTCACGGCGGCGCTGGCGCTCGTCCTCTGGCGTGCGTTCGCCTGGCCGTCGCCGATCACGCCGGACGGACGTCCCTCGCCGCTCGCGTTCGACCAGCCGATCCGAAGCATCCTGTCGCTGCTGGGCTCCGCGATCGGCCTGCCGTTCGTGGCGCTCGCCGCCACGAGCCCGCTGCTCCAGGCCTGGTTCGCGCGGCTGCGGCCCGGCGCATCGCCCTTCCGCCTGTTCGCGCTCTCGAACGCCGGGTCGCTGGCCGGCCTCGTCGGCTATCCGCTCGTGATCGAGCGGACCCTCGGCGTCGTCGCCCAGGGCTGGCTGTGGTCGGCGACGTTCGTCGCCTTCGCGGTCGGCGTCGGCTGGTGCGCGCTCGAAGCGGGACGGACCGCGCCGGCCGACCCGACGTCGGCCGCCGAGCCGGCGCCACAGGCGCGAGCGCGAGACACGCGTGAAGCGCTCGTGTGCCTGGCGCTCGCCTTCTTCCCGTCGCTGGCGCTCGCGGCGGTGACGAGCCACCTCACGCAGGAAGTCGCGGCAGTCCCGCTGCTGTGGATGCTCCCGCTCGGGCTCTACCTGCTGTCGTTCGTCGTCTCGTTCGCCTGGCCCGATCGCGGCCGCCAGCTGGTTCCGCTCGCGCTCGCGGCGGCGGCGTGCCTTGCGCTCGTGGGTCTCCACTGGGCGCTCGAGCTCAGGCCCTTGCACCGCATCGCGCTCTGGTCGGCGGTGCTGCTCGTCTACTGCCTGGCGGGGCACGGCGAGCTCGCACGGCGGCGGCCGCAGCCGGAGCACCTCACGGGCTACTACGTGCGGATCGCCGCAGGAGGTGCGCTCGGCGGCCTGTTCGCGGCCCTCGTGGCGCCGCTCGTCTTCACGGGCTACTTCGAGCTCCATCTCGCACTGCTGGCGGGACCGCTCGCGCTCGCGGGCGCGCGTCTTGCCGAGCGGGGCCCGCTGCGACGCGAGCCGGAGGCGGTCCTGCGGCAGCGGATGGCCTTCGTCGCGGTCGGTCTCGCCGCGCTCGCGGCGGGCCTCGCCCTCGACGTGGCTCGCGACCGCCAGGCGGTCGTCCACGCCGCGCGCGGCTTCCACGGCGTGCTGCGGGTCGTGCGGGCGGACGCGGGCGAGCCCGACGAGCACCTCACGCTGCTCAACGGCCGCATCGCCCACGGCCTGCAGCTCACGTCCCGCGCGCGCCGCGGCGAGCCGACCACCTACTTCGGCCCCGAGAGCGGTGCCGGGCTCGCCATCCGCCGCCACGCCAAGCGCCTCGCCGGCAGCCCGATGCGTGTCGGAGTGATCGGCCTCGGGGTGGGCACTCTCGCGGCGTGGAGCCGGCCCGGGGACAGCTTCCGCTTCTACGAGCTCGACCCCCAGGTGGCGCGGCTCTCGGAGGGAGAGGCGGCCTGCTTCACGTACCTGCGCGACGCGCGCGGGCAGGCCACGGTCACGCTCGGCGACGGCCGGCTCGCGCTCGAGAGCGAGCCCCCGCAGGCGTTCGACGTCCTCGTCGTCGACGCCTTCAGCAGCGACGCGATCCCGGTCCACCTGCTGACGCTCGAGGCGTTCGAGGTCTACCTCCGCCACCTCGCCCCGGGCGGAGCGCTGGCGGTGCACGTGACGAACCGTCACCTGGACCTGAAGCCGGTCGTGCGCGGGGCGGCGGGCCGGCTGGGCCTCGAGGCGGAGCACGTGCCCTCGACGCTCAACGGGTTCGCCTGGGGCTCGGACTGGATGCTGGTGTCGCGCGACCGGACGCTGCTCGCCGACGAGCTGGTCTCGGCGGCCACGCTGCCGCGGCTGCCTGGAGCGCGCGCGCTCGTCTGGACGGACGCCTGGAGCGATCTCGTCGGCGTGCTGAAGCGCTGACGCCGCAACTCTACCGGCAAAGCTCGGTCACCCGCTGCGTGATCTCCCGGCTCGAGGGCGGGTTCTCGCCGAGCCCGAGCGTGTGGAGCATCTCGTGGATGACCCAGTTCTCGGCTGCCCACGGGTCGCGCTCGGCCTGCCTGCGGAAGCTTGGGCACACGAACACCGGCCGCATGCCCACGACGCTCACGAGCGCCGACTTGCCGCTGCGGCAGAAGGGGTGGAACGACCCGTCCCTGAAAGGGATCGTGCGAAGGTAGTCGGCCGCGACGCGATCCCAGGTGGCGAGGTTCTCGCTGAGCGGTCGGCCGTTCTTGTCCTTGAACTCGTCGAGCAAGCGCCGGCATCCGGGCTGCTCGATCTTGCGGGCCGCGCCATCACGCGCACGCTCGATCGTCGTTTCGTGGATCGCGCGCCGGACATCGGCGCGCTCCTGGGCAGATGCGACCGCGGGGGCGAGCGGGGCGCATGCGCCCGCAGCGGCGGCAAGGCGGAGGACGAGCGGGAGTCTGAACATTGGCGGCTCCTTGGTCGGGAGTCGCCTGGCCAGGCGCGTCACCGGTTGTGCTGGTGTCCAAGCTCGGACCGGGGTTTGCGGAAATCCCCGGGAGAGTCACGGTTTTTCGTTGGACGGATGTCGGCCCTTTACAGAGCCACGGGCGAGCCGCAAAATCGCGGCGGCTTCCTTGTCCGTGAGCGAGGCGCGCGCATGGCCGTTCGCTTTGGCGACTTCTCGTTCGACCGTGATCGCCGGCTGCTCCAGCGGGCAGGCGAGCCCGTGCCCCTCGCCCGCAAGGCCTTCGACTTCCTGGACGTGCTGCTGGCCGAGCGGCCGCGGGCGCTCTCGAAGGAGCAGATACGCGACCGCGTGTGGCCGAAGACAGTCGTCTCGGAGTCGACCGTCAACGGCCTGCTCGGGGAGCTACGGGCCGCGCTGGGGGACGACGCGCGCGAGCCACGCTACATCCGCACCGTCCACGGTTTCGGCTACGCTTTCGTGGCAGAAGCCTCGGAGGCGCCGGCCTCGTCGCCGTCCGCGGCCTCGGGCGTCGCTGCTTCGCCCGCGCGCCTCACCGCGCGGCTGCTCTGGGAGGACCGGCTGGTCCCGCTCTCACCGGGACCGAACGTCCTCGGCCGCGACGAGGACGTGAACGTTCGCATCGACGCCCCGAGCGTCTCGCGCCGCCACGCGAGGATCACGCGTCGCGTCCGGCGAGCCGGCGACCCTCGAGGACCTCGGCAGCAAGAACGGCACCTGGCTGGCCGATCGCCGCCTCGGCACCGAAGCCGCCCCACTCAGCGACGGCGACCGCGTGCGTCTCGGGAGGGTCGAGCTCGTGTTCCTCGACTCGAAGCAGCAAGGCTCGACGCAGACGGTCGCGGAATAGGCCTCTTGCTCAGACGAGACGGGCCACGCGCTCCGCGACGTGCAGCGAGCCTTGCGCGAGCCACAGCAGGCCGACGAGACGGAACAGCCACAGCACCGTGCGCAGCCCGACGAGCGCGGGCACGTGGAGCGGGAAGGGCGACCGTGGCGCCTCGCCGGACGCGGCTTCGCTGCGTGCCGAGAGCCAGCCGAGCGGCAGCACGCAGGCTGCGATGCCCAGACGGAAGAAGGCCACGGCGTCGTCGTGATCCAGCCGGCTCGGGGCGAGAAGCTGCGATCCCGCGGCCCAGGCGAGGAACACACCCAGCGTTCCCAGGATTCCGAAGGTCAGGAATCGACTCCGAGCCGCCGCCCACGCGAGCACGGCTCGCACGGGCCGGGCGTGGGCTTCTCGGCACGCGCACCAGCTCGCGCGGCCCAACGGGTCCTCGAGCACGAGCTCCGCGGCCGAAAGCGTCGCCGCGATGTCGGCCCCGCACCACAGGCAGCGCCGGTGCGCGCGCGCGAGCGCCCACGGACGCGCGTAGAGGCGGTGCGTGAGCATCAGCGCGATGCCGATGCCGAGCGACGGAAGGATCCCGAGCGGCGTGCGGGTGAAGAGAAAGAGGACGAGCGGCACGGGCAGGAAGAGCAGCAGACCGATCGCGCGCGTCGGCACGCCGCATCCTAGGCAGGTTGGTGCCTCACGACAAACCGAAGCCGACTCGCCCCGGGGCGAGTCGGCGAGTCGGAGGGCTACGTTCGCGAGGGCTTCGCGGCCGGCATGCCCGGCACGATGCCGTGCTCGGACTTGAGCCGCTCGAGCGCGGCGATCCGAACGGGGCGGCGCACGTCGTGCTCGTCGGGCCGGTAGCCAGCGCCGTGCTCGACCAGCTTGCCGCGCGCCATCAGGCGGTCGCGGTCGATCACGAGCTCGGCGCGCGTCGTGCCGACGAGGTCGTTCTCGCGGCTCATGATGATCGCTTCCTCCGGGCAGGCGTCGACGCAGAAGCCGCAGTAGACGCAGCGCAGGAGGTCGATCTCGAAGCGGGTCGGGTACTTCTCGATCGTCTTCTCCGGCCGCTCGCCCGACTCGATGTAGATGCACTCGGCCGGGCAGACGGTCGCGCACATGTAGCAGGCCACGCACTTCGGCGTGCCGTCCTCGCGCTCGGTCAGGATGTGGATGCCGCGATAGCGGCTCGAGACCGGCCGCTTCTGCTCCGGGTACGAGATGGTCGAGGCCTGGCGCAGGAACAGGCTCCGCACGAAGTTCATGAACGTGATCTGCAGGCCCCGCAGGATCGGGAGCACGCCCGCCTTCTGGTTGCGGTCGACGGTGACGACCCGGGTGGCCATCAGGCGCGTGCCTCTCCGGCGGCCGGGGCCGAAGCGGCGGCGCCGATCGCCGCTCCCTGCGCGCCGATGCCGCGATAGTCGAGCCCCGCATATCCCGGCGTCGCCTTCGCGACGAGCGCGAACACCTCGCGCGGGCTCGCGGCGCCGAGCGGCTTGCCGAGGCGGGACAGCAAGCCGGCCGCCAGCTCGAAGCGCGGCTGCGCGTCGCCCGGCGGGGGCACCGCGGCGGTCAGCCGCTGGACCCGGCGCTGGAAGTTCGTGAAGGTACCGGACACCTCGGCCCACATCGCCGCCGGCAGCACCACCGTGGCGCGGTCGAGCTCGGGCCCCTCGTGCGTCGCCATCACCGCGACGAACGGGACCTTCGCGATCGCGTCCACGGCCTCCGGGACGCGTAGCAGCTCGGGGCCCTGGAGCACGAGCGCCTTCACGGAGCCGGCGCGGCAGGCGGCCAGGATCGTGTCGACGCCGTTCTTGCCCACGCCCTGGTCCAGGCAGCCCTGGGTGTTCGGGTTGCGGTCGACGTGCTGCAGCACGTTGTCGAGCTTCTGCTGGACCTTGAGCTGGGGGTCGCCGACGCGGAAGTCGAGCGTGCCGCCCACCGCCTCGGCGAGCGTCTTGAACGCGAACACGTCCTCGTTCGTTCCCTGCGGGGTCGCCAGGAAGGCGGACGCCGGGCCGGCGTCCTTCAGCGCCGCGGCCACGCGGTCGAGCGCCGCCGCGACCGTCGTGCCCGCCCAGCCGCCCGCCCCGCGCACGCGCGCGCCGGAAACGCGCTCCGTGACGCCGATCTGCTTGTAGAGCGCGCGGCCCGGGTCGCAGAGCCAGGACTTGTTCACGTCGGGGTTGCGGCGGGCGCGCAGCCGCTGCACCTCGCCGTCGCGCTCGTCGACGTACACGTTGCAGCCGGTCGAGCAGCCGGGGCAGACCGACTCGTGCTCCTTCAGGAACCAGACCCGCATCTTGAAGCGGAAGTCCTTCGAGAGCAGCGCCCCCACCGGGCAGACGTCGGCGAGGTTGCCGGCGTAGTCGTGCTCGATCTTGCTGCCGTCGAAGGTCGAGATCGACGTGTGGTCGCCGCGGTTCACGAACTGCAGCGAGTTGGTGCCGGTCACCACGTCCTCGAAGCGCAGGCAGCGCGAGCACAGCACGCAGCGCTCGGCGTCGAGCATGATCGGGCCGAGGTCCACCACCTTGCGCTTGTGGACCTTCTCCTCGAGCTCGATCTTCGAGCCGTAGAGGCCGTAGCGCATGTAGTTGTCCTGCAGGTAGCACTCGCCGGCCTGGTCGCAGACCGGGCAGTCGATCGGGTGGTTGACCAGCAGGAACTCGAGCGCCGTGCGCTGCGCCTCGTGCGCCTTCGGGCTCGTGGTGCGGACCACCATGCCCTCGGCGACCACCGTGTTGCAGGCGATCTGCAGCTTGGGCATCTTCTCGACTTCGATCATGCAGGTGCGGCAGTTGCCGTCCACCGGCAGGTCGGGGTGCCAGCAGAAGTGCTGGATGTGGATCCCGTGGTCGAGCGCGGCCTGCAGCACCGTCGTGCCCGGCTTGACCTCGATCTCCTTGCCGTCGATCGTGCACTTCGGCATGGCTTACCTGTCGAGCTCCCCGGCGACCACGTTGAGCCCGCCGATGATGGCCACGGCGTCCGCGATCAGGCTGCCTTTGATCATGTGCGGGTACGCCTGGTAGATGTTGTAGCAGGGCGGCCGCACCTTCACGCGCGCGGGGCACTTCTCGCCTTCGCTCACGATGTAGAAGCCGAGCTCGCCGTTGGCGCCTTCCGTGTAGCCGTAGACCTCGCCGGCCGGGGGCAGGATGCCCTCGTAGACCAGCTTGAAGTGGTTCATCAGCGACTCGATGTTCGAGTAGACCTCCGACTTCGGCGGCAGCGCCACCTTGCGGTCGTCGGTGATCACCGGCCCCTTCGGCAGCTTCGCGAGCGCCTGCTCGATGATGCGCAGGCTCTGGAGGATCTCCTCCATCCGCACCAGGTAGCGGTCGAAGCAGTCGCCGGTGGTCGCGACCGGCACGTCGAAGTCGTACTGCTCGTAACCCGAGTACGGCTGGTCCTTGCGGATGTCGTAGGCGACTCCCGAGCCGCGCAGGCAGGGGCCCACCCAGCCCCAGTCGAGCGCCTCCTCCTTCGACATCACGCCGACATCCCTGAAGCGGTTCTGGAAGATGACGTTGCGCGTCAGCAGCTCGTGGCCCTGCTTCCAGACGTCCTTCACGCTGTCGATCGCCTTGCGGCAGCGGGCCTCGAAGTCCTCGGGCACGTCCTGCGCGAGCCCGCCGATCCGCACGTAGGAGACCGTGAGCCGAGCGCCGCAGCAGGCCTCGAGCAGCTCGTAGATCACCTCGCGCGCGCGGAACATCACGAAGAACGGCGTGATCGCGCCGAGGTCCACCACGTTCGTGGACACCGCGATGATGTGGTCCATGATCCGCGAGAACTCGGAGAGGATCACGCGGATCGCCTCGGCACGCGGCGGCGCCGGCACGCCCAGCAGCTTCTCGACCGCGAGCGCCCAGCCGTGCCCGTTCATGAACGACGAGCAGTAGTTGAGCCGGTCGGTGTACGGGATGATCTGCCAGTAGGTCCGCTCCTCCGCCATCTTCTCGAAGTTGCGGTGCATGTAGCCGATCTCGGCCTCGGCCTCGGTGATCGTCTCGCCGTCGAGCAGCACCTGGGCGCGGAAGGTGCCGTGCATCGCGGGGTGCGAGGGCCCCAGGTTGATCAGCACGTGCTCGGAGCCCTCGGGGACCTGGAGCAGGAGCTCCTTCGGGACCTTGAGCACGTGGCGCTTCGCGGTCGGATAGTCCTTCCGCATCGGGTGGCCCACGAAGTCGTCGTGGGTCAGGAGCCGGGACAGGTTCGGGTGGCCCTCGAAGACGATGCCGTAGAGGTCCCACGCCTCGCGCTCGAACCAGTTCGCGCCGCGGTACACCTGCACGAGAGTGGGCAGCGTCGCGTCCGACTCGGGCACCGGCGTCTTCAGCCGGACGTGGTGCTTCGTCGAGACGGAGTAGACGTGCAGCACGACCTCGAAGCGCTCCGCGTGGCCCGGCCGGTCGAGGTGGTCGACCGCGCAGAGGTCGAGGAAGAGCTTGAAGTCGAGCTCGGGGTGGTCCTTCAGCAGGCGGGCGGCCTCGACCCAGGCGCCGCGCGCCACGGTGATCGCGAGGTCGCCGCGGAAGTCCGAGATCGCGAGCACGCGCTCGCCGAGCGTCTCGCTCAGGAGGCGCGCGGCCGGCTTGGCGAGGACCTCGGGAGGTGCGGCGGCCGTCGTGCTAGCCATGCTGGTCGTCCGTGGCGTTCGTCGGCAGCACGCGCAGCTGGATGAGCCCGCGCGGCGGCTTGCCCTCGCGCTGCCGCTCGGCGTCGTCCCGCTCCCAGGCCTGCCGGCGAGCACGGCGGTCGATGGCTCCGGCGCCCGACGCGCCGACGCGGTGAGCACCCTGCGGCTCCTTGGCCTGCTCGCTGTTCTTGATGCGCTCCTGGATCTTCATGATCGCGGCGAGCAGCCCCTCGGGCGACGGCGGGCAGCCCGGCACGTAGACGTCGACGGGGATGATCTCGTCGATGCCCTGCATCACGTGGTAGGAGCGGTAGAAGCCTCCCGAGGACGCGCACACGCCCATCGAGATCACCCACTTCGGCTCGGGCATCTGGTCGTAGATCGTCTTCAGCACCGGCGCGAGCTTGTCGGGAATCGTGCCGGCCACGAACATGAGGTCGGCCTGGCGCGGCGAGAAGCGCAGCACCTCGGCGCCGAAGCGGGCGATGTCGTAGTGCGAGGCCGACAGCGCCATGAACTCGATCGCGCAGCAGGCCGTCCCGAACGGCATCGGCCAGATCGAGGAGCGCCGGCCCCACTTGACGACCGAGTCGAGCGTCGTGGTGACGACGTTCCCGCCGGCGTGGACCCCGGGGTAGGTGGGATCCACGAACTTGCCCTTGAAGAGGTCTAGAAGACCCATGTCGGGAATTGGCCCTTTCCGGTCCTGGCGGTTTCAGGACGGCCGCGGCACGCCCGTCGGGCACGCCTGCAGCCGTCGAGACGGGGATCATAACCCAGGCCCGTGAGGGTCGTCACGACGCCCAGGCTACGCTTTCAGCCGCTCGAAAAGCTCAGCCAGTCGCGGGGCGGAGCTGTCCTTCGCCGACAGCGTCGGGCTCTCGATCGGCCAGTCGATGCCGATCGCCGGGTCGTTCCAGGCGATCGCGACCTCGTCCGCCTTGTCGTAGAAGCCCGTGCACTTGTACTCGACGTGCACGCGCTCGCTCGTCACGCAGAAGCCGTGCGCGAAGCCTGGCGGGATCCAGAGCTGGCGGAAGTTGTCGCCCGAGAGCCGGAAGCCGACCCACTTGCCGAAGGTGGGCGAGCCGCGGCGGATGTCGACCGCCACGTCGAACATCTCGCCCTCGACCGCGCGCACCAGCTTGCCCTGCGGGTGCTGGAGCTGCGCGTGCAGACCGCGCAGCGTGCCGCGGCCGGAGTACGAGTGGTTGTCCTGCACGAACGGCCCCGGGATCCCGCCCTCGGCGTACCTGCGCTCGTGGTAGGTCTCGAGGAAGAACCCGCGCGCGTCCTTGAAGACGTCCGGCTCGATCAGGATGACTTCGGGAATCTCGGTCGGGAGGAATTTCATCGCGAAGGGCTGATCATGGTCAAAAGAAGCTGAACTCTAGCTCGTCAGGCCGAGCCGCTCGCGCCGGTACTTGCCCGACTGCACCGCCTCGCACCAGGGCTTGTTCGCCAGGTACCAGCGCACCGTCTCGCGCAGGCCGCTCTCGAAGGCGTGGCGCGGCGTCCAGCCGAGCTCCGCGCGGATCTTCGACGCGTCGATCGCGTAGCGGCGGTCGTGGCCCGGCCGGTCCGGCACGAAGCTCTTGAGCTCGGCGTAGGAGCGCATCCCCGCCGAAGCGAGCGCGGGATTCTTCGCCGCGGGCAGCTCGGCGTCGAGCGCCGCGCAGAGCGCGTCCACCACCTGCAGGTTGGTGCGCTCGTTGCCGCCGCCGATGTTGTACTTCGAGCCCGGCGCGCCCTTCTGCAGCGCGAGCAGGATCCCCTCGCAGTGGTCGTCGACGTAGAGCCAGTCGCGCACGTTGCCGCCGTCGCCGTAGATCGGCAGCTTCCGGGCCTCGACCGCGTTCAGGATCATGAGCGGGATCAGCTTCTCGGGGAACTGGAACGGGCCGTAGTTGTTCGAGCAGTTCGTGAGCAGCACCGGCAGGCCGGTACGTCTCGTGGTACGCGCGCACCAGGTGGTCGGCGCCGGCCTTGGAGGCCGCGTAGGGCGAGTTGGGCGCGTAGGGCGTCGTCTCGGAGAACGCCCCCGTGGCGCCGAGCGTGCCGTAGACCTCGTCGGTCGAGACGTGCAGGAAGCGGAAGCCTCTCGCTCGGGCGCTCGCGCAGATAGCAGGCGCGCCGCCTCGAGCAGCTCGAACGCGCCGGTGACGTTGGTGCGCACGAACGAGGCCGGGTCGTCGATCGAGCGGTCGACGTGGGTCTCGGCCGCGAAGTTCACGACCGCCGACGGCCGCTGCGCACGCAGCAGCGCGCGCACGGCCTCGCGATCGGCGATGTCGCCCTGCACGAACGCGTAGCGCGGGCTCGAGGCGACGTCGGACAGGCTCGCGAGGTTGCCCGCGTAGGTGAGCTTGTCGAACACCACCACGCGCGCGTCGCTGTGCGCGAGCGCGTGCCGCACGAAGTTCGCGCCGATGAAGCCGGCCCCGCCGGTGACGACGATCGTGTCCACGCGCTCAGCTCTTCGCGACGAGCGCCCCGAGCGCGGGCGCGAAGCGGGTCGAGTAGTCGGCCTGGCTGCGGCGGATCACCTCGAAGGCCTCGTCTCGCCCGTAGACGCGCAGCAGCTCGCACGCGAGATGCCTGTCCTCGGGGGCCTGCTTGTAGGTCAGGAAGTAGTGCTTGAGCCGGTCGATCAGCAGGTTCGGCAGCCGGCCGATGTCGTCGACGCTGCCGTAGACCGCGTCCTTCGCCATCACCGCCACGATCTTGTCGTCCACCTCGTTGCCGTCGAGCATGCCGAGGCCGCCGATCGGGACCGCCTGCACGAGCAGGTCGCCGTGCGCGAAGTCCTTCTCGGTCAGCACCAGGATGTCGAGCGGGTCGTCGTCTCCCACGAGCCCGCGCCGGCCCGTGCGCTCCTCGGAGAGCCGCGCCACCTCGGGGCCGCAGAGCGTGCGCGGCACGAAGCCGTACGGGCTCGGGCAGACGTTCGAGTAGAGCTGCGGGCGGTCGACCTTGAGCAGGCCGGTGTCCTTGTCGAGCTCGTACTTCACCGTGTCCGCCGGGACGATCTCGATGAAGACCGTGACGCGGCGCGGCGCCTCCGCCCCGATCGCGACCCCGTGCCAGGGATGCGACTTGAACATCAGATGGAGCGCGGGGTCGTGGGGCATCGGTCGACCACTATAACGCAGGCCTTCGCTCGCCGAGGCTCCGCCTGGGGCAGAATGAGTGGGCATGACGAGCACCGGCCGCAGAGTGCACGTCCTCGCCGCCAGCGCCGGCGTCGAGTCCCTGGAGGAGCTCGCGCCCGCGCTGCGCGCGGCGGGGAGCCTCGTCACCGAGCACGTGCTCGCGCCGTCGTGGGTCGGGGCGACCGAGGATCCCGTGCGGCTGCGCGCGGAGCTCACCCTCGTGACGAGCGCGGTGCGCGCGGCGGAGGCCGACGGCGGCACGCTGCTGCTCGCGGACGAGCGCGGAGCGATCGCGATCCCCGAGCGGATGCGCATCCTGCTCGACGAGCAGGGCCTGGGCTGGGACGAGGCCTGGGCGCGCACGGGCGCGTCGCTCGTCGCGCGCTACGGGTCCCCGCGCAGCGAGCCGAGCCGCCCGTACTGGACCGTGGCCCACCTGGAGCGCGAGGTGCCCCGGCTGCTCGAGATCCTGTACGAGATCAACAGGCGCCATCTCGACGCCGTCGAGGCCGCGTGGCCCGGCGACGGCGGGCGAAGGCGCCGGCTGTCGCTGTTCCGCGAGAGCGCGCCGCGGCGGCTGCGGCTCGGCCAGCTCGCGATCGTGGCGTGCGGGCGCGCCATGATCGCGACGCCCTGGGACGGCCCGGCCGGCGAGATCCTCTCCGACTTCGGCGTGCTGCGCGGCGCGGCGCTCGCGGGGGGCAGCACGGCCGTGTTCGCGCGCCGCTTCGTGGTCGACGCCAACCCGAAGCTCGCCGAGCTTCTCGCGCAGACGCTCGGCAGCAGCTGGGCGAGCGACCCGCAGCGCTTCGCCGAGCTCGAGACGCTGGCGTTCGACCCCGCCTTCCGCACGGCGTTGCGGGCGGTGCGACGCGCGAACCGCGAGCGCCTCGGCGCGCTCGTGCGCGAGGCCGCGGGCGTCGAGCTCGATCCGGAGTCGCTCGTGGACGTGAGGCTCGGCACCTTCGCCCCGCACGAGCGGCCGCTGCTGAGCGTCCTGGGCCTGGTGCGCGAGCACCTGCGCCTCGCGGCGGGCGGCTGGACGCCGCCCGCTCCGCGTACCGTCGTGCTCGCCCGGCACGACCCCGCCGGCGGGCCCGGGGACGAGCGGCTGTTCCGGCTGCTGCGCGCGGTGGGCGACGCGATCAACGCCGACGAGCGCGTCAGGAGCGCGCTGCGCGTCGCCGTGCTGCCGCGCTGCGACGCCGCGGCGATCCAGCTGCTGGTGGCGGGCGCCGATCTCGCCAACCAGCCGGGCACCGCCGGCTCGGGTGCGGCAGGTGCCCGCGCGCTCTGGTTCGCGGCGAGCGGCGCCGTGATCCTCGGCACGCGCGACGGCACCGTTCGGGAGCTGGAGGCGGCGCTCGGGGCCGAGAACCTGTTCCTGTTCGGGCTGGGGCCGCTCGAGACCCACGCCTGGCTCGACGGCCACGTCTATCGGCCGGAGGACGTCTACACCATCGACCCGCTGGTGCGGCTGTCGCTCGACGCGCTCGTGGGCACGCGCTACGCCAGGGCACCGGGCGCCTTCGACTGGGTGCGGGAGACGCTCTTCGACCCGCACGATCGGTGGCTCGTGCTCGCCGACCTCGGCGCCTACGTCCACCGGCAGGACGAGGCGCTCGCCGAGTTCGCCGACCCGCGCACCTTCACCGAGAAGGCGATCCTCACGCTCGCGCGGACGCGGCGCTTCTGGGTGGAGCGGCTCGCATGAGCGGGCCGGAGCTGCGCCAGGCGCTGCGCAGCCTGCTGCGGCGCCCCGGCTTCGCGGCGTCGGTGGTGCTGTCGCTCGCGCTCGGGATCGGCGCGAACGCGGCGGTCTTCAGCGTCGCGAGCGCGCTCCTGCTGCGTCCGCTGCCGTACCCGGATCCCGAGCGGCTCGTGATCCTGTGGAACCGATCGCCCGGGCTCGGGATCGCCGAGGACTGGTTCTCGACGGCGCAGTACATGGACATCCGCTCGGGCCATGCCGGCTTCTCGGACCTCGCGATCGCGATCGGCGCGAACTACAACCTCACGGGCGACGGCGCCCGGCCCGAGCGTGTCGGCACGATCAAGGCGTCCGCGAACCTCCTGACGCTCTTCGGCGGGCGCGCCGTCCACGGCCGGCTCTTCGGTCCGCAGGACGCGGTGCCGGGAACCGGAGGCCGGGCGGTGCTGTCCTACGCGACCTTCGTCCGGCGCTTCGGCGGCGATCCGCGCGCGGTGGGCCGCACGCTCGTCCTGAACGGCCAGCCGTACGAGGTGATCGGCGTGCTGCAGGAGGGCTTCGACGTCCCGCGCGAGGTGATGCCGACGCTCGGAGGGGCCGAGCACGCGGAGCTCGTCGTGCCGCTGCCGCTCGCGGCCGACGCCGCGGCGACGCGGAACGGCGAGGACTACAACATCGTCGGCAGGCTGCGGCCCGGGGTCTCGCTCGAGGCGGCACAGGCCGAGATGGACACGCTCACGGCGGGCCTGCGCCGCGACTACCCGGGCTTCTACCCGCCGAACGGCGGGCTGACGTTCGGCATCGTCCCGCTCCACGAGCAGGTGGTGGGCAACGTGCGGCGAGCGCTGCTGGTCCTGAGCGCCGCGGTGGCGCTCGTGCTGCTGATCGCGGGCGTGAACGTCGCGAACCTGCTGTTGGCCCGCGCGTCGGAACGCCAGAGGGAAGTCGCCGTTCGCGCAGCGCTCGGCGCGGGCCGCGGGCGCCTGGTGCGCGAGCAGCTCGCCGAGAGCCTGCTGCTCGCGCTCGCGGGCGGGCTCGTCGGCCTCGTGCTCTGCGCCGCGAGCGTGCGGGCGCTCATCGCACTCGGCTCCGCGAGCGTCCCGCGGCTCGGCGAGATCCGGGTCGGCCCGCAGGAGCTGGCCTTCACGGCCCTGCTCGCCGTCGCGTCGGGCCTGCTCTTCGGGCTGGTCCCCGCCTGGCGGCTCAGCCGGCCGGAGCTCGGCGCGACGCTCGGCGAGGGGCGGCGCGGCTCGTCCGGCAGCGGGAGCGTCTTCTCGCGACGCGACGGTCTGCGCCGGCTGCTGGTCGCCGGCGAGCTCGCGCTGTCCGTCGTGCTGCTGGTGGCCGCGGGCCTGCTGATCCGAAGCTTCGCGCGCGTCCAGCAAGTCCCGCCTGGCTTCAACGCGAAGGACGTGCTCACCTTCGAGCTGACGGCAACGGGAACGCGCTATCCGGACTCGCCGGCCGTGCTCGAGACGTATCGGCAGCTCTGGCAGCGGCTCGCGGCCATCCCCGGCGTCGACGCGGCCGGGGGAGTCTCGGCCCTGCCGCTCAGCCAGATGATGGCGTGGGGGCCGATCACGGTGGAGGGACGTACGCTCGCGCCCGGCGAGGCCTTCATCAACGCCGACATTCGCGTCGTGGGCGGCGACTACTTCCGCGCGATGGAGATCCCGCTCGTGGCCGGCCGTCTCTTCGACGAGCACGACACCCGCGACACGCCGCGCGTGGTCGTGGTCGACGAGGCGCTCGCCGCGCAGATCTGGCCGGGACAGGACGCGATCGGCAAGCGCGTGCGCTCGGGTGGCTTCGACGCGAAAGCCGACACGCCGTGGCTCACCGTCGTCGGCGTCGTGGGCCGCATCAAGCAGGACGCGCTCGACGCGGGCTCGCGGATCGCGCTCTACCACCCGCACACGCAGTACCCGACGCGCTCGATGAACGTGACCTTGCGCAGCCGCACCGCCGTCGCCTCGCTCGCCGCCTCGCTCCGCGACGAGCTGCACGCGCTCGATCCCGACCTGCCGGTCTACGGCCTGCGCACGATGGCCGAGCGCGTCTCGGCCTCGCTCGCGCGGCGCCGCTTCTCGGTGCTGCTGCTCGGCCTCTTCGCGGCGCTCGCGCTCACGCTCGGGACGCTCGGCACCTACGGCGTGATGGCGTACCAGGTGAGCCAGGGGACCCGCGAGCTCGGGATCCGGCAGGCGCTCGGCGCGACGCCGCGCGTGCTGCTGGGCTTCGTGCTGCGCGAAGGCCTGTTGCTCGCCGTCTCGGGCGTGGGCGTGGGCCTGGCGGCGGCGTTCGCGGTCACGCGGGCGATGCGAGCGCTCCTGTTCGAAACCACCGCGACGGATCCGACGACGTTCCTCTGCGTGCCCGGGTTGCTGCTGCTCACGGCACTCGCCGCCTGCTACGTGCCGGCGCGGCGTGCCGCAGCCGTGGACCCCGTGGCGTCGCTGCGCAGTGACTAGCCTTCATTCAGGAGGGTTGCCATGAAGCGTTTCGGCATCCTCGCCGTCGTCTTCATCGCGGTCGTCATCGCGCCGGCCGCATCCCGTGCCCAGGGCCTGGGCGACGCCGCGGCGCGCGCCAAGCAGAAGCGCAAAGAGCAGCCGGCTCCGGCGAAGGTGTTCACCGACGCCGACCTCAGCAAGGACAAGCCACCGGCCGACGCCGCCGCGGGCGAGTCCGCCTCCGCCGACGACACCGCTGCGAAACCCGACGGGGCGAAGCCCGGCGAGCCCGTGAACGCCGACCTCGACCGCGAGCGGGAAGAGCGCAAGCTCCAGGAGGCCGAGTGGCGCGTGAAGTTCGCGAACGCGCGCGAGCAGGTCGCCCAGGCGGAAGCGGCCTGCTGGCACGAGGTCGTGCGCACCGAGTACTACCAGGGCGTCCCCGTGCAGATGAAGGTCAGGGAGTTCGTCGAGAGCGAGGAGCTCCGGCAAGCGAAGCGCGTGCTCGCGAGCCTCGAGGAGCAGTTCCGCCGGACGGGCTTCCCGCCCGGCTGGGCGCGGGAGCGCTAGACCCGCCCGGCGAGTCGACGAATCTACAAAGCGACAGCCGCTAGTTGCTGAGCGCGGCGTTGCCGACGCGTGTCGCGGACGCCGCGCACGGGCGCGATCCTTGCAAAGAAACCCGACCAGAGGTCCACGGAAATGCAGACCTTGTTCGACTCGAGGTCGACTCGGCCGGGCGTCTCGCCGAGGCTTCGGCCATGGCGCAACGACGGCGACTACCGCGTCAAGCTGTACAAGGCCGCCTCGCGTGCCGGGCACGAGGACATCGAGCGTGCGGTCGCTGCGCTCGCCGAGCGCTGGGCCGCGGAGGACGCCGAAACGACGTCGCAGCACACGCAGCCCGCCGGCTTCGGGCGGCGCCGACGCTGAAGGTCGCCCGCGCTAGCGCTCGCCGTCGCGCTCCGGCGTCGCTCACGGCGCCCGTCTGCTGCCAGCGCGGACCGGTGAGCTCGATCCGCCACATCGGCCCGCCCAGGTAGAGCGGTCCCTCGGAGCGCACGAACGCGGGAAAGTCGCCGTGCTGGATCCACACGTGCGTGTCGGGGGGCTGCTTGCCGAGCAGCCTTCGCAAGAGCGCCCGTGATGCCTCCGATGTCGACCTTCACGACGTAGTGGACCGCCTTGCGCGTGTCGCCCGCCACCTGGAACGGCGCCTCGCCCGCTGCGGTCACCTCGAGCCGGACGAGCCGCGGCTTCGGCGTGGCCGCGAGCATGTGCATCGACGGCGGCGCCTCGGGCTTGCCGTTCTTGAGCAGCACCGGCACGAGCCCGTTCGCCAGGTCCGCGGGCAGCTCCACCTTCTCGGTCTCGACCTTCTCCTCGCCGTCGTCGGTGTAGCGAACCGTCATGAGCCCGCGCTCGCCGTCGATCGAAACCGCGAGCGGATGCTCGAAGGACGGTCCCTTCTGCACCAGCCGGTAGCTCAGCAGCCGAAAGTGCTTGCGTTGGCTGAAAACGGCGTCCTCCTGGTGGAGCGAGCCGTCCTTGAAGTGGAACACGAGGCGGCTCGTCACCTGGTCGCCGCGGGCTCGCTGCAGCAGGTCTCCGGCCGCGAGCGTTTCGCCCGTCAACGTGCGCAGCGCGAGATAGCCGTGGACGAGGCCTTCCGGGTAGAGGACCGACGTCGGCTGCGGCGGCGGCGAGTCTGCCCGCAGGCTGGCTGCGGCCAGGAGCGCCGCGACGTAGAACGTCCGGGACAAGGACATGCCGGATGCTCCTGCACGTTTCTCGCCCGCCTGGCTCGCGTGCGGCCTGCAATCGACTTACGCGGCAGGTCGGGGCCCGCTCGCGTTGTAATTCGTGCCCGGCGTTTGAAGACTTCGCAGCAGCGCTCTACTTCGGCGGCTCCACCGTTCCACGGTGCTGCAGGCGGCGCGCGGTCGTCCAGCACAGGAGCGCCCACGCGAGCCCGGCGCACCAGCCCGCGAGGACGTCGCTCGGGTAGTGGACGCCGAGATAGACGCGGCTGAAGCCGATCACGAAGCTCAGCAGGAAAGCGAAGGCGACGAAATAGACCTTCAGCGCGCGCGCCTGGACCATTCGGGCGAGGAAAGCCGCGAGCGTCAGATAGATGATCGCGGACTCCATGGCGTGGCCGCTCGGGAAGCTGAGCGAGCGGACGTCGGTGAGCCGCAGCGCGAGGGCGGGCCGGGGCCGGGCGAAGAGCCCCTTGAGGACGTCGTTCAGCAGGATGCCGCCGGCGCTCGCCGCGAGCAGGAACGCGAGCGCGTGGTACTGGCGCCGCGCTGCGAGCGCTCCGGCGACCGCCAGCAGGAAGATCAGGAGCACGGGCGCGCTTCCGAGCGCCGTGACGTCGCGCATCGCTCCGGGAAGCCACTCGGGGCCGCGAGGCCGCGACGGGTCGTGGTCCACGCGCAGCGCGAGCATGAGCCGCTCGTCCAGGGGCTGGACGCGCCCGTCCGTGACGAGCCCGGCCACCAGCACGAACGCCCAGATGCTGAACACGACTCCGAGCAGCGCGAGCAGCAGCCTCACGTCGGCTCGATCGGTCTCGACGAGCGACTTCAGGCGTCCGAGAAGGCGACTTTTCACGTGGGGAGATTAGCGGAGAAATCTACAAAGCGCGCGAAGCCCTCCAGGCACCTCGATGCGCCGTTCCCTCCGAGAGCCCTGAAAGCAAAGAGCTTGTCGGCCTCAAGGCGCCCTGGCCGACGTCTTGCTCATAGGGGTGAGAGCGAGGAGCGGTCCCGCGCCGGACGGGCGGAGCGCCTCGCGAGGAAAGGAGAGTGCCATGAAGGAGCTGGCACGGCCGGGCTTCATCCTTCTGTTCATGTTCCTGCTCGCCGCCTCCACGGTGCCTGCGTTCGCAGACCACCCGGAGGCCGCGACGACGACGGACCTGCGCGAGCTCAGGACGGAGGTGAATCGCCTCGACGACAGCCTGCAGATGCTCGACGAGAGCGACCCGCGCACGCGCGGCTTCCGCGAGCGCGAGCAGGCGATCCGCGACCGCCTCGTGGTCCTGCGCGACGAGATGCGGCGCCACCAGCAGAACGAGTCGGAAGGCCTCGGCGCGTCGAAAGCCGAGGTGGCCGATCTGCGGCGCGACATCCGCAGCCTGAGCCACGACATCGACGTCGCGTTCGACAGCCCGAGCTCGAGCCGGGCCTCGAGCGTCGACCTGCCCAACGGGACCGAGATCAAGGTTCGCCTCGCGGAGCCGCTGTCCTCGAAGACCTCGAGGGTCGAGGAGCGCGTGGTGGCCACGGTGGCGGAGCCCGTCACCCGCAACGGTCGAACCGCCGTCCCCGCGGGCACCGAGGTCCGCGGAACGGTCTCGAGCGTGCAGCAGGCGCAGCGTCCGTCGAAGGGCGGACGGCTCGAGGTGAGCTTCGACCAGATGGTGATGGACGGTCAGCGCGTCGGCATGGACGCGCGCGTCGTCAAGGTCGAGGAGGGCGGCGTCGACAAGAAGAAGGCCGGGCTCGGCGCGGTGATCGGCGGCGTGCTGGGCGCCGTGCTCGACGGCAAGTCGGGCGCCCTGATCGGCGCGATCGTCGGAGGCGGGGGCGCGGTGGTGGCGTCCTCGGGCGAGGAAGTGGAGCTGCCGGCCGGTACGGTGCTGACGGTCCAGCTCGAACGGCCGATGACACTCGCGCGTCGCTGACGGGCCGCACCACCCGGTGCGGAAACCAGGGAGCTTCTGGCCATGGTGTGGTGGGGAGCAGCCGTCATTGCAGTGACGCCCTGGCTTCCGGCCGGGGCCGCGGCCGAGCACGCGTTGCCCACGGTGCTGCCGGCGAGCGGCTTCGCCGCGCGACGAGCGGGACGAGACGTTCGAGCTTCCGCCGGCGGACGCGGCTCGGCTGCGCCGTGACGCGCTGGCGAGGGCCGTCGTCTGGCAGAAGCCCCCGGACCGTGCAGGGCTCGCGCGCTTGCGAGAGCAGCCCGACGACTTCTTCGGGCAGGCCGACGAGCTGATCTGCAAGTTCCGTCCGGCGGAGACGAGCGGGAGCACGCCGAAGTTCGAGTGCGTCTTCGAAGGCGGCGAGGTGCTGAAGGTCAAGTACGGCCGCAGCCCCGAGGTCCACACCGAGGTCGCCGCGACCCGCCTGATGTGGGCGCTCGGCGCGGGCGCCGACCGCATGTACCTCGTCGGCCGTCTGCGCTGCTTCGGCTGCCCGGACGACCCGTTCGCGATGCTGAGCTGCATCTCGAGCCCGTTCCCGGAGCGCCGGCGGGACTGCGAGCCGATCCACGGCGTGAAGAAGGCCGCCGGCAAGGTCCAGGTCGACGTGGACTACCGGCGCTACGTGGACTTCAAGAACGTCGCGATCGAGCGCAAGCTGGAAGGCCGCGTGATCAAGGCCGACGCGGACGTCGGGCTGGGGCTGGGACGAGCTCGTCGAGCCCCAGCAGGGGTACCGCCTCAAGGCCGAGGGCGACGCGCTGCGGCTGCTGGCGGTGTTCCTCAACAACTGGGACAACCGCCCCGACAACCAGCGCCTGGTCTGCCTCGACGACGGCTCGCGGCATGGCGGACGGCGGCTGCCACGTGCCGCTCGCCTACATGCAGGACGTGGGCGCGACCTTCGGCCACGTCGGCGGCGAGCAAGTCGGAGCGCAAGCTCGACGTCGAGGGCTGGCAGGCGGCCCCGATCTGGAAGGACGCCGCGCGCTGCGTCGTGAGCATCCGCGTCGCCGCGCCTCCACGGCGCGACCTTCGAGGAGGCGACGATCTCGGAAGCCGGTCGGCTGTTTCTCGCCGAGCGGCTCGCGCGCCTGGGCCGCGACCAGATCCGCGACCTCTTCGAGGGCGCGCGCTTCGACGAGTACGAGGCGGCGAGCCCGGCGAGCCGCAGCGTCGATCGCTGGGTGAGCGTCTTCGAGGAGAAGGTCCGCCAGATCACCGAAAGGCAGCCATGTCCTACTCCATGAAGTGCGCCGGTTTCCTGATGGCGCTGGGCCTCGTCGCCGCCGGCGCCTGGGCCGTCGCAGCCGGCGGACGACCCGGGCGCGGGGATCGCGCAGGCGAGCCGCCGGGCCACGTGTCGGAGAAGGGCCGAGCTGCTGCAGGCCGCCGTCAGCCTCCCGATCGCCGCGGCGCTCGGCGCGGCGCTCGCCTTCCGGCCCCAGCGCCGCGGCACGCCGCCGCGCGACCCCGCCGTGATCCAGACCCAGATCATCCTCGCCCTCGTCGGCGCGCTGGTGATGCTGGTCGTGGGCGCGAGCCTCGCGCGCGCCTTCGGCATCGTGGGCGCGGCGAGCCTCGTCCGCTACCGCTCGAAGATCGACGACCCCAAGGACGCGGGCGTGATGCTGTCCTGCCTCGCGATCGGCCTCGCCTCGGGCGTCGGCATCTACTGGATCGCCGCGCTCTCGACGCTCTTCATCCTGGCGGTCGTCTGGGTGCTCGAGTCGCAGGAGCCCGAGAGGCGTCAAGGACTTCCTGCTGAAGCTGAAGGGCAAGGAGTCGGGGCGGCTCAAGGACGGCCTCGAGAAGTGCTGCGCAAGAACGGCGTCAAGTACGAGCTGCGCACCTCGTCGCAGGACGACCTCATGTACTCGGTCCGCCTGCCGCTCACGAAGCGGACCGACCGCCTCACGAACGCGATCCTGGAGCTCGGCGAACCGCGACGACCTGTCGGTCGAGTGGTCGGACAAGAAGCCCGGCAAGGAGGCGGCCTAGGCCATGAAGCTCCTGGTCCAGCCCGAGGACGGCGTCTTCCCGGTGCTGAAGGCGATCGGAAAGGCCCGCCGCAGCATCGACATGCACATCTTCCGCCTCGACCACAAGGAGATCGAGAAGGCGCTGCGCGCGGCCGTCGCGCGCGGCGTCGTCGTGCGCACGCTGATCGCGCACACGAACGCGCGCGGCGAGAAGGGCCTGCGCAAGCTCGAGCAGCGCCTGCTCGACGCCGGCGCCACCGTCTCGCGCACCGACGACGACCTGGTGCGCTACCACGGCAAGATGATGATCGTCGACGGCGTCTGGCTCTACGTCTTCGCCTTCAACCTCACGCGCCTCGACCTCGACCGCAGCCGCAGCCTCGGGATCGCCACGCGCAAGCGCGCGCTCGTGCAGGAGGCGCTGCGCCTCTTCGAGGCCGACTTCGACCGCAAGCCCTACACGGGCGGCGCCAAGGACTTCCTGGTGAGCCCCGTGAACGCGCGCGAGCGGCTCGGCGCGTTCCTGAAGGGAGCGAAGAAGCAGCTCCTGATCTACGACGCCGCGCTCACCGACAACAAGATGATCGCGCGTCCTGCAGGACCGCCTGAAGGCGGGCGTCGACGTCCGCATCATCGGCAAGGTCGAGAAGGGCAAGCACGACCTCGAGGCCGAAGCCCTCGCCGGCAAGCGCCAGCACCTGCGCTGCATCGTGCGCGACGGCCGCGCCGTGTTCCTGGGCAGCCAGAGCCTGCGCCGGCAGGAGCTCGACGCGCGCCGCGAGATCGGGGTGATCGTCCGCGACGCGAAGGTGGTGAGCGCCATCGTCAAGATCTTCGAGTCGGACTGGGCGAAGACCGCCGGGCGGGCGCAAGCAGGCTCGCGAGGACGCCGCGTGAAGCTCGCCGCGCTCGCCGTTCGTCCTGCTCGGCGTCGTCGCCGGCTGCGGCGCGCGCCCAGGATCCAGCGGCGCAGGCGTCCACGCCGAACGCTGCCGGCCGGCGAGCGCTACGAAGCCGGCGCCGTGCACCGCTTCTTCCTGGGCTCCGGCTACCGCAAGCTGTGGACGCAGCCCATCACCGTCGCCGGTGCTCGACCTCGCGACCTTCTCGGGCGGCCTCGTCGCCGAGAAGAAGGGCGGCGGCAGGCAGACGAAGAGCCTGAAGCTCGAGGGCGCGCGACGGGCGCGAGTGGAAGTTCCGCTCGATCGACAAGGATCCGACGACCGTGCTGCCGAGCACGCTCCAGAAGACGTTCGCCGCGAGCATCGTCCAGGACCAGATCAGCGCCTCGCACCCGGCGGGCGCGCTCGTGGTGGACGCGCTGCCGACGCGGCCGGCGATCCCGCACGTGAACCACCGATCGTGGTGCTGCCGGACGACGCGCGCCTCGGCGAGTTCCGCAAGGAGTTCGCGGGCATGCTCGGCACGCTCGAGGAGCACCCGCGCGTGAAGTCGCCCGTGACGCCGGGCTTCGAGCGCCTACGACCGCATCGTCGACACCGACGAGCTCGACGCGCTGCTGGACGGCGGCGGGGCGCGCGTCGACTCGCGCGCGCCTGCTGCGGGCGCGGCTGCTCGACCTCGTGATCGGCGACACCGACCGGCACCGCAACCAGTGGGACTGGGCGCACGACGCGCAAGACGGGCCGCTTCGTGCGCGGTGCCGAGCGACCGCGACCTCGCCTTCGTCGAAGTTCGACGGGTTCTTGCTGAAGTTCGCCCGCCAGGAGAATCCCCACCTCGCGGACTTCGAGGACCGCTACCCGGGGACCCTGTCGCTCGCCTGGCAGGCGCGTCGCGTCGACCGCCGCTATCTCTCGGACCTCGACTGGGCGGCCTGGCAGCCGGTGGTCGACGTCGCTGCAGGCGCAGCCTGACCGACGCGGTGATCGACGCGGCGGTGCGACGGCTGCCCGCGCCCTACGTCCGCCTGGACGGCGAGCCGCTGGCCGCCCGCCTCAAGTCCCGGCGCGAGCGGCTTCCGGAAGCGGCGCGCGCTCTCTACGAGCTGCTCGCCCGCGAGGTCGAGGTGCACGGGACCGACGAGCCCGACTCGGCCCAGCATCACGCGGCAGGCGGACGGCTCGGTCGAGATCGTGCTCTCCGGCGCGTCGGGCTCGTACTTCCGCAGGCGCTTCCTGGCCGGCGAGACCGAGGAGGTCCGCGTGTTCCTGAAGGGCGGCGACGACCGCGCGCTCTCGGAGGGCCACGGCGAGCGCGCGCGTGACGGTGCGGCTCGTGGGCGGCGACGGCAACGACGTGCTCGACGACACGCGCCGGCCACACGCGCTTCTACGACACGAGCGGCGACAACCGCGTGACCAAGGGGCCGGGAACGCTGACGAGCCACCGTCCCTACGCGCAGCCCGTCGACGACCAGGGCAACCCCGGCCGCGACTGGGGGAGCCAGTCGCGCATCGCTGCCCTGGGTGCGCGCGAGCGAGGACTACGGGCTCGTGCTGGGCGCCGCGCTACGAGCTCACGAAGTTCGGCTTCCGCAAGCACCCCTACGGGGCGCGCCACACGCTGCGCGCCGGCTACTCGACCGACGATCGGCACCGGCGGGGTCGAATACGAGTACGACTCCCTGCGCACGGACAACCGCTCGCGGTTCCACGCGCGTCGCCCGCGTCTCGGCGCTCGAGCTCATCCACTACTACGGCTTCGGCAACGAGACGACGGACGACGCGCCGCAGGACGTCTTCGACGTGAAGCAGACGCAGTACGAGCTCGCGCCCTCGTACCGGATGGACCTGGCTGCGATCGACGTGTCGATCGGCCCGGTGCTCCGGTACGCGGACACGCACGACGCGCCTGCCACGCTGCTCGGTCTGCAGCAGCCGTACGGCGTCGATCACTTCGGACAGCTCGGCGGCCGGCTCGGCGTGCGGCTGGACCGTCGCGCGCTCCAGGACGGGCGCGCGACGGGCGCGATGCTCTCCGTGGAAGGCGACGTCTACCCGGCGGTCTGGAGCGTGACCGAGACCTTCGGCAGCGTCCGGGCCGAGGGGATCGGCTACGTCACGGCGCCGCTGCCGCTCGAGCCGCACGCTCGCGCTCCGCGCGGGCGGGCGAGAAGCTCTTCGGCCGCTATCCCGTTCCACGAGGCAGCGACGCTCGGAGGCACCGAGAACTTCCGCGGCCTGCCGCGCCAGCGCTACTGGGGCGACGCCTCCGGTTCGGCAACGCCGAGCTGCGGCTGCTGCTGGTGAAGCGCGACCGCGCGCTCGTGCCGCGCTTCGGCGTCTTCGGCCTCGCCGACGTCGGCCGCGTGTTCCTCGAAGGCGAGTCCTCGGATCGCTGGCACACGGCGTTCGGTGGCGGCCTCTGGATCGCGATCGCGGATCCCAGGCACCTCGCGAGCGTCGCGATCGCGACGAGCGAAGGCCACGTGCGCTTCTACGCCGCAGGCAGGCTTCACGTTCTGACGCGCCCGGCCGACTCGCGGGTTTCGGGGTAAGCTGCGTCGTGCTCGACGCGCGCGCGAGGGGCTTCGTTCGCGGAGCGACGCGCGCGGCGTCGCGGCGCGCGTGGTCCTGCCGCGCTCCTGCGCGCTCGCCTGCGCCTCGCCGCTCGCGGCCCAGACGAACGACCCGCTCTTCGCGGGCTGGCGCTGGGCGCCGCCTTCGGTCGGCGCACGTCCCGCGGGTATGGGGGGCGCCTTCGTCGGCATCGCCGACAGCGTGAAGGCCGCGATCGTGAACCCCGCGGGGCTCACGCTCCTGCCGCTCACCGAGATCGGCGTCTCGTCGGGAGAGCCGTGGCTCGCGGTCGGCGTCGGCCGGCCGCAAGCGCGGCTCGCGGGCTACCTGTCGCGAACCGACGAGGCTCACGTCGAGCTCCAGGACGTGGCGCCCAGCGGCGTCGGGGCGCTGGACTCCGTCGGTCTGGGAAGCAGGGCTGGCGCTCGGCGTGTCGCTGCACCCGCGCCTGCAAGCTCGGCGGGTCGATCGCGTCGACTCGGCTCACGCCTGGACGGCGAGCGCCGCGTGCCCGGACCCGAAGGGACGGAGACCGTCGCGGCCAGCGTGACCTCGCGCGACACGCACCTGCGCGCGAGCGCGGGCCTGCTGCTGGTGCTCGTCGGGGCGAACGCGCGTGCGCTGCCCTCGCTGCGGCTCGGGGTCTCGTGGCAGCCCGGCTTCGACTGGTCCGCGCGAGATGACCGACGAGGGCGCGTCCGGCGCCGCCGGGCGATCTCGTTCCGGCGGCCGACGCTCGTCAGCGCCGGGCTCGCCTGGCGCGCCTCGGATCGCTGGAGCCTCGCCGCGCAGGGCGACGTGATCCTCTACAGCGAGGTGCTGGCGAGCCTCGAGCGCAACATCGGGGAGGCCGCGCTCGACTTCTCGCTCCCGAGCACCGTCGAGCCGCGGCTCGGCACTGAGTTCGCGGCTCCGCTCTGCGTGCGGCTGCGGCATCGTGCGGCTGCGCGGCGGGCTGCACTACCGGTCCCCCGGCACGCTGCGCTACCTGGGGCCCGACCCGATCCTGCGCCGGACCTTCGCCGAGGAGAGCTGGCGGACCGTCGCGACGCTCGGCGCTTCGTTCTTCGCGGAGCACATGGGCAACGCGCTGAGCCTCGACATCGACTCCCGGGACGTCTTCGAAGGGCCCGATCTCTCGTTCGGCATCGTGTGGAGGTTCTGAGCGCCATGCTCACGACGTGGCGGTCGCCGTGCGCTCCTGGCCGCCGTGCTGGCGCTCGGCCGCCGCGAGCGCGCCGAGCGCAGCCCCGGCCGAGGCCGACGCCCCGAAGGAGGTGGCGCGCGGCTGCCCGCCCGAGCGCGCCCTGGACGGCGAGGTGCGGCTCGTCTTCCTGGGCGACTCGGGCTACGGCCAGGGCTTCTCGGAGTGGGGCACCCACGGCCAGGACGCGATCGCCGAGCGCCTCGCGCAGCTCACGCCTGCCGCCGGATCTCGTGTTCTTCCTGGGGGACAACATCTACTGGCGCGGCAGCGCCGACCTCTACAAGTCGCGCTTCGACGACGTCTACGACCCGCTGATCCGCGACTGCAAGGTCCACGTGGCGCTCGGCAACCACGACATCAAGGGCTGCCGCGCCGTCGAGCCGAACGAGCGCTGGGAGTCGTGCCTGCAGGAGCTGTCGGACCTCGCTCGTCGCCGACCGCAAGGCGCGCTACATGCGGCAGGGCCTCGCGGAGGCCGAGGCGGCCCGCAAGGCCGAGGCGGACACGGCGGCCGAGAGCGCCGGCGAGCTGGCGGCCGAGGCGATCCGGACGCGGCGCGGGAACTGCCTGCCCGGCGACGCCACGGCGTACGAGGACTCGAGGTCCGGGAAGAAGAGCGCCTGCTTCGCGAAGGAGGCGCTCTCGCACGCGCAGTTCGGCTTCGGAACCGTCGAGCGGGGCGATCCGCCCGCGCACCAGCGGCAGCGCTACTACAGCATCCTCTGGCCGCTGCCGCGGCTCACGCCGGCGGGACAGAAGGCCGACCCGGCGGTGCCCGAGGTGCGTCCGCTCGTCGACGTGATGGTGCTGGACTCGAACACGCTGGACGTCGACGGGGGCGTGCTCGGCCCGCCGCAGGCCGGCCGAGAGCGCGAGGACCAGCTGCAGCTGCTCGTGGCTCCGGAACGCGATGTCGCAATGGGTGCCCGCGCCCGACGACAAGAGCCGGGTCTGGAAGATCGTGGCGATGCACCACCCCGTCGTTCACGCCTCGCTCGTGCGCGTGCAAGATCTTCGGCAAGTGCATCGGCGGCCACGGCGACGAGCCGGGCCTGCAAGAGCAGCTGCAAAAGACGCTCGAGGACCTGGAGCCGCCCGACCTGATGCTCACCGCGCACAACCACATCTACGCCCGCAGCCACCCGCTCGACGCCGCGGGCAAGCCGGTGACGAGCGGCAAGGGGGGCGTGCGCTACTTCGTGACGGGCGGCGGCGGCGGGCCGGTCTACGCCGTCCACGGCGCGGACGCGCGCTTTCCGAAGGCGCTCACGAGCTACCACTTCGTCTACTTCCGGCTCACCGCGACCACGGCGTTCTACTGGGCGATCGACGCCGGAGGCCGGGTCAAGGATTCCGGCTGCTTCGAGAAGGGCTCGAGCGTCGACTTCCCGCTGAGCCCGGACTTCAACTACGACGACTCGCTGCCGTCTCGCTGCGGCGCCCCCGCCGGCTCCTGAAACGCTCATGAACCGGATCGCCGAGGCGCAGGGCCTCCGACCTCCGGCTGCTCGCCGACCAGGCGTTCTCGCGCGCGGCGGGCGCCCCGCTCGTCGCGGGCAACGCGGTCAGCCTGCTGCTCGACGCGGAGGAGAACTATCCCGCCTGGCTCGAGGCGATCGCCGGCGCGCGACGCTACGTGCACTTCGAGACGTACATCCTGCACGACGACGCCGTCGGCGAGCGCTTCGCGCAGGCGCTCGTCGAGCGGGCGCGCGCGGGCGTGCGCGTGCGGCTCTCCTACGACTGGATGGGCGCGCTCGGCAACACGAGGCGGCGCTTCTGGAAGCAGCTGCGAGCCGGAGGCGTCGAGGTGCGCTGCTACAACCCGCCGCGCCTCGACGAGCCCTTCGGCTGGCTGAGCCGCGACCACCGCAAGTGCCTGGTGGTCGACGGCGAGGTCGCCTTCGTCACCGGCCTCTGCGTCGGCCAGCGCTGGGAGGGCGACGCGCGCCGGCAGGTGGCGCCGTGGCGCGACACCGGCGTCGGCGTGCGCGGCCCGGCGGTGGCGGACGTGGCGCGCGCCTTCGCCGACAGCTGGGCCGCCTGCGGCGAGCCGCTGCCGGCCGACGAGCAGGCGTGCGATCCCGCGCCGCGCGGGCGACGTCTCGCTGCGCGTGGTGGCGGGGACGCCCGGGACCACGGGCGCTCTTCCGCCTCGACCAGCTGGTGGCGGCGCTCGCGCGCCGCACGCTGTGGCTGAGCGACGCCTACTACGCCGGCACGAGCAGCTACGTGCAGGCGCTGCGCGCCGCGGCGCAGGACGGCGTGGACGTGCGGCTGCTGGTGCCGGGCCGCGGCAGCGACATCCGCGTCGTGCAGGCGATCTCGCGCGCCGGCTACCCCCAGCTGCTCCAGGCCGGAGTGCGCGTGTTCGAGTGGAACGGGCCGATGATGCACGCCAAGACCGCCGTGGCGGACGGCCGCTGGGCGCGCGTGGGCTCGACCAACCTCAACGTCGCGAGCTGGATCGGCAACCGCGAGCTCGACGTCGTGGTGGAGGACGAGGCCTTCGCCCGGACGATGGAGGAGCAGTACCTCGAGGACCTGACCGGCTCCACCGAGATCGTGCTGAGCAAGCGCCGCTGGGTGAGGGAGGCCGGCCCCGTGCGGATTCCGCGCACGCGCGGGGCCGGCGGCAGCGCGGGCCGCGCGGCGGCCGGCGCGCTCCGGCTCGGCAACGCGCTCGGCGCGGCGCTCTCGCCCCGCCGCGTGCACAGCCCGATCCAGCGGCGGCTCATGATCCCGGCGGGCCTGGCGCTCGTCTCGCTCGCGCCGATCGCGGCCGTCTGGCCGAAGGCGCTGGCCTGGCCGCTCGGAGCGCTCGCGCTCTGGCTCGGGATCGCATTGCTGATCCGCGCGGCGAAGGCTCCCGGCCCGCCGTCCTAGGCGATCGCAGCCCGGGCGGCGGGTCGGGCTAGTGCGCGTCGACCACGAGCCGGGCGGAGCTTCCATCGACTCGCAGCTCCGCCTTGCCGAGCCGGTGCGTGGCCTTCGCGGCCGCATGCTGGAGCGCGAAGTCCACCGCCACGATCCCCGTGCGTCCGTTCTTCGGCGGCACCAGGCGCAGCCGTACCGACTCCGGCCCGCTGCAGACCACGGCTTCGCCAGCGTCCTGCGCGAGCCACGAGACGGCACGCAGCTGCTTCACGAGCGTCTCGCGGTCGGGCGGCGGCAGCGCGATCTCCAGGCCGACCACGTCCTGCAGCAGCGCCTTTTCCCTGCGGTCCGCCTGGCCGATCTTCGCGACGTAGCGGTCGAGCACGTCGGCGCGGGTGATCGAGCGCGCCTTCGTGAGCTCGCCGTACCAGCGCACCAGGAACTCCGCGTGGTATTCCATCAGGAAGACGCGCAGTCCCGGGATCTCGCTGCTGAACGTCATCTCGAACCAGGGCGGCTCGTCGCTCTCGGTCTTGCGCGTGACCGGACCGCCGCCGGCCGCCCCCAGCGCCTCCTGCCAGCGCCGGCGCACGCCCGCGCTCGCGCCGGGCTCCTCCACCCCGAGCGCGAGCCCGCTCGCTCCCTGCTGGCCCTGCGAGCCGGGCTCGAACAGCTCGAAGTACGTGCGGCGGCCGTACCAGTAGATCCCGGTGTAGCTCATGTCGTTGCGCACGGTGGTGCGCGCCTCGAACGGAGCGAACTCGCGCGTCAGGAACGCCGAGCTGCGCGCGGCCTGGTAGGTCGCGGCGTCGACGACGACGAAGAAGTGGTTCAGGAAGACGGGCGGCTGGGCCGCACCGGCGCCTGGCTGCTGTCGTGGCGCCGCCCCTGCTGTCGCCGCGAGGACCAGCTCGAGGGCGACCCATGCCGCTTGGCTTTTCACGGTCTGCCTGCCGGGAATGCGGAATTCTACCTCTCGCGCCTCAGCCCGCGCGGGCGACCGCCGCGCGGATGCCGTCCAGGCTGCGCTCGACGTCGGCCGTCGTGGTGGCCCAGCTGCTCACGCTGATGCGCATGGCGGTCTGGCCCTGCCACACGGTGCCGCCGCACCAGAGCACGCCGCCCTTCTGGATCTCGTCGATCACGCGGCGCGTGCGCTCGGGAGCGCCGAACGAGACCAGCACCTGGTTCAGCACCACGTCGTTCAGCACCGCGTGGCCGTCGGCGCGGAGCGCCTCCGCGAACCGGCGGGCGTGGGCGCACGTGCGCTCGAGCAGGTCGCGCAGACCCTCCCGGCCGAGCGCGAGCAGCGCGGCCCACACCTCGATGCCGCGCGCCCGGCGCGAGAAGTCGGGAACCAGCTGGTCGGGCTCGCGCGCCTCGGTCTCGGTCAGGTACGCCGCCGCGCGCGAGCGCAGCGCGGCCCGATGCGACGCGGCGTCGCGGCAGAACACGAGGCCGCTGTCGTAGGGGACGTTCAGCCACTTGTGGGCGTCGGTGGCCCACGAGTCCGCGGCGTCCAGACCGGCGGCGAGCGGGGCGAGCGACGGCGCGGCCCGCGCCCAGAGGCCGAAAGCCGCGTCGACGTGAACCCAGGCGCCTGCAGCCCTGGCGCGCGGCACGATCGCCGCCGCGGGGTCGAAGGCGCCGGTGTTCACGTTGCCCGCCTGCAGGCACAGGATCGTGCGGTCGTCGAGCGCGGGCAGCGCGTCGGCGCGCATCCGGCCCTGGCCGTCCACCGGGACGCGCTCGACGCGCTCGCGACCGAGGCCGAGCAGCGAGAGCGCCTTCAGCAGGCTGACGTGCACCTCGTCGCCCACGACCACGCGCAGCGGGGGCGCGCCGAAGAGGCCCTTCTCCTCGACGTCAAAGCCCTGGCGCGCGAGCAGCGCGTGGCGCGCGGCGGCGAGGCCGCTCAGGTTCGCCGTCGTCGCGCAGGTCACGAAGCCGACGCTGGTGCCGGCGGGGAGGCCGAGCACGTCGAGCAGCCAGGCGATGGCCGCCTCTTCGAGCGCGGCGCTCACCGGCGAGGTGACGCGCAGCCCGGCGTTCTGATCCCACGCCGCGGCCAGCACGCTCGCGGCGACCGTCACCGGCAGCGACCCGCCGATCACGAAGCCGAAGAAGCGCGGGCCCGCGGTGGCGAGCGTGGCGGGCGAGCCCACTTCGTCGAGGAGAGCGAGCACCTGGTCGGCAGCGAGGCCACGCTCGGGCAGCGGCGGGCCGAGGCGCGCGAGGCCGGCCAGGGCTTCGCGGCTGGGCGCCACGCCGCGGTCCTGGATCTGGGACAGGTAGCGTGCCGCTCGCGCGGCCGCGTCGGCCAGCAGAGCCGTGGCGTCGATCTCGGCCATCGTGCCTAGCGTCCCGCGTAGAGGACGAGCGCGCTCCGCGCCCAGCCCTCGATCCAGTCCCAGAAGAAGAGCGGCACGACGTTGGCGAGCGCGAGCGCGGCGAGCCGGAGCTGATCGACCGGCGCCAGCTCGAGCGCGGGCTTCGCCTCGTTCCCGGGGTCGATGATCATGACCTTCAGGACCTTGAAGTAGTAGTAGGCCGCGACGGCGGCGTTGAGGGCCGCGATCGTCGCGTACGCTCCCCGGCCCCGCTCGATCACGGCGGCGAACACGTAGAGCTTGGCGAGGAAGCCGACGAACGGCGGGATCCCGACGAGCGAGAGCAGGAAGAAGGCCATCGCCAGCGTCAGCAGCGGCGCGCGCCGGTGGAGGCCGGGATAGTCCCGCAGGTCGAAGCTGCCCTCGTGCAGGTGCACGAGCGTCACGACCAGGAACGCGCCGAGGTTCATCACCAGGTAGGCGGCCAGGTACACGAGCAGCCCGCGGGCGCCGTTCTCGGAAAGCGCCACGATACCCATCAGCAGGAAGCCGGCGTGGGCGATCGACGAGTAGGCGAGCAGCCGCTTCATGTTGGTCTGCGTGAGCGCCGCCACGTTGCCGAGCGTCATCGTCAGCACCGAGACGAGCATCAGCAGCGAGGTCCAGTCGATCGAGCCGGAGAGGTCCCAGGGGCCCCGCTCGCGGGACGGAGAACGCGCCGTAGAAGAAGCGGAGCGCGATCGCGAGCCCGGCCGCCTTCGGCAGCACCGAGAGCAGCGCCGTCACCGGCGTCGGCGCGCCCTGGTAGACGTCGGGGCACCAGAAGTGGAACGGCACCGCCGCGATCTTGAAGCCGAAGCCGGCGAGCACCAGCAGCGTGAGCACGTACACGGCGAAGCGGTTGGCGTCGGGAATGCCGCCCGCCAGGTACTCCTGGATCCCGCGCAGCGACGTGGTGCCCGCGAGCCCGTAGAGCAGCGAAAGGCCGTAGAGCATCGAGCCGGTCGAGGCCGCGCCGAACAGGACGTACTTGAGCGACGCCTCGTTCGACAGCCGGTCGCCCTTCAGGTAGCCGACCATCACGTAGGAGGTGATCGACACCATCTCGAGCGCGAGGTACAGCATCACGATGTCGCTCGCGCCGGCGAGCAGCAGGCAGGAGAAGACGAGCGCCAGCACGAGCGAGAACAGCTCGCCCTGGCCCAGGCCGTGCAGCTCGCGCGAGTTGCGGAAGCTGAAGGCGAGCACGGTCACGAGGCCGGCCGCCACCAGGATCACCTTGAACGCCGCGCCGAGCGGGTCGATCACCAGCATGCCGCTGAAGAGCGGCCCGCGCGTGCCGGCGGCCGAGAGCTCGAGCGCGAAGCCGAAAGCCGCCACGAGCGACACGATGGTGAGCAGGCGCGTCACCGGCTGGCGGCCCCAGCCGGCGAAGGTGTCCGCGACGACCACCAGCAGCAGCCCGATCAGCAGCGCGAGCTCGGGGCGGAACGCGTCGAGGCTGCGCGTGAGCTCGTACATGCGCGTCAGCCCTTCAGGATCGACGCGTCGTCGAGGTTGGGCGTGCGCCGCAGCCGGTAGAGCGTGAGCACGATCGCGAGCGCCACGGCCACCTCGGCGGCCGCGACCACGATCACGAACACGGCGAACAGCTGCCCGCCCAGGTTGCCGGAGGCGTAGCGCGAGAAGGCGACCAGGTTGACGTTGGCCGAGTTGAGGATCAGCTCGATGCTCATCAGCACGTTCACGGCATTGCGGCGCGTGAGCAGGCCGAGCACGCCGAGCGCGAACAGGCCCGCCGACAGCACGAGGTAGTGCTGGAGGCCGATCACGCGCTCCTCCGGCGGCGGACGATCATGGCCGCGCCCATCAGCGCGACCAGCAGCAGCACCGAGGCGGCCTCGAACGGCAGCAGGTACTCGCGCAGGAACAGCCGGCCGATCGCCGCCGTGGTCGGAGCCGGCATCCGCGCCAGGCCCGGCCACTCGGTCTTGAGCGCGACGGCGGTGAGCACCACGAACAGCCCGGCGGCGACGATCAGGCCGGAGCCGAGCTGCGTCGTCTCGGAGCGCAGGTCGAGATCGTAGATCCGGTGGGTGAGCATCACGCCGAACAGCAGCAGCACGAGGATGCCGCCGACGTAGACCAGGAGCTGCGTCGCGGCCAGGAAGTCGGCCCCCAGCAGCACGTAGAGCCCGGCGACGCCGAAGAAGGTGACGAGCAGCGCGAAGGCGCTGTAGATCAGCGTGCGCGACAGCACCACGACGAACGCGGAGCCGAGCGTCAGCCCCGCGAAGACCCAGAACACGAGCGCCTCGCCGCTCACGTGCCCGTCGCTCCGGCCGGGCTCGCGCCCGGCTTCGGGTCCGCCTCGGGCTTCTTCTTGGGATTCTCGGTCAGGAAGACGGCGTCCTTCTTCGCGAAGCGATAGAGATGCTCGGTCAGGTCGCGGGTCGCGAACTCGTAGTCGGGCGTCATGTAGATGCAGAAGGTCGGGCAGGGATAGGTGCAGAGGTTGCAGTAGCAGCACAGCGACATGTCGATGTCGAAGGCCGTCACGTCGAGCTTGATCGGGTGCCCGGTCGACGCCCAGATCGGCTTGGCGTCGCTCGGCCGCTTCTCGGTCTCCATCGAGATGCAGCTCACCGGGCAGGCGCGCACGCACTGGCCGCAGCCGATGCAGTCCTCGTACTTCATGAAGAGGCGCATCCGGGTCCGCGGCGGCAGCGGCCACTTCTCGCTCGGGTACTGCAGCGTCACCGACTTCGTGAACAGGTGGCGCCAGGTGATCCGCATCCCCACCAGCACCGTGTAGAAGCCCTGCCAGACGTTCTGGAGCCACTCCCTCATCGCCACACCTGCACCGGCGACGGCGAGCCGGAGGCGCCGAGCTCGCGGCCGCGCGACCTGTCCCACAGGAGCGCCCGCACCATCACGGTGAACAGGAAGCCGACCACGCCGAGCGTGAGCGGCCAGCCGACCCAGCGGTCCCACGCGAAGCCGTTGGCCGTGGACGGGCCGAGCACGAGCCCGCCCACCACCAGCACCAGGCCGAGCGAGATCGGCAGCAGCACCTTCCATGCGATGTACATGAGCTGGTCGACGCGCGCGCGCGGCACGGTCCAACGCAGCCACATCATCACGAACACGAGCACCCAGGCCTTGAACCACAGCCAGAACCAGCCGAGCGGCAGCGGGCCGAGCTGCTGCAGCCACGGGTGCGGCGCCAGGTAGCCGCCCAGGAACAGCACGCTGGCGACGGCGGACACCACGAACATCTCGGTGTACTCGGCCAGGAAGAAGAGCGAGAAGAAGAAGCCGCTGTACTCGGTGTGGAACCCGGCGACGAGCTCGCTCTCGGCCTCCGGGATGTCGAAGGGCGCGCGGTTCGTCTCGGCGAGCGCCGCGACGAAGAAGCACACGAAGGCGACCGGCATCAGCGGGAAGTAGCGGAACAGGAACCAGCGCGAGAGCCCGCCCTGCTGGGCGAGCACGAGATCCTGCAGCGACAGGCTGCCGACGATCATCACCGGCACCAGGATGATGAGCAGCGACGGGATCTCGTAGGACACGATCTGCGCCGCCGAGCGCATCGCGCCGAAGAGCGCGTACTTGTTGTTCGAGGCCCAGCCGGCCATGATCAGGCCGACGGTGGAGATCGCGGAGATCGCACTCACGTAGAAGATGCCGACGTTGAGGTCGGCCGGCTGCAGCCGCGCTCCCCACGGGATCACCACGAACGGCAGGAAGGCGCCCACGTTCACGAGCAGCGGCGCTATCACGAACAGCTTGCGGTCGACGCCGCGCGGGAAGACGGCTTCCTTGAACAGCAGCTTGATGGTGTCGGCGATCGTCTGCAGCACGCCGTAGGGGCCGACGCGCATCGGCCCCAGGCGGTCCTGCATGAAGGCGGAGATCTTGCGCTCCGCGTAGACGTAGACGATCGGCCCGAGCGACATGAAGGTGAAGCAGGCGAGCGCCGGCAGCGCCGCCGAGAGCACGGCGATCGCCCAGGCGGGCCAGCCCGCGACCTCGGGGAACCAGCGGACGAGGATGGCGTAGGTCGCTTGCATCAGCGCCTCAGCGGTCGATCTCCCCGAGCACGATGTCGAGGCTGCCGATGAGCGCGACCACGTCGGCGATCATCATGCCTCGCGCGAGATGGTGGAAGACGCTCATCGCGGTGAAGCACGGGCTCTTCACCTTGAGGCGATACGGATTGATGCCGCCGTCCGAGACCAGGTAGAAGCCGAGCTGCCCGCGCGGGGCCTCGCTCCTGAAGTAGATCTCGCCCTTCGGCGGCTTGACCCGCTTCGGCACCGTCTCGTGGACGTCCGCCTTCTCCATCGTCTCGAGGCGGTCGAGCGCCTGGTGCACGATCTTCGAGCTCTCGCGCATCTCGACGACGCGCACCCAGTTGCGGTCGTAGCACGAGCCCACCGGGCCGTACTGGCCCGCGCCGACGGCGACCTCGAAGTCGTACTGCTGGTAGCTGCTGTACGGCGCGTCCTTGCGCAGGTCGCGCGGCAGGCCGCTGCCGCGCAGGTTGGGCCCGGTGAGGTCGTAGGAGATCGCGAGCTCGGGCGTGCAGACGCCGACGTTCGCGATCCGCTTGACGAAGATCTTGTTGTGGATGATGAGGTCGAGCAGCTCGGGGAAGGTGACCGAGTCGAACTCGCGCAGGAAGTCGCGCGCCGCGCGGATGAAGCCGTCGGGCAGGTCGTGGCTCACGCCGCCCACCCAGTTGTAGTTGTAGAGCAGGCGCGCGCCGCAGGTCCACTCGAAGAGGTCGAGGATCTTCTCGCGGTCGCGCAGCAGGTGCAGGAACGGCGTGAAGGCGCCGATGTCCATCGTGTAGGTGCCGACGGCGACCGCGTGGGAGGCGATCCGCTGCAGCTCGGCCATCAGCACGCGGATCGTCTGCACGTACGGGCTCGGGTCGATCCCCATCAGCCTTTCGACCGTGAGCGCGAAGCCGAGCGTGTTGCCCATCGACGCCACGTAGTCCATGCGGTCGGCGTACGGCATCACGCCGGGGTAGTCGACGTTCTCGGCGTGCTTCTCGAAGCAGCGGTGCAGGTAGCCGATGTGCGGCCGCGCCGCGCGCACGATCTCGCCGTCGGTCCGCAGCTCGAGCCGCAGCACGCCGTGGGTGGCGGGATGCTGCGGCCCGACGTTCAGGACCATCTCGTCGGTGTCGAGCCCGTCCTCGTCCCAGTCGCGGGCCCAGCCGGCAGCCGGGCTGCTCACGAGGGCTCCAGGTCCCGGTTGGGCGGCGTGAAGTCGAAGGGCCCGACGCCGATCCGCTCGCCGCGGAGCACGCGCTCCACCATCTGCGCGGTCGGCTTCACGTGCATGCCGTTGTAGTAGTCGGGATCCTGCCAGTCCTTGCGCAGCGGGTGGCCCTGCCAGTCGTCGGGCAGCAGGATCCGCCGCAGGTCGCTGTGTCCGGTGAACACGATCCCGAACAGGTCCCACGCCTCGCGCTCGTGCCAGTTGGCGACGCCCCACAGGCTCTCGACGGACGCGACCGCGGGGCTGTCGCGCGGCAGCTGCACCTTGAGGGCGAAGCTCTGGAAGTGGAAGTGCGAGAACAGGTGGTAGACCACCTCCAGCCGCGGCGGCGTCTCCTTCGGGTAGTCGACGCCCGAGAGGCACATCAGGTTGTCGAAGGCGAGCGCGTGGTCGTTCTTGCAGAACGCCGCCACCTCGAGCAGCCGGTGCGGCGCGACGATCGCGAAGGGCGTCGCGGCGTCGAGCGTCGCCCCGACGATCGCGTCGCCGAAGCGCTTGACGAGGACGTGGTGGATCTCTTCGGCGTCCATCGCTTCAGGCCTTCGTCCCGCGCGGCGCGTCGGCCGCGCCGTCGAGAGTCGCCCCGGCCAGGCTGCCGACCGTGAGCGCGCGCTTGCGCAGCACGCGGTCCTCCTGGATCTTCTCCTGCAGCTTCAGCAGGCCGTAGAGCAGCGCCTCGGGCCGCGGCGGGCAGCCGGGCACGTACACGTCCACCGGCACCACCTCGTCGACGCCCTTCAGCACGTGGTAGCCGTGGCGCCAGTAGGGGCCGCCGTTGTTCGCGCACGAGCCCATCGACAGCACGTACTTGGGCTCCGCCATCTGCTCGTAGAGCCGCTTGACGCGCGTCGCCATCTTCAGCGTGACGGTTCCGGCGACGATCATCAGGTCGCTCTGGCGCGGCGTGCCGCGCGGCATGATCCCGAAGCGGTCGAGGTCGTAGCGGCTGGCCCCCGTCGCCATCATCTCGATCGCGCAGCAGGCGAGCCCGAAGGTCATGAACCAGATGCTGTTCTTGCGGCTCCAGTTGATGAGCTGGTCGGCGCTCGCGACGATGAGCCCGTCCTCGAAGCGGTCGTGGAGCAGCCCGCGCACGGGGGCGGGATCGCTCAAGCCCGGTCCTCCGGGCGGACCCACGCGAGGTCGCCCTTGCGCCACACGTACGCGAGCGCCACCACCAGGATCGCGATGAAGACGACGCCCTCGAGATAGGCGATCACGCCGAGCTCGCGGAACACCGTGGCCCACGGCAGCAGGAAGACGGCCTCGACGTCGAAGACGACGAAGATCAGCGCGAAGACGTAGAAGCGGATGTTGAACTGCACCCAGGCGCCGCCGACGGGGTCCTCGCCGCACTCGTAGGTCGTGAGCTTCTCCTCGGAGTGGCGCGAGGGCCTGAGCGCACTCCAGAGCACGAGCGCGAACAGGAGCGCACCGACGACGGCGGCGAGGAACACGAGGATGCTCGCGTGCTGGGCGAGGAAATCGGCCGTGGGAGGGGCGCTGGACACGAGGACCTGCGAGACCTGCTCGCTGCCCGCGACCATATCAGATCGGGTGGACGGCGGCGAGGGGCGAACGGACCAGCTAGCCCCGCGCGCTCCGGCTCAGAACCACGACGGGTTGCAGGTGCTCCTGTACGACCCGGCGCCGCGGCGGATGTGCCCCGACGAGACGAGGATGTCGTACTGCTCGTTGAAGGAGTTCGAGTTCTTCACGGCCAGCTCCTCGCCGTCGTAGTAGGCGCAGTAGCCCGCGGCGTTGAGGTTCTTGATCACGCCGTTGACGAAGGCGCCCTCGTTCTTGACGTAGAAGCAGTTCTCGCAGGTCTTCTGGTTGAAGTCGAAGATCGAGGGCTGCTGCTCGGTCAATTGCGTGATCGCCTTGTCCACGGCGCCGAGGAACGAGGGCGACTGCATCGAGCAGGGCGCGTTGGGATTGCTGCTGGGAGGCAGCTTGCACGAGCCGCCGGAGGGCGGCGGCGCGGGGGCCGGCGTCGGGTCGCTGCCAGGCGCCGGCGTGGGCGTCGGAGCCGGCGCCGGCGCTCCGAGTGTCGGCATCACCACGGGAATCGCGAGAGGCGACTGGGTCGGCGCCGGAGTCGGCTCAGTCGGCTTGGTTGGCAATACGTCCTTGAGCGCCTGGCAACCGCTGAGCGAGATGGTCAGAAGAGCGACAACCGCCACGCGGTCCGCCGAAAAACCCTTGACGCAGCCAAATACCATTACTGGGACCTCGCTTAATGCCTCAACACTATCTGTCTAACTTGGCTTCGTTGCAAGAGATTTTTGTAGTCCATCAGCTGGACCACAACATCTGGTGGTCTGGCGGTGAGCTAGACACCATTACATGGATATTGGCGGTAGTCCTTGGTCCTCGGGGACGCCTCGCTGTCCCGTCTTCGGACGCATTCTTCATGTCGCGCGGTGTGCTGCAGCCCTCATGCCGCGTTGCAGATGCGACGACGCGGACTCCGTGATCCGCGCAGCGAAGCGCTCACGTTTGTGCTGCGTGCGCGTCAGCCCGTTCGTGTGGTGTGCGACGCAGCGTCGTGGAACGAGCACCTGCGCGTCGCTCAGCGTCGTTGAGCGACCTTCAGCGTTCTGCTACGATTCGCGTTTGCCGGTCTCTTCGCGAGCCGGCTCCCTGCGAACGCAGCCGGCGTAGCTCAGCGGTAGAGCAGCTGATTCGTAATCAGCAGGTCCTCGGTTCAAATCCGAGCGCCGGCTCCAGACTTTCCCAGCGCGCTGAGTAATGTGCAGGGCGGCAGCCCGGGCACTCAATCAATTCGGCGGTACCCAGTTCACCAGAACCTCGATGCCGGAGTGGGAGGTCGAGTCGGTTGGCTCCCTCGCGAGCCCATCCTCTCGACTCCCGCCATCTCCGGGGATCGGATCTACATCCGAACGCCCAGCACCCTGTACTGCTTCGCAAAGAAATAGCGAATCAGGAAGAGTCGCGATGGGCTTGACCAGGCCCGAATACGATGGCGACGTCTTCCCAACGCCGAGACACGAATGGCCGGCCCTGGGGGAGCAGCCGGCCCACGTCGTCTCAGAGGAACAAGCCGGGGCGCCCGTGACTCTCCACAGGACGCGACCGACGCGTCAGTGGTTGGGTTTTCATAGAGGGATCGCGCCTAGCAGCGGTCCGTGGGCGCCCCGGGGACACCTAGTGGTTACCGCCTGACAACCGGAGGAAGCCGTCCTGGTAGATGATCGCGCCAGGGTTTCCCGCGACCGCGACGTTTCCAATTGTGCCGCTGCCGAGAGCGCCAGCGAAGCGTCCGGTGCCGCCAGTGATCGAGAACGTGCCTGTTGCCGGGGTGTTCCCCTGGGCGACGTCGAACATTACCGCGGCGAAGAACTTGAGAGTGTCATCGTGCCGGGCGGTAATCGTCAGCTGCACGTACGAGCGCAGGAGAGCGGGCTGGCCGGGCTCCGGAAGGTCCAGGCATCCCTGCTCGAAGCTTGTGACCTGGCCCATGAGCGTCGCGTGCCCCTTTCGCACGGCCTGGAACCCCGAGTCGTAGCCTTGCGCCTGGCACGCGTCCACCCAAGCCAGGAATCCTTGACACTGCTCGGAATTCGAGGGGCAACCCTCGGTCAGCTGCAGCGTCGCGTGAAACGACAGCACGGCCTCGGCAGCCTGGGCTGCACTCCCCGAAAGGAGTAGCGAAACGACAGCCACGATGCCGGTCAACGTTCTCATCATTTGCTCCACCTCCGTTGGTCAACAGCATCCCAGCGAGCGCCACCACAAGACGGGAGTCAATGCTCCCGGCGGCTCAACCGTCGCCGTAATGGCTGAACCCCAGCCAGTACTGGGGAGCCATGGTCACGGCTTGGTCACGGAACACCGTGACGCACCGTGAGCCATCGTGCCGTTCGAGGACGATGAATCGCTGACATTCGGCAGGTTACGTTCTGGTGGCTCCTGCTGGTTCGCCCTGAAGGAGTTCGTAATCAGCAGGTCGTCAGTTCAATCCTGACCGCCGGCTCCAGACCTTCGCACACAAACCTCGGGGCATTAAGGTCACTGGAGTTCCAAGGTAGCTAGCCAAACGTCGGAGTCGGATTCGTCTTGGATGTAACTCAACCAGCGGTCGTCGTGCGACAGGCTGATCCCTTGGGGGCGCGCGGTGAGCACAGGTTTCGTTTGCCCGCTGCGGGTGTCTACCAACACGATCCTGTCGTAGCGCGCCACGAGCAGCCGCCGGCTGTCACTGCATCCAGGCGGGCCAGCCGCCTTCCGGCAGGGGGCGATAGTTCCTGGTGGCAAAGGAGTACAGCAGCGTGACGCTGCTGGGAGTCGAATAGAAGGTGAGGCTGCCGGCCAGCATGGTCCCGTCCGGCGACCACGAGCGGGGCTGTAGCGCGTGGCCGCCCTCGAGCTGGGGCAACGCCTCGGCCTGGCGCTGGTCGAGCGGCCGCGTCAGGTCCAGGATCCAGGTCTTCACGCTGTCGTTGGTGGCGATCTTCTTGCCGTCAGGTGACCAGACGACCTCGGTTCGGGCGATGCCAGTCGTCTTAGTCAGCTGCTCGACGCCGCTGCCGTCTGGCCGGATCGTCCATGTCTCGTAGCGGCCGCTGCGGTCGCTGTAGAAACCGATCCGGGTGCCGTCCGGCGACCACTTGGGGCCTCGGTCGTGGGCGGAGTCATCGGTTATCTGCCGATAGCCGGTGCCGTCGACCTTGACGAGGAACACATCCTCGCGGCCCCCGAGCGTTGCGAAGGCGATCCACTCCCCGTTTGGCGACAGGTCTTGCGTGTAGATTACTCGCGAGCCCCGGAACACCGGTTGCGGCGGCTCGATCACGCGGCCGGTCGCTGGATCAATGCCTGCGCGGAAGATGCTGGAGCGCCGGTCGGAGCTCACGTACATCATCAGCTTGCCGTCGCGCGAAACTGATCGAGCCGCTCGTGCGCGACGGCGTCGTGACGGCTTCGGGCTCGCCGCGCGTACGTCCGGACGCCTCGTCGATCCCCACTCGCCAGAGATTCATCGGCCCGCCGCGGTCGGACGACAAGTAGAGGTAGCGGCCGTCGGGCGACCAGACTGGGTTCCAGTCCATCAGCGCGTCGGTCGTCACCGCGACTCGCGCCGGCTCGCCGCTCGCTTCGGACGGGATCGTCCAGATGTCACGCTGGCCGCTGTCTTCCTTGAGCCCCCAGAAGGCGATTCGCTCGCCGCCTGGCGACCAGCGTGGCTGCACGGCATCGCCGCCGTTCGTAAGTTGCCGCACCTCACCCCCCAAGGACGGTACGAGCCAGAGGTGGGCGGGCCCGCTGCGCGACCATGGCGACGCGCCCGAGTGATCCGAAAAGACGATCTGCTTGCCGTCGGGCGACCAGGCGGGGTCGTAGCCGAACTCCGTCAGGCGCTTCACCGACTCGCCGGTCGAACCCATCACGAAAATGCCGCCGCCGTCGCGCTCGGAGCGGAACGCGATCCGCTCGCCGTCAGGCGAGAATGCGGGCGCCGTGTCGGCCTCTGGGCTATCGGGCGTCAAGTTGACCGGGTTGTGCCCGCCTACCCGCTGCTGGTAGATGTCGGGGTTGCCCGCGGCGTCGCCCACGAAGACGAAGTTGGCGCCACCAGGTCCGATCTGCGCCTGGCGTTCCTCGCCAGGCTGGTCGGTCAGCTGTTGAAACGACACCGGTATCGGCCCGTGGGCCCAGGCCCAGAAGCGTCGATTGATCTCGTAGGCCCCCGAAAGCAGCGCGAGCGCCACGACGCCGCTCGCGCCGTACGGCAACCAACGACGGGGTGGGCGCGAGGGGAGTTGGTTTTTTCCGCGACTGAGCGACCCGCTCAGACTCGTGAGGTGAAAGGCCAGGTCGCGCGCCGACTGGAAGCGATCAGCGGGATCCTTCGCCAGGCACCGGAGTGCTACCACGTCGAGCGCCTCCGGAATGTGAGGATCGCCTTGCGAAGGCGGAGGGGGCTCGTCGTGCAGGACCGAATTCAGCAACTCCACAGCCCCCGTACCCTGGAAGGCGTGGCGGCCTGTGAGCATCTCGTACAGCACGGCCCCTAACGAGAAGATGTCTGCACGGTGGTCGGTGGGTCCGCCACGCGCCTGTTCAGGTGCCAGGTACCCGAGAGTGCCGACGATCATTCCTGGGTTGGTGAGGCGCGCAAGCGTCGGAACGCTGGCCAGATTCTCAGCGTCGAGTTCTGGCATCAGCACCGCGAGACCGAAGTCAAGGATCTTCAGCCGCCCATCCTTGGTCAGGAAGAGGTTTTCGGGCTTGATGTCGCGGTGAACGATGCCCTTGTTGTGCGCCGCAGCAAGGCCCTCGGCGATTCTGCTCGCGTAGTCAGAGGCTTTGCGGACCCCGATTGGCCCCAGGCGGAGCTTGGAACGGAGGGTATCTCCCTCAAGAAGCTCCGTTACGACGTAGTGCTTCTCGTCCTGCTGGCCGGTGTCGTACACGGTGAGGATGTTGGGGTGCGAGAGAGCGGCGATGGCTCGGGCCTCCTGATGGAAGCGTGCCAGGCGGTGGCCATCATCGACCAAGCCTTGCGGGAGGAGCTTTATCGCCACCTCTCGGCCGAGCCGGGGGTCACGGGCTCGATACACCTCGCCCATCCCCCCGCTCCCGATCTGGCCGAGGATCTCGTAGGGGCCGAACCGTGCGCCTAGCTCTACGGGCATGTGTCGGGCTTGGTGGGCGGATGATAGCAGTCGGCTCGACCGCGATGCGCCAGACCGTCGCCCGAGCGCGCCGCCGTCCGGGTCACGGTTTGGTCACGAAACACCAGCACGTACCGTGCATCACCGTGCTGTCTGAAGCCGAGAGTTCGCCAGGATTCAGCACGTTACGTGCTGGTAGGTTCTGCTGTTCGGCTCTGAGGGCTCTTCGTAATCAGCAGGTCCTCGGTTCAATCCCGAGCGCCGGCTCCAGTCCTTCAGTAACTTAGACGCCGTCAGTTCAGGCGCTCGCGGCCGTTTGGTCAGGGCTGGTCCATCCGAACCAGGCGCCGAACACCGGGACCAGCCACACGATCCCGACGAGCGCGGGGCTCCACGCCTTGTCGCCCCGGTTGAACAGGGCAGGCGACCAGCCCTGCAACTCCCCGACGAGACGCAACAACGTGACGGCGAGCGTGATCACAGCCGGCACGAGGATCAGCCTTCCGCGACGCTGGGTCACAAGACGGGCCGCAGCTTCATCCGTGCGAGGCACTCGTTGAACCGCGGATCCGCGCGCAAGCTGTCCCACTGAGGCGCCACGGCGAGATGAATCAATGCAGGGTCGCGCGCGTCGATTAAGCGTTGAAGTTGCTCGAAGGCCGCGTCGAGGTCTCCAGCCTGCGCGAAGCGAAACGCGAGGAAGACTCCCTCATTGCCAAGATCGGGTTGTATGCAATCTGACAGCAGCTTACGCGCCCGCTCGAGATCGCCCATCTTCCAATACGCGGCCGCGAGCAGTTCACGAGCGAGCAGATGGTGTGGATTGCGATCGAGCGCCTTGTTCGCCCACACGATCACGTCGTCGTACCGGCGCTGATTCCAGAACGAGCCGGCGATCTGGACGTGGGCGAGCGCCGACGTCGAGTCGCATTCCAAACCCTGCAGTTTCAGCTGAAACCCGCGCTCCAGGTCGCCGAGCGCTTCCATCAAGGTGCCGTAGTGGAGGTACGCTTCCGCGTGACTCGGGTTGATGGCCAGGGCGCGCTGGAAGCTTCGCTCGGCGGCGATCCAATCCCACTCTGCCACGAGCATCACCAGTCCCAGCGCCGCCTGTGCGTCGGCGCTTTCATGGTCCAACGCAACCGCGCGAAGCGCTGCGGCTTTGGCCTCGCCGAACGCTTCGACGAGCACGTGGCGATTGGTCGCCTGATCAACCTTCGCGTGCGCCAGGCCAGCGTATGCGGCGGCGAACGTTGGATCGATCACCGTCGCGGCCTGAAACGCCGAGACGGCGTCGGCCAGCTCGAAGAAAGACGCCGAGCGCAGATGCGCCCAACCGCGGGTAACGAGCTCCGATGCTTCCGATGAACGGGCCGCATCGGTGATCGAGGTATCGTCGGCGACTGCGGGTTTGAGGGCGGCGGGGCCTGGCTCCGAGCCAGCCCGCCTCAGGAGCTCGAACCGCACTGCATCTGGCATCGTTCCAGCGGCGTTCGCGTCGAGCTGACGCTTCAGCGGCCATAGGTCGGTCAACAGCTCGCGCGCCGACTGGTAGCGGTCGTCGGGTCGCTTGTCGAGACACTTGAGCGTGACCCGTTCCAGCTCCGACGGGAGAGCCGGGTTGAGCCGCATCATCGGCTCCGGAGCGGCATGAAGGATGTGGTCCATCAGTTCCGCCCGCGTCGATCCGGAGAACGGGCGTTGCCCGGTTGCCATTTGATAGATGACGACTCCCAGGCTGAACACGTCGCTACGCGGGTCGACATCGCCACCCACGATTTGTTCAGGGCTCATGTACGGCCCCGACCCGACGACGCTGCCGACCGCAGTCACCGGTTCAACGGTCCAGTCACCATTCGGACCGACCTCCTCGCTGCGGTTCACCTTCGCCACGCCGAAGTCGAGCACCTTCACGTGACCGCGGTGCGTCAGCATCAGGTTGGCTGGCTTGATGTCACGGTGCGTGATGCCCTTGGCGTGGGCAACGTCCAACGCGTCCGCGGCCTGCACGGCGATATCGACAACTTCCGACGGTGTCAACGGACGGCCGATTCTCACCGCAATGGTCTCTCCTTCGACGTGCTCCATGACGATGAAGTGGATACCGTCGCTCTCGCCTACGTCGTAGATGGTTGCAACGTTCGGATGGTTCAGAGCGGATGCAGCCTTCGCTTCAATGGCGAACCGCTGCATGCGCTCCGGGTCCGTGGCCAGCTCGCCGGGCAGGATCTTCAGCGCGACGGTCCGGTCCAGTCGCGAGTCGCGCGCGAGATAGACCTCTCCCATTCCGCCGGCACCGAGCAGCGACAGGACCTGGTAGTGACTGACGCTTCTGCCGACGAGCGTCGTCTCATGCGACTCGCTGGGCGGCGTGGGCGCGATGTCCGCTGCCGGCCGCTCCAGGAACGATTCGGCATCGGCCGCGTACGCGAGAAGCGAATGCACCTCGCGGCGCAGCGTTTCGTCACCGCCGCATGATTCGTCAACGAACGCTGTGCGTTCGGACGCGTCTTTATCGAGAGCCGACTGATGAATGCGTTTGACCGCCGTCCAACGGTCCATCACAGGCTGGTTCATATCGGACTCCTGGATGCTCGGGTATCGAACCCGGGGCGCTGCGGTATAACATCCCTCTGGTCATATAGGCGCCATCCGACCGGAAAAACTGTCATGTCGCCGAACTCCGACAGCGGACCCACTGAGCTCCTCCGAGCGTGGAGCCAGGGCGACGGATCCGCCCTCGAGCGCCTGGTCCCGCTGGTCTATGAGGAACTGCACCGTCTCGCACGGCGCTATATGCGCCAGGAGCGGCCCGATCATACGCTGCAGGCGACGTCGCTGGTGAACGAGGCGTACCTGCGGCTGATCGACGTCAATCGAGTCGAATGGCGGGATCGCGCGCACTTCCTCGCTGTCGCGGCGCAGATGATGCGACGGATCCTGGTGGAGTCCGCCCGCAACCGGCGACGCCAGAAACGTGGTGGCGGTGCAGTTCACGTGAATTTCGATGACGTGCAAGAGTTGCCGGACTTGAAGGAGCGCGACCTCGTCGCCCTCAGCGACGCGCTCAGCGCACTGGCAACGTTCGATGCGCGTATGGGCCAGGTTGTTGAGCTGAGATTCTTTGGCGGCCTGACCGTCGAGGAAACGGCGGAGGTCTTGAACGTCTCCCCCGAGACCGTCATGCGAGACTGGAAGACCGCGAAGGCCTGGCTCCTCCGCGAGATCAGGCGCCACCCTACTGGCTCAAGCTAAGGTCGCATCCCGCGCAATACGCGGGACTACAGCGCGGTGTTGACGGCCGACCCGAGTCGGACGAGGATGCTGCGCGCGGGGACACGCACGATCAGCCTGATAGGCTAGGCGGATGAACTCGGTGGCCTAAAGCGCCATGGTCTGCGCGTCGGGACCGGCAACTATGCTGATACGTCCGTGGTGCTCGCGGCAAATGGACTACGAAAGCCAACACGCTGCCGGAGCGGCAGCATAGCGGGGCTGCCTACGGAATCGGGTCAACTCCACATCGTCTGTAGTGGAAGCTAGACCACCTCGCGCACGAGCGGTGGAATCACCTGGCCTCGTTGTAAGTGCGCTAGGTATGATCCGGGCATGGCCAGAGTCGCTAAGCCGAAGAAGACGACAGACGCTGCCACGTATGACGTTGTGTTCAGGGGTTCTAGGTTCACCGAAATCGAGATGAGGCTGCAGCGAATCGAACGCCGTCTCAAGATCAAAGGCCGGACCATCGTGAGGGCCAAGGACGGCTCGTACATCATGAAGTGACGGCAGGCCGGCGAGGTGCTGGCTCACGCGGCGTGCTGCCCTAGGCGTGGCTCGGCGAGATGACGACGAGCCCGGTCAACGGGCTTGACAGAGATCCGGCGTCCCCTCGAACCGGATGCCTCGGACTCCTGCCGCTGTCACTTGCGACACAGAGCCAGTACGCCCAGACGCAGTACCCCGACGCGACAGGGAAACCAGGTTGGCCTCGCGGCAGCACCGTGGCAGCGCTGACCCGGCTGGAGCGTGACGAGCCACGTGCTTTAGTCCTCGTCCAGCGCAGCGGGCCACCGCTTCAGCCGATGGAGATGGCCGTCGTTCTTGATGCGGTAGACCGCCAGCGTTCGGGAGGCGTCCCTGAGCACGACGTACTCCAGTCCCTTGTACTTCGCCATACCCGAGAGGGCGGCGGCCAGCTGATCTACCGGATGACCCTTTGCGAACCGGAAATACGCCGCATACGCACGCTGCTCCTCGTCCCGTTCAATGCGCCTGGCCATCGGACCGCCCCTTTCTCGTGAAGGATAGCTCCCTCCTATCGCCAAGTGCTGTCTACGCCGGCCCTTCGCGTCTCAGGGCTGCGGCAGCACGCCAGCCCACTCAGGGAATCGTCAAGGAAGACTCTCCGGCTGCTGCCCAGGCTACGGCTGCGGCAAAGGGGAAATGTGGATCTCATCCGGATGCTCCGCCAGCCCTCTGTCCCGCCGCTGCGCCGCCACACGAGCGCATCACGAGGGGCGTGACTGGAGGGAGCCACCATCGGCCCACTGCGCCTGTCTTGAGGGCAACGAGACGCTGAGACCGGCATCGTGGGATGGGCGTGGGTCGAGTCGGGCAATCCAGCCGCCAGAACGAGGTCGTCAGAGTGTGGTATCGAGTGAGCTTGTCACCAGCGCACGTCACCGCCCGGCAGCGAGTCGTCCCGGTGAAGGCGTCCGAGAGAGCGGCAGTCGACCGGATCGCCTGGACGTTCGTCCAGGCGGACTTCTCGAGTCGGGCGCCTAGCCTTTCGCCGCCTTCTTGATCAGCGCCGACGCGCGCGTCGCGTCGGCCTCGCTGTCGAAGCCCGCCACCATCGAGAACTTCCGGCCCGTGGCCTGGGCCACGAGGAAGTTGATGTTGATGCCGGCCTCGCCGAGGGCGCTCGCCATCCGGTTGCCGACGCCGGGCCGGTTGTCGCCGCTGACGAGCAGCGACGTCGCGCTCGCCGCGCCGAGCCCACCGCGCTGAGCAGCCGCGGAGGCCTTGGCGCCGGCGACGGGGTAGAGCTCCACCACCGCCTGGCTCACGCCGGGCTCGCGGTATCCCATCAGGATCTGCAGGTCCACCTTCGCTTGCGCGAGCGGCTCGAGGACGGCGGCGAGTGCGCCCGGTCGGTTGTCGATCTTGCCGCGCCAGAGCGTGATCTTCTTGACGGTCACAGCCATGGTCGTCTCCTTGTCTCTTTGAGCCCAGCCTAGGCGCGGGCCCGGAGGGGAGTCAATGGAATGCATAGTCCCCCGTCCGCACTCGTTGTGGTCGTATTGGGCGCCAGGAGCCACCGCGGGGCCCGTCGCCCCGCGGACGTGGACACGAAGCGATCCTTGCCGCCGACGCCAAGGCGGGGAGTTGGCTCACGCATGGCGCAGATTGGTGGCTCGGGCGAGCCTTCGTTGCCCAGCGGTCGTCACTCTTGGTCACGGCCTGGTCACGAAACACCGTGACGAACCGTGATGCACCGTGCCGTTCGGAGTCGATGAATCGCTGAGATTCAGCAGGTTACGCTCTGGTAGCTCCTGCTGCTGAGCCCTTGGGGGGTTTTCGTAATCAGCAGGTCCTCGGTTCAATCCCGAGCGCCGGCTCCAAGCTATCGGCTTCTAGCCGCTAAGCCTGTCGAGCCGCGCGCCGGCCTACGAGCGAGTTCGCGGGCGTCTTATTCCAGGAGGGACGAACGGCGACGGCGCGCCGGCTTCGACCAAGCCCTCCAGGGCGTCAAGCAGCGCGGCGCGCGCACCTTTTGGTGTCGCGGCCAGGATCGAATCCCAGCGCGCGAGGACAGCAGCCAGGCGTTGTTCTCTTGCCCGGGTGAGTTCTGCGAGCCGTGCGTCCAGCAATGCCAGCTTCTCGCCGCCCAGCTCGCGCACGCCGCGGCAGGGATTCCGCCGGCGTCACGGACGCGAAGGATGCGGCTAGCTCGTCGAGCGTGAAGCCGAGCGCCACGGCTTGACGGACGAGTCGCACCCGCGCGCACGCGGCCTCCGCGTACTCCCGGTAGCCGTTCGCCGATCGGGCGGGCCTGGGCAAGAGCCCCTTCTTCTCGTAGAGGCGAAGGGTGTCGGTGCTGACGCCGGCGAAGCGCGCAAGTGCGATGGCTCTCATCGCGCCGAGTCGGTCGGATCTCCCGTTCCGTGGTCGGTGATCTGGAAACGGAGGAAGGCGTGAACGGCCTCAAGGGCGGCCGGATCGGCTGTGGTGATTGAGGGTCAAGTGGCAGGCTCGGAGAGCTTGATCGCGTTAGAGGGCGGCCTGCGCGGCACGCAAGCGGTGCGAGGCGTACGCTGTACCGCGTGCCGCGAATGGCCGTTCATCGCCCGCCCGAATGCTTCGGTGGGACTTGTGGAGATTCAACTGCTGGTCGGACCTTGCCGGCACGATGCCATAATCCTGGCCTCGCGTGACGCAGGACAGCATTTCCGGTATGCCGGTCGATCCCGAGCCCGGGACCCCCGCCCCCGGGCTTCCGGTCGCGACAGCGCTCGCCATAAGCGCCGCTCTCGTGCTGTCACTCGGATACCTCGAGACCAACACACCGACCGAGCTCAGTTTTGGCGGCCTGTACTTCGTCCCGGTCGCGCTGGCCGCGTGGGCAGGCGGCCTGCGCTGGGGCATCGCAGCGGCTTTCGGGACAGCCGTCGACTGGGTGATAGCGAGCGTCTCGAACGCCGGGTCCTGGGACCACCTGGGCCTGCGGCTCTGGACCGGCGCCAACCATTTCGCGTCCTACTCCTTTCTCGCCTGGCTCGTCCACCGGTCGCGGCGGACCAGCCAGCAGCTGAGCGCCGCGAACACGCAGCTGCAGATTCAGAGCCTGACGGATCCGCTTACCGGGCTCTGGAACCGCCGCTACCTCAACGTGTGCATGCCCACGGATGCCGCCAAGTCGGTACGGACGCACCGCGAGCGGCGGGCCTCGAAAGGTGAGCGCATCGCTCAGAACATCGACCTGGTCTTCTTCCTGCTCGACTTCGACCACTTCAAAGAGGTCAACGACCGGCACGGGCACCAGGCTGGCGACACGGTCCTGAAGGAAGCCGCCGCCATACTCCGCGAGCTGACCCGGGCAAGTGACACGGTCATCCGGTGGGGGGGCGAGGAGTTCCTGGTCGTCGCTCGAAACACCAGCCGGCGCGACGCAGCTCTGCTCGCCGAGCGCCTCCGCCAGGGTTTCGAAGGCCACAACTTTGAAGTCGGCGCTGATGTGCCCCTGAAGCTGACCTGCTCAATCGGATTCGCGTTCTACCCGCTGCTCGTCGATTCGCCCGAGGCCGGCCCCTGGGAGCAGGTGCTGAGCCTCGTGGACCGTTGCCTGTACATCGCAAAGCGGGAAGGTCGCAACCGCTGGGTGAGTGTCGGAGCGACCGAGCGCTTCACCGCGAGCGAATGGCCGAGCGACCTGTTTTCAGAGATGCCGCGCCTGCTAGCGGAAGGCCGCATGAGGTTGCAGGCGTCGGCTCGGCCGGAGCATCGGCTCGACTGGGAATAGCCGATGTCTCGGCACTGAAGGAACGGTCCCGAGCCGAGCGCCTGCGAGTTGGTCACGGCTTGGTCACGAAACACCAGCACGTACCGTGCGTCACCGTCTGTCTGGAGCCGACGATTCGCCAGGATTCAGCACGTTACGTGCTGGTACGTGCTGCTGCTCGGCCTCGACGGCTCTTCGTAATCAGCAGGTCGTCAGTTCAATCCTGACCGCCGGCTCCAACTTACAGCCTTGCCGAGCTCAATAGCTGCAGGTGACAGGCGGTAGAGCCTTGCGCCGTGCCACGGGACGACCGCAACGAGCTCGCGCTCGACGGGAGCGAGGGTCCGCGTGCGTCCAGAGATCGCGCACGCGGCAGCGGCCCGAGATCGAAAGCTCCGCCAGCGAGACGCTGATCGGCGCGCCGGCTGGATCCGCGGGGGGCGCGGGCGGCAACGCGTAGACGGAGAAGAGCGCCGTGGCGCCGGTCGGCTGGGTCAGCGCGCCGTCGTCGACGGCAGCGAAGGCGCGGAAGCGGGAAGCCGATGACGGAAGCGAGTACTCGATCAGCGACCGGGCGTGCGCCGCGATGCCGTAACGAACCGCCCGCCCGTCGACCCGCATCGGGCCGCCGCTGGGCGAGCGCTCGGTCGACACTTCGCCCCAGCCGGCGGTCGCCTGCACCCAGCGCTCGTCCGTGAGTCTCCGCTCGGTCCCGTCGTCCATCACCAGGCGGGGCTCGGTCCAGAGCGCGTGGTCCCAGCCGGTGCCGTCCTCACCGCCTTCTGCCACGAGCACCAGTCGAGCACGGCCGCGCACGTCTACGTCGACCTCGACCCCGTGTCCCGGTGTCGCCCGCGTGACCAGCGGGCTCGCGAAGGCGGGCGTCCGGAGGTCGAGCGGGAAGCGGTCACGGGTGTTGAAGAGCCCGAGGTAGCGGTCGGGCGAGCCCGGGACGTTCGCGATCCAGGCGACGAGGCCATCGTGGTCGAACAACGGCCGATTGCCCTCGCTGTGCTGGTCGACGGCGATCACCTCGTCGTTCGTCAGCAGCCGGAGCGTGTCCGCGTCCGTCTTCGTCATGTCGCCGCCGTGGATCAGCGGCGAGCGGGCGATCGACCACAGCGTCATCAGCGTGCGCTGCTCGTCGGGGGTGAAGCGCGTCGAGCGCCGTCCCAGCTCGAGGACGCCGAGCGGCAGCATGTCGGCGTCGGGCCAGTGGCCCGGTCCGCGGTGAGGGCTCCAGCGCGCGAGCCTGCCGAACTGCGAAAGCAGCGCCGGCCACGTGTCCCAGAAGTCGTCGCTGATGCGCCACAGGTTGGCGTGTCGCTGCACGTGATCGGCCGCTGTCAGCGCGGTCTCGCCGGGCGAAAGGCTCAGGACGATCGGCCGACCCGTGCGGTCGATGGCGCGCCTGATCGCCTCGATCTCAGGCTCGTGCTCGTGATACGGCCGACTGATGTCGTCCACCTTCACGAAGTCGACGCCCCAGGACGCGATCAGCTCGAAGACCGAGTCGTAGTACGCCTGCGCGCCCGGCTTCGCCATGTCGACGCCGAACATGTCCGGATTCCACGGACAGACGCTGGCCGGGTCGGCGATCTCCGCGGCAGTCACCGACGTTCCCTTCACGGACAGCTTCCGCGCGACGGCAAGCCTCGGCACCCCGCGCATCAGGTGGATCCCGAGCTGCAGGCCCTTGGCGTGGACGTAGTCCGCGAGAGGCCGGAAGCCCGCTCCGCCCGCCGCTGACGGGAAGCGATTCGGCGCCGGGAGAAGCCGACCCCACTCGTCCATCGTCAAAGGCGCGTCGGCCCGGTAGGAATGCCCGCTCGCACCCGGCTCGTACCACTGGATGTCCACGGTCAGGATCCGCCAGCCGTGGGGAAGCAGGTGGGCGGCCATGAAGTCCGCCTGCTCCCTGGCCTGGGCCTCGGTGAGGGTCGTGCCGAACGCGTCCCAGCTGTTCCAACCCATCGGCGGCGTCGCGGCCCAGCCCAGGAAGCGAGCGTTCGCCGGCGAAGGGTCGGCGTCGGCGCTGGTGTACGGCCAGCCACAGAATCCCGCGGCCGCGACCGTGGCTGCCAGAGGCAGGAGGAGGCGGCGAGTCATGAGTCATCGTACCGTTCTGCAGCGATGTGCTCGCGCAAGGATGCGAGCCGGTCCCGTTTCGAGTCCAGATTCCAGGGAGTTGGGCAGTCGCTCGTGCAGATCCCATAAAGCGCGAGCTTGCGGTTTTTCGGGACGCCGTAGGGAAAGCAGTGGCGAACCGATTTGTTTGCAGTCAGATACCAGCCCTGGGGTGATGTCGCACACGGACAAGGGAACGCAATTTGCCTAACCTACGAACCGTACGGCCCGCTGCGGCTGCCAGTGACAGCCTTGGAGAGGGTGCAACCAGCGCGGGGGTTCGAGCTCGCCGAGCCGAACCCGGAACATCAGGGAGGCGCACCCCTCGATGCGCATGCGTAGTCACACGACCTGGGCATACACCATCACCTTGCTGTGCGTCCTCGCACCGGCTCTTTCCTTCGGCCAGTCGCTCGGCGAAGCGGCAGCGGCGGAAGGACGCCGCAGGGCCGCTCACGGCGCGGCCGCGAGCTCGGACAAGCCCGCACAGAGCGCCACCTCGAATGGCAGCGGCAGCAGACGGAGGGCACCTCCGAGGCGACGCCCTCGGCACCGGAGTCGGCGACGGCCCGATCGTCGTCCACGGGCACGGGCAAGGGAGCCGCCTACGCGATTCCCGATTCGTCGCCCTCGACGGCGTCCGCCGGAGGCAGCGGCTCGGCGCGGGACGCCGCTCGGGATTCGAAGTCGACGTCAGGTTCGGATGCGGCGACACCGCGCGCCGGGCGATCGGCAGCGGGAGGCGGCAGCGGGACGGCAAGCGGCGTCGCAGCGCCGACGGCGCGCCGCGTCTTCAACAACCAGGCCCTGCTCGAGACCCGTGAGCAGGCCACGAGCCGGGGCACGTTCTCACAGGGTTCCGACGACGCCTCGAGCTCGACGACCACGGACTCGACGAGCGCGCCCAGCTCTCCGTCGTCGCCGGGGCCGGTCTCCTCGCCGCGTCAGCCGTCGACGATTCCCACGCCGGTGCCGCTCGGGCCGCAGCCGACGCCCGCGCCGACACCTGCGCCGACGCCGACCCCTCCCTCACGCGGGGACGCCGATGCCGTTGCGATCCCGGAGCTCGCCCGGTGGAAGACGCAGATGGTGAGCTATGGGCAGAAAGCCTGTCTGCAGTACTCGAACACGGCGCTGAACGAGGATGAGAGGCTGGGTGCCACGTACTACGACGCGACCCGCGTCTACGAACAGATCGCGGACTACACGGGCAATGCGGTCTGGGACGATTGCGCGACCAAAGCCAAGGCGATCTACCGCGGCTACGTTCTCCGGAACAACGGGAACGTCCCCGGCTACTGGAACTTCACGTCGGGCTTCCGGATGGATTGGGAGCGCAACTCGGATGCCTTGTCCAAGCAGGCAGCGATCCTGCTGTCGCAGAACGCCGCTTACTGCACCGACACGACTCCACTCGACTACACGGTCACTCCTAACCACAGCCGGGAGGTCGCCTACTGCATCCTGTCCTACGTCAACGCCGAGGACCTCGGCGCACCGCGACGGGCTCGCTTGACGACGCTGGCGGGTCACGCGCTGGGGCACATCGACCAGTGGTTCGTCTCCAAGACCTACCGGGCACCCAGCACGTTCTCGCTCGTCCCGCAGGCAGCCGGCCAGTACTACATTCAGCCGTTCATGGTCGGGCTGACCATGCAGGCGCTCATCCGCTATTGGGACGTCACTCACGACCCGCGCGTGCAGCCGGCGGTCAAGAAGGCGCTCGACTGGCTCTGGGCGCGCGCGTGGGTCGCGAGCGACCGGGCGTTCTGGTACCAGAACTGGGCGCCCGATGGCATCCAGGCCTTCCCACAGAAACCGGGTGCGGCAGACCTCAGCCTGCTGATCGCACCCGCCTTCGCCTGGATGTATCACCAGACGGGGGACATCGCGTACCGCGATCGCGGAGACCAGGTCTTTGCGGGAGGCGTGACCGGGGCTTGGCTCGATGGTCCGAAGCAGTTCGACCAGAACTACATGTGGAGCTTCGACTACGTGAAGTGGCGGTCGGAGTAGCAGCCGGAACGCGGCGCGTCCTTCATTCGGGGCGCGCCGCATCCGCACCTCGCCGGACCTGTTAGGAGTAGTCTCAACGGGTCCGTCTCGGCATCAGGTGGCCTGAAGTGCGGGAATGAACGAGCCTGCGTCGAAGCGACCGTTCGGCCATCTCGGGACGCTCTCGGATCCGTTGGCGAGCGCCTGGCAGATCGTGGCGGTGGCGCTGGTCGTCGGCGTGCTCACCGGGCTGCTTCGTGTGCCCCGCAGCCTCGCAGTCGACCTTCCGCTGAGCATCCGCTGGACGGCCGCCGCCTCGGGTGTGTGTCTCGCCATCCTCCTCGATTGGCTCGATCGCAGGCTCGGGCTGATGAACGCCGTGACGCCGCACCTGAAGCTCGCTTGCCTGGGCACGGTCGCGATCAGCGGAATCGTGTTCTACGTGCTCCGTGCTCGTCTCCATTGGGGCGACTCCGCCATGCTCGTCGGTTCCCTCGAGGCGGGAGTGCATCGATGGAATCCACGCTGGCTCACCGGCATGATCGGCCTGGCCTACGCGTACGACCCGCTCCGGGCCGTGCTGCCCGCCACGCTGTTCGTCACGCTGGCCTACATCGGGCTCGGATGCGCTGGGCTGTTGCTCCTGGCGTCGACGCTCGACACGATCGCCGAAAAGCGGCCGGTCCCGTTTCGAGTGATGTTGCTCGTCCTGGCGAGCCCCGCAACGCTCCTGTTGTTCTCCGGCTATCTGGAGATCTACGCCGTTCCACAGTTCGGCGTCATCCTCTTTCTCTGGGCGAGCGCCCGCATGAGTTTCGGGAACGGGCGGCTCGGCTTCGGAGCATTCGGGCTCGTGACAGGCTTCGCGTCGCTGCTCTACATCGGGAACCTGCTGCTGCCGGCGTTCGGGGCCATGCTGTCGCTCGCCCGGCTGTCGGCGACGCAGCCTCTGGATCCAAGGCTCGCCGTGCGCCAGTTCGGCCGCTTCACGCTGGGCCTGGCGGCGGCGGCCTACGGATCCCTCTGTTTCGTCCGAGGCGAGCTGATCCTCGACGCGGGACGTCTCGTCCGGGCTCTCCCCTGGATGCTCGACGTCGCGACCGACGTCCTGCGCACGGAGGCGACGGGGGCCAGCCTGCGCTCGGTCGTTCCGGACGCCCTCAGCCTGACGCGCGCCAGGCAGTGGCTCGAGACCTGGTCGCTCTACGGGTACTTCGGTCTCCTGCTCGCGGTCGCCGTGCTCGTCCTTTGCGTCACGGACGGCTCGCTTCGGCGCGCCCTGCTCGCCGAATGCAGACGCGGCTACCTTCCCGTCCTGGTCGGGCTCGCGGCGGTCTACCTGACCGTGTCCTACTTCAAGCGTCCGGTCATGGGCTTTCGCGACTGGGACCTGTTTCTCTACGCGGCCTACCCGGTGAACCTGATCGGGGCGTACCTGTGGCTCAGGCTCGGCAGTCAGGCGGCGGCAGTCGGCCGCATGGGTGCGGTCTTCGCGGTGTGCGCCGCCGCGTGGGGAGCCATGGCCTACGCGTACGTGAATCCGCTCAGGCCCGAATGGGATGCGCTGCCGGGCCGTCGGCACGTGTCGGCGTTCGAGACCTACGACGTCATGCAGCGCGTGGCGGCTCCTGACCTTGCCGCGGCCGGTGAAGCGACGTTCCTTCCGTAGCTTCAGAAGTGTGTTGAACTTCCCGGCGCCTTCGGTGAAAATCTGCCATCCTGATCGCATCCCGCCCGCCTTTCGACCTCTTCCTCTTCTCCACCGACCCGGTGACGATCCGCACCGCCCTCCCCGGAGGGCTCGCGGGCGTCGTCGTCGACTGGGAGCGGCGCGGGAAGCGCGAGAGGCAGGCAGGCGTCGACACCCAGATCGGGACCGACACCCGTGAGGATCTCCGACGTGTGCGAGCGGCCACGCAAGCCCGCATCCTCTGCCGCATCGAGGGCTTTGGTCCGACGACCGAGGACGACGTCGAGGCGGCCGCGAACGGCGGAGCGGACGAGATCCTTCTGCCCATGGTCCGCGGTCCGCGCGAGGTCGAGGCGGTCCTCGAGCAGGTTCGCGGGCGCATGGGCGTCGGCATCCTCGTCGAGACGGTCGACGCTCTGCGGACGCTCGAAGATCTCTCACGCCTGCCCTGCTCGCGCGTCTACGTCGGCCTGAACGACCTCGCGATCGGCCGCCGGAGCGGCAACCTCTTCGAGGCCATCGCCGACGGAACGGTCTCCTCGATAAGGCGGCACTTCCGCGTGCCGTTCGGGTTCGCTGGGCTGACGCTGCCCGGCGCCGGCTACCCCATCCCGTGTCGTCTCATCCTGGGCGAGATGGCTCGCCTGGCCTGCGGCTTCAGCTTCCTCCGGCGGTCCTTCCACCGCGACGTGCGGGGGCGGGATCCCGCCGCCGCGATCGCGAGCATCCTGAGCGCCCTCGACGCGGCCGGCCGGCGTCCGCCGGAAAGGATCCGGATGGACGCGATGGAGCTCCAGGAGGCCATCGCCGCGTGGCAGCCGGAGGGGGCGAACGTCTGATCTCGGGCGAGGTCCGAGGACCTGGGCGGCCGCATGAACTTGCAGGGGAGAAGGGCCCTCGTGACGGGGGCCGCGGGCTTCGTCGGAGCCAACCTGGTCCGCGGAGCGCTCGCGGGCGGCGCGGAAGTCCACGTGATCGTCAGGCCAGCGGCGCGGCTCTGGCGGATCGAAGAGCTTCTCCCGCGGATCCACGTGCACCGAGCGGATCTCGTCGACGCGCGCGCCGTCGGTGCGGCGGTCACGACGGCAGGCCCCCACGTCGTCTTTCACTCGGCGATGACGGGCGGCCACCCGCGGAACGAGACCGAACGCGAGGAGATGCTGCGGACCTCCGTCTTCGGCACGGCGAGCATCCTCGAGGCATCGTGGAACGCCCGTGTGGCGCGCTTCGTCCACCTCGGAAGCTGGCTCGAGTACCCCCCGCGCGCGTCGTCCCTTCGGGAGGACCTCCCCGCGGATCCCGCGAGCTTCCGCGGCGTCGCCAAGGCGGCGGCGACGCTGCTCTGCCGGCAGTTCTCGCGTGAGCGGAAGTGGCCGCTCGCCGTGCTCCGGCTCTTCTCGGTCTTCGGTCCGTGGGAGACGTCGACGCGGTTCGTCCCGAGCGCCATCCGCGCCGCGCTCGACGGCGGCGAGCTCTCGTTGACGCCTCCGGGGATCTGCCGGGACTTCGTCTTCGTGGACGACGTCGTCGAGGCCTGTCTGCTCGCCGCGGTGGCCGACATCCGCCCGGGAGAGGTGATCAACGTCGGATCGGGCGAGGCACACGCCAACGAAGAGGTCGTGGCGCTCGTCGAACGCGCCTCGGGACGAGCGGTCCGTGTGCGGTCTGGCGAGCATCCGCTCGGTCCCCACGACGGGGCGCACTGCGCCGCGGAGATCCAAAGAGCTCGGGAGGTCCTCGGCTGGGCTCCCCGCCACTCTCTCGCGGAGGGGATCGCGAGATTCGTGGAGTGGGTCCGGCGGCACGAGTACGGCGCCCGATCGGACCGAGGACGATCGGCGTGAAGCCCGAGCGGGGGATCGACTTGAGCGTCGTCGTACCCGTCTACGGGAATGCGGAGACGCTCGAGGAGCTCCACTCACGGCTCGCCACGGTCCTCGAAGGCCGCGGCCTCGAGTTCGAGGTGCTCTACGTCGACGATGCCTGCCCCCTCGGCTCGCTCGACGTGCTGCGGACCGTGGCGCGGTCGGATCCGCGGGTGGCCGTTCTGTCCCTCGCCCGGAATGCGGGACAGCACCGCGCCGTCCTGGCCGGCCTCTCCCTCGCGCGTGGCCGGGGGGCCGTCGTCCTCGACGCGGATCTCCAGGATCCGCCGGAGGCGATCCCGCAGCTCCTGGCGAAGCTCGAGGAGGGCTATGGCGCCGTCTTCGCGGGCCGGCGCGGACGTTACGAATCCCGCGGACGGCTGCTGACGTCGCGTCTCTTCAAGCGGCTCCTGTCCCGGCTTTGCGGGGCAGGAGATGGGCTGGCCGATGCCGGCCTCTACGTCGTCCTCGATCGGCCGACGGTCTCTCGCCTCCTCTCGATGGAGAACGGAGCGCCGTTCGTCGTCGCGATGATCGGCTGTGCCGGGCTGCCCACAGCCTCGGTCCCCGTCGTGCGGAGCCCGAGGCCGAGCGGCGAATCCGCGTACTCCTCCTGGAGGCGCCTCCGGAGCGGTCTCCGCGCCGTCGCGTGGGTGATTCGGTGGAGGGTCGGACGGCGCCGGACGCCGGATGCCGCGCCGGCGATCGTCGGGGCGCGGATCGGCGAGCGATTTCGGACGATGGAGCCGGCGACTCCCTGGGAAGTCGGGAGCGCACCTTGAGCTTCCGCGACCACAACCAGGCGCAGATCGACTACTTCGACCGGTCGAAGCGGACCTCGATGGTCCCGGTGGACTCGCCGTACTTGAACCGCCACCTCGACGAGGCCCTGCGGGCGGCTGGAGCGAGGCCCGAGGAACGCCTGCTCGAGATCGGCTGCGGCATGGGGCGCTACACGCTGCTCCTTGCCCGGCGGGGATACGCGGTCGAGGGCATGGACATCTCGCCGAGTCTCCTCGACCGCCTTCGGAGCTTCGCCGGTGGGGAGCACCCGATCGCCCTCCATTGCGCGGACATCGCCGAGCCCCCGCCCGCGCTCGAAGGAAAGTTCGACGTCGTGCTGGGCCTCTTCACCCTCCACCACGTCCACGACATGGCCGCGTGCTTCGGCGGAATCCGGCGCGTCCTGCGGCCCGGGGGGCGCGTCCTGTTCCTCGAGCCGAACGGCTGGAACCCGCTCTTCTACCTCCAGATCGCGGTCACGCCGGGCATGACCTGGGAAGGCGATGGAGGGGTCACCCGCATGCGGCGCGGTCCCGTCTTCCGCGCGATGCACGAGGCCGGCCTCACGCGGCTCACCAGGGAGCGCTTCGGGTTCTTCCCTCCCTTCCTCACGAACCGCCACTGGGGACGTCGCCTCGAGGCGATCCTCGAGCGCGTCCCGGTCTGGCGCCCGCTCCTCCCGTTCCAGATGTTCCGAGGGGAGCGAGGGTGACGAACGGGGCCGGCGAACCCGGCCCCTCCGCCCTCGGGCGGGACTGGGTGGTCGCACTCGCCCTCGCGACGATCGTCGCCGCGCTCGGGGTCCTCCCGCACCTGTGGTTCGGCATGGCCGCGGGTGAGCTCGCGTGGTTCAAGTCCGCGTACGACGAGGACACCTACGCACGGTTGCTGCTCTCGGGACAGATACGCGTGGACCGGGGCGTGTCGTTCGTCGCCCTGAACGCGCTCTACATCGTCTCGGGCCGGCGGCTCGATGCGGCGATGATCCTCGCGGACGCGGTCTACCCGTTCCTCGCGGCCCTGGCAGCCTTCACGCTCGCCACGCGGCTCGTGGCGGGCGCGGGTGCGCGCGTCTTCGTCGTGCTCCTCCTCTTGTTCGGGCAGGAGTGCCTTTCCTTCGGCTGCGGCGCCGTGACGAGCGCCGACACGCCCTGGAGCCTGGCCGCGTTCCGAGCCGCTACCGCCGAGCGGTATCCCGGCCTCATCCCGGACTACTACACGTCGTACTTCTCGCTTTTCCGGACTCCGGAGCCGCAGGTGACGCTGGTCCTGCTGTTCCTCCACCTGACGGCATTGGTGGATCTCCTGCGGCGCGCGCGCGGCCAGCAGGCCGGGCGCGCCCTCGCATACCTGGCCGTTTCCCACGCGGTCTTGCCCTGGTCCTATGCGTTCGTGGCGGCGCCGCTCCTCGCGCTGGAAGCAGGGCTCGTGCTTCTGCTCCTCGTCGGTCCCGGCGGCGCGAAGGCCTTCGTCTCGCGGCCGCGATCCTTCCGTACGCGGCGGTGTGGGGACTGCGGGCGCTGGCGGCAGCCTGGGCTCCCGGAACCCTCCCGTCTGCGACCCGCCACGTCTTCCGCTCGTCCGCCCCGATCCTGACTCCTTCCATCGCCTACGGCTGCCTCCTGCTCGTGGGGTTCGCGGCAACGATGCTGTTCGCTCGGGGCCCATCTCGAAGCCTCTCGGGCGCAGCGCCGCTCGCCCCGCTGTGCTTCGCGCTGCCGGCGCTTCTCATGAACCAGCAGATCGCGACCGGGTTCATGCTCTCGACACGCGATTTCGAGCGTTACGGGGTCTACCCCTTCCTGGTCCTGGGCGGCGCCCTGCTGTCCGCCAGGCTGGCGGCTCCGGCGGCGGGGCGCGCGGCCCGGCCGCTCGTCCTGCTCGCGACTGTCGTGGTGCTCGCGGTCGTGGTGCTCGGTCAGGTCCGTGTCATCGGTGCGTTTCGCGAGGCCAACGAGGCTTCCCTGGCCATGGCGCGCGCGGCGCGGGCGGCCGGGGACGGACGGCCGAGCCGAATCCTCCTCGAAGAGGCCGCCCTGGCTCCACTCCTCGCGACGCGGCTCTTCGACTTCAAGGGTGCCGAGGGATCTCGCCCCGCGACATTCGTGGTCGATTACACGGACATCTCCCGCCTGACGCTTCCGCGCTTCGGGTCGAGCAATCCGCTCGAACGGGCGAGCGCCGAGTTCCACGAGGGGCACGTCTTCGAGCGGTTCGCACGCCTCGGCTTTTCACCCGACGCGGTGCGAGCCGTGCTCGAGAAGGAGGGGGCGGCAATCGAGACGGGGTCGACCTTCTTCCTCCACTTCCTCTTCCCGCTCTCCGAGGTCTGGTACCCGCTCACGGACGGTCGGATGACCCGCAAGCAGGCGGTCCTGGAAGCCCTCGACGGCGTCGTGGATCGCTACGTCGCCAGCCTCGGCGCAGTCCTCCGGAGCGATGGAGGGAGCCCGTCCTCTTCATCACGCCGCACGAGCCCGGCGAGGCTCGAACGGGAGACCGCTGGCGCCTGGAGCCTCTCGGCACCGGACGCCTCGAGAGCTCCCGGGTAGGGATCGTTTTCCACGCCTACCGTCAGTCGTGGCGTGGCGAGGGGGACCTGGTTCAGCCCAGCGCCGCGTCGCTCTCCAACTGATCCCTGAACACTCGCGATCCAACCCCCCATGGCCGTTCGCTTCTCGCACTCCGTTCGGGGGCGTGACTTGAAGCACACTTGCGAGCGGCGGATGTCCTCGAATTGGCCGGTTACTGGCCGCAATGCGGTCGGCCGTTGCAACGCAACCACGCCCCGTCGGCGAGCCTAAGTCGTTCTGCTGCAGCGAGCTGAGGCCTGGATCGGCCTCAGGCACGGGCATTGCTCCTTAGGCGGCTCGAGAGGGATGGACAGCTTCGTGCTCGAACTAAGGTCGGTGCAATCATTCCGGTGGGTCGTGCTCGCCGCACTCGCGGCGACCTTCGCTACTCGCTCCGTCCGTTGCCCAGGCCGCCGTCGTCCAGTCGGTTCAAACGGGCATCGCGACCAGCAACGCTCGACGGCGTCATGACGGTTCCGATCCCGGTGGCCATCAACCCCGCGCAGTCGGCTCTCTTTTTCGACTCGAGCCACGACAGCAACCGGCCGACGAGTTCCGCCGTGGCGGGCCGCATTGCCTCGGCCACGACCCTCGAGTTCGTCAGGGCCACGAACGAGGCGACACCCGGGACGATGACGATCCGCTGGTACGTCGTCCAGTGGAGCTCCGGCGTCAGCGTGCAGCGGGGCGTGCAGGCGCAGAACGGGACGTGATCGACATCCCGATCACCGCCGTCGCGGCGGTCAACCAGGCCTTCGTCACGTGGTCGAAGTTCCCGCAGCAAGCCGACACGAACAACCTCGACGACGACGACCCGATCATCGGAGAGCTGACCAGCACGACCAACTCTGCAGTTCCGCGTCACCACGCAGCGGCCTCCGGTGGATCATCTACTGGCAGGTGATCGAGTTTACGAACGCCGCAGACATTCGCGTGCAGAAGGGCAGCACGTCGCATGCTCCGGAAACTTGCTCTCCGTCGACGTCACGCTGCCGATCGCGGTCAACCCCGCCTCCACGTTCGTGCTTGTCGGGTACAACACGACCAGCGCGGCCGGCCCGGCCATCGGCGCCAGGATGGTGCGCGCCCAGCTGATCAACGCAACGACGATCCGCATCGACCGATCCATCGGCGGCGCCGACCTCACGGAGATCCACTGGCAGGCCGTCGAGCTGCGGGACGGCTCCGAGGTGCTGCGCGGCAGACGCGAGCTTCGCCGACGGAGTGGCCACGGCCGTCGCTGGTTTCGGCGGCCGCAAGCTCAACCTGAACGGGGCGGTGGCCTTCGCGTCGGTGCAGGTCGAGAGCGGCCTCAACATGGGGAAGACGCCTTACGCAGTCGACGACATCGTCGGCGTCTGCTCGGTGCGGTCGACGCTCGCACCGACGACGTTGACGCTCGACACGCGCGAACACGGCCGACACCTGCGACGTCGGGTGGCAGGTCGTTCAGTTCGCTCCGACCGCGACCACGGCCGTGACGCTGTCAGTCCTTCACGGCGACGGGCGGCGACGGCGAAGTGCTGCTCCAGTGGGAGACCGGCTCGGAGCTGAACAACCTCGGCTTCCACCTGTACCGCTCGGCGTCCGAGGCCGGCCCGTGGCAGCGCATCACGTCGTCGCTCATTCCGGGGCTGGGCTCGTCGCCCGACGGCGCGCAGTACGCCTACCACGACACCGGGCTCGCCAACGGGTCGACGTGGTACTACCTGCTCGAGGACGTCGAGACGACGGGGAAGACGAAGCGCCACGGGCCCGTCTCCGCGACGCCGCAGGCCGGCGTGGCCGCGGCGCCCGCCGCCGATCCGGCCGCACCGCCCGTGCCCGCTCCGGTGGAGCAGGCGCGGACCTGGCTCCGCTTCGGCCAGCCCGAGGCGACCTCGCTCACCGTCGTGGAGCGCCAGGCGGGAGGAGCCGTGATCGAGCTCCAGACCGGCGGCTTCTACGCGCTTCCGGACGAAGACGGCAGCGTCTTCCTCTCGATCCCGGGCTTCGAGGAGACGCGCCTCGCGGGGGCTCCGACGTTGCCGGTGAAGCTGGCGTGGCTCGAGGCGGTCGCCGGGCGCCAGGTCCGGATCGTCTCGATGGTCGGCCAGGACGTCGTGGCCTTCACCAGCCTGCGGCCCTCGGTGGTCGGCGAGGCGGCGATGTTCGCGGATGCCAACGGCACCTTGTCGCCCCGCATGCGCCGGCGCGCGGCCGGGATCGCCTTCCGCGCGGCGGGCCTCTATCCCGAAGAGCCCGCGCGGCTCGGCGACACGGCGTTCCAGGGACAGGTGAAGAAGGCGGAGATCGAGCTCTCGCCGCTGCGCTGGGACCGGACGAACGGCCGGCTCCTGCTGGCCCGCAAGCTGCGCGTGCGCGTCGCGTTCGCCGGCCAGGAGCCGGGCGAGGTCTCGCGCGGGGGATCGCGGGGCCTGGCCGCGCTCAGGGGACGCAACGCCGGCGGCAAGCCGAAGAACGGGGACGCCGCGCGCGTCGTGGCGCGGCTGACGGTCCGCGAGCGCGGGCTGCAGGCCGTGAGCTACGAGCAGATCTTCGGGACGCGGGGCCGCGTGGCGCTCGCCGACCTGCGCCTGAGCCGCCAGGGCGAGACCGTGGCCCATCACGTCGAGCCCGACCGCCGCGCGTTCGCTCCCGGCTCGGTGCTGTTCTTCGTGAGCGAGGGTCCGGTCGTGAATCCGCACGGCAACGAGCTCGTGTACGAGCTCTCGCTCGCCGGCGGCGGCACTGCGATGCCCGTCGCGAGCGCCGCCCCGAGCGGCGCCGCGCTCGCCGAAGCCTGGACCGACGAGCGGTGGGAAAAGGACGTCCAGTACCTGCCGGGCCTGCTGCAGGCGGAGAGCCCCTGGCTCTGGGACACGCTGCTCGCCACCTGGATCAGGAGCTACCCGATGGAGCTCGGCCGCGTCGCGTCCGCGAGCGAGCCCGCGCGGCTCAGCGTGTGGCTGCAGGGCGGCACGGACTTCCCCGAGTCGCCGGACCATCACGTCAGGATCCGCGTGAACGGGAACGCCGTCGGCGAGGCGAGCTGGGACGGCCAGACACCCTACCGGCTCGATGCCGATCTCGCGCCCGGAACGCTCGTCGAGGGCGCCAACCTGTTCGAGATCGAGAACGTCGGCGACACGACGGCGCAGTACTCGCAGGTGTTCCTCGACAAGTACGAGCTGCGCTCGGCGCGGCAGCTCGTCGCGCAGGCCGGAAGCCTCGACGGCGTCTTCCACGCGGCGGGCTCGGCCGAGATCCGGGAGCTGCCGCTCGGCTCGATGGTGCTGGACACGACCGAGCCGGTCGCACGCTGGCTGGTCGACACGCGCGCGTCGTCGCTCGGCGTGAGCTTCCGGGCCGAGGCGGGACGGCGCTACCTGGCCGTCTCGCCGCAGGCGGTCAAGAGCGTCGTGGCGAAGCCGGCCGGTCCGTCCATCCTGCGCGGGGCGCTCCGCGCCGACTACCTGGTCGTCGGACCTCGCGAGTTCCTGGCGGCGGCGGAGCCGCTCCTGGAGCAGCGGCGAGGCCAGGGGCTCGAGTCGATGTCGGTCGCCATCGAGGACGTCTACGACGAGTTCGGCTACGGCGAGGCGCACCCCGAGGCGGTGAAGTCGTTCCTCGAGTATGCGTTCCACTCGTGGGAGCGGGCGCCGCGGTACGTGGTCCTGCTCGGCGACGCCACCTACGACTTCAAGAACAGCCTCGGCACCGGAACGCTGAATCGCGTGCCGCCCGTCATCATCCGCGACACGTACCTCTGGACGGTGTCCGATCCCGAGTACGCGTTCGTCAACGGCTCCGACCTGCTGCCCGACATCGCTCTCGGACGCCTGCCGGCGGCGAACGTCGCCGAGGCGGAGCGGCTCGTGCGCAAGGTGCTCGACTGGGAGAACCTCGGCTTCGACCTGACGGGCCGCGCCGTCCTCGTCGCCGACAACGCGGACGCGGCGGGAGACTTCGAAAGCGACAGCGATCGGCTCGCGGAGACCTTCCTGGCCGACCGGTCTGTGGAGCGGGTCTACCTGAGCCAGCTCGGCTCGGGCACGCGCGCGGCGATCACGCAGGCCTTCGACACCGGCGCCTCGCTGATGACCTACATCGGCCACGGCGGAACGGCGGTCTGGGCCTCCGAGAACATCTGGAACTTCTCGGACGTCGCGCGCCTCGCGCCCCAGGCCCAGCAGCCTTTCCTGATGACGATGGACTGCCTGAACGGCTTCTTCCACCACCCGCGCATGAACTCTCTGAGCGAGGAGCTGCTAAAGGCCGACGGCAAGGGCGCCGTGGGCACGCTCGCTCCGAGCAGCCTGAGCGTGCACTGGGCGGCCGACGTGTACCTCGAGGCGCTGACGCGCGAGCTCGTCTCAGGCCGCCACCAGCGGCTCGGCGACGCCTTGCTCGCCGCGCAGGCCGCGTACATCGAGGCCGGCGCCCGCCCGGAGCTGCTCCGCACCTATCAGCTGCTCGCGGACCCCGCGCTGCCGATCACGCACGCGTCGGGAGGCACTCGCTAGGGTTTCGAGGCCGGCCTCAGGGCAGGGGCTGCAGCACCGCGTTGTCGAGCGACGGGTCCTTGAAGCTCGTGCGCTGGCCCGGACCGCCGCCCTTCACGGGCAAGAGCCGCGCCGTGAGCGGCTTCTTCCAGGTGTAGGCGAGCGACGCGACGTCACCCAGGATGCGGGCGAGCTGCTCTTCGCTCACGCCGCCGGGCAGCGGCACGGTGTCGAGGCCGGTGGCGCACACGGACGAGTAGGCAAGCAGGCTGTCGATGTGGACGACGCCCTCGCTCCAGCGCTGTGCGATCCGCGAGTCTTCGAGCACGGGCAGCATGAGGCCCGAGTAGCCCACCTGCTTCGCCGGCACCGACTTCACCGCCTCGGTAATGAGGCGCGCCGCGCTCAGCGTGCCGCTCGAGCCGAAGGGGCGGCCGGTGAAGCGCTCGATGGCCGCGCCGATCGAGACGTCCTTGAGCGGCGCCGGCGTGGGGTCGAGGCCCAGGTACTCCCAGCCACTCGCCTGCTCGGCCGCCAGCGCGGATTTCTCCGCCAGAGACGTGTATTTCGCGAGCGCCGCCTTCAGGCGGGTGCTGGCCGCGGCCGCGTCGCCTTTGGCTCCCGCGAAGGCCTCGTCGACGAGGTTCGCGCCTTCCAGCCCCACGGTGAACTTGTGCCCGGGGCCGGTGTGGTAGGACGCCGGATAGAACGGCGCGTACTCCGGCATCATCGCCGCGGCGGCGAAGTTGAAGTTGCCCTGGCTGTCGGGGCTGCGGTCCTGGACGTACTTGATCATCCGCGCCGTCGCGCGCACGACTTTCCAATGGATGCCGAAGCGGCTGGCGATCAGCGTGGTGGCCCTGGTCCGCTTCGTCTTGCAGAGCAGCTCGCCCAGCACGTCCATCGTCTGTGGATCGTCCTCGTCCAGGCTCATCGCCGGCCCGATCGCCAGGGCGAAGTCCTCCTTCTGCGCCAGCGCGTCGAGGCCGCTCAGGAACGCGACCGCCTGCTCGCGCGTGAGCCCCGCGAGATAGTCCGGGAACGGCTGGGTGGTGATGCGGATGGTCTCGACCTCCCAGCCGTCTTTCTGGAAGGTCGCGCGGGCGGCGCGCAGCATGTTGGCCGCGTCGCTCAGCAGTGCCGCGGAATGCTCGCGGTCGATCTTGATGAAAGCGGTAATTGCCCGCACCTTGGGGCGCGTTTCCTTGGGCGGCGGAGCCTGAGGCTTGGACGGAGCCTGTGTCGCGAGAGGCAGGGCGGCGAGGAACAGGACGAGCGCGATCACTGCCGGCCATCCTACACCCGCGTCCCTGCTCAATCGCGAGAGCCAGCTGCGTCAAACGGCGTTAGGATCAACCTCGGCCATGACCCGCACGCTCGCGCTCGCGGTGGCGGTCGCGCTGATGCGCTCCGATGCACCCGTCGCCGCGCCGCAGGCGCGCCCGACACCGCCACCGACGCTCGCCGGGGATCGCACAGCGGGCGGCAGCGGCGGGTCCATCAGTCGCTACGAGACGATGTACGGATCGCCCGAGTTTCGGGGGCTCGACGACGAGCAGTCGCGGCCGTGGCCGATGCGACAGGCGATCCGCACGATCGGCCGGCTGGAAGCGATCCCCGGGCGGGGGAGGAGCGGCGGCCAGGACTCCACCGTGCCGACCCCCGGACAGCGCCGCGAGTGGGACAGCCAGCTCGCCCTTCACGAGATCTGCGCAGAACGGATGTGCCTCGCCATCGTGCCTGTCCAGGAGCTGGTGGACGTCTTCGCAGGCCGCGCTTCCGACTGGGCCCACAAGAACATCGAGGTGATCGGGGCGATCGACGAGCTCCGGCTGGGCGCCACGAGCGGAGGGCCAGTCGTGTTCCAGGTCTGGTCGGTGTTCGAAGCGCCGGACATGCCCGGGCGGAAGAAGGGCTCGAAAGGCTCGAGCCTCGAGCCGCTCGTGCGCTATCCGAAGGGGGTCGAGGGGACCGTCGTGACGGTCACGGGCGTCTTCCGGGGCGCGAACCTCTTCGAGGACTTGCCGCCCGAGAGCCGCCGCGACGACTCCGACTGGGTGCTCCAGGACGGGCCGTTCTCCATCTGGGTGACGGGCAAGGCGCCGAAGGGGAAGGGCTTCTCGCTCGACCCGCGGTCGCGCTCCGACTGCCGCTATCGCCTCGAAGCGACTGGCAAGGTCGCCACTGCGAACGGCCTCATCTACCTCCGCGCCTCGAGCCTGCAGCTCCTCGGCCGCGCGAAGGAGGAGTGACCGCGCAGCGAGCGTGCACCGGCGGAGCCTTGTGACACTCGACGAAGTGTCACAAGGACACCGGTCGCACCGTCACACGGCCGCCTGAGCCTGCCGCCGCGCCGGCCCATCCTTCCGCCGTAGTCCCTCTGGCCGTGAGCTGCAGGTGCCGGCGGACGAGCGCCGGCCTCATCGAGAGGAGGCGACGATGAGCGAGCACGAACGTTGCCTGGCCGTGACGCCCTGCGGGGGCGAAGTGTGCACCCGCGACCGCTGTCGGGTGCTGGTGCGTCGGGCGCGCACGGTCGCGACGCCCGAGGCCCGCGCGGCGCTCGAGGCCTTCTGCGAGGCGAGCTGGCCGAAGGTGCTCGGCATCGTGCGCCGCCAGGGCTATCGCGGCGCCGACGCCGAGGACCTGACGCAGGCCTACTTCGCGCGCTTCCTGGAGCGCGGCGATCTGGAGTACGCGGCCGCGTGGCAGGGAAGCCTGGAGGTCTTCCTGAACGTCTCCGTGCGCTACTTCCTCTCGAACGAGCGCGATCGCGCCCGCGCCCAGAAGCGCGGCGGCGGCCGCTATCTGCTCTCGCTCGACGAGACGCCCGACCCCGGGGCAGCGCCGCTCGAGCCCGTGGACGCGACGACCCCGGAGACGCTTCTGGCGCAGGCGCAGGCGACGCGCGCGATCGAGGACGCCCTCTCGCGGCTGCGGTCGGAGACGGAGCGGGCCGGCGGTGCGGCACGGCTCGCGCGCGTCGAGCGCTACCTGCTGTGCGAGGTCAACACCGGCAGCTACCGCCGGATGGCCGACGAGTGGGGCGTCGGGGAGTCGGCCGTGCGCGTCGTGGTGCACCGGCTGCGGCGGCGGCTCGCCCGGCTCCTGCGCCACGCCGTGCGCGCCCGGGCTGCGTGAGGGCCATCTCCAAGTAGAATCCGCTCCTCGGGCACGGGATGCGGGGAAGCGTGAGGTCGGCGTTGCTGGCGGCCGCGGTGCTCGTGGGCATCGCGGGCGGCCTCGGCGTCTACACCTTCGTCTACGCGAAGGGCTGCTCGTACCTGACCAACGACCCGGCCGCCTGCGCCAACTGCCACGTCATGAACGAGCAGTACGACGGCTGGCTCAAGGCGAGCCACCGCTCGGTCGCGGTCTGCAACGACTGCCACGCGCCGCACGACTTCGTCGGCAAGTACTGCACCAAGGCCCGGAACGGCTTCTGGCACTCGTACTACTTCACGACCGGCAGACGTTCCAGGAGCCGATCCGGGCGACGCCCGACGAGCCGCGCGATCGCCGAGGCGAACTGCCGGCGCTGCCACGGCCCGTCGTGCAGGCGATGGGCACGCCCGTCCCACGCCGGGCAGCGACGCGATCTCCTGCATCCGCTGCCACGGCTCGGTCGGGCCACCTGGAGCTGTTCGCGACGAACGTCGCGCATCGAGGTGAGAGGCCATGGCTGACGACGAAGCCGGCGAGTCCGCGGCTGGACGCGCGGCGCGATCCTGGCCGTCGCGGCGGCGGCGCTCGCGGCGGCCGGCGCGCTCACCGCGCTGCTCGTCAACATCATCGAGCGCAAGCAGGAGGCGAAGAACCCGTTCTTCCGCGTGGTCGAGCTGACCGACGAGACCGAGGATCCGGCGGTCTGGGGCAAGAACTTCCCGCTCCAGTACGACGCCTACCTGCGCACCGTCGACCAGGAGCGCACGCGCTACGGCGGCAGCGAGGCGCTGCCGCACACGCCGACCGAGGCCGACCCGCGCTCGGTCGTCGCGCAGTCGCGGCTCGAGGAGGACCCGCGGCTCAAGACGATGTGGGCCGGCTACGCCTTCTCGGTGGACTTCCGCAAGAAGCGCGGCCACGCCTACATGCTCGAGGACCAGACCTTCACCGAGCGCGTGCAGCAGTTCAAGCAGCCGGGCACCTGCATCCACTGCCACGCCTCGGTCTACGTCCCGTACAAGAAGGCGGGCGGCGGCGACCTGATCAAGGGCTTCGAGCACTTCAACCAGATGCCGTACCCGGAGGCGCGCAAGGACTTCACGCACCCGATCGCCTGCATCGACTGCCACGACCCCGCAGACGATGGCGCTGCGCGTCACGCGCCCGGGCTTCATCGAGGGCATCCGCGCGCTGAAGGCCTGCCAGGGCGTCGCCGGACTACGACGTCAACACGCATGGCGACGCGCCAGGAGATGCGCAGCTTCGTCTGCGGCCAGTGCCACGTCGAGTACTACTTCAAGGGCGACGAGAAGCGGCTCACCTACCCGTGGGCGAAGGGCCTGAAGGTCGACGCAGATCGCCGACTACTACGACGAGGTCGGCTTCAAGGACTGGATCCACGCCGAGACCGGGCACGCCGCTGCTCAAGGCGCAGCACCCCGAGTTCGAGATGTGGAACCAGGGCATCCACGCGCGCTCCGGCGTCGCCTGCGCCGACTGCCACATGCCCTACACGCGCGTCGGCGCGCTGAAGATCAGCGACCACCACGTGCGCAGCCCGCTGCTCAACATCAACAACGCCTGCCAGACCTGCCACAAGTGGCCGGAGGCAGGAGCTGCTGGCGCGCGCCGAGACGATCCAGGACCGCACCGTGGCGCTGCGCAACCGCGCGATGGACGCGCTGATGGCGCTGATCGCCGACATCGAGGCCGCGCAAGGCGGCGGGCGCGACGCGACGCGCGAGCTCGACGACGGCGCGCGCGGCCCAGCGCCGCGGCCAGTTCTACCTGGACTTCGTCGAGTCCGAGAACTCGAACGGCTTCCACGCGCCGCAGGAGGCGGCGCGCATCCTCGGCGAGGCGATCGACCTCTTCCGCAAGGGCCAGGTGTCGCTGCGGCCGCTGCCCGCGGCGAAGGCGAGTCGGCCGACCGACTGAGTCAGCGCGCGGAGAACGGCAGGCGTGGCGATCTCCGAGCCCAGCACCTTACTGACGGACTGTCTGCTCGCGGCGGTCGCCTTCGTTCTCGGGGTGCGGCTCTGGGCCGGCGTCCCGGGCGACACGCTCGCGCGCCGGCTCTGGGCGGCCGCGTTCCTGGTCGGTGCGGCCGCAGCCGCTGCCGGCGGAACCGTGCATGGCTTCCGGGCGTCGTTGCCTGATCCGCTCGAGGCGGCGCTCTGGACCGGCTGCCTGATGGCCGCGGCGCTTTGCGGCGCGCTCCTCGTGGCGGGAGCGTCGTGCCACGTGCTCCAGGGCGCCCCTCGCAGGCTCGCGCTCGTGGCGGTGGCGTTGGTGCTGATCGCCGAGCTCGGCCTTCTCTTCGCCGCGCCGCTCACGCGCTACGCGGTGTGGGCCGGCGCCTTCTGGATCGTGTCGCTGCTCGCGCTCGTCGCGGGGAGTGCTTCGGCGCGTGCGGCGCTACTCGCTCCGATGGCTTTGGGGCTCGCCCTCGTCGGCGCGGGTCTCGTCGTCCAGCGCGCCGGCTGTGGGCTTCACGCCCACTTCAACCACAACGACGTGGCGCACGTCCTGATGACCGTCGCCCTCTGGCCCTTCTACCGCGCCGGGGTGTTGCTCGGTGCAGACAAGCTACGGGCGGCGAGTGGAGGTGGATTCACTCCACCGGAACGAGCGGGGGGTCAGGGGGGCGCGGCGCAGCGCCCCCCTGCTCACTAAAAGCTGAAGCCGGCGCGAATGTAGAACGCCGTCCGCTCGTCGCTCTTCGCGACGGTGAAGGCGACCGAGTTGGCGCGCGAGAGCAGGCCGAGCCAGATGCCGCCGCCCCAGCTCGGGTGCCAGGTGTCGGAGGTCTCGCCCTCGAGCCAGATGCGTCCGACGTCGCCGAAGCCGAAGAGGCCCCACTCGCCGGGCAGCGCCACGAAGAAGCGGGACAGGAACAGCCGCAGCTCGGCGTTGCCGTAGAGCGAGGTGTCGCCGATGAAGCGGTTGGGGCGCAGGCCGCGCACCGCGTCGAGCCCCGAGAAGAAGCCGCCGCCCCCGACCACCGCGGCGTTGAAGAACGGGTAGTCGCCGAACATGTGCTTCGAGCCGGCGCGCAGCGCGAGCGTCGCGCGTCCGCGGTCGCCCGCGGTCCAGAAGCCGGCGGCCTCGCCCTCGACCCAGCCGTAGGTCTTCTCGACGTCCCAGGCCTTGGGGAACACCGTGCCGATCGCCTCGACGTACACGCCGCTCACCGGGTAGCCGGCGGCGCCGAAGATGGACGGCATGGCCGCCTTGCCGCCGGCCGTTCGGTTCATGCCGCGCTTCGTGTCGAGCCTGAGCCGCGCCGAGGCCCCGATCTGGCCGAAGTCGCCGGTGCCGTAGGGGTTTTCCAGGGTCACGAGGTTGGCCTGGACCTGGGTCTGCGCGTACTGCAGCACGGGTGCCACCGTCAGGTCGAGCGACTTGGCGAGCGGCCACGTCAGGCTCGGGATGAACACCGTCTGGCGCTGGCTCAGCTTGTAGAACTCGTCGTCCTCGACGTTCCGGGTCTCGTTGCCGAGGCCGTAGTAGCGCAGGATCTCGAGGCCCGAGTAGTAGGCACGCAGCCCGAAGCGGAAGCCCGAATCGGCCTTCTGGAACTCGCCGCGGTAGTCGACCTTCGGCTGCTGCGCGCCGAAGGCCCACCCGGCGCGGAGCGTCTGCTGGTCGGCCCACGGGTGCTTGCGGAAGCCGTAGCCGACCGTCGTGATCCCGCCGCCGAGGAAGACGCCCTCGTCCGTCCCGTAGCTCACCCAGGGGACCCAGAACTTGTCGCGGCCCCAGTCGCGCGGCGGGATCCAGGGCGCCCCCTCGGGTCCCGGCGGCGCCGTGTAGGGCCGCTTGTCCCAGGAGGTGCCGGATCCCTCGACGACCTTGTTGTCGCCGAGCGAGTCGTAGAACTTCGTACCGCCGGTCTTCGCGTCGTCGAGCAGGTCGTTGCCCTTCCCGCCGATCACGCGGACCTTGATCCCGCCCGACGGCCCCTCGACCTCGACCTTGTCGTCGCCGCCGCGCAGGTAGACGCGGATGTCGTCGGTCTCGCCCTTCTTGAAGAGCCGGTCGAAGTAGGGCGCCTCCGGCGCCCCGCCCGCCCCGAGCCGCGCCACCTGGATCTCGACGCCGCCGTCGGCCTGGCGCTTCACGCGCGCGAGCTCGGCCGCGTTCGTCGCCTGTACGTCCGCCTGGTGGGCGAGGAACTCGTAGAAGACGTCGGCTTCCTTGACGAGGTCCGCGCGGCGCTTCTTGAGCGTCGCCACCAGCCGCGCGCCGTCGATCTTGTACCACTCGTCCGGCATCCGGCGTGCGGCGCGCTCGAGCACCTCGTCGGTGAAGGCCGCCTGCAGCGCCTCGGCCTCCGCGTGCCACGCCTCGCGCGGCAGCCCGACGAGCAGCCAGCGGTCCTGCTCACGGCCGTTGTAGGTGAGCCCGAAGATGTGGTCGTACTTGCCGCCGAAGTCGCGCACCTGCGGCACGACCCTCGCGACCATGCGGACGAGGAAGCCGTCGTAGCGGGCGAACGCCTGGTCCCGGTCCTCGGGGATCGGGTGCCACAGCGCGTCGCCCGGCCGCCGCATCCAGCGCCACTGCTTCCGGTGGCGGTCGAAGTCCGAGATGAACACGTCGAAGAGGCGCGCGCGCAGGTACTCGCGGAGCGCGACCAGGTCGTCCGGTCCCTCGGCGAGCTTCGCGAAGAGCGCCATGTGGTCGACGATCTCGGTGGCGCCTTCGTAGCCCGGATGCTGCGCCGTCGCGGCGGTCGGGTACTCCGAGAAGGTGCCGGGCAGCCCCTTGAAGACGTCGCGGAACTCGCCGAGCGCCGGGTCGTCGGGCAACACCACGAAGCGGACCGGCACGGTCGGGATGCCCGCCGCCTTCGACAGCTCGTCCGCGATCAGCGCGCCCGCCGGGTGCTGCGCCGCCATCTGGTCGCGCAGCAGGTCCTCGACGAAGGTGTCGTGCAGCTCCTCCGGCAGGATGTTCGACGGGTCCTTTTCGACGCCGCGAAAGGTGTAGGCGCGCCCGTCGGCGCCCACGAGCGCCAGGCCCTTCGTCTGCTGGCCGCCCACGCGCCGCACCGGCCTTCAGCCCGCCGCCGCCCTCCTTCGAGAGGTCGAGCACGGGCAGCACGACCGGCGTCGTCCAGAGGTCCCGATAGGACGAGCCGAGCATCGCCCTGTGGAAGCCGCCCGCGCCGTACTCGGGCCCGGTCGTGACGCTCTCGGTTTTCGGCTGCTCTTGCGCCTCGGCCGCGCGTGCTGCCGCGACCGCCGCGACCGCCGCGACGAACAGGCAGGAAGCGATGGTCCGGCGGCGGGCCGATCCGAGGGTCATGCCGTCCTCCTTGCGACGAAGGCCCGAGCGTAGCATGACGCGCTCAGCCGTTTGGCGCGTGTCGGGCCGCACGCCACTCGGACGCGAAGGCGGCCGCGAGGATCAGCGTGCCGAGCACGGCGGGCGCCAGGCTCCAGAGCAGCGCCTGCGTCAGGCTGCTCCGATCCGCGACTAGCCCGGTGACGAAAGGGCCGGTCGCGACGCCCAGCAGGTTCAGGGCGAGGAGCAGGAAGCCGATGACGCTCGCGCGCCGATCGGCCGGGGCACGCTCGGCGACGGCCGCCACCAGCGAGCCATACCAGCCGAGCAGGTAGGCCTGCGCCACGAACCAGGAGATGAAGAAGGCCGACGATGCCGGCGGCAGGGTGTAGAAGGCGGCCGCGGCCGCGAGCCCGACGGCACTCACGCCGGCGAGCACGAGCAGCCGTCCCGCGGGATGGAGCCGCAGCGCGCGATCCGCGAGCGCTCCGATCGCCAGGCTGCCGAGCAGGCCGGCCGCCAGGATCACCCCCGCCGAGAGGAACGCCGCGCGCGAATAGGGAAAGCCGCGCTCGGACACCAGCCAGGTGATGGTGTGCTGGGACGACGCGCTCGCGTACACGAGGAGCGTGGCCGCGGCGGTCAGGACCACGACCATCGGCCGCTCGCGCAGCGCCGAGGCGAGGCCCGGCCCGCGCGAACCCGTCGCGCGCCCGCCGCGGCGCGGCGGGTCGGCGAGGCGCAGGACGAGGAGCGCGCAGGCGACCCCGCCCAGGCCGAGCAGCAGGAAGCAGGCGCGCCATCCCAGCCGAGGTGCGACCGCCCCCGAAAGCGCGAAGCTCAGCGCGAAGCCGACCGGGACGCCCGCGTAATAGAGGCTCGTCGCGACGGCCAGGTGCCGGCCCGCGACGCGGTCGCTCATCATCGACAGCGCAGTCGGCGGCAGTCCGGCCTCGCCGGCGCCCACGAGCACGCGCCAGAACGCGAGCGAGCCGAGGCTGCCGGCGGTGGACGTGAGGGCGGTCGCGGCGCTCCAGACCGCCAGTCCCAAAGCGATGAGCCGCGGTCGGTTGTAGCGATCGGCCAGGACGCCGACCACGAGCGTTCCGACCGCGAAAACGACGATGAACGTACCGCCCACGAGCAGACCGATCTGCGCGCGCGACAGGCCGAGGTCGGCGATGAGAAGAGGCGCGACCGCCACGAGCAGCTGGCGATCGACGTACGCAAGGACGTTGAGCGCCGCGACGGCCGCGACCAACCACAAGGTATCCGCCGCGGGCGCCTCCGACGTGCGTTCGGCGCCCTCCACGCTCTCGTTCACGCACGCCATCCTATCTGGCTCCAGGGCTTTACGCCGGCCCGCCGGGGTGGTATCACATGCACGTGACCGAGGGCGAAGACGGCCGCGGCCCGCTTCGGATCCTGCTGGTCGAGGACGATCTCGACCACGCCGAGCTCGTGAAGCGAGGGCTCGACCAGTCCCGCGCCAACATCGAGCTCGTGCACGTCGAGGACGGCGAGGCGGCGCTCGCCTACCTGCACCGGTGCGACGCGCCCGATTCGCCGGACCGGCCGCACCTCATCCTGCTCGACCTGCGGCTGCCACGCATCGACGGCCTCGAGGTGCTGCGGGAGATCAAGGCGTCGCCCGACCTCGCGGACATCCCCTGCGTCGTGCTCACGACGTCGCGCGCGGAGGGCGACATGGTGAAGGCCTACCGTCTCCACGCGAACAGCTACCTCGTCAAGCCGGGCAGCTACGAGCACTTCGTCGAGCTGATGGCCGAGGTCGAGCGCTACTGGCTGCGGCAGAACAGCCGGCCGATCCCCGCCGGCATGCCGTAAGCGGCGCGCTTTCATGCGATCGAGGTCGCGAATCGGCCGCATGATGCAATATCCTGACGATCCACGTTGACCCGCGGCCCCGTCGTTCATATTCTCGCTGTTTCACGAGACCAGTGGACCCAGACCAGAGACTCCCGCGCAGTGTCGACGACGAGCGGGACGCGTGCGGCATGGGCTTCCTGGCCTCGCGCCAGGGGGTCGCCGAGCGCCGGCTGATCGACATCGCGCTCGACCTCTGCCGCCAGTTCGACCACCGCGGCGCGCCCGGCCACGGTGCCGGGTTGCTGCTCGACATCCCGTGGCCGCTGCTGCTCGACCGCTTCCCGGACCACGTCCGGCTGGTCGCGCAGCGCGACGTGGCGCTCGGCATGTTCTTCCTGCCGTTCGACGCCGTGCCGCGCCGCCGCTGCGTCAAGCGCGTCGAGGAGCTGGCGGCGCTCGCCGAGGCCGACGTGCTGGGATGGGCGGACGTGCCGGTCGATCTCGACGCGCTGCCGGCCGGGGCCGCGGCCCGCCGCACGGCGCCGGTCGTGCGCCAGGCGCTCTTCCGCCGGCCGGCCGGGCTCTCCGAGGACGGCTGGCTCGCCTGCCGGTACCTGCTGCGCCTCGCGCTCGACGAGGTGCTGAGCCAGGAGGTGGGCGCCGACTTCTCGATCGCGAGCCTCTCGAACCGCACCGTGGTCTACAAGGGCCTGGCGGAGCTGTCGAAGATCGGGCAGCTCTACCCGGACCTGCGCGACCCGCACTACGCCTCGCGCTTCGTGCTGTTCCACAGCCGCTACAGCACCAACACCACGACGGCCTGGCGCCGCGCGCAGCCGTTCTGGGCGCTCGGGCACAACGGCGAGATCTCCACGATCAAGGGCAACGTCGCCTGGATGGAGGCGATCGGCCCCGACCTCGTGAGCCTGCTGGTCGAGCGGAACCCGCGGCTCAAGAAGATCGGCAAGCGCGTGCGCTCGATCATCTGCGCGGGCGGCTCGGACACCGCCAACCTCGACGACATGATCATCGCGCTGCTCACGGGGGGCCTGAGCCTGCCGCAGGCGATCCTGGCGCTCCTGCCCGAGGCGCCGAGCCTCGCCGCGGCGAGCGACCGGCTGACCGCCTTCCACGAGGCGATGAGTGTCTTCCTGGGGGCCTGCGACGGTCCCGCGGCGATCGTGGCCTGCGACGGGGACGAGGCGGTCGCGCACCTCGACAGGAACGGCCTGCGGCCGCTCTGGCTGCTGACGACGCGCGACTACGCCCTCGCCGCGAGCGAGATCACCGGCACCGAGGACCTCGGCAAGGTCGAGACGCAGCGGATCTTCGGCCCGGGCGACACCGTCGTGGTGAGCCTCAAGAACGGCGACGTGCTGCAGACGGACGACGTGCACCGCCTGGTCTCGGGGCAGAAGTTCCCCCAGCCGCAGCGGCGCGTGGTGGTCGAAGCCGCCGAGCAGACGCCGCTCGTGCCGCCCGCGGACCTGCGACGGCTCCAGGTGGCGTTCGGCATGACGCGCGAGGACGAGAACGTCCTGCTCGCGTCGCTCGCGGGCACCGGCAAGCCCGCGGTGGGCTCGATGGGCGACGACACCCCGCCCGCGGCCATGCTCGACCGCCTGCCGCGCCGGCTCGAGGACCACTTCAAGCTGCGCTTCGCGCAGGAGACGAGCCCGCCCATCGACCCGATCCGCGACGAGTGGGTATTCGAGACCGGGGTCGCGCTGGGGGACCGCTCGGGGCTCTGGCAGCCGAGCAAGAAGAGCGGCAAGGGGCGCCCGGAGAACGGTCCCGTCTACATGCTGCCGGAGCGCATCCTCTCGATGAGCGAGCTCGAGGCGCTCGAGAAGCTCGAAGGCGTCGAGCGGCTGACGCTGCTGTTCGAGGCGGCGGGCGGGCCGGAGGGCCTCGAGGCCGCCCTCGAGCAGGTGGTCGCGCGTGGGCTGGAGCGCGCCGTTCCCGCGGCGGTGCTCGTGCTCTCCGACCGCGGCGTCGACGCGGCGCATGCCTCCGTGCCGGTGCTGCGCGCCGCGAGCCGGCTGCACGACGCGCTCGTCAAGGCGGGCCTGCGCCACCGCGTCGGGCTCGTGGCGGACGCGGCGGTCTGGGACATCCACCACGCGGCGCTGCTCGTCTCGGTGGGCGCCGACGCGCTCTGCCCGTGGCTCGGCTGCCTGAGCGCGGGCGAGCGCGAGAAGACGTACCTGAAGGGCCTGCGCGGCGGCTTCGTCGAGGCGATGTCGATGATGGGCGTGACGCCGGCCTCGGCCTACTGCGGCGCCAAGCTGATCGAGGCGGTCGGGCTCGATCCGGCGTGGCTGCGCACGGAGTTCCCGGGCGTGGCGCGCCACCTCGGCGGCATCGGTCCCGAGCGGCTCGACCGCGAGTGGCTCTGCTTCCACAGCCGAGGCCTTCCAGGACGGCGCGAAGGCGGATCTCGTCGACGCCGGCGAGTTCCGCTTCAGGAACGCGGCGCGTCCGCACGCGAACAGCCCGGACGTGGTGCGTACGCTCCACGCCGCATCGGGCTACGCGGCGCGCGGCAAGGACGTCGCCGGATCGCACGAGGCGTACGAGAGCTACGCGCACACCGTGAACGAGCGCGCGCCGCTGAGCGTCCTCGACCTGCTGCAGATCGTGCCGCACGACGACAAGGTCGCGCTCGGCGAGGTCGAGGCCGAGGAGCACGTGCTGTGGCGCTTCATGGCGCCGGGCATGAGCGAGGGCGCGCTCTCCGAGCCCGCGCACCGCGCGGTCGCGCGCTCGATGAACGTGCTCCACCGCTACTGCCTGAAGAAGTTCAAGCAGGCGGGAGTGAAGGTGCCGCCGGGCGTCGGTCCGATCGCCAACTCGGGCGAGGGCGGCTTCGACAAGACGCGCATCGGCGGACCCGACGGCAACCGCAGCATCCAGTACGCGGGCGCGCGCTTCACGGTGACGCCGATGACCGCGGCGCGCGCAACCGAGGCCGAGGTCAAGTTCGCCCAGGGCGCCAAGCCCGGCAAGGGCGGGCAGCTGCCGGGCAAGAAGGTGGCGCCGCGCATCGCGCACCAGCGCGGCTGCGAGCCGGGCTACGAGCTCGTCTCGCCGCCCGTGAACCACAACCTCTACTCGATCGAGGACGTCAAGCTGATGGTCGAGAGCTGGCGCCACCTCAACCCCGACGTGCGCGCGGCGCTCAAGTTCGTGGCGACGCACGGCGTCGAGATGGCGTGCATGGGCGGCGTCAACGCCGGCGCCAACCGGCTCCACATCTCGGACGGCTGCGGCGGCACGGGCGCCGCCAAGCGCGTCGACCAGAAGCACGGCGGCGTGCCGGTTGCCGCGGTGCTGCCGGCGGTCCAGGACATGCTGGTCGAGGAGGGCGTCCGCGAGCGCGTCGAGCTCTCCGTCGACGGCGGCGTGCTCGACGGGCGAGCACGCGCTCAAGCTGATGCTGCTCGGGGCGGACCGGATCGGGTTCGGGACATCCTTGCTGATGTCGATCGGCTGCTCGATGCTGCGCCAGTGCCACATGGCCGGCCCGCAGCCGGGCGACACCACCGGCAAGCGCCGCCAGGGCTGCACGGTCGGCGTCGCGACCCAGGACCCGCTGCTCGTCGCGAGATTCAACGGCAAGAGCCGCCACGCGACGCGGCTGCTGCGCCACGTCGCGGAGGAGCTGCGCGAGCTGATGGCCGCGAACGGCATCAAGCGGCTCGAGGACGTGATCGGGCGCCGCGACCTGCTGCGCAAGCGCGAGGACCTCGAGGGCAAGGCCGCGCTGCTCGACGTCGGCCACATCGTGGGCGCGCCGCCCGCGCAGTCCGAGGAGCGCGACGACTCCGAGCAGCGCCGCCGCTTCTCGCCTCCGCGCCGCGAGGCCGAGGAGACGGGAGCGAAGCGCGCGCTCGCAGGCGAGGAGGTCCTGGTCGAGGCGGCGCTCACCAACAGCGACCGCTGCGTCGGCGTCGGCGCCGCGGGGATCGTCGCGCGCTGCCGCGGCGACGCCGGCCTCGCGAAGGGCAAGCTCGTCTTCCGCCACAAGGGCGCCGCGGGGCACTACTACGGGGCCTACGCCGTCACCGGCATGGAGCTCTACCTGAAGGGCGTCGCCGCCGACTCGGCGTTTACCGCCGCCTACGGCGGCAAGCTCGTGGTGGTCCCGGAGGGCGCCTCGGACGAGCTCACGGTCGTCGGCAACACCTTCGCGTACGGCGCCCGCGCCGGGCGCGCCTACATCGCCGGCCGCGGCGGGAACCGCTTCGGGATCTGCCTGCGCAAGAGCCACGAGGGCGAGGGCCCGCGGATCGTCGTCGAGGGCGTCGAGGCGAACGCGTTCCAGTACATGACGGGAGGCACAGCACTCGTGCTCGGTCCCGTCGGGTTCAACCTCGGCGCCGGGCTCACCGGCGGGCGCGTCTACCTCCACGACCTCGACGGCTCGCGGCTCAATCGCCAGTACGTGCGTGCCGAGCCGCTCGACGCGGCGGGCGCGGCCGAGGTCCAGCAGCTCTTGAAGGAGCACGTCGCCGAGACGTCGAGCCGTACGGGCAAGCGGCTGCTGAAGGAGTTCGACCCGGCGCGCTTCTCGCGCGTCACGACGTCGCTCTCGCCGGAACCGATCGAGTAGTCGGCGGCGTCGGTCGTCGGCGGCCGAACTCGTTCTGGAACGAGTTACGGAAAGTAACGCGGCGACTCGATCCACAGGTGTTCCGCAAGGGAACAACAGCCGATCCACAGGGGACGCACAGAGCGCGCGCAGGATTTCGACAGGGATTTCCACAGGACGTGCGGGGCTGGACTAACGGACAGGACGGACTAACGGGCTGGACGGACTAACGGACAGGACGGACTAGAAGAAAACGGACCAAAAGAAACGGACTGAAGAAACGAAGCTCGACGGGCTGGACTGAGTAGGACACCGCCGCCGAGTGGCGGCGACGAGCCGGGATGAAACGGTAGCAGAATCGGGAGACACCGGCACAGAGGTCGGCGATTGAATGGTGCGCATGAGCCCGAGACTGAGTATGGCCGGGGATCCGTAGAGCACCAGCGAGTGGTGCCGTGGCGGAGCGGCGTCTTGTCCTGCACCCCAGCGGAGGGTATCCGCGTAGCTGGCAGCAAGAGCGGCGCGAGGCCTCGAGCCCGTTTTCCAGTTTTCGCGTTTTCCAGGATCCCACGCCGGTGTCGGAGGAGGGTGCCATGCACGTGATTCATGCACGCTGCGCCGCCTTGGACCTTGGGAAAGACATGCTGGTGGCGGCGGTTCGGTTGCAGGACGGCGGAGCGGTTCAGCGGGAGTGCCGGACGTATCGGACGACAGGCCGTCAGCTGCTCGAGCTTTCATCCTGGCTTTTGAGCCTGGGCGTCAGCCACGTGGTGATGGAGGCGACGGGAAGCTATTGGAAATCGGTCTGGCACGTTCTGGAAGGGCAGTTCGATCTGATGCTGGCGAACCCGGCGCAGATTCGGAACCTTCCCGGACGCAAGAGCGATGTGAACGATGCGACCTGGATGGCGGACCTGCTGGCCCACGGGCTGATTCGAGGCAGCTTCGTTCCGCCCGCGGCCATCGACGCGTTACGTGAGCTCACGCGCACACGCAAGCAATTCGTTCGGGAGATCACGCGCCACACCCAGCGCATTCAGAAGATCCTCGATGTCGCCAGCCTGAAGCTCACGGGCACGATCGCGGATGTGCTCGGGGTGAGCGGTCGAGCCATCGTGAAGAGCCTGATCGCCGGGGAAACCAACCCGGAGCGCTTGGCTGACCTGGTTCACCCGCGCGTGAAGGCCAAGCGTGAGGACTTGGTGGAAGCGCTACACGGCAGATTGACCGCTCAGCAACGCCGCCTGCTGGCGATGCACCTCAACCTGGTCGAGACGATCGAGGCTTCGATCGAGCAGCTCGATCGCGATATCGAGAAGGCGGTGGATCCCTTTCGAGACATCGTCGACTGGCTGATGCAGGTCCCGGGCTTGAGCGACATCGGTGTCCCCGCGCTGCTCGGCGAGATCGGTGTCGACATGACGAAGTTCAAGACTCATCAGCACCTGATCTCATGGGCTCGCCTGTGTCCAAGGCTGGATGAGAGCGCCGGCAAGGTCCACTCGAGACGCACTCAAAAGGGGGCCGTCTGGATCAAGACGCTACTGATTCAGGCTGCGTGGGCAGCCATCAAGACCAAGGACAGCTACCTGCGTGCTCAGTTCCTGCGACTCCGTGCACGCCGCGGGGCCAAGAAGGCCATCGTGGCCGTCGCCGCTTCCATCCTGACCGCCGTCTACTACGTGATCCGCGACAAGACTCCCTACAGAGACCTCGGGATCCAGTACTTCACCCACCACGACCGCTCACGCACCGCTCGGCGGCTGGTGGCTCGCCTTCAAAACCTCGGCTACAACGTCAAGGTCTCGGAGGTTGCGGCCTAGTTTCTTTCCAGCTATCGGGGGGCTGATCGCCCCCCGTGCCCCCCATGGCGCTACTTCGTAACCGTGATGTGGAGGGGGTTGGTGCGGTCGCCGTTCGCGCTTTCTAGCGTGATCGCGTAGGCGGTCGGCGTGACGTTTGCGTCGAGCTCGAGCAGCACCGTCACGAGGTTCGCGTTCGCCCACTTCTGGCGCACGACGCTGATGCCGCGCGGGACGTCCTTGATCGGCAGGATCTGCACGTGCTGGTCGGCGCGCAGTCCGGCGCCGCGAATGTCGAGCAGCACGCGGCCGCCTCGCTTCATCGAGAGCGGCGAGACCGTGGAGAGCGACGGGGGCTCGACGGCAGGCGCGGCCGGCTCGGAAGCCGCTGCCGCCTGGGCTACGGCTGCCGGGGGAGGCGTCGAAGCCGCGGCGGCGCTCGCGTTCGGCGTCGGCGTGGTCACGGGCGCCGAGTCGGGCGGCGGTGTCGCGACCGTGCGGACGGGGGGCGGGGTCGGCGTCGCGACAGCCGCAGTTGCCGGCGGCGGCGTGGCCGAGGGCGTGGCGACGGGAGCCGGCGTGGGCGTGGCGCTGACGTCCGGCGCGACCGTGGCGGCTGGCGTCGGCGTGGCCCTCGCCGTCGGCGGAGGCGGCGGGCTCCCGCGGCCCATCCAGAAGTAGTAGCTGGCGGCGGCCGCCCCGACGAGCAGGGTCGCGGCGAGGACGAGCGGCAGCTGGCTCCGCGACTCGCGTCGCGGAGCCGGGGCCAGGCGCGCCGACGATGCGTTTCGCGCGGGGGCGGGAATACCGCGCGCCGGAGTCGACACCGTCGGCGGGGGCTCGCTGGGCGCACGCCCGACCTTCTGCTGAGCCGCCGCGAGCTGGGCGAGGTACGTCAGGTCCTTCGGGCGCCAGTCCGGCGACTTCTCGAGGCAGCCCATCACGCTGTTGGCGAGCTCGCGGGGCAGGTCCGGGACGACGTCGAGCAGCGGGCGCGGCGCCTCGCCGCACGGCTGGCCGACCAGGATCTCCCAGCAGAGGGCGCCGGCCGCGTAGATGTCGGCCGCCGTCGAGGGCGGACCCCCCTCGAGCACCTCGGGCGCCGAGTAGCCGGGCTCGGGCCGGCCCCGCATGGCGGGGCTGAGGTCGACTTTCATGTCGCTGCCGACCTCGACGCGCTCGGGCGCGAGTGCCGCCAGCATCTCGCCGCGGTCGTGGACGGTGTTCAGCGCCTGTGCCAGACGCTCCACCAGCCGCAGCCGCTCGGCGGGTGAGTGTTGCTGTCTCAACCAGGCGTCGAGTCGCATACCGCGCTCGCGAGGCTAGCCGTGCGAAGGGGCCGGGTCAAGCGACCGGGGACACAACGCGGCTTCAGTGTCCGGCGGGGGCGAGGGGGGGAGAGCCCTTCTTGCGGGCTTCCTTGTCGACGACCGCCACGAAGTAGTTGATTTGGGGCAGCTTCTTGCCGTCGATGTAGACGGTGGGCGTCGACGTGATTCCCAGGCGGTTGCCCTCGGCGACCTGCGCGGCGAGCGCGGCCTTCGTCTTGGGATCGTCGAGGCAGCCCTCCATCGCCGAGGCGTTCAGGCCCGCCTCTCCCGCGAGCCTGATGACGTCCGCCGGCTGCGCGCTGTGCATCTCGGTCCCGAAGACGCGGTCGTGATAGGCCTCGAACTTGCCCTGGTACTGAGCGCAGAGGCCCCCGAGCGCGAGCGCGCACGAGCCCGTGTGGATCGAACGCTGGAGCTTCGGGTTGCAGGAGGCCTCGAGCGGGTAGTTCTTGAAATAGATCTTGATCCGGCCCCCCGGCCTGCGGCACGAAGCCGGCGAGCGCTTGCGCGAGCTGCCGGCAGTACGGGCAGAGGAAGTCCGAGTACTCGACCACGGTCACCGGCGCCTCCGCCGGTCCGCGCATCGGCGCGTTCGCGAGGTCGATCTGCGCGATGGGCGCGGCGTCGTGATCGCGCTGCGCCTTGGCCGAGAAGTACTCCTCGAGCTTGCGCGGGTCGTCGAGCGTCGCCTGGAGCTTCTGCGCCTGCTCGCGCCAGTAGGCGGCGTCCTTCACCCCCCCGGTGGGAGCGCTCGCTTCCGCGGGAGGCAGCTCGGCGCTCGGCGTCGCCGCCGCGCAGCGGCGGGCGGCGGCGTGTCGGATGCCGGCGTCACCGGCGCCACGGGCGCCGGGGCGGGAGCCCCCAGCAGGCCCGCGGTGCGAGCGGCCGCGCGGTGGCGCAGCGTGGTGTTGGCGGCGAAGACGAACGCGAGAATGGCGAGCGCGCCCGCCACGGCGCCGGCGAGTGCGATGCGGCCTTCGGGCCGCCCGAGCAGCGGTCCGGCCGCCCCCGCCGCGCGGCGAGCGGGAAGGAGAGCGGCGAACGCCAGGCCGCCCAGCACGTACGTCAGGATGCAGAGCTTGCAGAAGGCGTGGATCGCGAACGCCTGCACGGCGAGCAGGGCCAGGTCCGCGACGAGCGCGGCGGCGAGCGCGCCGAGCGCCACGAGCGCGAGCGCCGGCCGCAGCTCGGCCGGGGCGACGAGGGCGAGGAGCAGCAGCACGCCGAGCGAGAGGTAGAAGGCGAGGCCCCAGGCGGCGACGGGGAAGCCGCCCACGCGCGACCAGCCGCTCTGCGCGACCTGGTCGCACCCGCTCGATTCGCCCGCGCCGCACGCCTGGCTCACGGTGGCGACGGCGCGGGGCTCGCCGTAGTGCTGGAGCAGCAGCAGGCCGGCGACGAAAGCCAAAAGCGCACACAGCACCAGGGCCGCTGCGATCCTCTTTCCCGCGCTCGCTTCCACCCACAACCTCCCGAAAGAGCGAATCTAGCCGACGCTCACCGCACGCGCAACGCGCTCGCACGGCGCGGAGCGCCGAGCGCCGATAAGATGGAGGCGAACCCCATGAGCCGGCCTCACGTCGTGGTGATCGGCGGCGGCTTCGGCGGCCTCCAGGCGGCGCGCGGGCTGCGCCGCCTGCCGGTCGACGTGACGCTCGTCGACCGCAAGAACCACCACGTGTTCCAGCCCCTGCTCTACCAGGTGGCGACGGCGGGGCTGTCGCCGGCCGAGATCGCCGCGCCGATCCGCCACATCCTGCGGCGGCAGCGCGCGACGCGCGTCCTGCTCGGCGAGGTGACGGCCGTGGATCTCGCGGCGCAGAAGGTACGGCTCGGCTCGCTCGAGCTCGCCTACGACTACCTGATCCTGGCGGCCGGAAACACGCACTCCTATTTCGGCCACGACGAGTGGCAGCCGCACGCGCCGGGCCTGAAGACGATCGAGGAGGCGCTCGAGATCCGCCGCCGGGTCCTGCTCGCGTTCGAGCAGGCCGAGCGCGAGGAGGACGCCGAGGCCCGCCGGGCCTGGCTGACGTTCGCCGTGATCGGCGGCGGGCCGACGGGCGTCGAGATGGCGGGCGCGCTCGGCGAGATCGCGCGCCACACGCTGGCGCGCCAGTTCCGGCGCATCGATCCGGCCAGCGCGCGCATCGTGCTGATCGAAGCGGGGCCGCGCGTCCTGCCGGCCTACACGGAAGATCTGTCGGAGCGGGCGCGGCTGCAGCTCGAGGCGCTCGGCGTGCAGGTCTGGACCGGCTCGCGCGTGAGCGGCGTGTCGGCCGCGGGCGTCGCGATCGGCGCCGACCATCTCGCCGCGCGGACCGTGGTCTGGGCGGCCGGGCTCCAGGGCTCGCCGCTCGCGCGCTCGCTCGGCACGCCGCTCGACCGGGCGGGCCGCGTCCGCGTGCAGCCGGACCTCACCGTGCCGGGTCACCCGCAGGCTTTCGTGATCGGCGACCTCGCGTCGATCGAGCAGGACGGCCAGCCGGTGCCGGGCGTCGCCCCGGCGGCGATGCAGATGGGCGATCACGCCGCGGCGAACGTGGCGCGAGCGCTGCGCGGCGAGCCGCTCGCGCCCTTCCACTACCGCGACAAGGGCTCGCTCGCGACGATCGGAAGGAGACGCGGCGTCGCCATGGTCGGCGGGCTGCGCCTTTCGGGTCTCGTCGCGTGGCTCGCCTGGCTCGGGATCCACATCTTCTTCCTGATCGGCTTCCGCAGCCGGCTGATGGTGCTCCTCGACTGGTTCTGGGCGTACGTGACGTACGACCGCAGCGCCCGGCTGATCGTCGGCGAGGGACGAGACGACTAGAAGCGCACGAGCAGCCCCGCCGTCGCGTGGACGTCGTGCTCGGTGTCCTTCGTGAGGAACTGGTCGAGCACCAGGTGATCGACGACGTCGACGCGGGCGCCGACGCGCCCGAACAGGATCTTGAGGCCCGCCCCGAAGCGGAACACGAAGTCGGTCCCGGCCTCGCGCGCGCCGCCCCAGGTCACCCCCCCCGCGCCGAGGATCAGCACCGGCCGCACGTCGCCGTGCGTGAGCTCGTAGGCGAGCCCCGCGCCGTAGTGCCAGGCGTTGACGTTGCGGCCGCCGAAGGCCACCCCGCGGCCGAAGCCCCGGCCGCGTCCCTCGACGTCGCGCGAGCCGCCCTCGCCGAAGCAGAGGTCGCCGATGCAGCCGCTGCCGCGCGTCTCGATCTCGTGGCTCGGCGCGACCGTGAGGTCCGCCTCCAGGCCGAGGCGGTCCTTGATCTGGCGCGTGTAGCGCGCGCCGAAGAGCGCGCTCGACCCGATTGCGCTCTCGGTCGAGAAGCTCACCGGCGGGAGCGGGATCGGCAGCGGGAACGGGTTGCGGCCGAAGCCGAAGCGGCTTGCGATCTCCGTCGTGCGGTCGAGCGGGAAGATCTGATCCTGGCCGGAGCGGCTGGCGTCGAGCAGCGAGATTCCGCCGAAGACGACGATCTCGTTCTTGCCCTCGGTGGCCGAAGGCGCGTCGGCCGCGCGTGCCGCGTGTAGTGAAGTGAGCGTGAGCAGGAAGGACAAGGCCACCAGTCGCGTGTTTCTCATTGCGTCTCCTTGGCCGTCCATTAGAGAACGCTTCGCGCGCGCGAGGTGTCAGCAGCCTGTAAGTCGCCTGCAAAAGCGTGTGCTTGCGAAACGGCCCTAGGCGTCGGGCCGGGGCGACGAGCGACGCGAAGCGGTCGAGGTCGATGTTGCCGCCGGACACGATGCACACGATCGGCCCCGCTCCCGCGCCGCCCGAGAGCGCACAGGCCACGGGGCAGGCGCCCGCGCCCTCCGCCACGACGCGGTTGCGTTCGGCGAGCAGCCGGACCGCCGACTGGACCTCGTCGAGCGTCGCGACCAGGGCAGCCCTCGACGAGCCCGCGGGCGCGCTCGAGCATCGACGCGAAGACGATCTTGCTGCCGATCCCGTCCACGAACGACGGCTGGTAGGCGACGGCGCGCGGCTCGCCGGCCGCGAGCGCGGCGGAGAGCGGAGCCGCGGTCTCGACCTCGGCGGCGAAGACGCGGCACTCGGGCCGCCGCGCACGGACGGCGGCCGCGATGCCGCAGGCGAGCCCGCCGCCGCCCCAGGGCACGACGATCGCGGCGACCGCCGGCAGGTCTTCGAGCACCTCGAGCCCGATCGTGCCGTTGCCGGCCATCACGTGGGGGTCGTCGAAGGCGTGGATGAACGTGCCCTCGACTCCGGGATAGCGGCGGGTCTCGAAGGTCTCCCACCAGCGCTCGAACGGGACCTTGATCACGCGGCCGCCCAGCCGCTCGATCGCCGCGATCTTGGTGGCCGGCGCCGTGTCCGGCGCGACCACGGTGCAGGGGATCGCCTCGCGCGCGGGCGCACCACGCGACGCCCTGCGCCATGTTGCCCGCAGAGGCGGTGAGCACGCCCCGCGCGAGCTCCTCCGGCGCCGAGGCGGCCCATGGCGTTCGCCGCGCCCCGGATCTTGAACGAGCCGATGGGCTGCAGGCTCTCGAGCTTGAGGTAGATCTCCGCCGGAGCGTCGGACACGTTGAGGCGGACGAGCGGCGTGCGCAGCGCGATGCCGCGGATGCGCTCGCGCGCCGCCTCGATGTCCGCGAGCGTCGGGATCATGGTCACTCGAGTCATCGTACCGTCGCCACTCGGGGTGCCGGTGGGTCCCGGGAGACTTCAATCGCGAAGCACGACCGTGAGCAGGGCGCTGTGGACCTGCAGGCCGCCGTTGTAGTGGATGAAGCCCAGCTTCCTGAAGCGATTCATGAAGTAGCTCACCCGCGAACGCGTCGTGCCCACCATCGCGGCAAGCGTCTCCTGGCTCACCTTCGGGATCACGGTCTCCGGCCTCGATTCCTTGCCGAAGTGCGCGAGCAGCAGGAGGATCCGGGCGAGTCGCTTCTCGCTGGAGTTGAAGAGCTGGTCCACCAGGTCCTCTTCGATCCGAACGTTGCGAGACAGCAGGTAGGCGGTGAAGAGCTCCGCGAACTCCGGCTCTTGATGCAGCAGGCGGACCATCGTGCTCTTGCCCACCCGCACGATGCTCGACGCCTGAATCGCGCTCGCCGTGGACATGCGCAGGGGTTGGGCCGCCAGGCAGCCCTCGCCAAAGAAGCTGCCTCGCTCCAGGACGCCGATCACGGCTTCCTTTCCTCGCGTGGAGACGACCGTGAGCTTGACCTTGCCGCTCTCTATGTAGAACACGGCATCGGCCGCGTCTCCTTGGGAAAAGACGACTTGCTTGCCCCGATACTCCCGCGTCGTTTTTCCGTGCTCGATCCAGGTGAGGAACGTCTTGGATCGAAAGCGAGAGCCGCGCTGTTCCGCATGACTTGCCCCTCGGGCCGCGATTCTCAAGGGGAGCCGTAGAATCACTCCGCTTCCGCCCTGCCCAGGCGCATTCTAGGCACGAGCCCTAGAAACGCAAGGACCCACCAGGAGTCGGCTGGACGCCCCGGGCCCGCGCGCTCGCCGGGCTCGCCAACCACCGAGCATGAGCAGAAGTGAGCAGATCGGCCAGGCCGGGCCTGATAGGTTGCCATCGAAAGGGGCATGCCATGACCATCACGTTGCCGGGACTCATCTTCCTGCTCATCGTCGCGGCCATCTGTGGAGCAGTCGGCCGCGCGATTGCAGGGGAGATCCGCGGCGGGCTCATCGTCTCCATCGCCGTCGGCTTCGTCGGAGCCCTGCTCGGGCCGTGGCTCGCGGCCCAGCTTCAGCTTGCCGGAGCCTTTCATGCTTCACGTCGCCGGGCAGTCCTTCCCTGTGCTCTGGTCGATCATCGGCGGCGCCCTGTTCGTGGCGATCATCCACCTCATCTCCAGGCGCTAGCCGGAGGCGATCCGCGCAGCTACCGCAGCCGTCCTGCCAGGAGGAACATGCCGCGGAGGCGGCTCCGGCTGCGGAAGCTGGGCCGCTCGCTCTTCGCCGCCAGATCGCTGTTGTCTGGCGAGCAGCTCAGGCAGCGTCGGCGCGGCCGCCGTCCGTCGCCTGCGTGCCGCCTGGTCGCACCGGGCCGTGCGCATCGCCTGCCCGATCGTCGCGACCCTGATGCTGTTGCCCCCGTCCGCCGTCGTCCAGCACGTCTACTTCGACCGCAGCGACCTTCCCGAGCTCGCCGCGTTCATCCTGTTCCAGCCCCCTACGACCGGCGAGGTCACGGACGCCAGCGGGCAGGTCGTGATCCAGCTCGCACGCGAGTACCGGCGGGTGGTGACGTACGACGAGGTGCCGCTCGTCGTGCGCCAGGCCATCCTGGCGGCCGAGGACAAGAACTTCCTCTCGCATTCGGGGGTCGACTACGGCGCGCTGCCGCGGGTGATCCAGAAGACGGCGGCGCGCTCCTCTGGCGGAGTGGCAGAACGGCGGCCGGGCTCCGGCTGCGGCTGGCCCAGGGCGGCTCGACGATCACGCAGCAGCTCGTGCGCGTCTACTTCCTGGGGTACCTGACCGCCCGCCGGAACGACGATGCCGTGTTCGTGCACGGCCTGTCGCTCGCGCGGGTCATGTCGGCGGTGCTGGGCGCCCCCGCCACCAACAAGCTGCTCCGGAAGCTCGAGGAAGTGCGCCTGTCGCTCTGGCTCGAGGAGGCGATGCGCAAGCAGTACGGAACGCGGGAGCAGGCGAAGCGCGAGATCTTCGCTCGCTATGCGAGCTTCATCTACATGGGCAGCGGCCGCTATGGCTTCGGCGCCGCCTCCGAGTACTACTTCGACAAGCCCCTGGCGGGCTTCACGATCCTGGACGCCGGCCGCGCGGCGCTGCTGGCGGGGATCGGCAAGTCGCCCCGCGACTACGCGCCCGTCGCCGGCAACGCGCGCTCGCTGCAGCGCCGCAACCAGATCCTGGCCCTGATGGCCCGCAACGGCGTACATCCCCGACGAGCTCGCCCGGCGCTGCCAGGCCGAGCCGCTCGGCGTCGTCCGCCGCGCCGTGGCGAAGACCGAGGCACCCGCGGCGATCGAGCACGTGCTGGACGAGCTGCAGGCAGCACGGCGGCGCGCTCTTCGCGGTCGAGGACCTGTTCCAGGGCAGGATACGCGTGCGCTCCACGATCGATCAGCGGGTGCAGAAGGTCGTCAACGAGGCCCTGGAGAACGGGCTCGCCCTCTACGAGAAGCGGCATCCCCGCGCACGCGGGCTCACCCAGGGCTCGGTGGTGGTGCTGGCCAACGCGGACGGCGCGATCCTGGCCGAGGCGGGCGGGCGGCAGCTCTACAACCTTCGTTCCAGCCGCTACTCCGACTACAACCGCGTGACCGGCTCGCTGCGCCAGCCCGGCTCGGTGATGAAGCCACTCGTGTACCTGGCCGCGTTCCGCAGCGGTCTGACGCTCGACGCGCACGGTGCCGGACGAGCCGATCAGCGTGCCGGATGGGCCGCGCGAGCGACGGGGTCAAGTGGATCGCCAACTACGACGACCAGTTCAAGGGCTCGATCCCCGCTCGCCAGGCGCTCGCCGAGTCGCGCAACGCGGTCGCGGTGTGGATCGCCGAGACCGATCGGCATGGAGAAGGTCCTGCGGACCTGTCGGGACCTGGGCTTTCACACGCCGCTGCAAGCCCTACATCAGCACGGCCCTCGGCGCGTCCGAGGTCCGGTTGCTCGAGCTCGCGGGCGCCTATCGGGCCATGGCCTCGGGCGTGCGTGCGGAGCCGCACGTGATCGCGCGCGTCACCGACAGCACGAACGGCCTCCTCTACGAGGCGCCTGGAGCAGCCGGGGAGATTCCCTGGGCGAGCCTGGCGCTGATCCAGGAGGGGCTTCGCGGCGTGATCCGCCTTCCCGGCGGCACCGCCCACGCTCTCAGCGGAAGTGCCTTCCCGATTCCGGTGATGGGCAAGACGGGTACGACGAGCGAGTTTCGGGACGCGCTTTTCGTCGGGTCCACCTACGGGCCGCAGGGCATCACGGTCGCGGTCCGGATCGGCTTCGACGACAACCGCACGCTGGGCCCTCGGGAGACCGGCGGGCGCACGGCGCTGCCGATCTTTCAGCGAGATCATGGCGCGCGTCTACAAGGATGCCCTGGTCGGGACGGTCCCGCAGTTTCCCCGGGCGATGGAGGACCGGATCGACGCGTACCTGAACCGTCCGACCGAGCCCAGGTCGGCGGGACCCATCGCCGCCCATGCGCCGGAGACGCATCGGTCTAGTCCGATGGATCTCGCCCGAACAATCGATTAGGGCCCTGGTTCCACGGCACCTACAGTGGTGATGTTCGGTTGAGAGGCAGCCATGAGAATGATGACGTCGGACACCTTCGATCGCTGGATCCGAGGCGCTGGGCTCGTGGCGCTGGTGGCGCTCGTCTGGGCCGTCGTGGTTCCCGAAGGGATCTTCTGGACCGCCATCCTGGCGGTCGGCCTGATGGGGGCGGCGGTCGCTACGACGCTCCTCGTGCGCAGCCGACAGGCCCCCACTGTGGCGCAGATGATCGCGAGTGCGACGGCTGAGCCGGCGCTCGTGCTGGTGCCGAGTCCCGCCGGATACACGAACGCAGCCGGGCTTCGCCCGCTAGGAGATGGAAAGCCATGAAGGTACGACCGCTTCACGATCGCATGCTGGTCCGCCGGATCGAGGAGAAGGAGACCGCCAAGGGCGGGATCATCATCCCCGACACGGCGAAAGAGAAGCCGATGCAGGGCAAGGTGCTGGCGGTCGGCAACGGCCGGGTGCTGGAGAACGGGAAGAAGGTGGCCCTCGACGTGAAGGTGGGGGACCGGGTCCTGTTCGGCAAGTACTCCGGGACCGAGATCAAGATCGACGGCGAGGAAGTCGTGATCGTTCGCGAGGACGAAGTCCTCGCGGTGATGGGGTAAGAGGCTAGAAAATGTCGAAGCAGATCACGTACGGTGACGACTCGCGCCAGGCGATCCTGCGCGGCGTCAACCGCCTGGCCGACGCGGTCCGCGTGACGCTCGGCCCGCGGGGCAGGAACGTCGTGCTGGACAAGAAGTTCGGCTCGCCTCTCATCACCAAGGACGGTGTCACGGTGGCGAAGGAGATCGAGCTCAAGGAGCCCCTGGAGAACATGGGGGCGCAGATGGTGAAGGAGGTCGCGTCGCAAGACCTCCGACGTGGCGGGCGACGGCACGACGACGGCGACGGTGCTGGCGCAGGCGATCTACCGCGAGGGCAGCAAGAACGTGACGGCGGGCGCCAACCCGATGGCGCTCAAGCGCGGGATCGAGCTGGCGGTGGCGGCCGTGAGCGCGCAGCTCAAGAAGCTCAGCAAGCCCGTCAAGGGCAAGATGATCGAGCAGGTCGGCACGATCTCCGCGAACAACGACGAGACGATCGGCCGCATCATCGCCGAGGCGATGGAGAAGGTCGGCAAGGACGGTGTCATCACGGTCGAGGAGGCGAAGTCGATCGAGACCTCGCTCGAGGTCGTCGAGGGCATGCAGTTCGACCGCGGCTACCTGTCGCCCTACTTCGTGACCGACCCCGAGCGGATGGAGTGCGTGCTCGAGAACGCGGTGGTGCTGATCCACGAGAAGAAGATCTCCGGGTTGAAGGACCTGCTGCCGCTGCTTGGAGCAGGTGGCGAAGCTGGGCCAGCCGCTGCTGGTCGCTCGCCGAGGACCTGGAGGGCGAGGCGCTCGCGACGCTGGTGGTCAACAAGCTGCGCGGCACGCTGCAGGTCGCGGCGGTGAAGGCCCCGGGCTACGGCGACCGCCGGAAGGCCATGCTCGAGGACATCGCGATCCTGACCGGCGGCAAGGCGATCACCGAGGACCTCGGGATCAAGCTCGAGAACCTCAAGATCGAGGACCTCGGCAAGGCCAAGAAGATCACGATCGACAAGGACAACACCACGATCATCGAGGGTGGCGGCAAGGCCAAGGACATCGAGGGCCGGGTCAAGCAGCTGCGCACCCAGGTCGAGGAGACGACGTCCGACTACGACCGCGAGAAGCTGCAGGAGCGGCTCGCCAAGCTGGTGGGCGGCGTGGCGCTGATCAAGGTCGGGGCGGCGACCGAGACGGAGATGAAGGAGAAGAAGGCGCGCGTCGAGGACGCGATGCACGCGACGAAGGCCGCGGTCGAGGAGGGCATCGTTCCCGGCGGCGGCGTCGCGCTGTTGCGCTGCCTGGGCGCCGTCGCGGCCGTGAAGGCCGAGGGCGACGAGGCGGTCGGAGTCGGCATCATCCGGCGCGCGCTCGAGGAGCCGCTGCGCCAGATCGCGAACAACGCCGGGCACGAGGGCGCCGTGATCGTGGCGCGGGTCCGCGAGATGAAGGGCGACGAGGGCTACAACGCGCAGATGGACGTCTTCGAGAACCTGGTCGAGGCGGGCGTGATCGACCCGACCAAGGTCGTCCGCTCCGCGCTGCAGAACGCCGCCTCGATCGCATCGCTGCTGCTCAGCACCGAGGCCGTGATCTGCGAGATCCCGGCGGAGAAGGGCGAGCCCCGCGGCGGCGGGATGTCGCCCGACGGCGGCATGTACTGAAGTACGGACACGATGACTGTTCTCTTGCGGGCTGCCCGGACCTTCGGGTGGCGTCCGAACCCTGCCCCCTCGCGCCGAGGCGCACGCTCGGTTGGGTTGCCCTCGCGGGCGCCGCCGTCGCCGCGCTCGCCGCCGCGGCCGGAGCGGCGTTTCGCGATAGCCCGACGCTCCTAGGCGCCGTCCTCCTCGTCGCAGCCGTCGCGACGGTGTCGCTGACGTTCCAGGGGCTGGCCGCACGGATCCTGGCGCGCCTCGACGCTGCGGTCACGGAGCGGGACACGTTCCAGACCGAGCTCGTGGCCGCCCGCAAGACCAGGGAGGAATGGCGCAATCTCGCCTACCACGACGATCTCACCGGTCTGCCGAACCGGAGCCTGCTCCTCGACCGGCTCGGCCTCGCGATTGCTCACTCCCGTCGCCTGGCGAGCCACCTCGCTCTGGTGTTTCTCGACCTCGACGACTTCAAGAGCGTGAACGACTCTTTCGGCCACGGCACCGGCGACCGACTGCTGGTGGAGCTCGCCACTCGCGTTCGCGCCAGCGTTCGCGCGGGGGACACCGTGGCGCGGTTCGGGGGAGACGAGCTGGTCGTGCTGTTGGACAGCGTGACCGGGGCAGAAGACGCGGCGCACGTGGCGGCCAAGGTACTCGCCGCGGTGCAGGCCCCGTTCCGGCTCGACGGCCACGAGATCTGCGTCGCAGCCAGCATCGGCGTGAGCGTCTATCCCGGCGACGGCACCTCTCCCGCCGAGCTGGTGAGCCGTGCGGACGCAGCCATGTACCGTCACAAACGGCGAGAGCGAGCCGCACCGATGGCGAGAGACGAGGCGTTCCAGGGGGTGATCGGATGAAGCAGCTACTGTGCTGGCTGTTGGGCCACGACCGCATGACGACGAGCGCCCGACGCAGGGTCTGCCTGCGTTGTGGCACGCGGGAGACGCTGCGCCAGTTCGACCACGTGATCGCCTGGGAAGAGGTCACGAAGGCCGCGATCCACCGTTAGCCTCAGACTCGGTCGAGGTGGCGCGGTCGGAGTCGCCCATCTCGACCGTGCCGTCGGGGAAGTACTCGCGCCAGCGGCGCGAGACGAGCGCCGCCGTCTCGGGGTCGGTGAAGAGCTCCTTCGGGAACGACGGCTTCCTCCGCGCGTCGATCAGCACGGGCGGCTCGTGGACGACGTGGTGGCGCACCACGCGCGAAGCGGCCGCGTGGATGTCGGCCGCGGGCTCGAAGCGCGTGAACGTGGTCCACAGGAAGTTCATGACGCTCGCCGTCGCGCGCCGCGGCTCGTCGGTCAGCACGACGAGCGGCCAGTCGGCGAACGCCGGGTGGGCGGCGAGCCGCGCGGCCGCTCCGGGATCGTCCGCGGCGCCCGGGCCGCCGACGACGAGGCAGCCGCCGCAGAAGACGCTCGACGCCCGTGACCTCGGGCGGCGGCGGCACCGCCGGCCGGAACTCGCGCGGCAGCTCGCGCACCGGGTCGCCGAGCCCGAGCCAGACGCCCTTCGAGCCTTCGTTCACGGTCGGGCCGGTGTAGTCGAGCGTGTCCATCGAGAGGTTCGCGAAGACGTAGAGGTCGGTCTCCGGACGCGTGCGCGCGAGCAGGTGCTCGAGCGTGGCGCGGAAGTCGCGCAGGTCGACGGGGCGGTCGGTCAGCAGCAGGAACTTCGTGAGCGAGAGCTGGCCCTCGCCGAGGATGCGGAACGCCGAGGCCATCGCCTCGCGCTTGTAGCGCTCGCGCACGACCGCCGCGGCGAGCGAGTGGTAGCCGGTCTCGCCGTAGGACCAGAGGTCGACGACGCCGGGCATCACCAGCGGGAAGAGCGGCGAGAGCAGCTCCTGCAGGAGGTCGCCGATGAAGAAGTCCTCCTGGCGCGGCTTGCCGACGACCGTCGCCGGGTAGATCGCGTCCTTGCGGCGGCAGAGCGCCTCGACCCGGAACACCGGGTAGTCGTGGCGCAGCGAGTAGTAGCCGTAGTGGTCGCCGAACGGCCCTTCCGGCCGGCGCACGCCGCGGCGGCACGTGGCCGACGAGCGCGATCTCGGCGTCGGCGACGAGCGGGTGCGGGCCTGGCCCGGGGCAGCGGGCGAGCTTGCGGCCGGCGATGAGCGACGCCAGCATCAGCTCGGGCACGTTCTCGGGCAGCGGCGCGATCGCCGCGAGCATCAGCGCCGGCGGTCCGCCGAGGAAGACGGTGACCGGCAGGCTCTCGCCGCGCGCTTCCGCGGCCGCGTAGTGGAAGCCGCCGCCCTTGCCGATCTGCCAGTGCATGCCGGTCGAGCGCGCGTCGTGGACCTGCAGGCGGTAGATGCCGAGGTTGCTGCGCCCGGACCGGCTCCGGGATGCTCCGTGTAGACGAGCGGCAGCGTGACGAACGGCCCGCCGTCCTCGGCCCAGCAGGTCAGCACCGGCAGCCGGTCGAGACGGACGTCCTTCGTCACGACCTCGGTGACGGGCCCGCTCGCGCCGCGTGCGCAGCCCGATCCGCATCAGCGTCGGCGATCGCGTCGCGCGCCCCCCAGAGCTTGCCCGGCGTCGGCGGCAGGAGCGTCTCGGCCAGCTCGACGACGCGGCGGATCAGCCGTCCCGGCCGGCGGCCGAACGCCAGCTCCGCGCGCCGCGCGGTGCCGAACAGGTTGGTGACGAGCGGCAGCTCGGCGCTTCGGACACGCGTGAAGAGGAGCGCCGGCCCGCCGGCCGCGATCACGCGGCGGTGGATCTCGGCGGCTTCGAGGCGCGCGTCGACCTCGGCGTCCACGACGCGGAGCTCGCCGTCCTTCCGGAGCTGGTCCAGGAACGCGCGCAGGTCGGGGAACCCGGGATCGCTCATCGAGTCGGGCGCCGGGATGCTAGCACCCGGGACGGCTCACACGAGGCGGACCGAGTGGCTCTTCACGGCGAGGTATGCCGCCTGGCCGACCGCGAGCCCGAGCGACGTGGCCGCCGACGGCGTGACGCGCACGATCCACTCGAGCTTCCCTTCTCCGCCGGCGGGCGCGCAGCGCAGCGTGACGTCCGCGCCGGCGCGGGCGAGCGCGACGATCCGGACCTCGAAGAGGTTGCGAGCCGACAAGCCCTCGGGTGCCCTTCTCGCCACGATCACGTCCTCGGCCCTCACGGCCACGGTGACCGCGCTGCCGGGCGCGAGCGCCGCGGCGAGCGGTACGGTGATGCCCTGCCCCGACGCCAGGTCCAGGATCGTCACGCCGCCCTCGACGTCGTGCCCCCGCACGCGGCCGCCGAAGAGGTTCTCGACGCCCGGGCTCGGCCGCGCTCGCCATCGCCGGCGTCGCCAGCAGCTCGAAGGGCGCGCCGTCCGCCTCGACGCGGCCGTCGCGCAGCAGCAGCATGCGGCGCGACGAGCGCCAGCGCCTCGCCGACGTTGTGGGTGACGTAGAGGCACGGGCGTCTTCCACTCGTCGCGCACCCGCATCAGGTAGGGCAGGATGCGCTCGCGCAGCCCGACGTCGAGCGCGGCGAGCGGCTCGTCGAGCAGGAGCAGGCGCGGCCGTGTCGCGAGCGCGCGCGCGAGCGCGACGCGCTGCTTCTCGCCGCCCGAGAGCGAGGCGGGGTAGCGCTCGAGCAGCCGGCCGATCTCGAGCGTCGCGATCGCGCTCGCCACGGCCGCGGCGTCGGCGCGCGCGCCGAAGCGCACGTTGGCGAGGGCCGTCAGGTGGGGGAAGAGGCCGGCGTCCTGCGGCACGTAGCCGACGCGGCGCGCCTCGGGCGGCAGCGACGCGGCCGTGCGCGGTGTCGAGCAGCACGCTGGCCGTCGAGCGCCAGCCGGCCGCGCGCGCCGCGGCGCAGGCCCGCGATCGCCTCGAGCAGCGACGTCTTGCCGGACGCCCGAGGGACCCATGACCGCGGTGACGCCGCGCCTCGAGCGCGGGCCGCGACGCGCAGCGTGAAGCTCGCGAGCGGCGAGCTCGAGGTCGATCTCGATCATGCCGCGATCCGCCGCGCGCGCCGGCGCGTGAACCACTCGGCCGTCCAGAGCGCCGCGAAGGCGAGCGCCGTCGTCACCCCGGCCAGCACGAGCGCGCGGTCGTCGCGCCCGAGCTGGTTGTCGTGGAAGATCGCGAGCGCGAGGGTCTGCGTGCGCCCCGGGATGTTGCCCGCGATCATGACCGTCGCGCCGAACTCGCCGAGCGCGCGCGAGAACGCCAGCACCACGCCCGCGAGCAGCGCCGCGCCACGCGAGGGGCAGCGTCACGCGGCGAGAACGCCGCCAGCGGGCCGCAGCCGAGCGTGCGCGCGAGCCCCACGAGCCGCGGGTCCACCTCCTCGAAGGCGGTGCGCGCCGAGCGCACCAGCAGCGGGAAGGACATCACCGCCATCGCGAGCACGACCGCCTTCCAGGTGAAGACCACCTCGAGCCCGTGGCTCGCGAGCCAGCCGCCGAGCGGCGAGCGCCGGCCGAGCGCCTCGAGCAGCACGAGACCGACGGCCGTCGGCGGCAGCACCAGGGGCAGCGACAGCAGCGTCTCGAGGGCGCCCTTGCCCGGCCCCCGGTAGCGGGCGAGCGCGAGCGCCGCGAGCACGCCGAGCGGCAGGATCAGGAGCGTCGCGCCCGCCGCGGTCGCGAGGCTGAAGCCGACGATCTCGAGCTCTTCGGGGGTCAGCAGGCTACTCGCCTCCGAGCACGAGGAAGCCGTGGCGGGTGAAGACCGCGCGCGCGTCGGGCGAGCGCAGGTAGCCGACGAAGGCGCTCGCGGCCGCGGTGCGTCGAGCGCACGAGCGGAGCGACCGGATAGCGGATCGGCGGCCCCTGCTCGCGCGGCACCTCGAAGGCGATCCGCGCGCGCTTCGAGGCGGCGGCGTCGGTCCTGTAGACGATGCCCGCCTCGGCGTTCTCCGACTCGACGGCGGCGAGCGCGGCGCGCACGTGGAGCGTCGGGACGACCCGCGGCAGCGAGCTCGGTCCAGAGCCCCAGGCCTTCGAGCCAGCGGCGTGCGTAGACGCCCGGCCGGCACCGCCTGCGGGTCGGCGAGCGCGATCGTCTTGAAGGCGGCGAGGTCGCGCGGGCCCGCCACGCGTTGCGCCGGAGGCGGCCGGCACGATCACGACGAGCGTGTTGGACAGGAGGTCCTGCCGGTCCGCGGCGCGGACCAGCCCTTCGCGCTCGAGCGCGTCCATCTGCGCGGTGTCCGCCGAGAAGAAGACGTCGGCGGGCGCTCCGGACCGGATCTGTCGCGAGAGATCGCTCGAGGCCCCGAAGTTGAAGACGGCACGGCAGCCGGAGGCCGTTCTCCCACGCGCGGCCGACCTCGGCGAGCGCGTCGGCCAGGCTCGCCGCGGCGAAGACGCTGATCTCCTCCGGCTCCGCGCGAGCCCCCAGGGCGCGGCTCGCGCCCGCACCGCAGAGCGCGAGCGCTCCGACCGAGGCGCCGGCCAGCAACCACCGCCGCGAAAAAGCAGTTCGAGCCACGCGAAGCCGCTCGTCCGGATGCTAACATCAGGCGAATCGCATGACCTCCGCGCAGCGGCCGATCGTCCCGCTCCGGCGCCTGCCGATCGAGGACGATCACTTCCACGACCAGTGCGGGCTGTTCGGCATCTTCGGCCACCCCGACGCCGCGCACCTCGCCTACATGGGGCTCTACGCGCTGCAGCACCGCGGCCAGGAGTCGGCGGGCATCGCCTGCCGCCGACGGTGCGACGATTCGGCTCGAGAAGGGCATGGGCCTCGTGAACGACGTGTTCACGGCGGGCCGGCTCGAGTCGCTGGTGGGGGACCGCGCGATCGGCCACGTGCGCTACTCGACGTCGGGCGACACCGTGCCGACGAACGCGCAGCCGTACCTGATCGAGTGCCACCGCGGCCCGATCGCGGTCGGCCACAACGGCAACCTCACGAACGCCGCGATCCTGCGCCAGGAGCTCGAGGCGGCGGGCTCGATCTTCCAGTCCACCTCCGACACCGAGGTGATCCTGCATCTCTACGCGCGCAGCCACCGGGAGCGGCTCGAGGACGCGATCGCCGCGAGCCTCTACAAGGTGATGGGCGCCTTCTCGCTGCTGTTCCTGACGCCCGAGGCGCTGGTCGCCGCCCGCGACCCCTGGGGCTTCCGGCCGCTGGTGCTGGGCAAGCTCGGCAACGCCACGGTGCTCGCGTCCGAGACCTGCGCGCTCGACCTGATCGAGGCCGAGTACGTGCGCGACGTCGAGCCCGGCGAGGTGCTGGTGGTCGACGCGCGCGGGCATCCGCTCGTTCAAGCCGTTCCCGCCCGAGCCGACCGCGCACTGCGTGTTCGAGCACGTCTACTTCGCGCGCCCGGACAGCCTGGTCTTCGGCCGCACGGTGCTCGAGTCGCGGCTCGCGCTCGGCCGCCAGCTCGCGCGCGAGCAGCCGGCCGACGCCGACATCGTCTGCCCGGTGCCCGACAGCGGGATGGGCGCGGCGCTCGGCTTCTCGCGGGAGAGCGGGCTGCCCTTCGAGTGGGGCCTGATCCGCAACCACTACGTCGGCCGCACCTTCATCCAGCCGCGCCAGGGCCTGCGCTCGGTGGGCGTCCGCATCAAGCTCAACCCGGTGCGCCACGTGCTCGAGGGCCGGCGCGTCGTGCTGATCGACGACTCGATCGTGCGCGGCACCACCTCGCGCAAGATCGTGCGCATGGTGCGCGAGGCCGGGCGCGCGCGAGGTGCACCTGCGCATCTCGAGCCCGCCCACCACCGGCCCCTGCTACTACGGCATCGACACGCCGCTCAAGAGCGAGCTGATCGCGGCGACGCACGACGGTCGACGAGATCCGCCGCTACGTCGAGGCCGACAGCCTCGGCTACCTCTCGCACGAGGGGCTGCTGCAGGCCGCGGGCGACGCGCCCGGCCGCCGCCACTGCACCGCCTGCTTCAGCGGACGCTACCCGGTCGCCGTCACCCAGCTCGACGAGTCGCAGCTGCGCCTGTTCGAGAAGGCGAGGGCCTGAGCCCCGGCGCATGCCGCGCCTGTTGTGCGTCGGCCACGTGTGCCACGACCGCGCGCCGGGCGGAGACGTCGTCGGCGGCTCGGTCGCCTACGGCTCGCTGACGGCGCGGCGGCTCGGCTGGGAAGCCGCGATCCTGTCGAGCGCCGGCCCCGACTTCGACGCCGCGCGCGAGCTGCCCGGCGTGCCGGTGTTCCTGCAGCCGTCCGCCGCGACCACGCGCTTCGTGAACGAGTACGCCGCGGACGGCACGCGGCAGCAGACCGTGACGGCGCGCGCCGACGACATCCGCTTCGACGCGCTGCCGGACGAGTGGCGCGCGCCCGACGCGCTGCTGCTCGGTCCGCTCGCCGGTGAGCTGGCCGGCATCTCGGCGACCGCGTTCTCGGCCGCCTGCATCGGCGCGATCGCCCAGGGCTACGTGCGCGCGATCGACGCCGAGGGCCGCGTCTCGGCGAAGGAGTGGGCCCGGCCGGAGCGCGACCTGATGGGCGTGCACGTGCTGTTCCTGTCGCAGCACGACCTGCCCGACGCCGAGGCGCGGGCGCGCGAGCTCCTGGCATGTCGTGCCGATCGTCGCGCTCACGCGCGGCTGGCGCGGCGTCACGCTCGTGACGAGGGACGGCACGCACGACGTGCCGTCGCTGCCGCGCGCCGAGCAGGACCCGACGGGCGCCGGCGACGTGTTCGCGGCGGCGTTCCTGGTGCGCTACCAGGAGACGAGCGACCCGCTCGAGGCCGCGGCCTTCGCCGCGTGCGCCGCCTCGTGCGCGGTCGAGGGCGTGGGCGCCACGAGCCTCGGCGACCGCGCCGAGGTCGAGCGGCGCCTGGAGCTGCGCCAGCGCATGATCGACGGCGGCGAGTGGGAGGAGTAGCCCGTCGCGCTCTCAGCGCAGCTGGAGCTCGAGGCGGTGTGACGCCCAGTCGGTCGTCAGGGTGACGTACTCGTCCTCTCCGACCGTCTCGGCCTCGAACGGCGCGGGCTGGCCGTCGAGCAGCAGCGTCGCCGACGCGCCGGCCTCGGGGAGCCGCACGGCCAGCCGGCCGCGGCCGGGGGCGTTGCTCGAATAGCGCAGCGTCGCGAGCCGCCGATCGGCGGCGTAGCGATACTCGTAGCTCAGCTCGCGGCCCGAGACCGGCTCGCACACCGTGACGGCCCCGGGCGCGTTCGCCGAGCCGGACCGTGACGTCGAGGCCGCTCGCGTTCGACTTCGAGGCCGAAGAGTCCCTCGTAGATCGCGCCCGCGAGCGCCCCGACGTTGCCCGCGTAGCTGTCGCTGCCGTGCCCCGAGCCGTCGCGCGCGTGCCACTCGAAGAGCCCGCCCGAGTCGGCCACGCGTCGCGCCACCGCGCGCAGCCCCTCGCTCGCCGCCTGCGAGCGTCCCCGCTCGAAGAGCGCGAGCAGGAAGCGGCCGGACCACCAGTCCCACTGGCCGCCGTTCTGGTACGTGTAGGCGTCGCGCAGGATCGGGTGCTGGAAGAGGCCGGTCGGGTAGGCGGGCATCAGCACGGCCGTCGCCGCGGAGAGGCCGAGGGCGCGGCGCCGCGCGTCGGCTACCGCGAAGAGGCGCCCCGCGCGCGACGCGTCCGCGGGCCCGTAGAGGGCCGCGAGCGCGTTGCCGCCGAGGGCGAAGACGTCCGAGTCGTCGAACGCGGCGGCGCTGCTGCCGCGCGCCGCGACCACCCGGTGCAGCCGGTAGAAGCCGCCGGCCTCGTTCCAGAGGTGCCGGTCGATCGCGGCGCGCACCGACGCGGCCGACCTGTCGCCAGTGCTCGGCACGCGCGGGATTCGACTGCCGCGTCCAGGAGCTCCGCGAGCTCCTCGGCGGCGCGCGCGTAGAACGCGTTCGCGTAGAGGCCCACGACGACGGGCGTCGCCTCGTCGAGGTAGATCGCCCGCTGGTCCGCGTAGGTCGGGCTGACGTCCCCCCAGTCGGCCGTGAAGGCGCTCGCGACGAGCCCGAAGCCCGCGTCGAAGCGCTGCTGCTCCACGTAGCCGAGAGCGCCGTCGAGCCGGTCGACGAGCGCGCGGCCAGCCGATCGGCTTCGTGAGCCAGCCGCGATCGCCGGTGAGCTGGTAGACCCGCCAGGCCGCGTCGACGGCGCTCGACTCCTGGTCCGCGACCGTCGTGTTCTTGTCCGCGGAGAGCACGACGCTCCCGGACGAGTAGACCTGCGCCGCGCGCGGGGCGTTGGTCGTGAACTGCGCGGGATCGCCCGCTGCGATCCAGTCCCAGAGCGCGCCGTCGGCCAGCTGGTGCGACAGGTGCTCCTCGAGCCAGCTCGTGAGAAAGGGCGACGGGTAGAAGTAGCGCGTCGCCGGGAGGATCGTCGCGCTGTCCCGCAGCCAGACCTGCGGGTAGACCGATCCCGCGCCGAAGCCCTGCACGGTGCCCGTCCGGCCGGCGAACGACTTCTTGTTCGCCTCGAGGACCGGCCGGAAGCGCTGCTGGAGCGCGTCGAGCGTCGCGTCGCTCGTGCGGTAGCTCGTGCGCGAGGCGCAGTCGTTCGGCGGCGGGGTCGAGCTCGGCGACGGCGTGCCCGGGCCTTCGGCGAACCGCCGCAGCCCTGAAGGGCCAGGCAACAGGCGATCGCGGCGACGGCTGTGCTCGGGCTGCTCACCCGTTGACTACCTGATGCGCTTGAGGGCATCCTTCTGCGTCGACAGGATATCCGAATAGCGGCTAACGCCGCCGCTCGGAGAATCCAGTGGCAGAGGAGGGCCGTTGTCCCTGAGGTGGGCACGAAGCGCCATCGGGTACGCCCTCCTCGGCTTGCTTGCTGCCGCCGTTCCGGCGCGCGGACAAGGCAGCGAGGACGTCAACGCCGGCCAGTTCGACTTCTCGCTTCCGGGCGCGCGGAGCCTGGCGATGGGCGGCGCCTTCATCGCGCTGGCCGACGACGCCACCTCCGCCTACAGCAACCCCGCGGGATTGATCCAGCTCGGACGGCCCGAGATCTCGCTCGAGTACCGGGGGTGGGACTTCGACGCCACCGCGATCGACCACGGACACGCGTTCGGGCAGCCGACCGGCAATCGGCCTCGACACGGTTCCGGGCGTTGCCTTCGAGGCGTTTCCGAGCTCCACGTCCGGAGTCTCCTTCGTCTCGCTCGTCTATCCGAAGACGCGCTTCGCGCTGGGCCTGTTCGCCCACCGCTTCCCGAAGTTCGAGACGACGAAGGACATCCAGGGCGCGTTCTTCAACTGCAGCGGCGGCACGCTCGACACCGACACCGAGCCCTACTGCCAGGCGCTGGTCGCGGACACGAACGGAATCGACCGCGTGCAGCCGAAGGAGCAGGACATCAAGATCGGCCTCTGGAGCGCCGGCGCGACGCTGTCGGTCAAGCTCGGGCACGGCCTGTCGCTCGGCTTCTCCGGCCTCTACTACTCGTTCTCGATCGACAGCACCAACCGGGTCTACAGCACGTTCGACGACCCGTTCGGGCCCAAGGATCCCGCCAAGCTCGACCTGCTGAGCACGCAGAAGGGCGACGACCACGCGTTCGCGTGGAACGGCGGCTTCCGCTGGAGCTTCGGATCGTGGGTGCTCGCCGGCGCCTATCGCAGGGGGCCGAGCTTCGATTACACCAACACGGTGACGGCCCAGGTGGCGCACCTCGGAGAGTGCCGACCCGAGCCAGGCGTGCAGCGTGGAGTCGGTGCGCTTCAAGGTGCCGGATACCTTCGCGGCCGGGCTCGCGTTTCGCCCGATCCCGCCCTTGACGCTGTCGTTCCAGTACGACTTCGTGGAGTTCACGGATCTGCTGGGGCCGCAGAGCTCGGGTCTGCCGCCGAACGCCGGGCGTACGGTGGACGCGGGCCTGAAGGTCGACGACGCCCAGCGCTTCCGCTTCGGCGTCGAGTACCTGAAGGTGTTCTCGGGCGGTCAGGCGCTGTCGCTGCGCGGCGGGGTCTGGTACGACAACGATCACCGCGTGTACTTCGACGCCGACCCGAGCACGGGCCTGCCCTATCCGCAGTACGCGATGCTGTTCCCCAGGGGCGAGGCCCAGACGCACGGCAGCGGCGGCATCGGGCTCGTGCTGCAGCCGCACTTCCAGATCGACGCGGCGTTCGACATCTCGGATCTCTACCAGACGCTCTCGGTCTCGACGATCTGGAAGTTCTAGCGATGAGCGACCTGGAGCAGAACGCGGCTCGAAGCGATGCTGGCGGCGGCGTCTCTCGTCGTCGCCTGCGTCTGCGCGGGCGCCGGCCCGCGCCGCCGAGACCGATCCCGCGATGCAGGAGCCCGCCGCCCAGAGCCCGACGGTGACGGAGCGGACGTACCGCGGCCCGGGGCTGAAGGCGTTCCGGGCCGGCCACCGCGCCTGGGAGCTCCACGACTGGAAGACGGCGATATCGCGCATGTCGCAGGCGCTCAAGGCGGACGCCGATCAGCCCGAGGCGCAGGTGCGGCTGCCGGGCGTGTTCCTGACGCCCTACATCCCGAAGTACTACCAGAGCCACGCGCAGTGCCAGCTCGGCAACTGCGCCGAGGTGCGGCGCGAGATGGACGAGATCATCGCGCTCATCAAGGACGCGCCGGGCTACCTGAAGAACCGCTACACCAAGGACTGCCAGAAGGCCTGCCCGGCCACGCCGTAGGCGGCCGCCGCGGTCAGCGACAGCCGGGAAGCTGGTCTTTCAGGATCCTGGGCTCGACGAGCAGCGACCGCGCGAGCTCCATCCGGGCGTCGAGACCCTCGAGGGCGTCCTCGGCCGGGGCGCCGACGGCCGCCCTCGTGCCGAGCCGCGTCGCTCCGATGTCCCAGAGCGTCAGCGTCTCGCCCGCCGAGTCGCTCTCGGCGTGCTCCTGGCCGACCGTGGCGACACGCGTGCGGTGCGGCCGGCGTCGCGGGGGTGCGCCCGGCGGCGACATCGCCACGCGGTTGAAGTCGTAGGTCGGCCCGCGGCCGGGGCCCGACCCGGCGCGCCCGATGCGCCGCGAGTAGATCTCCTCTCCGAGCTTCGGATCCCAGATCCGCATCGTGCTGTCGTGGCTCACCGACACGAGGTAGTCGTCGTCGCTCGTGAAGCCGAGGTCCATCACGAAGGTGCGATGGCCCACGTGCCGGGTGGGCTCGGCGTGGCAGTTCTCGATCGGCCAGCTGCGAATGGTGTGGTCGAAGCTGCTGGCCGCGACGCGCCCGAGTGCCCGTCCGCTGAAGGCCACGCGCAGGATCTCACCCTTGAGCGGCTTCGTCTCGCACACCACCTGGTCGCTCGCCGTGTCGACGAGCGCGACGGTGCCCTTCGAGCCCGCGATCGCGAGCCGCGCGCCGTCCGGGCTGTAGGCGACGCTCGTGATCGCGTCCTTCGCCGCCGTGCGCGGGACGAGCCTTGAGGCGCGCGCGCGCCGGCGCCGTGGTCGATCCCAGCTCGAGCTCGAACCGCAGCAGGCCCTTCTCGCCGGCAGCCACCGCGAGCTCACGCCCGTCGGGCCTCACGTCCATGTCGTCGATCTGCTCCACGTCTTCCGCTCGCACGAGCGGGGTGACGCCCCGAGCCGCCGCCGCGCACGTCGCCCCACACGGCGATGCTGCCGTCGTCCAGCCCCAGCACGAGGCTCTTGCCGTCCGGCGTCCAGCGGACCACCGTCACGCCCCGGTCGCAGAGCGACGCCCGCAGCGTCCCGGTCGCCACGTCCCAGATCCCCACCGTGCCCCGCGTCTCGCCGGAGGCCGAGCCCGCCGCGAGCAGGCGGCCGTCGGGGCTGAAGGAGACGGTGGACGCGCTCGGCAGCGGCACCGACCACAGCTTGCGGACGATCGCGGCGCCGAGCGCTTCCCGCAGCGCGCCGGCCGACGTGGTCGTGGCGGCCTTCTCCACGGCCAGCACGGCGCGGCGCAGGCTCTGCTCGGGATCGGCGCGGATCACCGAGAGCGCCCAGGCCGCGTGCTCGCTCGACTCGGCGCGCTGGGACTCGCCCTGCGCGCGCCGCCACTGCGCGATCGCGATCACCGCCAGCGTGACCGACACGATCGCGGCCACGGCGGCGCGTCGCATGCGTGCGCCGCATCAGCTTGTTGCGGAAGCGCAGCTCGTTGCGCTCCTTCTCCTTCTGGATCTCCTCCTTCTCGCGCTCGACCTCGCGGTCGCGGCGCTTCTCGCTCTCCCGCAGGAAGCTGTCGGCCGCGGCGAACCCGTCCCCGTAGCGCCGCGCCCAGAGCGGGCTCGGCTTGCACCTGTCCCACCACAGCCGCGCCTGCGCGAGGCCCGGATCTTCCCAGAGGCTGCCGGCGCCCGCCTCCCAGCGGCGGGCGTCGTCGCGGATCCGCACGTAGGTGTCGCGGTTCTGCGCTTCCTCCTGGACCCAGGCCCGCAGCCGGTCCCACTGCCGGATCAGGCTCTCGTGCGAGATGTCGACGAGCGTCGCGTCGGGGCCCGTCGATCCGCCCTCGCCCGAGTAGCGGAGGAACGAGCGCCGGTCGTCCACGAAGCGCTCGAGCAGGCGGTGCAGCTCGGGCAGCGTCTGCCCGGTGAGCTCGCGCAGCCCGCGCACGCTCTGCCAGCGCCGCACCTTGCGGTTGGCGTGGTCGGTGTCCGTGAGCGCCTGGAAGGCGACCTGGAAGAAGCGGAGCTCCTGAGGGTCGAGCGCGTCGAGCGCCGCGTTCACCGCCTCCTTGGCGTGCACGACGGCAGGATCCAGGCCGGCGAGGGCCTCGTCCGCGTGGCGCCGCAGCGCGTCGGCGAGCATGCCGACGTCCCGGTAGTGCTCGAGGTCCATCGTCGGCTGCCCGCTCTCGAGGAGGCGTACCCACATGCGCATGAGCGCGTGCTGGAGCACGGGCAGCTGGTCGTGCTGGCCGCCGAGGTCGTTGAGCAGGCGGTCCACGAGCCGGGGCGCCACATCCTTCTGGAACAGCCGGATCGGCCCCTCGATCGCGAGCCGGACCTCGTCGCGGTTGAGCCGCGGCACGAGGTACTGGCTCTCGTTGAGCGCCTCGGGCAGGCCCAGGAACTCGTCGCAGTCCCCGAGGTGGTCCGAGCGCATCGTGAACACGACGAACACCGGCACCTCGCGCTGGTGCGCGAGGCCCAGCACCACCGAGACGAAGTCGGTGTCCTCCTCGTGCTGCTCGGAGGTGCGGTCGTCGTCGCGCCTGAAGATCTCCTCGAACTGGTCGACGAACAGCAGCAGGTTGGCGTTGGCCTTCTGCAGGCACGACGCCATGACCTGCAGCAGGCCCGAGACGCCGCCGAGCTCGGCCGTGCCGCGGATGTCCGTGGTCGGGTCGAGGCCGATCTTGCAGAGCGCCGCGTGGAGCGCGTCGGAGAGCCGCAGCCACGGGCTGTCTCCCGGCGTCATCCGGGCGACGACCCAGCGGTCGCGGTCGCCGACCAGGAAGCCGGCCTGCAGCGCGGGCACGAGCCCGGCGTAGATCAGCGAGGACTTGCCGCTGCCCGAGCTGCCGATCACGCCGACGAAGCGCGTGCGATGCAGCCGCTCGAGCAGCTCCACGATCTGGCGCTGGCGCCCGAAGAAGATGAGCGCCTCGTTGGTCTTGAAGGGCCGCAGGCCGACGAACGGCCGATCCGGCGGGCCCGGGGATTCCTCCATGCCTCAGCGCACGCCGAGCCCCTGGAGGACGGGCCCCAGGGCGGCGGGGGTCAGCCCCTGCCGGATGTCGAGGACGTGGGTCTTGAAGAGCGGGTGCTCGAACGACTGCCGGCGTCGCGACGCTCGGGGGCGCGATCAGCACGCCGCAGAACCGCAGGCCGCCGCCCGGGTTCGAGACCATCAGCTTGCGGCCCTCGTCGAGCCGCGCGCGCACCCACTCCTCGCTCGCCCGGCCGAAGACCACGATCAGGCCCCGCGTCTTCGCGAGGCGCTCCGCGAAGAGCGCGCTGTTCTGGCCGGGAGCGTCCTGCTGCGCGAGCAGGTCCGGCCGGATGCCGCTCGTCAAGAGCGTCTTGCAGACGTCGAAGGCGATCAGGTGGTCGCGCTCGTGGGTGTCGAGCAGCACGGCGGGCGCGTCGGCGACGCCGGCTCGCGGTCCTTGGGCAGCCGCGCGGCGACGAGCGCCGGCAGCTCGCTCGGCGGGCAGCGCACGATCTGGTACTGGCCTTCCTCCCGCTGGGCGCTCTCGAGCTCGTTCAGGCGGCCGATCCAGCCGGTGTCGAGCGACTCGCTGGGCGCCGACTGCGCGAGCGGCACGCGCGGCGAGATCCAGAGCAGCTGCGGCAGCTTCAGCTCCTGCGCCAGCCGGAACTGCTCCTGGCTGTAGGTCCGGTCCTCACGCCCCTCGATCGGGTTGTCGCTCCAGGCGTCGCACAGGTGGACGACGAGCTTGGAGCTCGCGAGCCTCGCTCGCGCCGCCTTCTCGTGCTCGGCGGCGGGGAAGGGCGGCGGCGTTCGCGCAGCGACCGTGAGCCCGAGCGAGACGAGGTCGGCCGAGAGCCGGTCGCGGGCCTTGCGCTGCGAGTCGGCGACCTCGGCGAGGAACACCGAGCGCGAGCCTGTCGCCGGGCCGCTCGCTTCGGCCTGCGGCGCCGGCTTCTCCGGTCCGCGCAGGTCCTGGAGCATCAGCCAGATCACCGTCGAGAGCCGGTCGACCTTGTCGCGGAAGGCGGGCGAGTCGGTCTCGAGCAGCTTGCCGATCGGGTCGTCCTCGGCGGCGACGAAGAAGTCGAAGGCGCTCGTGCGATCGGACGTCCCGGGCAGCTGCTCGTAGGGGATGTTCTGCAGGCGCGCCCGCAGGATCCGCGAGCGCTCGTTCACGCGGAGCCGGGCGTCGCCGTAGCGTTTGCAGAAGGCTTCGAACTCGCCCTTGCAGTATTCCGAGCGCTTGTAGCCGCTCGAGCACAGCGCCAGGAACAGCGCGGAGTGCTCGACGCGATCCCGGATCACGGCGTCGAAGAGCGTCGCCTCGTCGAGCTTCGGGTCGCGCCAGATCTGGATCTCGCCCGCGCGACCGCCGCGCTGGTCGAGCTTGATCGACAGCTGCTTGTGGAAGCGCTCGACCCAGCCCTCGAGGTTGTCGACGTGGGCGTAGCTGACGAAGACGTCCCACTTCACGTCGGGATCGGGCACAAAAGGCACACAGCACTCCTCGGCTAGAGCCGACGAGATCAAAGGCTGTTGTATTACAGCACATTCACAAATTGACCACAAAATGGACGAGGCGGCGCTCGCGAGGCCGTCGTGCTCGCGAGGCAGTCTGATAGGCTCACGCCGGAGCCCTTCCATGACCCCGAAATCCCACGTCCTTTCCGCCCTGCCGTTTCTCCTGCTGTCGGCGGCGGCGACCGCCCAGACCGCGGCCACGAAGCCTTCGGCTTCGAAGCCGGCGGCTGCCGCTCCCGCTGCCGGTGGCGCCGGGCACCGAGGCGGTCGTCGAGACGGCGAAGGGCAGCTTCACGATCCGCCTGCTGCCGGAGGTCGCGCCGAAGCACGCGGCGCTCTTCGTCCAGACGGCGAAGGCCGGCGGCTACGACGGCACGACCTTCCACCGCATCATCATGGGCGGCATCATCCAGGGCGGCGACCCGCTCACCAAGGACCCGGGCAAGGCGTCGCAGTACGGGACGGGCGGCCTCGGCCTGCTGAAGGCCGAGCTCAGCGACCGTCCGTTCGTGCGCGGCACGGTCGCCGCCGTGCGCCGGCCCTCGAGCCTGGACAGCGCGGGGACGCAGTTCTTCGTCTGCCTCCAGCCGCAGCCCTCGCTCGCGAAGCAGTACACGGTCTTCGGCGAGGTGACCTCGGGGATGGAGGTCGTCGACCAGATCAGCACGACTCCGGTCGACGGCGACAAGGCGAAGGAGCGCGTCGAGATGAAGGTCACGGTTCGCGAGGCGCCGCCGCTCGCTCCGTGAGCCTCGGGCGCCTGGCTCGCGCGAGGCGCGAGTCGCGTCATTCGGCCCTCAGCACCTCGAGAGGAGGCCGGCGCCAGACCTCGGTGCTGCCCGCAAGCCCCACCGCCACGGTGAGCGCGAGGACCGACACCAGCAGCAGGGCGAGCTCGAAGAGCGGAAGCGCGAAGCGGCCGTCGAAGACGAAGCGCACGAGCGCCCAGCCGGCGAGGCCCGAGAGCAGCACGGCGGCGAGCACCGAGAGCGTTCCGAGCACCGCGTACTCGGCGAGCAGGATGCGGACGAGCTGCGGCCGGCGGGCGCCGAGCGTCCGCAGCAGCGCGCCCTCGCGCACGCGCTGATAGCGGCTGGCGGCGACGGCCCCCGCCAGCACCACGGCGCCCGCCGCGAGGCTGAAGAGCGCCATGAAGCGCACCGCCAGCAGCACCTTGTCGAGGACGCTCTCGATCGAGCGCTGCACCTGGGCGAGGTCGAGCGTCGAGACGTTCGGGTGGGCCTCGACGACCGCGCGCTGCAGCCGCGCGCGCGCCTCGGCGTCCTCCACGCGCGAGAGCAGCACGTAGCTGTGCGGCGCGCCGTCGAGCGGGCCCTCGGGAAACACCACGAAGAAGTTGGGCTCGAAGCGCGCCCACTCCACCTCGCGCAGGCAGGCGACACGCGAATCGACCCGGACTCCCTGCACGTCCCAGACCACGGCGTCGCCGACCGCGAGCTTCAGCTCGCGCGCGAGGCCGGCCTCGACCGCGATCGGCAGCGGCCCCGGCCCCGCGCCCGCGCCCGGGCGCCACCAGGCTCCCGCCACGATGCGCTCGGAGCTCGTCGGCGCGTCGCGGTAGCTGCTTCGGTACTCGCGCCGCAGCGCCCAGCGCTCGGGCCGCTGCGTCTCGTCCTCGATCGCCAGCAGCTCCGAGATGGCGCGGCCCTTGAGCGACTCGATCCGCATCGGCACGATCGGCACCACCGGCGCCGTGAGCGGCCCCGCCGCGGCGACGCGCGCCGCGACGTCGTCGCGCTGGTCGGGCTGCACGTCGAAGAACACGAGGTTCGGCCGCGTGGCGCCGCGGTCCACGCGCAGCTCGCGCCACAGGTTGTGGTGCACGAGCAGCAGCGTGCTCAGCAGGAACGCACCGAAGCCGAGCGCCAGCACGACCATCAGCGTCTGGTTCGCCGGGCGGTAGAGGTTCGCGAGCCCCTGGCGGTAGACGTAGGGCAGCCCGCGCGGCAGGAAGCGCCGCAGCCCGCGCACGAGCCCGAGCGCGGCGAGCCAGAGGGCGAAGAGTGCGATGCCCGCGCCGGCCGCGAAGGCGAGGCCGTAGCGGAGCTGGCCGGCCTGGATCACCGCGAGGGCGACCAGGCTCGTGGCGAGGGCCGCGAGCGCCGCGAGGCGCGCGGGATCGCGGCGCGCCGCGATCGGCTCGATGTCCCGGCGCAGCACGGCGAGCGGCGAGACGCGCCGCACCGCCACGAGCGGGAGCAGCGAGAAGACCGCCGCCACCCACACGCCGACGCCGACTCCCCGAGAGCACCGCCCGCCAGGACAGCGACCAGCTCACGTCCACGGGCAGCACGCCGCGCAGCAGGCGGGGCAGCGCGAGCTGGGCGGCTGCGCCGAGCAAAGCGCCCAGCAGGCTGCCGGCGAGGCCGACCAGGAGCGCCTGGACCAGGTACGCCGCGAGCACGCCGGAGGCGCTCGCGCCCAGGCAGCGCAGCACGGCGACCGTCGTCATGCGCCGCTTGATGAACACGTGGACGGCGCTCGCGACGCCCAGCCCCCCGAGCAGCAGCGCCACGAGCGCCACGAGGCCCAGGAAGTTGCCGAAGCGCGTGAGCGTCTCGCTGAGCCGCCGCTCCTCCTCCGAGACGGTGCGCACGGCCAGGCGCTCGGCCGACAACGGCGAGCGGAAGCGCTCGGCGATCTTGTTGGCGTCCGTGCCGTCGGGAAAGCGCAGGTACGCCTCGTAGCGCGCACGCGAGCCGCGCGTCAGCAGGCCGGTCTCCCCGGCCCGCGCGCGCGGGACGTAGACGCGCGGCCCGAAGGCGCTGCGCACTCCGACGTCGCCCGGCGCGCTCACGATCGTGGCGCGCACCACGAAGCGCGCCTCGCCGATCGCGATCTCGTCCCCGACGGCGGCGCCGAGCATGGTCAGCAGCGAGGGCTCGGCGATCGCGCCGCCGCTCTCGGCGAGCCGCGCCCACTCGCCGGCCGGCGCCGTCTCGATCGTCCCGTAGAACGGGTAGCCGGGGTCGACCGCGAGCACCTGCGCGAGGCGCGTCGCCCCGCCGCCGGGCCGCAAGACCATCGCGCCGAAGCTGACGACGCGGGCGAGCCCGGCCTCGGGCCGCGTCGACCGCCGGACGTCGCCGAGCAGCGACTCGGCGCGCTCGCTGAAGGGGCCGGCCGCAGAGAGGCTGAGGTCCGCGCCGAGCAGGGAGCGCGCCTCGCGCTGCACGGACGCGCGCAGGTTGTCGGTGAAGGAGTTGATCGCCACCAGCGCGGCGACGCCGATCGCGATCGCCGCCACGATCAGCAGCCCGCGCCGCTTCGAGCCGCGGGCCTCGCGCCAGGCCAGCGAGAAGGACGAAGCGCGCCTTCAAGCGACCACGGCCCCGTCGCGCAGCCGCAGCACGCGGTGCGCGCGCGCCGCGAGCTCGGGCTCGTGGGTCACGAGCACGACCGTCGTGCCGAGCTCGCGGTTCAGCTCCGCGAGCAGCGTGACCACGTTGTGGCCGTTCGCGGCGTCGAGGTTCCCGGTCGGCTCGTCGGCGAACAGCAGCTTCGGGCGGTTCACGAAGGCGCGCGCCACCGCGACGCGCTGCTGCTCGCCGCCCGACAGCTGCGCGGGGTAGTGGTGGCCGCGGTCGCCGAGCCCGACGCGCTCGAGCAGCGCGTCGCCGCGCCCGCGCGGGTCCTCGCCGCGCAGCTCGAGCGGCACCTCGACGTTCTCGCGCGCCGTGAGCGTCGGGATCAGGTGGAACGACTGGAACACGAAGCCGACGCTCGAGGCGCGCAGCTCCGCCCGCTCGTCCTCGCTCAGGCTCGAGAGGTCGTTCCCGTCGAGCAGCACGCGCCCGCTCGTCGGGCGATCGAGCCCCGCGAGCAGGCCGAGCAGCGTGCTCTTGCCGCTGCCGGACGGCCCGGTGATCGCGAGGATCTCTCCGGCCGCAAGCTCGAACGTGATATCTCTGAGGACGGTGAGCTCGCGCCCGCCCGACGGGTAGGTGCGGGTCAGCGATTCAGAGCGCAGGATCGACATGGAGCGGCTCTTCCCTCGCGGCATCATATCGGCAATCCTCGAGCGGCTCGTCGCAGCGACGCTGCCGGTGCTGCTGCTCGCGGCGTGCGATCGCGCGGCTCCCGCGGCACGCGCGACGCCCGGCCCGAGCGCGCCTGCGGCCACTCCGGCGGCGAGCGCTCCGGTCGACGACCGCCCGGTCGTGCTCTTCGTCGGAACCAGCCTGACGGCAGGCTTCGGTCTCGATCCGTCCGAGGCCTTTCCCGCGCTCGTCCAGCAGAAGATCGACGCGGCGGGACTGCGCTACCGGGTCGTCAACGCCGGCGTGAGCGGCGAGACCTCGGCGGGGGCGCTGCGCCGTCTCGACTGGCTGCTGCGCGAGCCCGTGGCGGTGCTCGTGGTGGAGACGGGCGCCAACGACGGCCTGCGCGGCCAGGACCCCGACGCGACGCGCGCGAACCTGCAGGCGATCCTCGAGGCCGCGCGCCGCAGGCAGCCGCCGCCGCGCCTCGTGCTGGCCGCGATGGAGGCGCCGCCCAACTACGGCGAGGACTACCGCCGCCGGTTCCGCGCGCTCTATCCCGAGCTCGCGAAGGCGAGCGGCGCGACGCTCGTTGCCGTTCCTGCTCGACGGCGTCGCGGGAGACCCGACGCTCAACCAGCCGGACGGCATCCATCCCACGGCCGAGGGCGAGCGGCGCGTCGCCGAGAACGTCTGGAAGGTGCTGCGGCCGATCCTGTGAGGCGCGCCGTCAGCGCGCGTACTTGAGGTGCGTGACGTCCGCTGCCGCGATCGTCCGCACGAGCGTGAGCCCGTGCAGGTCGGCCCCGAGGCCCTCGAAGAGCCGCTCGCCGGCGCCGAGCAGGATCGGCACCAGGCTGATGTCCATCTCGTCGACGGCTCCTTTCGCGAGGTACTGCTGCGCGGCCTTGGCGCCGCCGGCGACCGTCACGTCCCTCGCGCTGGCGGCGCGGCGCGCCGCGTCGAGCGCCGCCTCGGGCCCCTGCGTGACGAAGTGGAAGGTCGTGCCGCCCTCGAGCGCGAGCGGCGGGCGCTCGTGGTGCGTGAGCACGAAGACCGGGTGGTGATACGGCGGGTTGTCGCCCCACCAGCCGTTCCACGGCGTCTCCAGGCTCCAGGGGCCGGGGCCGCCGCCGAACATGTTCCGGCCCATCACCGTCGCGCCGACGTTGGCGACCGATTCCTCGACGATGCGCGTGCTCTCGTTGACCTCGCCGCCCTCCATGCCCTGCATCGACCGCCAGGCGGCGAGCGGGAAGACCCACTCGTGCAGGCGCATGCCGCCGATCCCGATCGGGTCCTTCACGCTCTGGGCGGGACCCGCCACGAAGCCGTCGAGCGACATCGCGATCCGGAAGCGCACCTTGGCCATCTTCGCCTCGCTAGAGGTCTCGCAGCACGACGAGGGGATCGAGGCGCATGGCGCGCCGCGCGGGCAGCTCGCACGCGAGCGCCGCGACGACGGCGAGCAGCACGGCCGCGCCCACGAGCGCGACCGGGTCGAGCGGCTGCACGCCGAAGAGCAGGCCGCGCAGAACCCTGCCGGCCGCGATCGCGCCAAGGCTCCCGATCGCGGCGCCCGTGACCGCGAGCCTCAGGCCCTCGCCGAGCACGAGGCGGCGCACGTCGGAGGCCGTCGCGCCGAGGGCCATGCGGACGCCGATCTCGGAGTAGCGCTGGCGCACGTACGCGGCCATCACCGCGTAGAGGCCGATCGCTGCGAGCAGCAGGGCCGAAAGGCCAAACACGCCGATCAGGAAGGCGTTGAAGCGCGGCCGCGCGAGCGGCGCCGCCGCGAGCTCCGCGAAGGGCGTGACGCGGGTCACCTGCAGGCTCGGTTCGACGGCGCGCACGCCCGCCCGCGCCAGCTCGGCCACGCGCGACAGCGGGAGTGCGCTGCGCAGGACGAGGATCTGCGCCTCGTCGATGAACTGTGACGCCGGCAGGTACAGCGTCGGCCGTGGCTCCGCCAGCTCGCGGTAGCGCGTCGGCCTCACGACTCCCACGACCGTTCGCCACACCTCCTTCGAGTCGGGTCGGCCGAACTTCAACCGCTTGCCGAGCGGGTCCTGGCCCGGCCAGGTGCGCGCGGCGAGATCCTCGCTCACGATCGCGACCTCGGGCGCGCCCGAACGATCGTCGTGCGAGAAGGTGCGCCCTTGCAGCAGCGGCACCGCGAACGTCGAGAAGTAGCCGGTGTGAACGGCTTCGAGGTTGACCGCCGGGTTCTTCTCGACGCTCTCGAGGCCCTGGCCTTCCGCGGTGAACACCGGCAGGTCCCAGCCGCCGGTGCCGGCGAACGGCAGGGTGTGGACGGGCGTCGCCCCCTCGATTCCCGGCGCCGCCTCGAGCTGCGCCACGACCGCGTCGTGGAACGGCTCGCGCTGTCGGGCGGAGGCTCCGGGCTGGGACGGCAGCGGCGCCAGCTCGACGAACACGAGCCGGTCCGCGGCCAGGCCCATCTCGACCGTCTGGAGCCACAGCAGGCTGCGCATCAGCAGCCCGGCGGCCGCCACGATCGTCACCGCCAGCGCGACCTGCGCCATGACCAGCCCGCGCCGGCCGCGCCGCGCGCCCGAGCCGGCGCCCACGGCGCGTGCGCCCTGGAGCTGCGCCGCGAGATCGATCCGGCTCAGGAACGCGACCGGTGCGATCCCCGCGAGTGTCGCGGCCAGGAGCACGACGCCGAGCGAGAAGAGCACCACCAGCGGATCGGCGCGCACCGACTCGAGTCGCGGCAAGCCGCCGGGCACGAGCTCCACCACGGCCCGCAGCAAGAAGCCGCTGGCGGCGAATGCGAGGAGGCCGGCCAGGAGCGAGAGCAGCAGGCTCTCGGCGAACAGCTGGCGCGACAGCCGGCCGCGACCGGCGCCGAGCGTCGCCCGCATCGCGAGCTCGAGGCGTCTCGTCTCCCCCCGCAGCAGCAGCAGGTTGGCGACGTTCGCGCTCGCGATCAGCAGCACCAGCACCACGGCGGCGAACAGCACGAGCATCGCGGAGCGCACGTCGCCCACGACGACGTCCGCGTACGGGCGCACGACCGGCCGCATGCCGCGGAGGGATTCCGCAGAAGCCTCGGCCTCGAGCCGCGTCACCCAGCCCGCGAGCTCGCTCCTTGCCTGCTCGAGCGTCGCGCCCGGCCGCAGGCGGGCGACGAGATCGACGTCGCGCAAGAGGCCCTCGCGGAAGGCCGGGTTCATCTCGATCGAGGCACTGGCCGCGAGCGTCATCCAGGCCTCGACGCCGCGCGGGTACCCGATGTCCGGTGGCATGACGCCCACGATCGTGAACGACTGGTCGCCGATCTGCAGCCGGCGCCCGAGGACGTCGTGCGAGCCGCCGTAGCGGCGCTGCCAGAGCGCGTGCGTGATCACGAGCACGTTCGCAGCACCGGTCCGGTCGTCGGCGGGCGAGAGCGCGCGCCCGAGCTCCGGGCCGACGCCGAGCACCTCGAAGAAGGCGCCGGTCACCGCTGCTCCGCGCAGGTAGCTCGCCGAACCGTTCTCGAACACGACTCCCGACCCGGCGCCGTAGTAGCTCGCGCCGGCGACCGTCTCGAGCGCACGGCCTTCCCGGCTCAAGGCATCGAGCTGTCTCGCGTCGAACGGCCAGTGCGCGACGGCGGCCGCCGGGTTCTCCTTCCAGGCGACGAGCAGGCTCCGCTGGTCGCGAACCGGCAGGGGACGCAGCAGCACGCCCTCGACGAGCGTGAACATCACCGTCGTGCCCGCGATCCCGAGCGCCAGCGTGAGGACGGCAGCGGCGCTGAACGCGCGCGAGCGCCACAGGCCGCGGCCGGCCTGGCGCAGGTCGTGCCACCACTGCTCGAGCCCGATCACGGGGCTCAGTGCGACGGCGCATGCCGGGCGTGGCCTTCCAGGAACGCGAGCGCCCGCTCCGGCGCCCAGAACCAGCCGGGAGCCTGCGAGCGGGCGACGAAGCCGACGTGGCCGCCGGTGCTCACGATCTCGCGCGTCACGCTCGCCGAGCACGGCCAGCGCGCGACCGACGCGGTCGGGATCATCGGATCGTCGGCCGCGGCCAGCAGCAGGGCGGGCCGGTCGATCGCGGCGAGCCAGGGGCCCGCGCTCGAGCGCTCGTAGTACTGCGCGGCGCTCTCGTAGCCGCCGAACGGCGCCGTGATGCGGTCGTCGTACTCGCGCACCGTGCGCAGCCCGAGCTCGCGGCCCGGGCCGAAGAGATCCGGCCGCGCGGCGTGCCTGCGCCGGTAGGCCTCGGCCAGCATCCGCATGAAGTAGTGCTGGTAGACGCCGTTGCCGGGGCCCTCGAGCGCCGCGGCGCAGGTCGCGAGGTCGACGGGCGCCGAGATCGCGGCGGTGGCCACGAGCGTCCGCGGCAACCGCTCGCGCCTGCGCCCGAGCATCAGCAGCGCGAGGTTCCCGCCGAGCGAGAAGCCGACGACGGCGAGGCGCGGCACGAGTGCGCGACAGGGCCGAGAGCGCCGCCAGCAGGTCGGAGTCGAGACCGGCGTTGTAGAGCAGCGGGCACAGGCGCTCGCCGTCGCCCGAGCCGCGCATGTTCATCCGGATCACGTGCCAGCCGCGCGCGTACGCGAGCCGCCCGGTCGAGACGACGTAGGACGAGGCGTCGCTGCCGCCGAGGCCGTGGAGGATCAGGAGCGCCGGGCGATCCTCGCGCGGGCCCGGCTGCCACGACGCGCGCAGCAGCAGCTGCACGCCTTCGCCGGCCTCGATCACCAGGTCCTGGCTCGGCAGCGAGAAGCGCAGCGAGCGCCGCAGCCAGTAGCCGAGCAGCGTCTGGCGGTGTCCGCCCGTGAGCCACGCCGGGGAACGAAAGCCGTCGATCGGAACCGGTGCGTGCAGCGCGGCCTCCACGAAGCGACGGGGCCCGCGCGCTTCGCCGCTATAATCGCGGCCGGCCCGGACCCCTGCTCGATGATACAGGCCTTCCACGTGTACAAGCAGTACGACCGCGAGTCGATCGCACTCGCGGACGTGACCCTCAACGTGGACAAGGGCGAGTTCTGCTTCCTGACCGGCCCCTCGGGGGCGGGCAAGACCACCTTCCTCAAGCTGGTGTTCCGCGAGGAGCTGCCGTCGCAGGGACAGATCCTGGTCGGCGGGCGCAACGTGACCGCGATCCCGCCCGGCCAGATCCCCGAGCTGCGCCGCTCGATCGGCGTGGTGTTCCAGGACTTCAAGCTGCTCAAGCGCAAGACGATCATCGAGAACGTGGCGTTCGTGCTGCGGATCCTCGGCGTCCCGCCGCGCGAGCAGAAGCGGCGCGCGTTCGCGGCGCTCAAGGCGGTGGGCCTGCACCACAAGATGCACGCCTACCCGCTGCAGCTGTCGGGCGGCGAGCAGCAGCGCGTGGCGATCGCGCGCGCCCTCATCAACGAGCCGATGCTGCTGCTGGCCGACGAGCCGACCGGCAACCTCGACCCGGAGATGGCCCAGGAGATCATGCGGCTGTTCCTGGAGGTGAACGCGCGCGGCACGACCGTCGTGGTGGCGACGCACGACCGCGAGATGATCCAGCGCATGGGCAAGCGCGTGATCTCGCTCGAGCGGGGGCGCGTCGCCTCGGCGTGAGCGCGAGCCGCTAGCTCGTCGGGACCATCTGCTCGGGCGGCACCACGGCTCGCGCGACGACGTCGACGGCGCCCGTGATCTGGCCGTTCCTGACCGTGAAGAGCGCCGGCGTGACCGGCGCGGACTCGCCGCCCTGGAACTGCGTCGCCGCCACCGCGCCGAAGGTGTGGACGCGCTCGACGTTCGTGTCGAGCGCGGTCACCGCCAGGAACCCGCGCCGCGGAACCGCCACGAGCAGGCCGGACGCGTTGAGCGCGCCCTGGGCCTCGAGCAGGAACGCGGGATCGAGGATGCGCTCCGCCGTGAAGTCGTCGGTCGCGACGAGCATCTTCAGGCGCCGGAACCCGCCGAGGTCGAGCTCGAGGTCCTGCCAGCTGGCCGGGCGCTCGCGCAGGTTGCGGATCGCCTCGCTCTCGAGCTCGCCCGGCGAGCGGCCCTCGGTGCAGCTCGTCCTTGCTCAGGAACTCGAAGCCTGGCGGGTGGTCGTAGCCGAGCGCGACCCAGGGCACGTAGGGCGAGCTCTCGCGCCAGAGCGGACGCGCCACGGCGCTGTCGCGTCCCGTCCAGGCCGGCTCCTTCAGCCAGGGAAGCAGCGGCTCTTCGCTCATCGGGCCAGCATCGCACGGACGCGCGCGACCACGGCCTCGAGCGCGACCTCGTTCTCGGCGCCCTCGGGGACGATCAGGTCGGCGTAGCGCTTCGACGGCTCGACGAACTCGAGGTGCATCGGCCGCACCGAGTCCAGGTACTGGCGCTGGACCGACTCGAAGTTGCGGCCGCGCTCCTGGATGTCGCGCTGCAGCCGCCGCAGGATGCGCACGTCGCTGTCGGCGTCGATGAAGAGCTTGATGTCCATCAGCCGGCGCAGCGGCTCCTCGGCGAGCACCAGGATGCCCTCCAGGATCACCACCTGCCGCGGCTTCACGGGATCCGGCAGCACGCGGCGCGCGTAGCTCGCGTGGTCGTAGGTGAGGTGCGGGACCGGCCGGCCGGAGCGCAGGTCGCGCAGGTCCTGCACCAGCAGCGAGGTGTCGAAGGCGTCGGGGTGGTCGTAGTTGATCGCGGCCTGCGCGGCGTGGCTGAGCGTGCTGCCGTCCTTGTAGTAGGCGTCCTGCGCGATCAGCACGCAGCGGTCCTCGCCCACGCGGTCGCGGATCTTGACCGCGAACGAGGTCTTGCCCGACCCGGTGCCGCCGGCGATTCCGATCAGCACGGTCACGCCGCGGATTATAATCGGCGCCTCCGAATGGCGCTGCTCCGCGCGATCTCCTACTTCCTGAGCGAAGCCCTCACCAGCCTCTGGCGCAGCCGCCTCGTCAACGCGGTCTCGATCGGCACGATCGCGGTCAGCCTGTTCGTGCTCGGCGCGTTCCTCACGGTGGCGAGCGCGCTGTCGGGCCTCGTCACGCGCTGGACCGAGACGGTCCAGGTGATCGTCTACCTCGACGACGACGTCGAGCCGCGCGTGCTCGCGAGCCTCGAGAACCGCCTGCGCGAGGACCCCGCGGTCGCCTCGCTCGAGCTGGTGACGCGCGAGCAGGCGCTCGCGCGCTTCCGCTCCATGTTCCACGACCTGAGCTCGCTGCCCGAGGACCTGGGCGAGAACCCGTTCCCGGCCTCGCTCGAGCTGACGCTGCGCCCGAGCCTGCAGGCGCCCGCGGACGTCGAGCGGCTGGCGAAGGCCTTCGGCGGGGTGCCCGGCGTGCGCGAGATCCAGTACGACCTGCTCTGGATCGAGCGGCTGTCGACGGGAGTCCGGCTGGTGCGGGTGGTGGGCGCGTTCCTGGGCGGGATCCTGGTGCTGGCCGCGGTGTTCACGATCTCGAACGTGATCCGGCTGACGATCTACGCGCGCGAGGACGAGCTCGACATCATGCGCCTCGTCGGCGCGACGCGCGCCTACGTGAAGGGCCCGTTCGTCACCGAGGGCGTGATCCAGGGCGGCCTCGGCGGGCTCGTAGCGTCGCTCCTGCTGTGGTCGGCGCTCGCGTGGCTCTCGCGCGGCCTCGCGACCTCCGACCTCCTGCCCCACGCGACGCTCGCGCTGTCGCCGGCGATCGCGCTCGCGCTCGTGGCGGGCGGAATGGCCGTGGGGCTCGCCGGCAGCCTGATGAGCCTCAGCCGGCTCGAGGTCTAGAACTTGTAGGTCTTCCCCTGCACCAGGAACGACAGCTTGCGGCGGCGCAGCGAGCGGACCTGGGCGCGGATGCGGGCGAGGTGGCGCGGCTTGCCGCCGTAGAGGTAGACCGGCACGTCGCGCGTGAGCTTCCCGAGCTCGAGGTCGAGCGTCTGCGGCGTCAGGTGGCCCGAGACGTTCGCGAGGTCCTGCAGCTCGTTCGGGAAGGACGTCTCGACGATCAGCGCCTTCAGGTTCTTGGTGCGGTTGGCGACCTCCCAGAAACGCTCGGTGGGCGCCGTGTCGCTCGAGTAGCCGACGCTGCCGGTCCGGTCCTCGACGATGAAGCCGGTGGTCGGAACCGTGTGCGAGACGCGGATCGCGCGCACGGAGAGCCCGTTCACCTTGAAGCGGCGCTCCTCCGGGATCTCGACGAGCTTCAGCACCGGCGTGAGGTCGTTCGGCAGGCAGGTGAAGTCGGGCCAGGTGTGGTTGTTGAAGAGGTGGTTCTTCATCGACCGGATCACCTCGGGGATCGCGTAGATCCGCAGCTTGAAGCCGGGCGCCGAGAAGTTGTTGTCGATCAGGAACGGGAGCGAGCAGGTGTGGTCGAGATGGGAGTGGGAGATGATGACGTCCTTCACCCTCACCTGCTCGCGGAGGCTGAGCGCGCCCGAGACGAAGCCCGCGTCGAGGCACACGTTGTCGTTCACGAGGAACGAGGTCATCCCGAGTTCGGGGACATTTCCTCCGTAACAGCCGAGGACTCGAAGCTTCATCGGAGGCTCCCCCGCAAGTACCTGTCTCTGCGAGGCTTGCGGGAAACCATTGGCGCCGACCGTAGCACGCGCTTCACATTGCGGTCAAGTGAGCCCCGTCACGAGCGCGACTGCCCCGGCAAGCCCGCGCGTGCGGCCGTCGCGCCTGTCCAGGATGCGAAAGAAGGCGGGATCGAGGGCCGGGTTTTGCCTATACTGGGCTCATGAGCCGGCTTTTCGCTGCGCTCGCACTGACGCTCGGGCTCGTCGCTCCCGCGGCCGCGCAGGTCAGCCAGTACGAGCAGCAATACGGACAGATTGTCGAGGTCTCGATCGACAACATCCTCGACATGCCCGAGAACTATACGGACAAGGCGGTGCGCACGCGCGGCCAGCTCGAGATGATCCCGACGGGCCGCGGCCAGACGTACGGACTCCGCGGCACCTTCGGCAAATACCTCTACGTCTTCCCCCGCAACGAAGTCGCGTACGAGTGGGAGCAGGGCGCCAAGCACTGGACGGGACGCGAGATCGAGGTCACGGGCTCGGTCGGCCGCGGCCAGGATCCGCAGAGCCAGCAGCCGATCGTCTTGCATCGCGATGTGGGGCTTCCTGGCGCCGCCCGACGAGAAGAAGAAGGGCGTCACCGCGCCCGAGACGACGCTCGAGGAGCTCCTCACGCGGCCGGACAAGTTCGACGGCAAGACCGTGAGCGTGCGCGGCCAGTTCCGCGGCGAGAACCTGTTCGGCGACCTGCCCTCGTCGAGCCGCGAGCGCTCGTCCGACTGGGTGATCAAGGAGGACATGTTCGCGGTCTGGGTGACGGGAAAGAAGCCCAAGGGCGCGGGCTGGAGCCTCGACGCGAGCCTGAAGCGGGACACGGGCAAGTGGCTGCAGGTGATGGGCCGCGTGCGCGTGTCCAACCGCGTCGTGACGCTCGAGGCGGTCGACGTCACGCTCAGCAAGGCCCCCGGCGAGGCGGCGGCGGTCGAGGCCAAGCCCGAGCCGACCCCGCCCCCGCCGCCGCGGCCCAGGCGGCCGGCGATGGTGGCCTTCTCGCTGCCGATCGACGGCGAGCGCGAGGTGCCGCGCGACACCGTGTTCAAGGTCCAGTTCAGCCGCGACATCGACGAGGCCAGCCTCAAGGACCACGTGCTGTTCCGCTACGCGGGGCGCACGCAGCCCGGCGACAACGCGCTCGACACCGTTCGGGTGAGCTACGACGGCGGCCTGCGCACGCTGCGGATCGATCCCGGCGACCTGCTGCGGCCGGGGCGGATCGTCGAGGTGGTGCTGCTGCCCGGCATCCAGGACCTCGACGGCATGCCGCTCGAGACGCGCCCGGGGATCAAGCCCGGCGCTGCGGCCGACGTGCTGCGCTTCCAGGTGCTGGCGCCGGGGCTGACGGGCGACGCCGGCCGCTAGCCGGAGCGGCCTCAGGCCGGCTTGGGGCCGTGCAGGTGGGCGAGCGCCCGCGCGCCGATGTCGCGCCGGTAGAGCATGCCGTCGAACTTGACGCGGTCGATCGCCTCGTAGGCGCGCGCGATCGCCGACTCGAGGTTGGCGCCGAGCGCGGTCACGCCGAGCACGCGCCCGCCGACGGTCTTGACCCCGTCGTCCTCGCGCTTGGTCGCGGCGTGGTAGACGACCACGTCGCTCCACTCCTTGAGCGCGTCGAGGCCGCTGATCACCTTGCCGGTCTCGGGCGTGTCGGGGTAGCCCTTGCTCGCGAGCACCACGCACACCGCCGGCTCCTTGGCCCACTCGATGCGGGTGTCGCCGAGCGCTCCGCTCGCGCACTGCTGCAGGATCGGCACGATGTCGGAGCGCATGCGCGCCATGATCACCTGCGTCTCGGGGTCGCCGAAGCGCGCGTTGAACTCGAGCACCTTCGGCCCGGACTCGGTGATCATCAGCCCCACGAACAGCACGCCCTGGAAGCGACGGCCTTCCTCGGCGAGGCCGGCGATCGTCGGGAGCACGATCTCCTGCATGATGCGCTTGTGGCCCTCGAGGCTGATGTTGGTGGTGGGGGAGACCGTGCCCATGCCGCCGGTGTTCGGCCCCTTGTCGCCGTCCTCGGCGCGCTTGTGGTCCTGGACCGAGGCGAGCGGCACCACGCGTGAGCCGTCCGAGAGCACGAGGAACGAGACCTCCTCGCCCTCGAGGAACTCCTCCATCACCAGCTTCGCGCCGGCCGAGCCGAACTTCTTGTCGGCCATCATCTCGGTCACGGCCGTCTTCGCTTCGGCCGCGTCCTTGACGACCATGGTGCCCTTGCCCGCGGCGAGCCCGTCCGCCTTGACGACGCAGGGGAAGCCGAACGGCTTGCGCTTGACGAAGTCCAGGGCCTCGTCGAGCGTGCTGCACACCTCGTAGCGGGGTGACGGGACCTTCCGGCGCGTCATGAACTCGCGCGCGAAGGCCTTCGAGCCCTCGATCTCGGCGGCGCCCCGCGAGGGGCAGAAGATCGTTGAGGCCGCGCCGCACGAACTCGTCGCCGATCCCGAGCACCATCGGCAGCTCGGGCCCGACCACGGTCAGGTCGGCGTGGATCGTCTGCGCGAAGTCGGCCACCTCGACGATGTTCGAGGAGTCGATCGGGACGCAGTCGGCGATCTCGGCGATGCCCGCGTTGCCGGGCGCGCAGTAGAGCTCGGTCACCAGCGGACTCTGGCGGATCTTCCACGCCAGCGCGTGCTCGCGCCCGCCGTTGCCGACGATCAGCAGCTTCATCGGGGGTGGAAAGTGACACGGCGCTCCGTCCGGTGTCAACAGCGGCGGCAGGAGCGTGTGAGGCCGTTCACCGGCAACGTGCTAGCCTCTCGGGGCCGATGAACGACGCCCCCGCCCGCGCCGGCGCGCTCGCCGCGCTGCTCTGGGTGCTCTTCACCCTGCGCTGGTTCGACGTGGGCGCTCCCTGGCGCCCGGCAGGGCTCGCGGCGGTGCCGCCCTGGGTGCTGCTGGCGGCCTTCCTGGCCGCGCTCGGCGTCTGGCTGCGCGGCCGCTGGAGCCACGCTACGGGGCGAGCCGCTCGGGCCGATGGCGGGCGGGCTGGCGCTGGTCATGGCGCTCGCCTTCTTCTTCCGGCTCCCGATCGCCTGGAGCGGCGCCGGCGCGGCCGTCACGGCGGACGGAGCCCTGTCCGGAATCGTCGCGCTGCACGTCCTGAACGGCAGCGAGCACCTCGTCTTCGTGCCGCAGGTCCCGTACAGCGGCAGCCTGAAGTCGCACGTCGCCGCGCTCGTCGCGACGGTGATCGAGCCGGCGCGCGCCTTCGCGCTCGCCTCGGTGCTCTTCTACCTCGCCTACGCCGCAGGCCTCTTCCGGCTCGCGCTCCTGGTGTCGGGGCCGCGGGCGGCGCTCCTCGCGGGCCTCTACGCGGCCTTCAGCCCGGCGTTCGTGACCCGCTACAGCCTGAGCAACGACGGCAACTACGTCGAGGTGCTGGCGCTCGGCACCTGGGCGCTCTGGCTCGCCGCACGCGCGACGCTCGAGCCGGCAGAGCGACCGCGTCTCGGCTTGCTGGCCGGCCTGCTGCTCGGCCTCGCCTTCTGGTGCCACATCCTGGCGGTCATCCACCTCGTGGCGCTCGGCCTGCTGTTCGTCGCGGTCGGCCGCGTCTCGGCCTGGCGGCCGCTGCTCGCCCTCGCGGCGGGCTTCGCGCTCGGCTACGCGCCGGGCTGGCTCTGGAACCTCGCCAACGACTGGGACTCGTTCCACTACCTGCTGCCCGGCGCGGCGCGCAGCATCGGCACCGGCGAAGCGGGCGAGGCCTCGGTCTCGGGCTTCGCCGAGAAGCTCTGGCTGATGCTCACCGACCACGCGCCCGTCTTGATGGGCTACGACACCGGCTACGGCCGCGTCGTCGACCGCGCGCTGCTCGTGCTGGCGTGGCTCGGCGTGGGGATGGCGATGCTTGCCGCGGCGGCGGCGGCGCGACGCGCCGTACGCGAGAGGTCCGGGCCGCTCGCCGCGCTCCTGCTCTTCGCCGCCGTGAACGTCGGCGTGGTGCTGGTGGCGCTGCCGCACGTGCCCGGCAATCCCCGCTATCTGCTGTTCCTGATGTCCGTGATCCCGGTGTTCCTGGCGGACGCCTTCGGCCGCGGCCCGGTCCGGGCGGCGCGGACCGCAGCGCTCGGCGTCCTGATCGCCACCGGAGCCGTCGCTTCGCTCGCCCAGGTGCCGCCGACGCTCGGCCAGGACGCGCGCTGGCGCGGGTTCGTGGCGCAGCTCGAGCGCGACGGCGTCCGTCATTGCTACACCGACTTCTTCCTCGCCACGCGCATCAACTTCCTGTCGGCGGAGCGCGTCGTGTGCTCGGCGAAGCTCGGGCCCTTCACGACCGAGTACTTCTTCGCCTACCGGGACGCCGTCGAGCGCGCGCCCGAGGCCGCGCTCATCCCGGTGAACCGGACGGCCGCGGCGCGGCTCGAGAAGAGGCTCGGCGAGCTCGGCGTCAGCTTCGAGCGCCGCGACCTCGTGAAGCCGGTGCTGTTCGGCCTCTCGCGCAAGGTCGACCCGGAGGAGCTGTTCCCGGGGCGGGAGTTCCCGATTCGTTGACGTCGTCGGCTACATGCACGCGCGCTGCACTTTTCTCGTTGACAACTCGGCGATCGGCGCCTACCTTCCGATCCTGTGGAGAAATCGCATGCTTTGGCGACTGGTGAACCCATGGTGATCGACGGTCGAGCCGCGACAGCGGCTTCGGCCAATCGACAGGAGGGGTGCGCCTAGGGAAGCCGGCTCTCGTCAGAGGGACCGAAGGCTTTCCGGGTGCGCCCGGAAAGCCTTTCGTGTTTTAGAGGGAGTCTCTTTGATGAAAGTGAAGGTTCGCGGCGGCACCGTGAACCACGGTGACGCGCCGCTGTGCTCGAGCTGCCGTTACGCGCTCGTCGTGAAGGGCGCCCGGCTCGGCGACGAGATCGTGAAGTGCAACGTCCTGGGACCCCAGGTGCGCCTGCGCTTCCCGGTCACGTCCTGCTCGGCCTACGAGAACCGCGCCCAGCCGACGCTCTGGCAGATGGAGGAGATCGCGTGGGTGCTGCGGTCGAGCCCGCGCGGGAAGAAGGTCGGCTTCGTCGAGGCGCGCAAGCTCGGCGACGACGAGCGCCACGTGCTCGAGGAGTAGGGACGAGACGGAAGAACGGAAACGAACCGACAGCAAACGGAAAGATGGGACGAACGTTCGGGGGGGCATCCCGCCCCCCCGAACCCCCCGGAGCTAAGGCTGCAGCTCGGTCGTGACGACGGCGCCGCCCATCTGGGGCACGGTCGCGCTGACCTTCACGACCTTGCGCGAGTCCTTGGCGATCCAGATCGTCTTCTGGCCGGGCTGGCCTTCCGCCGACGTGACCTCGACCTTCCAGGCCTGGAAGGTTCCGGCGGGGACCGTGACGCTCTCGACGCCCGTGACCCGGGCCTGCATCAGCTCCACCTTCTGCTGCCGCAGGTCGAAGTTGCGGTAGGTCGTGCCGAAGCCCTCCGCGAGCGGCAGCGAGGCGAGCGCGTCGTCCGAGCCCACGCCGTCGGCGAAGAGGTCGCCGCCGAGCTCGACCGAAACCGGCTTGGGCGTGCCGCCCATCGCGACGGTGCCGGTGGCCTTGCCGTCCGCGAAGGCGACCTCGATCGCGGCCGGCCCCTGCTTCACGACGCGCTTGCGCGGAACGAGCGTCGCCTTGTCGAGCGTCGTGACGTCGATCGCCTCGCCCATCGGCATCTTGGCCGTGCCGGTCACGACCCAGTTGGCGCCCTGCTCCTCGATCGTCTGCGTGGTCGAGAGCGGGATCGTCTGGCCGCCGACCTCGATCTTGCCCGCGTAGGTCGTCTTGCCGGCGCTCAGCGGGAACGCCACCTTCGGCACCCCCACGCTCGCCGTCGTCGACCGGCTTCGACAAGACCACGGTCTTCGGGTCGACCGTGAGCTCCGCCAGGCGCTTGGTGACCTCGGGCGTCATCGTCTCCTGGAAGCGGCCGCCCAGGTGCTTCGCGAAGAACTTCTCCGAGGCGGCCCAGAGCGACATGCTGTTGACCGGGCGCTGGAAGCCGTGCCCCTCGTCCGGGGCGAGGACGTACTCGACCGGGAAGCCGCGGTCGCGCAGCGCGATCACGATCTGCTCCGACTCGGCCTTCTTGACGCGCGGATCGTTCGCGCCCTGCGCGACGAGCAGGGGCGTCTTGATCTTGGCGGCCGAGCTCAGCGGGGACTGCCGCGTCAGCTGCGCCTTGCCCTCCGCGGTCTTCGGGTTGCCCATGCGCTCGTAGAAGATGATGCGCCCGGCCTCCCAGTACGGCGGGATCGAGTCGAGCAGCGTGATCAGGTTCGAGGGCGCGACGATCGCGACGGCCGCGCCGTAGAGGTCGGGCGTGAAGGCGACGCCGGCGAGCGTCGCGTAGCCGCCGTAGGAGCCGCCCATGATGCCGACGCGCTTGGGGTCGGCGATGCCTCGGGCGATCAGGTACTTCACGCCCCAGGTCACGTCGTCCTGCATCTTGTCGCCCCACTGCTTGTTGCCCGCGTTCAGGAACTTCTTGCCGTAGCCGGTCGAGCCGCGGAAGTTCGGCTGCAGCACGGCGTAGCCGCGGTTCGCCAGGAACTGCGCGAGGTTGTTGAAGCCCCAGTTGTCGCGCGCCCACGGCCCGCCGTGCGGCAGCACCACCGACGGCAGGTTCTTGGCCGCCACACCCTTCGGCAGCGTCAGGAAGCCCGGGATCTCGAGAGCGTCGGAGGACGGGAAGCGGACGGGCGTCATCGTCGCCATGTGCTCGCGCGGGATCCGCTCGCGCACCTTGTACTGCAGCGTGACCTGCTTGGTCCCGCGGTCGAACAGGTAGCGCGCGCCGGGGTCGGTGTCGCTGCTGACCGCGACCAGCACCAGGCGGTCGTCGGCGGTGGTCGACGCCAGGTCGATCTCCTTCCCGGGGAACTTCGTCTGCAGCAGCTTGTAGTCCGCTTCCCACGCCTTGTTGCGGAAGTAGACGCGCGTGCGCTCGTCCTCGTACTGGGTCCCGACGAGCTCGTCCGTCGCGTCCGCGAACAGCGCGCCGCCGAAGTCGACCCGGTTCATCGGGTCGGACTCGACGAGCTCCTCCTTGCCGGTCTCGGGGTCGAAGAGCACGAGCCGCGTGAGGTCGACGTCGCCCTTGTTCGTCTGCATGTAGACGCGGCTGCCGTCCTTGTTGAAGCGCGAGGTGTCGCAGGCCTCGAACACGGAGCACGTGTACACCTGCTTGAAGCCCTCGGGCTCCACCTTCAGGATCTGGGTGTCGCCGTTGTCGGCGACGCGGTTCGCCAGCCGCAGCTTTCCGTCGAGGTCGAAGACCCAGCCCGCGATGCGCTCGGTGTTCTTGCGCACCAGCTCGCGCTGGCCGGTCGAGATCGTGACCTTGTAGACGTCGTGCCACGCCGCGTCGCGGTCGTTGAGGCCGACGTAGATGGTGTCGGGCTGGCGCTTGGGCACCGAGTAGATGAAAGCGCGCGCACCCTTGGCGTCGGTCAGGTTGCGCGAGGGCGGCGCGTCGCTGCCGGGCGCGTTCTGCGCCGACGGGTCGACGGCCCAGACGTTGAAGTTCTCGTCGCCGTCCTTGTCCTTGACGTACAGGATCAGCTTGCTGTCGCGGCTCCAGAAGAAGCCGGGGATCGGCCGCTTCTTCTCGGTCGTGACGAGGCGCGCCTTCTCGAAGGGCTCGCTCGTCTTCTTGACGTAGACGTTGCGCGTGTCGTTCCAGGGCTTCAGGAACGCGATGTACTGGCCGTCCGGTGAGAGGTCGGCCGCGGCGATCTCCGGGTTGCCGAAGAAGAGCTCGCGGTCGAGGACGGGCGGCGGCGTGTCGGCAGCGCCGGCGAGGGCGCCGGCTCCCAGGCACAGGCCGGCCAGGAAGGCCGTGCGTACCGGTCGGGTCATTCTCGTCAAAGCCTCCATGTCGAGCGGGACAGGATCAGGCCGGCCGGTCGCTCGTCCGGCAGGTCGCATAGGGCGCGTGCGGAAGGGCTGTAGACGGCAAGCACGCCAGCCAGAGCATACGACGAAAGCGGCCTCGCCGTTCCCGCCTCACGTGCCGACCGTGGACAGCGGGCGTTCGTCCTGATACGTTCGCGGCGGTTGGTGAGGAGGCGAGGGATGGCCCGCCCCAGCGCCGAGGATTCGGTAGCCGAAGCACCGGAGCTCGCGATTCCGCTGCGCGCGGGACCGCTGCGCCTCGTTTTCGACCGCGGGGCGCTGCGCTGGATCCGGCTCGGCGAGCGCGAGGTGTTGCGCGCCATCTACTTCGCGCTCCGCGCCGAGAACTGGGTCACGATCACGCCCGAGCTCGAGGGCCTCGAGATCGAGGCCGAGCCCGCCTCGTTCCGGATCCGCTTCCGCGCGCGCCACGAGCGCGGGCCGGTGAAGTACGCCTGGGACGGTCGCATCAGCGGGCGCTCCGACGGGGGCATCGAGTTCGCCGTGAAGGGCGAGGCCGGCTCGAGCTTCCTGCGCAACCGCATCGGCCTCTGCGTGCTCCACCCGGTCGAGCCGTGCGCCGGGCGGCCCTGCATCGTCGAGACGGTCGACGGCGACCGCGCCGAGAGCGCTTTCCCCGCGCGCGTGGCCCCGCACCAGCCGCTGCGCAGGGTGCGCGCGATCCTGCACGAGGTCACGCCAGGCGTCGAGGCCGCGGTGCGGATGGAGGGCGAGACGTTCGAGACCGAGGACCAGTGCAACTGGGGCGACACCTCCTTCAAGACCTACGGCACTCCGCTGCATCTGCCGTTTCCGGTCAGGGTCGAGGCGGGGGAGCGCCTCGAGCAGTCGGTGGCGGTCTCGCTCTTCGGCATCAGCGAGGAGCCGGTCGAGCAAGCTGCAGCGAGCGTGCCGGGTGCTCTTCCCCGCAAGCGCAACAGCACCGAGCCCGTCGTCCTGACCGTCACGCCGGTCGAGGGGCTGCGGCCGCCCGCGATCGGGCTCGGCGGAGCGGGACAGGTCGCCCTCGGCCAGGCCGAGCTCGAGCGGCTGCGGCCGCTGCGGCTCGCGTACCTGCGGGCCGATCTGCCGCTCGACGCCGCCGACTGGTCCGCGCAGCTGGAGCGCGCCGCCGAGAATGCCGCGCGGCTCGGCGTCCCGCTGGAGCTCGCGGTCTTCCTTCCGCACGACGCGCAGGACGCGCTCGCGACGCTCCAGGCGCGCACGGCGGCGCTGCGGCCGAAGGTGGCGAGCTGGCTCGTGTACGGCGCCGACCACGTGACGGCGGAAGGTCACGTCCCGCTCGCGCGCGCGGCGCTCGCGGCCGTGTCGCCGGGGGCGCTCTTCGGCGGCGGCTCGGACGTGAACTTCGCCGAGCTCAACCGGCGCCGGCCGATGCCGGGAGTGCTCGACAAGCTCGTCTACGCGTTCCAGCCGCAGGCGCACGCGTTCGACGACGCGACGATGATCGAGAACCTCGGCAGCCTGCGGCGCGTCGCCGACACGCTGCGCAGCTTCTCCGGCGGCGTCCCGCTCGGGATCTCGCCCGCCACGCTGCGCCCGCGCGTGGATGCGAGCCCGCGGGCGCTGCGCGGCCCCGGGCGGGCTCCGTTCACCGACGACCCCCGCCAGAAGACGCCGTTCGCGGCGGCATGGACGCTGGGCCTCGTCGCCTCGGCCGCGGAGGCCGGCCTCACGAGCCTCACGCTCTTCGAGCTCGCCGGCCCGCGCGGCGTGCAGGACGAAGGCGGCGGGTTCCCCGTGCTCGACGCGCTCGCCGACGTCGCCGCGCTCGAGGGCGCGCGCGTCGTGCCGGCCCGGCCGCGCCGGCCCGAGCGCATCCAGGCGCTCGCGCTGCAGTCCGGCGGCCGTGTCCGCCTCTTCCTGGCCAACGTGACGGGCGAGGCGCACCCGGTCCGCGTCGAGGGCCTCTCCGGCAAGGCGACGCGCGCCGTCCTCGCGCAACCCGAAGGAGAGGAGTCCGGGCTCGAGCTCGAGCTCAAGCCCCGCGAAGTGGTGAGGCTGGACGTCGCCCTCGCCTGAACCGCGGGGTCAGTCGCGCCAGGCATTTCCAACCTCCAGGGGCCCTCCCCGGATTCTACGGTTCCCTCATCCACCCGTCAGCGCCTGCTCACCTTTCGCTCAAGCGGGCGGACGCGACGCCGCCGAGCTTCGTCGCATGAGGGCGACGAGGGAGGCGGTCGCTGCGTTGCTGCTGCTGGGCGCGGGACTGGGCTGCGCTGGTCGCGGGCGGGAGCTGCCCGCGCTTCACCGCGCCGCGCGGGCGGGTGACCTGGCGGCGATCGAGTCCCTGCTCGAGGACGGGGCGCCGGTGGACGAGCCGGCCGGCGTCAACGGCTGGACGCCGCTGCAGCACGCGATCCACAAGAACCAGGCCGCGGCGGTCGAGCGGCTGCTCGCCGCGGGCGCGAACGCCAACGCCGGGATCCAGACCGCGTCGTCCCACGAGGCGAACGGCCCCACTCCGCTGATGATGGCGGCGGGCTACGGCCAGCTCGAGATCGTCCGGGCGCTGCTCGCGGCCGGCGCCGACCCCCGGGCCTCTCACGGCAGCGTCAACGCGCTCTGGGCGGCGGCCGGCTTCGGCGCGATCGCCGACATCACGGACGGTCCGCCGCTCGGGAGCTGCTTCCCCGAGGTGGCGGACGCGCTCATCGCCGAGGCGCCCGACCTCCGCCTGGACTGGGGCGTCGAAGCGCGGCTCACCTATTGGCTGGCGCGCCGGGATTGCAAGAGCCTGATCGACCGGCTCCGGGCGCACACGGGCCGTGCCCCGTTCGAGGAAAGGAAGTGACGCGATGAGTGCCGACCAGATCAACCGAGTCAGCAGCGCAGCAATGTGGGTGCTGTCTCTCACCGCATTGCTCGACGTGCTCTTGCTCGGCTACACGCGGCCGCCGCTGCCGGACGAGGGCACGGGCGCGCACATCTTCCAGCTGTCGATCGTCGCGCTCCTGCCGGCGGGGCTCCTGTTCCTGGCCACGGCGGATTGGGCGCGGCCCGCACGAAGCGCACGGCGTCTCGCGGTCCCCGCCGTCGTCGTGGTGCTCGCGTTCGCCGCCCTCTACTACCTGGAACACTACTACTACCCCGCGCACTACCGATGACTGGCTCCGGCCGAACCCGGAATCACTCCGATTCGGGCTCCGCTGCCTGGACGATCGCGTAGACCTCCCGCGCCGGCCGGCCGAGTCGCCGCGCGGCCTCCTTGACGGCCTCGCGCCGGGTGCGGCCTTCCGCGGCCAGCCGCCGGTAGAGTGCCACCGGGTCCTCGCTCGACGGCGCGGCCTCGGGCGCTCCGGCCACGACGAGCACGATCTCGCCCTTGACGCCGTCGCGCGCCGCGAGCCGCTCGTGGAGCGCCGAGAGCGGGGCGCGCAGGTACTCCTCGTGAGCCTTGGTCGCTTCGCGGCAGAGAAAGGCGTCGCGGTCGCCGAGCGCCGCCCGCATGTCCGCAAGCGACTCGACGACGCGCACGGGAGATTCGAAGAACACGAGCGTCGGCGTCTCGGCGGCGAGCGCCGCGAGCGCGCTGCGCCGCGCGCCCGCTTTCGGCGGCAGGAAGCCCACGAACAGGAATCGATCGGTCGGCAGCCCGGACACCGACAGCGCGGCCGTCGCCGCGCTCGCCCCGGGAACCGGGACGACCGGGATCCCCTCGGCGCGTGCGTCGCGCACCAGCCGGTAGCCCGGGTCGGAGATCCCCGGCGTGCCGGCGTCCGACACGAGCGCGACGTCGCGTCCCGACCGGAGCGCCTCGAGGATCCTCACGCCCTTGAAGCGCTCGTTGTGCTCGAAATAGGACGTGGTCGGCGTCTTGACGCCGTGCGCACGCAGCAGAGTCGACGTGCGCCGCGTGTCCTCGCAGGCCACGAGCGAGACCTCGCCGAGGATCCGGATCGCACGCAGCGTCATGTCCTCGAGATGGCCGAGCGGCGTCGCGACGACGTAGAGCGTGCCCGGCATCTAACTCCTTGAGCGACAGTTACATCGCTTGACAGGCCGCGACGGCTCGCCTAGCATGGGCTGTTCGAGCGATCCGCGCGAGGAAATCACGTCCTCCGTGCGTTCGCAAGAGCAGCCTGTTCCCTTCGGGGAAATCCACGGCAGTCAGGGGGTGTATCCAGTTTGGCCGAGATCAAGCTACAGGAGGGCGAATCGATCGAGAACGCCCTCCGCCGCTTCAAGCGCAAGGTGCAGCAGGAAGACATCATCAAGGACATCAAGAAGCACAGCTTCTACTTGAAGCCGGGGGACAAGCGTCGGGCCAAGCAGGCACTCGCCCGCAAGCGCAGCCGTAAGAAGCTGCGCCGCGAGGGGGAGTAGGCGCACCATCCGAAAAGCCGTGGGCCGGCCGCGCGCCAAGGGCTCGGCCGGCCCCAAGTCCGTTGCTCTAGGCAGTTTGCCGGGTCTTCTTTCGTTGACGGCCGCGGCGCGCGCGTGGTAGCGTACGCACCTCTTTCACACCCAAGCTGCAGGGAGAAAGCCGCCATGAAGATCGTCGAGCGTCAGGTTGGTGACGTAGTCATCCTGGACCTCCATGGGAAGATCCTGATCGGCGAAGGAGACGACGCGCTCCGGGAGGCCGTGACCAAGCTGGCGGACTCCGGGAAGACCAAGATCCTGCTCAACCTGGCCGACGTGCCGTACGTCGACTCGGCCGGACTCGGCGAGATCGTGAGGACCTACACCACCGTCAGCCGCAAGGGCGGGAAGCTGAAGCTCCTGAACCTCACCAAGAAGATCCAGGACCTGCTGTCGATCACCAAGCTCCTCACCGTCTTCGAGACCTACGAGGCCGAGGGCGAGGCCGTCAATAGTTTCAAGTAGTCAAGGCTGCGTGGCCGGGCCCGCGGCGGGGGATCGCAGATGAGCCTCGCCCGCGCGCTCGTCGTGTCGCTGCGGCCCTACCAGTGGATCAAGAACCTGGTGGTGCTGGCGGCGCTCGCCTTCTCCAAGCACCTCTTCGACGTCGACGCCGCCGCGCGCGCCGCGCTCGCGTTCCTCGTGTTCTGCGCGCTCGCCTCGGCGGTGTACCTCGTCAACGACATCCTGGACGTCGAAGGCGACCGGCTGCATCCCGCCAAGCGTACGCGGCCGATCGCGAGCGGCCAGCTGCCCGTGGGGCAGGCGCGCATCGCGGCGGCGGTGCTGCTCGGGGTCGCCCTCGCGGGCAGCCTCGCCCTCGGGCCGGGCTTCCGGATCTGCGCCGGCTCCTACGCCGTGCTCGGCATCGCCTACTCGCTCTCCCTGAAGCATGCCGTGATCCTCGACGTCTTGACGGTGGCGCTCGGCTTCGTGCTGCGCGCGGTGGCCGGCGCGGTCGCGATCGGCGTGCACTTCAGCCCCTGGCTGGTCGTGTGCACCCTGCTGCTCGCGCTCTTCCTCGCCCTCGCCAAGCGCCGGCACGAGCTCGTGTCGCTCGACGACGCGGCGGCGCATCGCAGCATCCTCGCCGAGTACAGCCCCTACCTGCTCGACCAGATGATCGCCGTGGTGACGGCCTCCTGCCTGACGGCCTACGCCTTCTACACGCTCGCGCCCGAGACGGTCGAGAAGTACAAGACCGAGCGGCTGGCGCTCACGATCCCTTTCGTGATCTACGGCATCTTCCGCTATCTTTATCTCGTCCACCGCCGCGAGCAGGGCGGCAGCCCCGGGGACGTGCTGCTCACCGACCGGCCGCTGCTGGCGACGGTCGCGCTGTGGGCGGTGGCCATGGTGCTGATCGTGTACACGGCGGCCGGCGTGCCGATGCCGCGGGTGAACTGAGCCCTGGAATGAGCTTCGAGATCGAGGGCGAGGGGCTCGACGTCGAGCGGCTGCTGGCCGACGTCCACCGCCGGATCGAGGAGCGCCGCAAGAGCGGGCTCTACACCGACGAGGAGCTGCGCTACATCGCCGAGCGGCCGCTCGATCCGGTGCTGCGGGCGCGCGACGTCTCGGCGGGGCTGCTCGGCGAGTTCCGAACGCTCGACGCGCAGTGGAACTTCTCCTTCGACCCCGAGACGATCTACCGCACGAGCCGCGGCGGCTTCCTCGCGACCGCGCGCCGGCTGCTGCGGCCGGTGCAGAAGCTGTTCTGGAACCCGACCCCGATGATCGCGGCGCTCTCGCGCCAGGCCGACCTCAACCGCTTCTCGGCGCACCTGCTCCACAACCTCGTGCTCGAGCTGACGCGGCTCGACCTCGAGCTCGCCGAGCTCAAGAACCGCAACCTGCAGCTCTCGGGCCGCGTCGAGACGATGGCGCGGCGGGCCAAGGCGCTCGAGGACCTGCTCGCGGAGCGGGACGCGGCCGCGCCGGAATCGGCGACTGGCGCCGGAGGGCGCGAGCCCGCGCGGTGAGAGTCCACCAGCTGCTCGCCGCGCTCTCGTACGGCGACGCGATCGGCAACGAGGCGCTCGCGATCCAGCGCCAGCTGCGCGCCGCCGGCCACGAGTCGGAGATCTACGCCGAGCTCGTCCACCCGCGCGTCGCCCGGATGGCCCGCCCGCTCCACGAGTACGCGGACGTGTCGTCCGCCGACACCGTCTGCATCTTCCACTTCTCGATCGGGAGCGCCTCGGGCCGGCTGATCCACCACGCGCTCGACCGCCTGGTGATCGTCTACCACAACATCACGCCGGCGCACTTCTTCCTGGGCTTCCACCCGCACCTGGCGGGGCTGTGCCACCACGGGCGCCGCGAGCTCGCGGCCTTCGCGCCGCGCACCGAGCTCGCGCTCGGCGACAGCGAGTTCAACCGCCTCGAGCTCGAGCAGGCGGGCTTCGCGCGCACGGGCGTGCTGCCGATCGTGCTGGACCTGCCGCTCTACGAGCGCAAGCCCTCGGCGGTCGTGCGCCGCCTCTACGACGACGGCCGCACCAACGTGCTGTTCGTCGGCCGCATCATCCCGAACAAGAAGATCGACGACCTGATCCGCAGCTTCGCGTTCTTCCAGAAGTACGTGAAGCCGGAGAGCCGGCTGCTGCTGGTGGGAGATCACCGCGGCTTCGAGCGCTACTTCGACCGCCTGCAGGAGCTGGTGCGCGAGCTGCGCGTCGACGAGGTCGTCTTCACCGGGCAGGTCGACGACGACGAGCTCTACGCCTACTACCGGCTGGCCGACGTGTTCCTCTGCCTGTCGGAGCACGAGGGCTTCGGCGTGCCGCTCCAGGAGGCGATGCTGTTCGGCGTGCCGGTCGTGGCCTACGACGCCGGCGCCGTGCGCGAGACGCTGCGCGGCGGCGGGCTGCTGCTCAAGGACAAGAGCCCCGAGCTCGTGGCCGAGGTGCTCGACCGCGTCACCCACGGCGGCGACCTGCGGCGCGTCGTGGTCGCCTCGCAGGCGCGCGCCGCGTCCGGGATCCGCGCCACCGACTTCGGCGCGCTGATCCTCGACCGGCTGCGGCCGGTGCTCGAGGGCGCGCCGGCCGCGCGATGACCGTCACCCGGGCCCGAGGCCGCCCGTGAGGATCGACCAGTGGGTCCCCGCGCTCCATCGCGGGGATGCGATCGGGGACTCGGCGCGGCTGATGCGCGACGCCTTCCGATCGTGGGGCCACGCGGCGGACGTCTACGCGCTCGAGCTCGACAAGGACCTCGAAGGCGACGGGCGCCGCTTCGCCGAGTGGCAGCCGGGCGGACCCGACGACGTGGTGATCCTGCACTTCGCGCTGCCCTCGCCGCTCAGCCCCGCGTTCCGCGAGCACCGGGGCCGGCGCGTGCTGCTGCACCACAACATCACGCCGCCCGAGTACTTCGAGGGCTGGGACGACGAGCTCGCGCGGATCTGCCGGGTCGGGCGCGAGGAGCTCGCGACGCTCGCTCCGCACTGCGAGCTCGGCCTCGCCGACAGCGAGTTCAACCGGCGCGAGCTGGAGGCGCTCGGCGTGGCGCGCACGGGTGTGCTCCCGATCTGCCTCGACTTCGACCGCTACCGCGAGCCCGCGAGCCCCGTGCTGCGCCGCGTGCTGGAGGACGGCGCCGTCAACCTGCTGTTCGTCGGACGCCTGGCGCCGAACAAGCGGCCCGAGGACCTGATCCGTCTCGCGAGCTACTGGCGCCGGTTCCTGTCGCAGGACGTGCGCGTGGTGCTGGTCGGCAAGCCGCCGCGCCGCCGCTCCTACTTCGACGCGCTGCAGGCGCTCGCGTACGAGGAGGGCTTCACGCCGTCCGAGGTGATGTTCCTCGGCCACGTGGCGCACGACGAGCTCATCGCCTGCTACCGCTCGGCGCGCGTGTTCGTCTCGATGAGCGAGCACGAGGGCTTCGGCGTCCCGCTCGTGGAGTCGATGCTGATGCGCGTGCCGGTGCTCGCGTACTCGGCCGCCGCCGTGCCGCACACGCTCGGCGGCGCGGGCGTGCAGTTCAAGGAGAAGCGGCTCGCGGAGGTCGCCGAGCTCGCCCACGCGCTCGCCCACGACGAGGGCCTGCGCGCGAGCGTCCTGGCCGGCCAGGACCGCCGGCTCGAGGCGTTCGCCCCCGAGCGGGTACTGGGCTCGCTACGCTCGTACGTGGAGTCCCTGTGAGCGGCGAGCGGCCGGAGGTCGCATTCGTCGTCCAGCGCTACGGCGAGGGCATCACGGGCGGCAGCGAGTCGCTCGCGCGGGCGATCGCGGAGCGCCTGGCAGCCGAATACCGGATCACCGTCTTCACGAGCTGCGCGCGCGACTACGTCAGCTGGCGCAACGAGCTGCCCGAGGGGCAGGAGCGCCTCGGGGGCGTGGACGTGCGCCGCTTCCCGTCCGAGCGCGAGCGCGACCTCGACGCGTTCAACGCCTACGCCGAGCCGCTGTACGCGCGCGCGCTCGCGGCGTCGTCCGGCTCTCCGCCCCCGAACGGTGCCACCGCTGGTGGTGCCACCCCTGGTGGTGCGCTCTCCGCGTCCGCCGCGTCCGCCGCCCCGACACTCGACGAAGAGCTCGAGTTCCTGCGCCTCCAGGGCCCGGAAGTCCCGAAGCTGGTCGAGGCGCTCCGGCTCGAGAAGGAGCGCTTCGCCGCCTTCGTCTTCTTCACCTACCTCTACTACCCGACCTACTGGGGCCTCGCGCTGCCCGAGGTGGCCGATCGCGCCGCGCTCGTCCCCACGACCCACGACGAGCCGCCGCTGCGCTTCTCGATCTACCGCGAGGTGTTCGTGCGGCCGCGGGCCTTCGGATTCCTGACGGCGGCCGAGCAGGCCCTGGTCCGACGCCGCTTCGAGCTCGCAGGCCGCCCGACCGTGCTCGCCGGCATGGGGGTCGACGTCCCGCCGCACGCGGACGCGGACTCCTTCCGCTCGCGGCACGCGCTCGAACGCCCCTACGCGATCTACGCCGGACGCATCGACGCCGGCAAGGGCTGCGCGCAGATGCTGGCTCACCATGCACGCTATCGCCGCGAGAAGAAGGACGCGCTCGACCTCGTGCTGATCGGCCGCCTGGCGATGCGGGAGCCGCGGCAGGACGGCGTCCGCTACCTGGGCTTCCTTCCCGAGGCCGAGAAGGCGGCCGCCCTGGCGGGCGCCCGCGTGGTCGTGTGTCCGAGCCCGTTCGAGAGCCTGTCGATCGCGCTCCTCGAGGGCCTCTCGCTCGGCACGCCCGGGCTGGTGAATGCGCGCTCGGAGGTCCTGAAGGAGCATTGCCTGCGCTCGGGCGCGGCGCTCTACTACGAGGACGCCGACGAGTACGTGGAGTCGATGGATCTCGTCGCCCGCGACGGCTCGCTCCATGCGGCGCTCGGCGCGAGCGGCCGCCGCTACGTGCAGGCCGAGTACCGCTGGGACGTCGTGCTCGACCGCTGGCGCGAGCTGATCCGCGCCGCCGCGGGCGGGAGGATCTAGCCGGCCCCGCGCTCTCGGCTTCGGCGACGCTCGCCTGCTACTTCGCAGTGCTCGCCGGTCAGCTCGCTCGGGACGATCGCTTGACCAGCTTCTGCGGGCCCTCTGCGGGCCCTCTGCGGGCGTCGTGGTCAGGGCGCCGGTCCAGGTGGCCATTCAGTTGAGCCACTCGTTCCGGAACGAGTGAGTCCGCCGTACGGCGCTCGCTCCTCCCGAACCGATCCGGCCCCGTTTCCGTGCCCGTTACCGAACCACAGCCGCGCCTCGTAGGCGTTGTGGCTGCGGCAGCGCAGCTGGATGTTGGCAAGGGTCGCCTCGCCCCCCAGCGCGTACGGCTCGACGTGGTGGAACTCCAGGAATGCTCGCTCCGTGCAGCGTCGGCCGGTGGCTGCGACGAAGGCGCAGCGCCCGAGGTCGCGCAGCCACACGCGCCTCTTGAGCTCGGCGGGGATCGTTCGTGACCCGGGGCGGGAGGGAGGCGCCGGGCGCGGCCTTTCGGAGGCCGCGAACCTCTTCTGCGCCAGGTCGCTCAGCAGCGCCGTGAGCGCCCGGTCGAAGATCACCGCCTCGTCGCCCGAGGGGACGGCGTGGCGCAACAGGTCCTTCGCGAGGCGCAGCTTTTCGAGCGTCTCGCCTCCGATCGTCACCTGGACCTTGTAGCGGTCGGGAGCGAGCGGTGTCACCTCGGCGGGCCGTTGTGCAGGCGGCCACGGTGCGTACGGATGCTGGGGCGAAGTCCCGAAGGGCTCGACCGACGAAGACGAGACGGCTTCCGGTGGCGTGTCACCAGCGTCGGAAGACGAAGCCAGCGGGGAAGGCGAAGCGGCGACATCGGCGGATGAGAAGGCAGGGTGCGGATCCACGGCCGGCCTCGGCGGTGGGAGCTTGCGGACGAACGAAGGCACATCCGGCCGCGGCCAGAGCGCCGCGGCCAGCTCTTCCACCTGGGCTTTCGTCTTCCAGCGGGCCTTCTCGAGCACGCCCACGTGGTTGTCGGGCGTCAGGTGGGGAACGAGCAGGCGGGCGGCGGTGAGATTGAGCGAGCCGTCCTCGAGCATCTGGAGGAGGACCGGGTAGCGCCGCGCGGCTCGCGCGACCGTGATCCGGTTGTAGGCCTCCTGCTCGGAAAGGCCGAGAACATCGCGGCAGTAGGCGAAGAGCGAGCCGTGGCCCGCACGGAAGTGGACGTCCCGCGTGTCGAGCTCGGCGAGGTGGGCGACGACCTCGACCATCCGCGCACGCTCGCTGCCGACGAGATCCTTGACGCGCGTGACGAGCTCGTCGTCCGAGAGCCGTCGGAGCGAAGCCAGGAAATCCGACTGCATGGCTTCTTGTATCGCGCGCGCCGGTCAGATCAGGTCCGGCACACGTGCCCGAAAGTGAGCCCGACGAAGGCGCCGTTCCCGAGACGGACCGCCCAGGGCCGGTCCGGACGCTTCTAACGCCGGTTCAGCTCTTGAGCAGCTTCAGGATGGCTTCGGCCACGCCGCTGCCCTTCAGGATCGCGGCGGCGCGGGCGATCTGCTGGATGGCGTCGTCGATCACCTCGGGGCCGGCGCCGCGCTCGAGGTCGGCTCGCGCGCGCACGTAGTGCTTCTGCACGACGCTCTCGCCGACCGGGCCGAGCAGCGCCACGCACTCGTCTCGCAGCCGCCCGAGCCGCGTGATGAGCGGCGGGGGTGCCGGCGTGGGAGCCGGAGTCGGGAGCGAGGGCCGCGGCGCCGGCCGTGCGGCCGGTGCCGGATTCGGGGTCGGCGTCGGACGTGGTGTCGGCGTCGGCTGCGGGGGATGGATCGAAGGCATCGTGGCGAGCGTCGCCTGCGCGACCGCCTGGCTCGCCGTGCGCTGCGGAGCCGGCGCCGTCGCCGGCTGCGGCGGCGCGCCGCCCTGCCGCAGCCGGATCAGGTTGGTGGCGACCAGCCCGTAGAGCAGCTTGGCCGCGTCGAACACCCCCATCTCGGCGGCGCCCGCGATCTGCTTGACGCTGCGCTGCCCGTCGATCTTGGAAAGCAGCAGCCACTCCATCGTGTTCAGGTTGATCTGGCCCTCGCGGTTCTCGAGGATCACGAACTCCGGCACCAGATCGACCGACGGGATCTTCTTCGACAGCACGCGCCACTCGTCGAGCCGGCGCGCGGCCTCCATCAGCAGGTTCGTGTTGCTCTTCGTGATCGACTGGCGCGGCGAGTCGATGCCGGCCTCGAAGCGGAACTCGCCCGTGCGCCAGATCGCGAGCGCGTAGACGGCCTCCTCGCCCGAGAGGTCCTCGTGCTCGGCGTGGACGATGCGGCCTTCCTGGAGCCAGATGTCGCCGCGGTGCTCCCCGTCGATCAGGCGGAAAACGCCGGACTTACCGCTGACGCTGACGAGTTGGATGATGTCGGGTAGGTGAAGCTCGGCGAGAGAGCCCTGGAAGGCCATGAAATCGGGAAGTTGGCGCCGCTCAGTTAAGTCCTGTCCCTACCGTCAATTAGCGGACGAGGCTACCAATCCGTGCACCGGATGTCAAGAAGGTGGGGAGAAGACGACAGAAACGGAGGACGGACAACGAGGAACGGACCGGACAACGAGGAACGGACAACGGACAACGAGGAACGGACAACGGAAAAACGGCAAAGATCCTTCGGAGACCCCCTCAGCCAGACGGGGGGGTCTCCTCAGGATAGTGTCACGATGGTTTCGCGAGCGCGGCTTCTTCGCGGCCGGCGAGCGAGCGACGATCGCGCGCGAGCGGGATGCTGTGGCGCTTGATCATCTCGTTGAGCGTCGTCGGCTTGAGGCCCAGGAGCCGGGCCGCGTCCTTCTGCACGCCGCCCGTCGCGTCGAGCGTCGACTCGATGATGCGGCGCTCGAAGCTCGCGATCACCTCGCGCAGGTTGATGCCCTCGGGCGGCACCGAGACCGGCGGGATGTGGAAGAAGCCGGGGCTCGTGCGCACGTGCTCGGGCACCAGCTCGCGGTCGATCAGCGGGGTCGTCGCCAGCACCACGCCGCGCTCGATCACGTTCTCGAGCTCGCGCACGTTGCCGGGCCAGTCGTAGTCCATCAGCACCTGCAGCACCTCGGGCGTCACGGTCTCGACGCCCTTGCTGTTCTCGCGCGCGTACTTGTCGACGAAGTGCTGGACGAGCGCCGGGATGTCCTCCTTGCGCTGGCGCAAGGGCGGCAGCTGGATCGCGATCACGTTCAGGCGGTAGAAGAGGTCCTCGCGGAAGCGGCCCTCCTCGACCGCGCGGCGCAGGTCGATGTTGGTCGCCGCCACCACGCGCACGTCGACCTTGATGGTGTCGACGCCGCCGAGCCGCATGAACTCGCGCTCCTGCATCACGCGCAGGAGCTTCGCCTGCGTCTCGATCGGGATGTTGCCGATCTCGTCGAAGAAGAGCGTGCCCTTGTCGGCGAGCTCGAAGAGGCCCTTCTTGGCGTAGACGGCGCCGGTGAAGGCGCCCTTCACGTGCCCGAACAGGTTCGACTCGAGGAGCTCGTGCGGCAGCGAGCCGGAGTTCACCACCACGAACGGCTTGTCGCGCCGCGGCGAGTTCTGGTGGATCGCCTTCGCCACCAGCTCCTTGCCGGTGCCGCTCTCGCCCGCCACCAGGATCGTCGAGCGCGAGGGCGCCACCTGCGCGACGAGCTGGAACACCTGCAGCATGCGCTGGCTCTTGCCGACGAGCTCCATGAAGCGGCCCTGGTCCCGCAGAGCCGTGCGCAGCTGGCGGTTCTCGTCGGCCAGCCGCCGCTGCAGCAGGCCGCTCGCGAGGATGTGGAGCAGCTGCTGGTTGTCGAAGGGCTTCGGCACGAAGTAGAAGGCGCCCTTCTTGATCGCGTCGATCGCCATCTCCATCGAGGCGAACGCCGTGATCATCAGCACCACCAGCTCGGGGTCGTGCTTCTTGAGCTCCTCGAGCACCTCGAGCCCGCCCATCTCGGGCAGCATCACGTCCACGATCGCCGCGGCGAAGGTTCCCTTGCGCGCGGCCTCGATGCCCTTGGGGCCGTTCTCGGCGAAGGCGACCTCGTAGCCGGCCTGCGTCAGCACGCGGCCGAGCACGTCGCGCATCACCTCTTCGTCGTCGACGACGAGAACCTGTTCCTGGCTCATCGAGAACCCTGCTGGGCGGCGGCTCACGGAGCACGAGCGCCGGCAGCGCCACCTGGAAGGTGGTGCCCTGGCCGGGGTCGCTCTCGACGAAGATCGCGCCGCCGTGCTCCTGGACGATGCCGTACGAGACCGACAGCCCGAGCCCGGTGCCCTTGCCGATGCCCTTGGTGGTGAAGAAGGGGTCGTAGATGCGGCGGATGTGCTCGCGCCTTATCCCGTGGCCGGTGTCGCCCACCTCGACCACGACCGTCTCCTCGTCGGCGTGCGTGCGCAGCGTCAGCCAGCCGCCGCTCGGCATGGCGTCGCGCGCGTTCAGGATCAGGTTGAAGAACACCTGCTGGATGCGGTTCTCGTTGCCGCGCACCGGCGGCACGCGCTCGGCCAGCTCGCGGCGGACGCGGATCCGCGAGCCGTCGAGCTGGTGCTCGACGAGCGCCAGCACGTCGGCCAGCACCTTGTTGACGTCGACCTGATCGAACTCGGTGCCGCTCGAGCGCGAGAAGTTGAGCAGCCCGTTGATGATCTTGGCCGCGCGGAAGCTCTGCTTCTCGATCTTCTCGAGCACCTGCTGGCGCGGGTCGCTCTCGCTCGAGCTGGCCGCGCAGCAGCTGCGTGTAGGAGGAGATCCCGGCGAGCGGTGTGTTCACCTCGTGCGCGACGCCCGCGGCCAGCAGGCCGACCGAGGCCATCTTCTCGGCGTGCTGCAGCTGCTCCTCGAGCCGGATGCGCGCCGTGATGTCGTCGAGGATCAGGATCGTGCCGCAGCGCTCGCCCGGCGCGGCCTGGAACGGCGCGACCGCCAGGTTGACCATCTGGCTGCGGCCGTCGGCCGCGGGCAGGTGGAGCTTGTAGACGTTCGCGATCTGGTCGTGGCCGCCGAGCACCAGCGAGCCGCGCAGCGCCTCCAGGAAGGCCTCCGGGAACACGGCGTCGAGCGGCTGCCCGAGCACCTCGGCGCGCGCCCGGCCGTAGAGGCCCTCCATCGCGCGATTCCAGCGCACGACGCGGCCGTCGAGGTCGAGCACGACGATGCCGGAGTCGAGGCTCTCCAGGATGTTCTCGTTGTACTCCTTGAGCCCGCGCAGCTCCTCGGCCTTCTCCGCGAGTCGCTGGTAGAGCCGGCCGTTCATGATCGCGGTGGCCGCCTGCGCCGCGAGCGTCTTGAGCGTGTCGACCTCCTCGCTGTTGAGCGGGTCGAGGCCGTCCTTGCGTCCCACGCCGAGCACTGCGATCACCTCGCCCTTGACGCGGCACGGGAACAGCCACGCCAGGCCGGAGGCCCGCAGCGGCGTGTCGTCGCTCGAGGCCTGGTCGACGTCCACGGGCTGGCCGGCCTTGAGCTTGTCGATGAGCGGCGTGCCGACGCCGATCACGGGGCGGCCGTCGCCGGTGCGCTGCACGCCGTGGCTGCGGAACGGCACGAGGTCGCCGGCCTGGTCGGGCAGGAGCAGCGCCATCTCGCGCAGGCCGAGCGCCGCGCCGATGCCCTGGAGCAGCCGCTCCGCCGTCAGCTCGAGGTCGAGGTCGGCGTTCAGGTCCTCCGAGAGCCGCACCAGCGTCTTGCGCCAGCGGTAGCGCTCCCGGTAGAAGAGCCGGTCGAGCGCGTCCTGGATCCGCGCCTTGACGGGCGAGAACGCCAGCACCACGACGATCGCGCTGATGAGCGCGATCAGCGTCGCGTGCGGCTCCTCCCAGAGCACGTCCGTCACGCCCACCGTGAAGAGCGCGAGGCCCACGATCACGGCCACGGCGAGCACGTACCCGAGCGCGCGCCGGAACAGCAGCTCGACGTCCATCAGCCGGTGCTTGACGACGGCGTAGGCGAGCGAGAGCGGGATGAGCGCGAGCGGCCCGTAGCCGGCGAGCTCGAGCGCGAGCCCGGCCCTTCCGAGCGCGAACGGCAGCGCGTAGAAGGCGAGGAACGGGAAGACGCCGGCGGCGGTGCCCCAGAGCAGCCACTTGACCTGGCGGCGCGGCACGAGGCCGCGCGTGCGGCGGTACGAGTCGACGAGCACCGCGAAGGCGAGCGTGAAGTAGGCGGCGAAGTAGAGCGGCTTGGCGCGGTCGATCGTCTCGACGATGGCCCAGAGCGCTTCGGCGTCCTCGCCGGCCGCGAGCAGCGCGTGGCTCATCGCGCCGGCACCGCTCACCACGAGCGCCGGCAGGTAGAGCACCGGCACCACCCAGGCGCGCAGCGTGCTCGGCCGCCGCTCGGGGAAGACGAGGCAGAAGTGCAGGAACACGGCCGGCAGGAACAGCGCCGCGAGCGAGTCGATCCAGAACAGCAGCCAGTCGAAGCGCGTGAGCGAGCCGGTGTACGAGATCGAGTAGACGAGGAAGAACAGCGCGCACACGGCGTAGAAGTGCAGCGCCGTGCGGTCGGCCGGCCGCCGCAGCAGCACGACGGTGCCGACGACGAGGCTGAAGAAGCCCGCGAGCGAGAGGTAGTAGAAGGCGCTCACGTTGCCGCGCTGGAGCGGCTGCACCTGGACCTTGAGCACGCGCCTCTCGCTCTCGCGCAGCAGCGTGTAGCTCGCGCTCTCGCCCGGCCGGCGCGCGCCGAGCAGGCCCTCGAGCCGCGACGGGCTCAGCGCCTCCTCGCCGTCCACCGCGACGAGCACGTCTCGCTCGTGAACGCCCGCGCGCGCCGCCGGACCGCCGGGAACGACGCGTCCCGCGACCAGGCCCTGCGCGGTCTGGCGCCAGAAGGCGCCGTCGTCCATCAGCCTGAAGCTCGCCTTCAGGACGAGGTTCGATACGCCCAGCCCCGCCAGCACCAGGGCGGCGGCAATCACGAGCACGTTCTGGACGCGACGCGATCTCATCGGGTGAAGCCGACCCTCCCGAGCACGAAATGGCTTTGACTCAAATAGAAGCAATCCATATGCCTGGATCGGCGTGCGTCGACGCCACGCAACTCGTTCAGATTCAGGGGGATCTTTGCGATTCGATCACTTTGAATCCAGCGAGTCGTAGCGCGCGACGAATTCTTGGATGTCTCTCGCAGGGAAAAAAAGTGAGGCCCCTTCGAGCCTCCTCCTCCAGCACCGAAAACGTCCGCCCTCTCGCGCTCGAATCAGAACTTGACCGAGATGCCTCCGACGACCCGCGTCGGCGGGTCCTGAACCGCGAGCTCGTCCAGGAAGCCGGCCTGGGACGCCTCGTAGAACATGTTGCGTACGGCCACCAGCACCTCCCAGTCCGCCCGCGTGAGCGGCGCCAGGAACGGCAGGCCCTGCGTGAGCTGGATGTCGAACCGCGCCGAGGTGGACGTGGGTCGCGAGCCGCTCGCGGAGGTCGCACCCGTGTCGGCGAGCGCGTTCAGGCGGCAGAACGCGGCGAGCCGCGTATCCGACCAGTCGATGAAGGTCTCGACCCGCGCCGCCAGATCGTGGAACTCGGCCTTGTCGAAGCCGGCGATCGGCGCGCCACTTCCGAAGATGGGCCGGCCCGCGCGGCGCCCCTGGCCGAACGTGTAGGTGAGCGAGCCGTCGATCACGCCGCCGAAGCGGTGGCCGACGGTGATTGCCGAAGCCGCGGGCGTCGAGCGTGCCGAAGTTGCTGACGAAGGGTACGCCGCCCTCGAACCCCGTGAGCAGGGCGTCGTTCGTGTGCTCGGCGAACAGCTGGGCGCCGAAGTGCGAGCCCGGGGCGACCGTGCGGTCGACTCCGATCTCGGCGTGGACCGAGCGCGCGGGACGCAGGCCCTCGTCGAGCCTCGCCCAGGTGATCGCGGGCGAGGCGGCTACCGTGGACAGCGTCAGCAGGTCGCCGCCGGGCGCCAGCGTGCGCGTGGAGACCGACCCGTGCACCACGCTGTCGAGATCGCCCTGGATCTCGACCTGGACCACCGCGTCGGCGTGGTGCGCGTCCTCGAGGAAGCCGAGGTACGTGTAGCGCACGCCCGTCGTGGCGGTCACGCGCTCGCCGAGCCGCCAGCGGTCCCGAAGGAAGGCCGCCCCGAGCGCGCGGTCCGGCTCGGCCAGCGTCCCGACGAGCGCCGCGCGGCCGTCGCCCGCGCCGTAGCCGGCGCCGACTTCGAGCTCGTGGCCGCCGCCCGGCTCGAGCACGAACTCGGCCGCGACGCGCCACACGCGCCCCTCGTTCTCGCTCATCAAGCCGCCGAGCGTCCACTGGACGCCCTCGGTGAGCCGGCCCTGCAGCTGCAAGGCACCCATCCCCACGGGCGGACCGAACCCGCCGGCCTGGGTCATGTCGCGCGAGCCCGGACGTGGCCGCGAGCTCCACGCTGCCGTCGAGCGCGCCGAGCGTGTCGAGTGCGTGGGCGTCCCGACCACGGGGGCCTTGCCGTCGTCGAGCGCGGGCGGCTCGGGCCCGGCCGTCTCCAGCACGGAACGGCGCTTGTGCCGGACGAGCCAGCGCCACTCGGCCTGGCTGTCCGTCGCCTCGGCCGCAGCGGCCTCGGCCTTCTCGCTGACCGGCGTCAGGCTCAGCGTGTAGAGGGCGTCGCGGTTGGGCAGAACCGTCACGTGGCGCGCCGCCGAGGGCTCGTGCCCCTGGCCCACGGCGCGCAGCGTGTAGGAGCCCGGCGGCAGCGAGGGCAGCACGAACTGGCCCTGGTTGTCGGCGAGCGTGACGAGGCTGCCGCCGCGGATCCCCTTGCCGAAGATGGAGACGAGCGCCCCCGCCACGGGCACGCCGCGCGTGCTCTCGACCCAGCCGACCAGCCCGCCCCCGTCGTCCGCCGGCAGCGCAGAACACACCGCCGGGGCGAAGACTGTGGTAGCGACCACCGCCCAGCGGAAGCGCCGGCAGGAACTCAACGCTTAGACCTCCAGAGGGATACGGGACCGGTTGCCAAGCTCGACCGTACCAAGGGGTCCCGCCCCTGTCAATAGCGCCAGGCCGAACGTGTCGTGCGGCCCTCGAAGCGCTGTGCTATAAGGGCCATCCCGATCCAGCGGAAGCCCGAGCGATGGTGAAGATTCACGACGTCACGGTGCCGCTCGTGCCCGGGCTGGTCGTCTTCCCGGGGGATCCGCCGCTCCTCGTGGAGCGCATCCAGCAGGCTGGCGACGCGCCCTACGGCCTCAGCCGCCTGAGCCTCACCACGCACTCGGGGACCCACGTCGACGCGCCGTCCCACTTCGTGGCGGGGGGCGCCACGGTGGACGAGCTGCCGCTCGAGATCCTGATGGGCAAGACCCGCGTCGTCGAGCTCCTGGCCCGCGAGCGCGTCGAGCGCGCCGACCTCGAATCGCTCGACCTGCGCGACGACCTGCGCGTGCTGCTGAAGACGCGCATGTCGGGGCAGCTGCTGAAGTCGGGCTACCAGGAAGACCACGTCTATCTGACGGAAGACGCCGCGGTCTACCTGGTCCAGGCCGGGCTCAAGCTCGTGGGCTTCGACTACCTGTCGATCGACCGTTTCGGCAACTCCGGCTTCCTCGCCCACCACGCGCTGCTCGGCGCGGGGGTGATCGTCGTCGAGGGCCTGGATCTGTCCGAGGTCGAGCCGGGCGAGTACGACATGGCCTGCCTGCCGCTACGCGTCGGCGGCGGGGACGGAGCCCCGGCGCGCGTCGTTCTCCGCTCGCGCGCCTGACGGGACGGTGGCTGCCTCATGAACGTCCTGCTGCTCCGGGACGTGGTCGCGATCCTGCTCGCCGGCGGCGCGGGCGAGCGGCTCTACCCGCTCACCCGCGAGCGCGCCAAGCCGGCCGTGCCCTTCGGCGGGCCGTACCGGATCATCGACTTCACGCTCTCCAACTGCGTCAACTCGGGCCTGCGCAAGATCATCATCGCGACGCAGTACAAGGCCCAGAGCCTGAACCGCCACGTGCGCCTGGGCTGGAACGTGGTCAATCGCGAGCTCGGCGAGTTCATCGAGATCCACTCGCCCCAGAAGCGCATGGGAGAGCACTGGTACCTCGGCACGGCGGACGCCGTCTGGCAGAACCTCTACGCGATCGAGCGCGAGAACCCGCGCTGGGTGATCGTGCTGTCGGGCGACCACATCTACAAGATGGACTACGGCCGCATGCTCGACGGCCACATCGCGCGCGGCGCGCGGCTCACCGTCGGCGCGATCGAGATCGCGCTCGCCGACGCGGGCCGCTACGGTGTGCTCGAGGTCGACGCGGACTCCCGGGTGCTCGCCTTCCGCGAGAAGCCCGAGGCGCCGCCCGAGGCGCCCTGGAGCCCGGGGCGCTGCCTCGCGTCGATGGGGATCTACATCTTCGACCGCGAGCTGCTGGTGGGTGCGCTGCAGCACGACGCCGAAGCCGCCTCGAGCCACGACTTCGGGCGCGACATCGTGCCGCGGCTGGTGGGCGCGGGCGAGCGGGTCTACGCCCACCTGTTCTGGGACGAGAACAAGAAGGAGTCGCAGTACTGGCGCGACGTCGGGACGCTCGACGCCTACTTCGAGGCGTCGATGGACCTGGTGCGCGTCGATCCCGTCTTCAACCTCTACGACCCGGAGTGGCCGCTGCGGACCTACCAGCCGCAGCTGCCGCCGGCCAAGTTCGTGTTCGACGAGGAGGGGCGGCGCGGCGTCGCCACGGAGTCGATCGTGTCGACGGGCTGCATCGTCTCCGGCAGCGAGGTGCGGCGCTCGATCCTGTGCCCCGGCGTGCGCATCCACTCGTACTGCCAGATCGAGGACTCGATCCTGCTGCCGAACGCCACCGTGAACCGCTACGCGCGCGTGCGCCGCGCGATCGTCGACCGCGGCGTCGAGCTGCCGGCGGGCGCGCGCGTCGGCTACGATCCGGCCGAGGACCGCAGGCGCCACCACGTCTCGGAGGGCGGTGTCGTCGTCGTGACGCCGGGCGAGGAATGCTTCGTCGAGTAGCGAGAAGAGCCGCGCCGAGTCGGGATATCTTAGGAGCTCGCCCGAGCAAGGAGCCTGCTTAATGACGACGATCGATTCCGTTTTCGCCCGCGAGATCCTCGACAGCCGCGGCAACCCGACCGTAGAGGTGGAGGTCGTGCTGGAGGGCGGTGCGATGGGACGCGCCGCCGTGCCTTCCGGCGCGTCGACCGGGGAGCGCGAGGCGGTCGAGCTGCGCGACGGCGACAAGAAGCGCTACCTCGGCAAGGGCGTGCTGAAGGCCGTGGCGGTCGTGAACGACCTGCTCTCGACCGAGGTGATCGGCGAGGACGCGCTCGACCAGTCGCTGATCGACCAGATGATGATCGACCTCGACGCGACCGAGTACAAGAAGAAGCTGGGCGCGAACGCGATCCTGGCCGTGTCGCTCGCGATCGCGAAGGCGGCGGCCGAGGCGAGCTCGCTGCCGCTCTACCGCTACGTAGGCGGCGCCAACGCGCGCACGCTGCCGGTGCCGTTCATGAACATCCTGAACGGCGGCGCCCACGCCGACAACAAGGTCGACTTCCAGGAGTTCATGGTGGTGCCCCACGGCTTCACGAGCTTCGCGGAGGCGCTGCGGGCGGGGACCGAGATCTTCCACGCGCTGAAGGGCGCGCTCAAGAAGAAGGGCTACGCGACGTCGGTCGGCGACGAGGGCGGCTTCGCGCCGAACGTGAAGTCGAACGAGGAAGGGCATCGAGACGATCCTCGAGGCGATCGCCGCCGCCGGCTACAAGTCGGGCTCGCAGGTCTCGCTCGCCTTCGACGTCGCCGCCTCCGAGTTCCACGAGGGCAAGAGCAAGTACGTGCTCAAGAAGTCGGGCGGCGGCGTGAAGACCTCCGACCAGCTGATCGCGATGTACGAGAAGTGGTCGAAGGTCTATCCCCTCGTCTCGATCGAGGACGGGCTCGGCGAGAAGGACTGGGCGGGCTGGGCCGACCTCACGAAGGCGCTCGGCGGCAAGGTCCAGCTCGTGGGCGACGACCTGTTCGTCACCAACACGAAGATCCTCGCCGAGGGGATCCAGAAGGGGATCGCGAACTCGATCCTGATCAAGGTGAACCAGATCGGCACGCTCACCGAGACGCTCGACTGCATGGCGCTCGCGGTCCGCGCCGGCTACACCTGCATGGTGAGCCACCGCTCGGGGGAAACCGAGGACGCGACGATCGCGGACCTCGCGGTCGCGACCGGCTGCGGCATGATCAAGACGGGCTCGGCGTCGCGCAGCGACCGCGTGGCGAAGTACAACCAGCTGCTTCGGATCGAGGAGGAGCTGGGCCCGATGGCGCGCTTCGCGGGTCGCGGCGCGCATCAACCCGCGCGTGTCGACCGATCAGTCGGGGAAGCCCGTCAGAGGCGTATCCGGCGTCTCCAGTCACCGCTCTCGCGTCGGAGAGAGAACGACCAGGCCTGCTTGCTTCCTTCGGCTGAGCTGGGGCGACGAGCTCCGACAACGGACAACAGCCAGGCCTCTCTGGACGTGAGCCTGGGGGGCTTGAGCACCCCCCGCGCCCCGCTGCGCTACTCTTCTTCGTCGACCGTGATCTTGAGGGAGCGCAGGAACTTCTTGTCGAGCGGGGTCATCTTGAGCGGGGCGGGCTCGGCCTTCTCGAGCCGAACCTCGAACGCGGGCGGCGCCGCGCCGGCCCCGCGCTCCTCGCTCCGGCTGAAACCGATCGTCGCCTCGAGCACGACCGAGACGTCGTAGCCTTCGGCCCGGATCCGGGTGATGCAGTGCGCGATCTGGGGCGACTCCGCGAGCACGCGCCGCAGCGTCGCCCCGATCTCTTCGGTCAGCCGGCTGACGTCCTCGCTCGCTGCCTGCTCCATCCGCGTGCCCTCGCGTGATCATGATGACGTTCGGTGCCGAAGCGTGTCAAGCAGAAGCCTCACGCGAGGCATGTTAACGTCACGAGTTCATGGCGGATTCCGCGGGCGAGGACGAGCCGCGTAGCGCCTCTGGCCTCGTGCGCAGGCGGGTTTACGAGCAGGAGCCTCGCGATCCGGACGCGATCTCCGAGCCTGGTCACTTTCCGTTCACCCGCGGCCTGCACCCGAGCGGCTACCGCGGCCGGCTGTGGACGATGCGGCAGTACGCCGGCTTCGGCAGCGCCGCCGAGTCGAACCGCCGCTACCGCTACCTGCTCGAGCACGGCACGAGCGGCCTCTCGGTGGCCTTCGACCTGCCGACGCAGATCGGGTACGACTCCGACGACCCGCGGGCGCTCGGCGAGGTCGGCCGCGTGGGCGTCGCGATCTGCAGCCTCGAGGACATGGAGCAGCTCTTCGACCAGATCCCGCTCGAGCGCGTCTCCACCTCGATGACGATCAACGCGACCGCGGCGATCCTGCTGGCGCTCTACGTCGCCGTCGCGCGGCGCCGCGGCATCGCCGACGACGCGCTGTCGGGCACGGTGCAGAACGACATCCTGAAGGAGTACGTGGCGCGCGGCACCTGGATCTACCCGCCGGGCCCTTCGCTGCGGCTCGTGTGCGACGTGATCGGCCACTGCGCCGAGAAGCTGCCGCGCTTCAACCCGATCTCGATCTCCGGCTATCACATCCGCGAGGCGGGTGCTTCGGCGCCGCAGGAGCTCGCGTTCACCTTCGCGAACGCGCTCGCGTACGTGCGCGCGGCGCGCGCCGCCGGGCTCGATCCCGACAGGGTGGGCGAGCGGCTGTCGTTCTTCTTCGCCTGCCACTCCGACTTCCTCGAGGAGGTCGCGAAGTTCCGCTGCGCGCGGCGGCTGTGGGCCCGCCTCACGCGCGACCGGCTCGGGATCAGCAACCCGCGCGCGCAGCAGTGCCGCTTCCACGTGCAGACGGGCGGGGTCACGCTCACCGCGCAGCAGCCGGACAACAACGTGGTGCGGGTGGCGCTGCAGACGCTCGCGGCCGTGCTCGGCGGCTGCCAGAGCCTCCACACGAACGCGCGCGACGAGGCGCTCGCGCTGCCGACCGAGGCCTCGGCGCGCCTGGCGCTGCGCACGCAGCAGCTCGTGGCGTTCGAGTCGGGCGTCACCGACACCGTCGACCCGCTCGGGGGCAGCTACGCGGTCGAGGCCGCGACCGACGCGCTCGAGCAGGAGGCGCTGCGCCTGATCGACCGCGTGGAGGCGGCGGGCGGCGCCATCGCCGCGATCGAGACCGGCCTGGTGCAGGCCGAGATCCAGGAGTCGGCCTACCGCCACCAGCAGCAGGTCGAGCGCGGCGAGCGGGTGATCGTGGGCGTGAACCGCTTCGCGGATGCGGTGGAGGCGCCGCCCGGAGACATCCTGCGCATCGATCCCGCGCTCGAGCGCGCGCAGGTCGAGCGCGTGCGCGCGCTGCGGGCGCGGCGCCCGCAGGAGCCCTGGAAGCGCTCGCTCGACGCGCTCGAGGCACAGGCCCGCTCGCAGGCGAACCTGGTCCCCGCGATCGTCGACGCCGTGCTGGCCTGGGCCACCGTCGGCGAGATTGCGGGCCGGCTGCGCGGCGTGTTCGGCGAGCACCGGGAGACGCTCGTCCTGTGAAGCTCGCGCCGCTTCTCTTCCGCCTCCGTCCGGAGGAGGCGGCGGCGCTCGCGTTCGTGCTGCCGACGACCTGGCTCACGCTCGCGGCGTTCGTCTACGCTCGCGAGGCGGGCGTGCTGGGGCCGCGCTATCCCGGCGGCGTGCTGCGGCTCGCCGTGGTGCTGGTGCTGCTCGGCTCGCTCACGCTCGCGCTTCGGCGCCACCCGGACTCGCGGCTCGTGCAGGGGCTGCGCGAGACGGTGCCGCTCGCTCGCCTGCTTCCTGATCTACACGAACCTGCACGACACGATCGGCTTCGTGAACCCCCACGACGTCCACGACGCGCTGGTCGCCGCCGACGCCCGGATCTTCGGCGTGCAGCCGTGCGTGTGGGCCGAGCGCTTCATCTCGCCGACGCTCACCGAGCTCATGCAGTTCCTGTACCTGAACTTCTTCTGGATCGCGCCGGCCGTGAGCGCCGTCCTGCTGTGGCAGGGGCGCTGGCGAGAGTTCCGCGCGGTGACCCTGGGCGTGATCGCCTGCTTCTTCCTCGGCTACCTGCTCTACGTGATCTTCCCGGCGGCGCCTCCGCGGCTCGTGCTGGTCGCGCAGTTCACGAAGAACCTGCGCGGCTATCCCGTGGGGTTCTCCTCGCTCTCGGCGGAAGCCTTCTCGCTGCTGCCGACCGACAGCCGCGCGGCGTTCCCTTCGCTGCACACCGCCGTCACGACGCTCGCGCTCTTCTACGCCTGGCGCTACGCGCGGCGGCTCTTCTTCCTGCTGGTGCCGTTCGTGATCGGCCTGTGGATCTCGACGATCTACCTGCGGCACCACTACTTCGTGGACCTCGTCGGCGGCTGGGCGCTCGCTCCGATCGCCGCGTGGCTCGCGCCGCGGATCGACGGCTGGTGGGCGGGAAAGCAGCGCGAGCTGGGATACGAGCCGGCCCGCGGGGCGGTCTGATGAGCGCGAGCGTCGGGACGGACACGGGCCAGACGAGTGGTCGGGCTCACATCCCCAGACGGCCGGACGAGGGGATGTGAGCCCGAAGCGTTACTTCGCGGGCGTCACTTCCGTCGACCAGACCTGGTCGGCCCAGGCGAGCGTCATCGTCTGTCCGTTGGCGGAGGGCGCGAACGAGATCGTGAACATCTCGACCGGCGCGGAAGCCTTTCCCGCCGACATCGGGATGCGCGCCACCTCCTGGCTGCCGATCGCCGCCGTGTAGTCCGTGATGTGCGGCCACGGCTCGTTCTTCATGTTCTCCGAGGCCTGCGCGTAGATCTTCCCGAGCGGCACGCCGAGGTCCCGGTTGAGAACCAGCTGCCACTGCTTGCCCTCGGCGGCGTTGACGTAGACCGAGTACTTGCCGGCCGGGATCTTCTTGCCGCCGATCATGGCGTCGCCTTCCAGGCTGATCGTGGAGACCTGGTTCTCGCCCGCCCGCCACATGCGGTCCGCCGGCAGATCCTTCATCAAAACGTCGAGCGAGCGGCCCTTGAGCACGGGGCGTCCGTAATCGACCGCGAGCTTCTTGCCGCCGACGGTTGCAGAGGCGGCGCCGCGCGGGTTCTCCGCGAATGCGGCCGAGGCGGCGAACGCCAGTACGGCTGCCAGACAAGCCAAACGCTTGAACATGTCGGAATGCTCCTTGATTCAGGGGTACGTCAATGCACCACTATATGTCACTCGACTCGTGCCGGAACGAGTCGTCGTCAGCGCGCGCGCGTCGAGCGCCTTCTTCAAGAGCGCGTTGACGCGCTGCGGATTCGCGCGGCCGCCCGGTCTTCTTCATCACCTGGCCGACGAACCAGCCGAGTGCGGCGGCCTTGCCGCCGCGGTAGCTCGCCACCTGCTCGGGGCTCGCGGCCACGACCTCGGCCACCGCGGAGGCGAGCGCGCCCTCGTCGTCGAGCTGGGCGATGCCCTCGCGCTCGACGATCGCCGAGGCAGACTCGCCGCTCGCCCACATCTTCTCGAACACGTCCTTGGCGATCTTGCCGCTGATCGTGCCCGCAGCGACGAGCCTGACGAGAGCCGCGAGCGACGAAGGCGCGACCGGCGCCTCGGCGAGCGGCCGCGCGTCCTCCTTCAGCTTGCGCAGCAGCTCGGTCATGATCCAGTTCGAGGCCGCCTTGGCGTTGCCGCTCTCGCGCGCCGCCGCCTCGAAGTAGTCGGCGAGCTCGCGCTCCTGCGTCAGCACGCCCGCGTCGTACTCGGGCAGCGCGTAGTCCGAGACGAAGCGCTTCCGCCGCGCCGCGGGCAGCTCGGGCAGGGAAGCCCGAACCTCCGCGAGCCATTCCGGCGCGACCGCGAGCGGCCGCAGGTCGGGCTCGGGGAAGTAGCGGTAGTCGTGCGCGTCCTCCTTCGAGCGCATCGGCGCCGTCTCGGCGCGGCCTTCGTTCCACAGCCGCGTCTCCTGGACCACCTCGCGTCCGGACTCGACGAGCGCCACCTGCCGCGTCAGCTCGTGCTCGATCGCGCGCGCGACGTTGCGGAACGAGTTGAGGTTCTTGACCTCGGCGCGCGTGCCGAGCGCCGAGGCGCCGCGCGGCCGCACCGAGACGTTGGCGTCGCAGCGCAGCGACCCCTCCTCCATGTTGCCGTCCGAGACGCCTGCGTAGAGCAGCACGGCGCGCAGCGCCGTCAGGTACGCGTGCGCCTCCTCGGGGCTGCGCAGGTCCGGCTCGGTGACGATCTCGACGAGCGGAACGCCGGCCCGGTTCAGGTCGACGCCGCTCTTCTCGTCCGACCACGCGAAGCCCTCGTGCAGCAGCTTGCCGGCGTCCTCCTCCATGTGCAGCCGCGCGATCCGCACGCTGCGCGGGCCGTCCGCTCCCGCGATCTCGAGCGAGCCGTGGGTCGCGAGCGGCGCCTGGTACTGCGAGATCTGGTAGCCCTTGGGCAGGTCCGGATAGAAGTAGTTCTTGCGCTCGAAGACCGAGGTGTCGTGGACGCGGCAGCCGAGCGCGAGCGAGGCGCGGATCGCCAGCGTCACGGCGTGCCGATTGAGCACCGGCAGCGACCCCGGCAGGCCCAGGCACACCTCGCAGACGAGTGTGTTGGGCGGCGCGCCGAAGCGGTTCGGGCAGCCGCAGAACAGCTTGCTGCGCGTGAGCAGCTGGCAGTGCACCTCGAGCCCGATCACGGGCTCGTAGCGCGCCAGCACGGCGGCGAAGCCTGCGGTCATCGCGCCCGTTTCAGTCCTGGACCCAGACCGAGACCGAGCCGCCGTTGCAACGGAACTCGCCCCATCCCGTGTCGTTCGTCACCACGGGCTCCTTGACGTGCTCGGTGAGGTCGGTGAAGCGGGCGTTGGTGCGGCCCACCTCCATCCACTTCGTGCCCTCCTGGCCGTCGCTCATCAGCACGGCCATCGCCTTCTTGTGGTGGTCGTCGCCGAGCCGCACCCAGCCGACGCGGTTCCAGTGGTCGAGGTAGTCGATCTGCGGCCCCCACGCGTAGTGCTTCCGCGCGTGCAGGAACTTGTCGATCAGGAAGCGATGCGACGGCATCACGATCCGGTACCTGTTGCCGTCGCGGCCGTAGTCCTCGTACTCGGCGCCGTAGTAGTCGGGGTAGAAGACGCAGGGGTAGCCCTCGCGCCGCAGCAGGATCAGCGCGTAGGCGAGCGGCTTGAACCAGGGCTCGACCACCGACTCGAGCGACTGCAGCGGCTGCGAGTCGTGGTTCTCGACGAAGCTCACGATGTCGCGGCCGCGCTGCTGCAGCAGGGTGTCGTCGAGCAGCCGCCGCATGTCGTAGTTGCCCGAGGCGCGGCTCGCGTAGTGGAAGTGGTAGTGCAGCGGCACGCCGAAGACGGTGATGCGGCCGCCGAGCCGGTCGAGGTACCAGGAGAGGGCACCCGTGTCCGGCGTCCAGTACTCGGCGACGACGAACAGGTCCTTCTTGGCGTGGCTCTCCATCGCGTCGAGCCAGTTCGGGAAGAACCATGCCGCGATGTGCTTCACCGCGTCGAGCCGGAAGCCGTCGACGCCCGTCGCGTCGAGGTACCAGCGGCCCCAGGCCGCGACCTCGTCGCGCACCTCCTGGCTCTGGAAGTCGAGGTCGGCTCCCATCAGGTAGGAGAAGTTGCCGTTCTCGAGCGCCACCTGGTCGTCGAACTGCTTGCCCTCGAGCAGGTAGACCGTGTTCTTCTCGCCCGGGTTGCGGTGGTCGTAGTCGACGGCGTCGAAGTGCCGGGCGCTCCACTCGAACGCTCGAGTACCTGCCCTTGCGGCCCGGGAAGCTGAAGCGGGTGTAGCACTCGATCTCGCGCGGCTCGCCCTTGGGGCGCAGGCGGTCGTCCTGCGGGAACGGCGTGGCGCGCACGACCTCGGTCGCGTCGCCGCCCATGCGGTGGTTCAGGACCGTGTCGGCGTAGACCTGGAGCCCGGCCTTCTGCAGCGCCTTGACCGCCGCCACGTACTCGGCCCGCGTTCCGTACTTGGTGCGGACGCTGCCCTTCTGGTCGAACTCGCCGAGGTCGTACATGTCGTAGACGCCGTAGCCGACGTCGCCCTCTCCGCCCGTGCCCTTGTAGGCCGGCGGCAGCCAGACGCCGGTGAAGCCCGCCTTCGGCGAGCTCCTTGGCGCGCGAGGCGGCCTCGTTCCAGTGCGTGCCGTCGCCGGTCGTGTACCAGTGGAAGAACTGCATCATGACGCCGTTCTGCTTGGGCATGACGGTCTCCGCTCGCGTGCGGCACTATCGTACGCGACTCGCCGCAGAGGCGCGTCGCCGAGGCGCGGGCGTTGGTGATAACGTCGCGGCTCGATGGCGCCGATCGACCTGCGCTCGGACACCGTCACGAAGCCGACGCCCGAGATGCGCCGGGCGATGGCCGAGGCCGAGGTCGGCGACGACGTCTACGGCGAGGATCCCACCGTCAACCGTCTCGAGCAGAAGAGCCGCCGAGATGCTCGGCAAGGAGGCGGCGCTCTTCGTGCCCTCGGGGACGATGGGCAACGCGATCGCCGTGCGGCTGCTGACCGAGCGCGGCGACGAGGTGCTGGTCGAGCGCCGCAGCCACGTCGTGCGCTTCGAGCTCGCGGGCATGAGCGTGATCTCGGGCGTGATGCCGCGCATGGTGGACGGCAAGGGCGGCCACATCGCGCCCGAGCAGGTGCGCGCGGCGGTGGCGCCGCACGCCTACTACAAGTCCGACGTGAGGCTCGTGGTGCTCGAGAACACGCACAACCTCGGCGGCGGCACCGTGCAGTCGCTCGCGGAGCAGCGGGACGTGATCGCCGCCGCGCGCGAGTGCGGCTTCAGGGTCCACCTCGACGGCGCGCGAATCTGGAACGCGGCCGTTGCGCTCGGCGTCGCTCCGGCGGAGCTGGCGGCCGGCGCCGACACGGTGATGACCTGTCTCTCGAAAGGCCTGTGCGCGCCGGTCGGGTCCCTGGTCGCCTCCACGCGCGAGCGGATCGGCGAGGCGCGGCGGATCCGCAAGCTGCTCGGCGGCGGGATGCGCCAGGCCGGAGTGCTGGCGGCGGCCGGGCTGGTGGCGCTCGAGACGCTGGTGCCGCGGCTCGCGGAGGATCACGCGAACGCGCGGCTGCTGGGCGAGGCGTTCGCGCGAGGCCGCGGCGTGACGCTCGCGCCCGTCGAGACCAACATCGTGGTCGGTGTGCTCGAGGGACGCACCGCGGCTGAAGCCGTCGCGGCGCTTCGCGAAAAGGGCGTGCTCGCCAATGCAATGGACGCGCGGACGCTGCGCTTCACGACCCACCGGGACGTCTCGCGCGCCGATTGCGAGCGCGCCGCCGAGATCATCGAGCAGACACTGGGCTAGCCAGATCGGACCATTCATGACGCGATGCCAGCGGGCGTCATGAATAGTCCGTGCATACCCGCGTGATAGGCTGGCCGATGCCCAGTCGATGAGGCTCAGGACCCAGCTCGCCCTGGCGTTCTTCCTGCTGGCCGTCGTCCCGCTGCTGGGCGTCACGCTCTACTCCTGGCAAGGCTCGCAGCGCGCTTTCCGCCAGGCGGTCGCCGCCGAGGCCGGCGACTTCGCCGCGGAGATGTCGACGCGCGTCGACGTCGTGGCCGACGACCTCAAGGCGCGGCTCGAGCGCATGAAGAGCCGGCCGCAGGGCCGCGCCGAGAGCCCCTACGAGAAGGCCAAGCGCGAGGCGCTCGCGGCCGCCGAGGCCGACGAGCTGCGGCTGCTGCTGCGGGCGATCCTCTCCGGCGCCGAGCGACGACAAGGCGCGATCCCGTTCGCGCGCGACGCGGAGGGCCAGCCCTACGCGCCCGATCCCGCGGACGAGACCGTGCTCGAGGGCCTCGGCCTCGTGCCGGGCCACCCCGCGACGCGCAGCGACGCCGGGGACTGGGTGGTCGCGGAGCGGCCCGATCCCGACACCGGCATCGTGATCGCGGTCGCGCGGCCGATCGGGCCCGCGCTCACGGGGATCCGCGCCACGGCCGCGCGCAACCTCGCGCTCGGCCTCGCGCTCGGGCTTCTCGCGCTGCTCGGCATCCTGCCGCTGTCGCGGCGGATGACGCGCCACCTCGCCTCGCTCACGCAGGGAGCCGAGAAGCTCGCGGGCGGCGACCTCGACGTGCAGGTGCCGGTGCCGCACGGCCGCGAGTTCCGGCGCCTGGCCGAGACCTTCAATCGCCTGGCGCGCGACCTGCGCAAGAACCAGGAGCGCCTGATCGAGCAGGAGCGGCTGCGCAAGGAGCTGGAGATCGGCCGCCGCATCCAGGTGGAGCTGCTGCCGCGGGGCGCGCTGCGCTCGCTGTTCGCCGAGATCCGCGGCGTCTCGATTCCCGCGAAAGAGGTGGGTGGCGACTTCTTCAACTACTTCGCGCTGTCCGAGAGCGAGACCGTGGTGCTGGTGGGCGACGTGTCGGGCAAGGGAGTGGGCGCGGCGCTGCTGATGGCGAGCGTGCAGGCCACGATCCGCGCGCGGCTGTCGGTCGAGCGCGACCTCGCGCGCCTCGTCGACGCCCTCGACCGCGAGATGGAGAGCGAGGAGCCGCTCGCGCCGTACTACACGCTGTTTCTCGCAGTGCTCGACGGTCCCTCGGGCCGGCTGCGCTACGTGAACGCCGGCCACAACACGCAGATCGTGCTGCGGCGCGACGGTGCCGAGTGGCTCTCCTCGACCGGACGGCCTCCCGGCCTCTACCCCGGCGGCGGCTTCGAGGAGCGCGAGATCCAGCTCCGGGGCGGCGACGCGCTCTTCCTCTTCACCGACGGTCTCGTGGAAGCCGAGGACGAGTCGGGCGAGCCCTTCGGCATCGACCGTATCGAGGCTCTGCTCGAGGTGCACCGCTCGCAGGACCTGACGCGGCTGCTCGGGCAGGTGGACGCGGCGGTGCGCGCGCACCGCGGCCCGCTCGAAGCCGGCCGACGACGCGACGATGGTGGCCCTGCGCTTCTCGAGCGGCGCGCCCGCGGGACACGCGTGAGGCGGCAGCTCGAAGCACTCGAGGCGCGGGAGTGGGACGTGCTCGTGGTCGGCGCCGGGATCCACGGCGCCGCCGTGGCCTGGGACGCGGCGCAGCGCGGGCTCGCTACGGCGCTCGTCGAGCGCGAGGACTTCGGCTCGGGCACCTCCTGGAACAGCCTGAAGACGATCCACGGCGGCATGCGCCACCTGCAGCGGCTGGAGATCGGCTCGCTGCGCGAGTCGGCGCGCGAGCGCAGCACGCTGCTGCGCATCGCGGCGCCGCTCATGCGCCCCGCTGCCGTTCTTCGTTCCCTGCTACGGCTACGGCGCGCGCGGGCGCACGGCACTCGCGATCGGGCTCGCCCTGAGCGACGCGCTCACGCGCGACCGCAACCGCGGGCTGCCGCCCGAGCGCTCGATCCCCGACGGCCGGACGATCGGCGCCGCCGAGGCGCTGCGGCTCCTGCCCGGCCTCGAGCCGCGCGGCCTCACGGGCGGAGCACTCTGGCACGACGCCCAGCTGCGGAGCTCGGAGCGCCTGCTGCTCGCGTTCGTCCACGCCGCCGCGGATTCCGGAGCCGCCGTGGCGAACCACGCGGAAGCCGTCGAGCTGCTTCGCGCCGGAGGGCGGGTCACGGGCGCCGCGATCCGCGACGCGCTCACCGGCCGCACGCTCGAAGCCCGCGCGCGGATGGTGGTGAACGCGGCCGGTCCCTGGGCCGACGCGCTCGTCGCCAAGGGCGCCGGCCGCGGCGCACCGCTTCCGCTGCTGCGGGCGCGCAACCTGGTGCTGCGCCGGCCGACGGATCTCCCGTTCGCCGTGGGCGGGCGAAGCGGCGGCCGCTTCCTGTTCCTCGTGCCCTGGCAGGGCCGGGCGATCGTCGGCACGGCGTACGAGCCGGCCGAGTCGGAGCCGAGCGAGCCGCGGCTCTTCCTCGAGGACGCGGCGCGCGCCTTTCCGTGGGCCGGGATCGAGCCGCGCGACCTCGCGCTCGTGCACGAGGGCCTCGTGCCGGGGGAGCGGGACGCGTCGGGCCTCTCACACGCGCGGCCGCATCGTCGACCACGAGGCCGAAGGCGGCACGCCGGGGCTGCTGACGATCCAGGCCGTGAAGTACACGACCGCGCGGGCGTTCGCCGAGCGCGCCGTCGACCGGGTCGTCGCCCGGCTCGCTCGCCCGGCGGCGGCCTGCCGAACCGCGGAAACGCCGCTCGCGAAGGCCTGTTTCCTGTCCGGCACGCTCGAGGAGCGCACGCGACAGGCGGTGCGGGACGAGATGGCCGCGACGCTCGCCGACGCCGTGCTGCGCCGGCTCGACCTCGGCACCGCGGGGCCGCCGCCGCAGGACGAGCTCGGCCTCGCCGCGCGCGTCATGGCGGAGGAGCTCGGCTGGGACGCGGCGCGCGAGCGCTCCGAGCGGGCGGCGCTCGCGGCGTTCTTCGCCCGCCGCGGGGGCGCGGGCAGCCTGCTAGAATGACACGCCGCCGCCATGAGCCCGCCCTTCGACAGCCGCGCGCCGCAGCCGCCGCGCAGTCCGGTGCGCGCTCCGGCGCAGGCTGCCCCGGGGGTTAGCCGCGACCGCCTGCTGCCGACTCTCTTCGCGCTCGTCGACGACCTGACCGTGGAGCGCGAGGAGGGCGGCCTGCTGCGATCGGCGCTCGAGCACATCGTGGGCTCGCTCGACCTCGTCGGCGGCGCGATCTTCGTCGCGGGGCACGACGGCGAGCTGGTCGACGCCGCCGAGCAGCACCTCGCGATGGACGTCGGCACGCTGCAGGAGCTGGCGGCCGCGTCGCTGCACGAGGACGGGCCGCTCGTGCAGGAGCTCCAGGGCGGCGCGGGGCGGCTCGCCGCCGCGCCGCTGCGCTCGCAGCGCCGCCTGCTCGGCGCCCTCGTGCTGCACGAGGGCGGCGAGCGCAGCGGCCTGGACCGCGAGGTGCTCGAGGTGCTCGGCAAGCAGCTCGGCACCGGGCTCGAGAACGTGCAGCTCTACGCGGAGCTGCGCACGTCGTCGGCGCGCGCCGAGGCGCTGCGGCGGATCACCGCGGCCGCCACCTCGGGCAGCGAGCTGAGCGCGATCGTTCCCGCCTTCGCCGCCGAGCTCGCGGCGATACAGCCGTTCGATCGCCTGGCCTGCGGCTTCGTCAACGAGACCGGCGACTACCTCGAGATGGTCAGCCATCCCGAGGGCACCTCGTGGGGGCTCGGCGGCGTGCTCCCGGTGGTGGGCAGCGGCCCCGGCTTCGTCGCGCTCAACAACCGCCCGGTGCTGCAGCGGAACCTGGTGCACGAGCACCGCTACCTCGAGGACATGCGGCTGCTCGAAGAGGGGCTGCGCTGCTACGCGCTCTTCCCGCTGAGCTCGCGCGAGCGCGCGATCGGCGTGCTGGCGATCGGCTCCGCTCAGGGGGAGGCGTTCGACGAGGCGACACTCGCGCGGCTGCAGCCGCTCGCGGACGCCGTGGCGCTCGCGTTCGAGAACGTGCGGCTGTTCCAGAAGACGCGCGAGCTGTCGATCACCGACGAGGTGACGCCGCTCCACAACTTCCGCTACTTCCACCAGGCGCTCGAGCGCGAGCTGAAGCTCGTCAACCGCTACGGCGGCACGCTGTCGCTGCTGTTCGTGGACCTCGACCGCTTCAAGCCGATCAACGACCAGTACGGCCACCTGCGCGGCAGCCGCACGCTGCGCGAGGTGGGCTTCCTGATCCGCGCGGCGGTGCGCGAGACCGACATCCCCGCGCGCTACGGCGGCGACGAGTTCGTGGTGATCCTGCCGCAGACCGACGCCGAGCCGGCGAAGGTGCTCGCGGAGAAGCTGCGGCGGCTGGTCGAGGGCCACACCTTCCTGCAGGAGGAAGGGATCAACGCGCGGCTCGGCGTGTCGCTCGGGTGCGGCACCTATCCGAGCGAGGCGAACTCGAAGGAGGCGCTGATCCGGCTCGCGGACAAGCGCATGTACGAGGACAAGGAAATCCGGAAGGCGGGGCGGTGATCGAGTCCGCCGGCACGCTGCTGTATCGGCGCAACGGCGAGCGGCTCGAGGTGCTGATCGTCCACCCGTGGGGCCCGTACAACCGCCGCGCGCCGTGGAGCATCCCGAAGGGCCGCACCAATCCCGGCGAGGACATCGAGGCCGCCGCGCGCCGCGAGACGGTGGAGGAGACCGGCGTGATGGCGGGGCCGCTGCACTCGATCGGCAGCGTGGACCTCGCGCGGAGCCGCAAGCGCATCCACGGCTTCGCGGGCCCCGCCCCCGAGGACGCCGCGCCGCGCTCGGACCAGAAGGAGGTCGACGAGGCGAAGTTCGTCCCGATCGACCGCGCGCGCTTCCTGCTGCACCCGGCGCAGGTGACGTTCCTCGACAGGCTGCTGTCGACGATCGACCTCGAGGCCGCCATCTCGGATCCGTCGCTCGGCTCGACGGACTAGTCCGTAAGTCCTGGCACGCGGCTTGCGTAAGTCCGGATTTCGTGCGCGTGACTGCGCTGGATCGGCCTCTTGGCAGCCCTGGGTGTCTCGAGTGTGGCCAGCGCCCAGCCCGCATCCAGGCAGGGGACTGTCACGCTCACGACGGCGCAGGCCGAGGGACTGGTGCGCGAGGTGAGCGCCACCGTCGAGCAGCTGCGGCATCTCCGCTTCAAGAGCCCGGTAGCCGTGGAGGTCGTCGACGGCGCGACGGCGCGCAAGGACTTCGAGGCGGACATCGACGACGCCGAGCGCGAGGAGGCGAAGCACACGCGCGACGCCTGGGTCCAGCTGGGGCTCGTTCCGGCGGCGACCGACCTCGTCGCCGCGCAGCTCGACCTGGCCGAGACCGACGTCCTCGGCTACTACCACTCGGGCAGCAAGAAGTTCCGCCTGCTGGACCACGTTCCGGAGCTGGAGATCCGCTCGGTGATGGCCCACGAGCTGACGCACGCGCTCGAGGACCAGCACTACGACCTCGCGGCGGTCCAGAAGCGCGCGACGAACGAGGACCAGGCGATCGCGATCCGGGCCGTGATCGAGGGCTCGGCGATGGTCTCGACGCTCGCGATGCTCCGGCGCCAGGGCGGGATCGGCCGCGCGAAGGAGGAAGCGGCGCGGACGGGCCGCTCGCGCGCGAAGACCGTCCAGCAGGCGCCGACCTTCGTCCAGATGCGCCTGCTGCTGCCCTACACGCTCGGCTTCTCGTTCCTGCTGCGGGGCAAGCCCTGGGAGTTTCTCTTCGACGGCGTGCGGCTGTCGGACGTCGACAAGGCGTACGCACAGGTCCCCTACTCGACGCGGGAGATCCTGCACCCCGAGCAGTACTGGGAGGGAGGCCACCGCGAGAGCGGCCGCCCGCTGACGATGCCCGACCTGTCGAGCGTGCTCGGGACGGGCTGGAAGCGCGTGCTCGCGAGCTCGATCGGCGAGCTGGGGCTCACGGTGATCACGGGGTCGACCCTGAAGACCGGCGGCTTCGAGGCCCTGCTGCCGACGCGCTGGATCACCGCGGGGGCGACCGGCAACGCGGGCGACGTCTACCACCACTACGTCAACGGCGAGCGCAAGGTTACGGTGTTCCTCACGCGCTGGGAGAGCCTGCGGGACGGCGACGAGTTCCTGAGGGCGCTGCGCGTTCCGAACCGGACGATCTACCGCGTCGGCGCGAGCATCGTCGTCCTGGTCGGCGACTTCGGCGACAAGGGCCAGGCGCTCGCCGGCGACGCGGTCCGCGGCGTGAAGTACTGGGTCGGCGACTGAGCCAACGACGGACCCCGGAGGCGTACGTGCTAGCCTCCGGTGGATGAAGACCCGAACCCTCTTGCTCCTGTTCCTCGCGGGCCTGCTGGCCGCCGGCGCGGCGCTGCGGCCGTCGCCGACGGAGGCCGCCGCGGACGACTTCGCCCGCTTCGTGGACGACTACTTCGAAGCGCAGTTCCGCGCCCAGCCGAGCGCGGGAACCGAGGCGGGCCTGCACCAGTACGACGGCCAGCTCGAGGACCTCTCGCGGGCCCGGATCGAAGCGCGCATCGCCGAGCTGAAGCAGCTGCAGGCGCGCCTCGACGGCGTTCGACCGCACGCGGCTCTCGTTCGACGACGCGATCGACGCCCAGGCGCTCGAAGGCGATCTGCTGGGCACGCTGCAGGGCCTCGAGATCCTGCGCACCTGGGAGACGCAACCCGATGGCGTACGTCCGCGTGCCGGGCAACGGTGTCGACGGGCTGATCAAGCGCGACTTCGCTCCGGCCCACGACCGTCTGCGCTCGATCGTCGCGCGGCTTCAGGCCGTGCCTTCCGTCTACGCCGCGGCGCGCGCCAACGTGAAGAACCCGCCGAAGGAGTTCACCGATCTCGCGATCCGCATGTGCAAGGGCTCGGTCGGCTACTTCGAGCGCACGGTGCCGCAGTGGGCGAAAGCCGCCGCGGGCGAGGACGCCGCGCTCTTCGCGGAGTTCGAGAAGGCCAACGCCGCCGTGGTCAGGAGCCACGCGCGAGCTCGCGGCCTGGCTGGAGACCGACCTGCTCCCGCGCTCGAAGGGGAGCTACGCGATCGGCGAGGCGAACTTCCTCGCCAAGCTGAAGTACGACGACATGGTCGAGCTGCCGCTCGACGCCCTGCTCGCCCGCGGCCAGGCCCAGCTCGACAAGGACCACGCCGCGTTCATCGAGACCGCGCGCCGCATCGATCCCGCGAAGACCCCGGCGGAGGTGATGAAGTCGCTCTCCGACGAGCACCCGACCGCGCAGGACCTGATCCCTTCGATCGAGCGCTCCGTGGAGGACGCGCGGCGCTTCCTGGTCGAGAAGGACATCGTCACCATCCCGTCGGAGGTGCGGCCGCTGATCGCGGAGACGCCGCCCTTCGCCCGCGGCGGCAGCTTCGCGTCGATGGACACGCCCGGGCCCCTTCGAGGCCAAGGCCAAGGAAGCCTTCTACTACGTGACGCCCGTCGAGAAGGACTGGGACGCGAAGCACCAGGAAGAGCACTTGCGCCTCTACAACCCCTCCGTGGTCCAGATGATCAACGTCCACGAGGTCTGGCCCGGCCACTACCTCCAGTTCCTGTACGCACCGCGCTTCCCGACCAAGACGCGCAAGCTCACCTTCTCCGGCACGAACGCCGAGGGCTGGGCGCACTACACGGAGCAGATGATGGTGGACCAGGGCTTCGGCGGCGGCAGCCCGAAGATCCGACTCGCGCAGCTGCAGGAGGCGCTCCTGCGCGACTGCCGCTACGTCGTGGGCGTCAAGCTGCACACCAAGGGCATGACCGTCGAGGAGGGCGCCAGGCTCTTCGTCGAGATGGGATTCCAGGAGCCGGCCAACGGCTTCGAGGAAGCGCGGCGGGGAGCCTACAACCCGACCTACCTCTACTACACGCTCGGCAAGCTCGAGATCCAGGACCTGGCCCGCGAGTACATGCAGGCGAAGAAGGCGACCCTCAAGCAGTTCCACGACGCGTTCGTGGCCGAGGGCGGCCTGCCGATCCCGCTCGTGCGCAAGATCCTGCTCCGCCCGGCCGCGACCGCGCCCTGAACGGGCCCGCTCGCTCCGCGGCTCAACGCTGCTGCGCTGCCTGCGGGCCCGCCACCGGTCCCAGGTAGCGGTCCAGCCAGTCGAGCGTCTCGCGCACCACGTCGGGCCACGGAGGAACGTGCCCGCAGTCGAAGACGCACGTGCTTCTTGTCGGAGGGCTTCGCCCCCAGCAGCCGGAAGAGCGGCTGCTGGTTCGTCTCGAGCGGCGAGATGAAATCGTAGCGGCCGTTGATCATCAGCACGGGAACCCGGACCCGTGGCGCGAAGTGCAGCCCATCCACCTCGGCGGGCAAATCGTCGGAGAGCCCCGCTGCGACGAGCACGAGCGTGCGCATCCGGTGCTCCACGGCGCCGACGATCAGGCCCTCCTCCGCACCCATGCTGAGGCCGTAGAACGCGATCCGCTCGCGGTCGAGCTCGGGCCGGCTCGCGAGGTAGTCGATGGCGCGCCGCACGTCGAGGGCTCGCCGCGTGATGACCTCGCGCAGCGTAGCTCGGTCCGGATCGGCCGGGTGGCCGACGCCTCTGGTAGGTCTGGTAGTAGACCGGGAACAGCACCGCGCGGCCGCTGCGCACCAGGTAGCCGAAGTCCCGTTCTCCCACGCGATCGATCGACGGGAGGTTGAGGGCGCTCGCGGGCGGGAAGTAGATGACGGTCTGATAGGGCGGCTTCGCGTTCTTCGGCAGGATGACCCGCGCGGGGATGCGCTCGCCGCCGTAGGCGGCCGTGAAGCTCACCTTCTCGATGCGCCAGTGCTCGGAGCTGTCGTCTGCCGACTCCACACGGGAGTCGAGGTCGAACGGCTCGTAGTCGAACTGCTTCGCGTAGATCGCGAAGGTCCGGTCGTCCGCCGTGCGGGCGTTCGAGAGATCCCGCACGACCTGTTGGACTTCGGCGAGGCTCGCCTCCGGCGGCGGCTTCTCGTAGAGGGCGCAGCGCAGGCCCAGGATCGGGCTGCGGTCCATCGGATCGAGCGCGTCCGGACCGGTGTAGAGGTAGGTCGGGTCGCTCCACGCGCCCCCGAGCGCGTAGCGGCGCGCGTCCGTCGGAGTTCCAGGCCCACTCGCGCACGTTGCCCGCCATGTCCTCGTTGCCGTAGGCCGTGAGACTCGGCTGCACCCGACCGGGCGCGGCCCCTGGTCGCCGAAGTTGCTGTAGTGGAGGATGTCCGAGAAACGGGTCAGGTCCGCGGCCCGGTACCAGTGGTGAAGCGTGGGTAGACTCTTGCCCCTGTACTCCGCGTAGGCCGCGGCCTCGTACCAGCTCACGCCGGACACCGGATAGTCGCCGTGACCCTCCGGGAAGCTTCCGAGCTGCCAGGTCGCGGGCCCCGGCCGTCCCGTTCCGTCCTTGAACTCGGCCATCGCCTGCTCGAAGGAGAGCGCACGACCGTGCTGGACGAAGGGGTGCTTCCAGAGCTCCCGCCGCGTGTAACCCGAAGCCTTCACGAACTCCTCGAACTCGCGGTTCGTCACCTCGTGGCGGTCGAGCCAGAATTCAGGAAGCTTCTGCTCGGGCGCGTTCCTGAACTTGAACGTCCCGCCTGGCACCAACACCATCCCTGGCGGGGCCTCGCTCGCGGGGACCAGCCGGAACGCCTGCCGGGCCAGGGCGGGCGCGGCCATGGCCAGCGCGACGGCCGCGTAGCCGGGCTTCTCGAGCTTGATGCGAAGCAGGACCCGCGGCAGCTCGAGTCCCTCGAGCGGCGTCTCGCCCAGCTTCTGCCACTCGGCTTCGGGCTCCGAGTACGCCTTCCAGGAGACCAGAGCCCCCGCCGGCTCGCTCTTCACCGAGGTGCGAATGCCCATGGTGACGTCGAGCCACACCTTCTCGTAGCTCGGGTCGCCCGCCAGGACAGGGCGGATTCGCTCCGCCAGGCGGAAAGCCTGGATCACCTCGTCCGCCTCGATGAGGCGCTGCATCTCGGGGAGCGCCTCGCGTCTTGCCCAACGGTCGCGTGCGGCGCGTTGCCAGGCCCACGCACCCAAGGCAGCGAGCGCTGCGACCAGGAGACCCAGCGCGATGAGCCATGCGGGCCTCCGCAGCAAGCCGGCCGCGAGCCGGGCCGAGTCGCGCGCGAGACAGGACTCGAGCTCGGGCAGCAGGGCCTGGGCCGATGGATAGCGGGCGGCCGGGTCCTTCGCGAGGCAGCGCGAGACGATCGCCTCGAGCCGCGCATCGACTTCCGGGCGCAGGCTGCGGACCGGCGGCGGCGCGTCCTTCAGGATGGAGGAGAGCAGCGACAGCTCGGTGGCGCCTTCGAAGGGGCGCTTCGCCGTCAGCATCTCGTAGAGCATCGCGCCGAACGAGAAGACGTCGGAGCGCGCGTCGGCGGCGCGGCCCTCGACCTGCTCGGGAGACATGTAGGCCGGCGTCCCGACGATGACGCCGGCGGCGGTCGCGACCGGCGCGCTCTGCGTCGGCGAGACGGAGTCGCTGCCCGCTTTCGGAGACGCGTCGAGCTTGGCGAGGCCGAAGTCGAGCACCTTGACGATCCCGCTCTCGGTGATCATCACGTTCGCGGGCTTGACGTCGCGATGCACGATGCCCGCGGCGTGCGCGGCGGCGAGGCCGCGCGCCACGTGGACGGCGATCCTCACCGCCTCCGGCACCGCGAGCGGGCCCTCGCGCCAGCCGCTGGCGCAGGCTCTCGCCGTCGAGGCACTCCATCGCGATCCAGGTGCCGCGGCCCGCCGTCGTCGCCGATGTCGTGGATCGTGACGATGTTGGGATGGTTGAGGGCCGAGGCGGCCTGCGCCTCCTTCAGGAAGCGCCGCGCGCGCTCGGGATCCGCCACGGTCTCGGGCCGCAGCAGCTTGATCGCCACCGTTCGCCCGAGGCGCGTGTCGCGGGCGCGGTAGAGCACGCCCATGCCGCCCTCGCCGAGCTTCTCGGTGAGTTCGAAGCGTCCGAGCGTGCCGCTCTCCAAGCCTGCTCCTGATCGCCGAGCCTACTGCCGGCGCGCGCTAGCGATGAGCATATAGCCGGAAGCCGGCACGAGCGCGTCGAGGCGGCTCACCGCCCACACGAGCGGATACACGAGGCCGTAGCTGCGGAACGCCTTGCGGTGGCGCGCGAGGTCGTCGGCCGTGACGACCATGCCCTTGGCGGAAGACGCCTTGCCGAGCCGCTCGACGCCCCAGTTGAGCCCGGTGTCGACGGCCTCCGAGAAGAAGCGCGAGTACGTGCGGTCGCTCTCGAGCTCGAAGGCCGGCGACAGCAGCTCGTGCAGGCGCTGGCGCGTGTAGCCGGGGCGCAGGTGCCCGTGCTTCTCGTCCGTCTGCCCGATCGCATGGCGGACGCGCTTCAGCAGCGTGTGCTTGAGGTGCGGCGTGTTCACGATCAGGCGGCCGCCGGGCTTCGTGATCCGCGCGAGCTCGCGCGCGAACGCCGCCTCGTCGGGAGCGTGCTCGAGCATGTCCACGACGGCGACGCGATCGAACTCGGCGTCCCTGAACGGCAGCCGGCCCGCGTCGACGAGGTGCACGTCCGAGCCGACGAGCGAGCGGATCGACTCCACGGCCTGCGCCGTGAGGTCTGCGGACGCCCACGCGCCCCCGCGCTCGCGCAGCAGCAGGCTGACGACGCCGTTGTCCGAGCCGAGGTCGAGGCAGCGCAGCCCCGCGGTCGGTCCGAGCGCGCGCGCGAGCTCGCTCACCTTGCGCTGCTTCAGCACCGAGCGCCCGTAGAGGGCGAGCGCCCACTCGCGCGCCGAGCCCGGCTCAGCCACGGCGCTCGAGCCTCAGCACGACCGGCGAGCCGAAGGCACGCGTCAGGCCGAGCGCCCGCGCCGCGCCTTCGCTGGCGCGCGCGACTCCGGCCGAGCCCAGCGCCCGGTAGAGCGCCATCGGCAGGAAGAACTGCGGCCGGCGCGCCGCGGGACGAAAGCCGTGCTCGGCGAAGGCGGCCTCGATCTCGCCGTCGGAAAACACCGCGAACGGGCGCGTGTCGCCCTCGACCCCCTGCTTCAGGCCGAAGAGCGGGCCGGAGAGCGCGTTGACGCTGCGCCGCGTGGGGTAGTCGACGACCACCGCCGATCTCGCGAGCCGCGCGAGCGTCGCCACCAGCTCGCGACGCGGCGCACGTGCGGCAGGAGCCGCAGCGACAGCACGACGTCGAACGACCGCTCGGGCAGTCCCGGCGCGAGCAGGTCGGCGGCCAGGAAGCGGGCGCGGCCGGACCGCGTCCACTCGCTCACGCGCGCTTCGCAGGCCGGGTCGCTGCCGAGGACGCTCACGGCGTAGCCCGCGTCGACCAGCGGTCCCGTGACCTGCCCGTGGCCGCCGCCGACGTCGAGGACACTCGCTCCCGGCCACGGGCGCACGAGCTCGAGCACCGCCTCGGCCTGGCGCTCCAGGAAGAAGCGGCCGACGCCGCCGGCGAAGCGGCGGGCGTAGGCGTCCGAGGAGGTGACGACGTCGGCGTCTTCGCTCGCGGCCGCCAAGGACGCGCTCAGCCCGCGGCCGCCTTCGCCTCCCGCATCACGTCGACGAGGGCACGCGTCAGGTCGTTGTCGGTCAGGATCCCGATCACGCGCCCGTCGGCGACCACGGGCAGCGCGCCGTACTTCGTGTTGAGCATGATCTCCGCGGCGTCGAGCAGCGGCGTGTCCGCCGTGGTGGTGACCGGCTGCGAGATCATGATGCGCGAGATCGGCGTTCCTTCCATCACGCGGTCGAAGTCGGCCTGCGAGTCCGTGAGCGTCGAAGGCTCGGCGCGCTTCACGTCGCCCTCGGTGATGAGGCCCACGAGCAGTCCGCCGACCGCCACCGGCAGCCGGCGCACCCCGCGCAGCCGGATGATCTCCAGCGCGCGCATCAGCGGCTCCTCGGGCTCGATCGTGATCGGGTTCGGCGTCATGTAGTCCGAAACCATCAGGCGCGCGAGCTTCATGCGGGCGATGGTACACCGGCCGCGCGGCCCGCCCCGCATTCGAGGCTGGGTCGTTCGAGTCGAATGAGCAGGTCGGCTCATTGACCCCGGCCGCGCCCGGGTTAGCATGCGTCAGGCTCGGAGGCATTCGACAGGCGCGGGCCGGGAGGTCGCCGTGTCAGCTGCTCGACAGACCGATGCGCTGGTCGTAGGCGCGGGACCGACCGGGCTCGTGGCGGCGCTGTCGCTCGCGAAGGCCGGGCTCTCGGTCGAGGTCATCGACGAGGCGTGGCGGCAGGCGGGGCACAGCTACGCGCTCGCGCTTCACCCGCGCTCGCTCAACCTGCTCGACGAGCTCGGCGTGGCCTCGCAGGCGACCGAAAGCGGCCGCAAGCTCCCGTCGCTGACGCTGCTCGCGGGCGACGAGCCCCGCCAGAGCCTCCGCTGCGGTGCGCGCGACGATCGCTTCCCCTATCTGCTGTCGCTGCCGCAGAGCGGGCTCGAGCGGCTGCTCACCGACGCGCTGGCGCGGCTGGGCGTCAAGGTCCGCTGGAGCCACCGCCTCGCCAGCCTCGAGCCCGACGGCGACGCCGTCGTCGCCACGGTGGAGAGGCTCGAGAAGGAGTCCGGCGGCTACGGCGTGGCTCACACCGAGTGGGCCGTGGCCGCGACGCAGTCCTTCCGCGCCGGCTTCGTGATCGGCGCCGACGGCCATCGCTCGCTCGTGCGGCGGGCGCTCGGCACGCCGCTCGACGAGGCCGGGCCGTCGCAGGTCTTCGCGATCTTCGAGTGCCTGGCGCCGAACGCGGGCGACGAGGAGCGGCTCGTGCTGCGCGAGGACTCGGTGAACGCGCTCTGGCCGCTGCCCGACGGCCGCGCGCGCTGGAGCCTGGAGGTCGCCGCACCCGAGGTGAGCGCGGCGGACCGCTACAAGGGCCGGCTGACGACGATGCTGGGCGAGCGCTTCTTCCCGCACCTCGACGAGTCGCGCACCCGCGACCTGCTCGCCGAGCGCGCCTCCTGGTTCGCGAGCCGGGCGGGCGAGATCGGCTGGTCGATCGAGGTGCGCTTCGAGCGGCGGCTGGCGGCGTCCTTCGGGCGCGGCCGGATCTGGCTCGCGGGCGACGCCGCGCACCTGACCGGGCCGGCGGGCATGCAGAGCATGAACGCGGGCCTCGCCGAGGCGCACCAGCTCGCGACGAGCATCGCGCGCATCCGCGGCGGCCAGGCCGGCCTCGACGAGCTCGAGGCCTACGGGCGCGAGCGTCTCGCCGACTGGGGCTTCCTGCTCGGCTTGCGCGGCGGGCTGCGGCCGAACGCGGGCGCCTCCGATTTCGTGGCCCGAAACGCCGCGCGGCTGCTGCCGTGCCTGCCGGCGACACCGGCCGACCTGCCCCCGCTCGCGGCCCAGCTCGGCCTCGAAGTCGACCGCGGCTAGAGGCTAGACGCCGAGGGCGTAGCCCAGCGCGAGCAGCACGACCACGAGGCTGCCGAAGGCGAGCTCCTGTCGGCCGAGCTGCTTCGGCTTCAGCAGCGCGCGCCGCTTCGAGACGCCGTGCGCCGCGCGCGCCAGCAGTGTCGCGAGAGCCACGACGGCGAGCCAGGGCAGCGCCGCCAGGGCGGCGAGCCACGCGCCAACGAGGAGCAGGAGCGCGTGGCAGGCGACGACGAGCCCGCTGCCCGCGCCGACGCCGCGATCCAGGCGGAGGCGCGCGCGAACGTAGAGGATCGCGGTCGCCGAGCGCGCGGCGAGCACCAGCCACAGCAGCAGCGCCGCCGGCATGCTCCAACCGCCGGCGAGCGTGATGGCGCCCGACGCTCGCGGAGAGCGCGGCCGCGCCGCGCGAGCTCGGCGGCGGCGTCGCGGCTTCGGCCGGAGGCGTCGCGCAGCACGGCGAGCGCCGCGAGCGGCGAGGCCAGCAGCAGCGGGACCGCGACGCGCGGGGACGACAGCGCGAGGGCCGCCGCGAGAGCGGCGAGGGCGGATGCGGCGTAGGCGCTCGCGAATCGCGCCGCGACAGCGGTTCGTGGCGAGCCCGTGCCGCGACGGCGATCGCCGAGAACCAGCTTCAGGGGATGGCGGGCGAGGAACGCGCCGATGGCGGCGACCCCCAGCCAGGCGCCCGCGGGCGTCGGGCAGAGCAGGAGACCGAGCACGATGGGCTCCAGCAGGAAGCCCCAGCTTCCGTGCTCGACCGGCAACGCGAGCGCGCGCAGCCGAACGGGCACGCCCTGCGGCTGCACGCTCACACGGCCTGGGGCCAGGAAGCCTGCGCCCGCGCCGGCGGCTCGAACCACACCGGGCACGGCGCGCGGTGCAGGATCTCGCGCGCGGTCGTGCCGGTCAAAAGCCGCGCGATCGCGCCCTTACCGTGGCTGCCCATCAGGACGAGGCGCGCGTCCAGGTCGCGGGCGGCCGCCAGGATCTGCTCCACCGGCTTGCCCGAGCGCACGTGGAGGGCGACCTGCCCGCGGCGGTGCTCCGGGACCAGGCTTTCCAGGCGCCCGAAGTCGGCGACGGCCTCGGCGGCCTGGAAGCGCGCCGACTCGACGTGGAGGAAGTGGAGGCGGAGCGGCAGGCACTCGAGCAGCTCGAGCGCGTCGGCGACGGTGGCCCGAGAGTGGGGCGAGAGATCGAGCGGAACCAGCACCGGAATCGGCTCCGCTTCGGATGCGCTCAGGAAGCGGTCCGCCTGGCTCTCGTGGCTCAGGGTGAGCAGCGGGCAGGGCGAGGTCTCGATGAGCCGCTCGGTGAGCGAGTGATGCCGCGCGTCGCTCCAGCCGTGGCTGCCCATCACCACGAGCTCGACCGGGAGTGCCCGCGCCACCGCCACGAGACCGAGCTCGAGCGGGCCGCGCGTGAGGCGCGCCTCGCAGGGAAACTGCTTCGCCAGGCGCTCCACGTCCGCCCGCAGGCGCTCCTCCGCCGCGCGCTCCTTCGTTCCGTCCCCGGCCTTCTGCTCCTCCGACCACATCCACTCGACCGAGAGGAACGAAGGCGGGCGCGCGTCGAGGTTGTGCTCGAGGACGAGGCGGGCGCCATACCACAGGCAGATCTTCGTCGCGAGCGCAGACGGCGCGGTCCGAGAGCGGCGTGAAGTCGGTGGGGCAAAGCACCGTGCGGATGGACATGAGCGGCTCCTCTCCAGTTTCGGATCGAGCAAGATGCAGGCCCGCGCCTAAGGCCTTTGCGCTCGGGGGCCTCGGACACCGGAGGCGCAATTTGCGCGGCGTCGCGTGCGTCCCGTCGCAGTTCCTGCGCCCCCCGGGCGATCCGCAAGGCTTTTCGCCCTGGCGCAGAATCTGCACCCGCGAGTGCTAGCATGGCACCCGCTGTGGACGCCCTGGAGGCCCTGGTCGAGCGGCGCACCCGCGAGCTCGAGATCCTCTCGTCCGTCGCCGAGCGGATCCACGCCGCGGAGGATGCCCAGCAGGTGCTCGACATCTGCCTCGCGGAGATCCTGCGCGGGCTCGAGCTCAGTGCGGCGTGGGTCCTGCTCGGGTCGCAGCAGGACCGCAGGCTGGGGCTGGCCGCCGCCCGCGGCGTCTCGGAGCGTTACCTGGAGGAGATCCGCCGCGACGGCCTCGGCGAGTGCCTGTGCCGCGAGGTGTTCTGCGGCCGGCCAACGCATGCAGGCGCGCAACACGATCGAATGCCCGCGCATGCCCGCGATCGTCGAAGGTCTCGAGGCGCCCGTCGCCCACGCCTGCGTGCCGCTGCGCATGCACGGCGCGTCGGTGCGGGGCGTGCTGAACGTGGCGGCGCGCCCGCACGAGCAGTTCGGCGACGACGAGCTGCGCTTCCTCGAGACGCTCGGCCACCAGCTCTGCGTCGCGATCGAGCGCGCCGAGCACCGCCAGGCCGAGCAGGCGCGCAGCGTCGAGAACGCGCGGCTCTACGAGGACGCGCGGCGGGCCTACGACGAGCTCAAGGACGCCCAGCAGCGCCTGCTCCAGAACGAGCGCATGGCGCTGCTCGGCACCTTCGCGTCGGGCCTCGCGCACGAGGTGCGCAACCCGCTCAACTCGATCGCGCTGCAGCTTTCCCTGCTGGAACGGCGCATCGCGGGCGCCGAGCCTCGGCTGCGCGAGCAGCTCGCCGAGCTCGCCACCGTGATTCGGGAAGAGATCCGGCGGCTGGACGCGCTGGTGGGGGACTTCCTGCTCTTCTCGCGAACCAGCCGGATCCAGCTCCAGCCGACGGACCTCGACGCGCTCGTCGACGAGGTCACGCGGCTGCTGCGGCCCGAGGCGCGCGGCGCCGGCGTGACGCTGCGGCGCAAGCGCGTGGGCGCCGCGGTGCCGAGCCTCACCGCCGACCCTGAGAAGCTCAAGCAGGTCGTGATCAACCTGGTGCGCAACGCCATCGAGGCGATGCCGGAAGGCGGCTCGGTCGCGCTCGAGAGCGGGCTGCGCGACGGCCGCGCCGTCGTCGAGGTGCGCGACAACGGCCCGGGGCTCCCGGAGCGAGTCGACATCTTCCAGCTGTTCGTCACCACCAAGCCCAAGGGGACCGGCCTGGGCTTGTCGATCGCGCAGCAGATCGTGCACGCCCACGCCGGCGAGATCGTGGCGTCGAGCGAGCCCGGCAAGGGCGCGACCTTCACGATCACGCTGCCGCTCGAACCCGCGCCGGCCAGCGCGGAGACGGAGAGGAAATGAGCACTAAGGGACGCATCGTGGTGATCGACGACGAGGTGAACGCCGCGGCCGCTCTGGAGACGCTGCTGGAGGAGGACGGCTACGAGGTGGCGCGCGCCCACGACGGCGTGACCGGGCTGCAGCTGCTCGAGAAGACCGACCCCGACGTCGTGCTGACGGACCTGCGCATGCCGGGCATGGACGGGATCGAGCTGCTGACGCGGATCAAGCAGATCCGGCCCGAGACGATGGTGATCCTGATGACGGCCTACGGCACCGTCAAGACGGCCGTCAAGGCGATGAAGCTCGGGGCCGAGGACTACCTGGGCAAGCCGATCGACGTCGAGGAGCTCGAGGTGATGTTGCAGCGGACGGTCGAGAAGAAGCGCCTGCTCGAGGAGGCGCGCCTGCTCCGCGAGCGGCTCGATCACAAGTACAACCTCGAGAACCTCGTGGGCGAGAGCCCCGGCATGCTGGCCGCCTTCAAGACGATCCGCCAGGTGGCCAGCGCCAGCGCCTCCGTGCTGCTGCTCGGGGAGAGCGGCACCGGCAAGGAGCTCTTCGCGCAGGCGCTCCACCAGAACAGCCCGCGGCGGGCCAAGCCCTTCGTGCGCGTGGCGTGCGCCGCGCTTCCGGAGACGCTGCTCGAGAGCGAGCTCTTCGGCCACGAGAAGGGCTCGTTCACCGGAGCCGTCTACACCCGCGCAGGTCGCTTCGAGGCCGCCGACGGCGGCACGCTCTTCCTCGACGAGATCGGCGACATCTCGCCCACGGTCCAGGTCAAGCTGCTGCGCTTCCTGGAGGAGCGCGAGTTCGAGCGCGTGGGAGGCAACCGGACCTACAAGGTCGACGTGCGGATCGTCGCCGCCACCCACCGCGACCTGCGCCAGAAGCTCGAGGACGGCAGCTTCCGGGACGACCTCTACTACCGCCTCAACGTGATCGAGGTGACGATCCCGCCGCTGCGGGAGCGCGGCGGCGACGTCCCGCTGCTGGCGCAGCACTTCCTGCGCAAGTACGCGGCGGCGAACGACAAGAGCCTCCGCTTCACGGACGAGGCGCTCGCGCTCCTGCTCCAGCACCGCTGGCCGGGCAACGTGCGCGAGCTCGAGAACGCGATCGAGCGCGCCGTGGTCCTCGCGGACGGCGACGAGCTGACGCCTTTCCACTTCCCGACGCTGCGCCCGGTCGCGGGCCCGGAGCAGCCGGCCGCCGCGCACGCCAAGGGGGTGGAGATCCCCGGCAGCACGCTCGCGACGATCGAGCGCGAGGCGATCCTGCGCACGCTCGAGGCCGTCGGCGGCAGCACCTCCCGCGCGGCGGCGCTGCTCGACATCAGCGCGCGCAAGATCCAGTACAAGCTCAAGGAATACAAGCAGGCCGGCGCGGTCGTCACGCACGACTGAAGCCCGGGCGCGCAAAGGGCTCGGCCCCCGGCGCCGGGTCCGCAAAGACTTCGCGCTCGGAAGCCCCCACGGCCCCTGCGACGTGCCTTTCCGCTGGCCTGCGTCGTGCAACGAACACGCTGCGTGAGACCCGACATGGCGCGCAGGGTGGCCGAGGTGATGAGCCGGGAGCTCTTCAGCGTGACGCCCGGCGACGCCGCCGAGGACGCGATCGACGGGCTGCTCGCGCTGGCCGTCAACGACGCCCTGGTCCTGGACGACGACTGCAGGCCGGTGGGCGCGGTGTCCGTCCGCGACCTCGTCGGCCGGCGGCCGGGCGATCGCGTCTGCGACAGGATGAGCCGGCCCGCGCTCAGCGTTTCCGAGCGTGCGAGCGTTTCCGAGGCGGCGCGGCTCATGGCCGAGACCGGGCGCCCGCGCCTGGCCGCAGTCGACGCCGCCGGGCGCGCCGTGGGGCTCGTCTCCGCCCTCGACCTGGTGCGCGGGCTGCTCGGGCTGCCGGCGACCCGCCCGGCCCGCTCGCCCCGTTTGAACCTGTCGGCGGGTGTGGTCTGGACCGACGAGCTGCCGCTCGAGCCGCCGATGTTCGCGGCGGCCCCGGACGGCGCCGGGCTGCTGGTCCTGATCCACGGCGACCTCGGGATCTCGAAACGCGTCGTCTGGGCCGAGGCCTGCGACGACGTGCGCGCGCGGCTGCAGGACATCCTGGCCGCGCCGCAGACCGAGGAGCCGCTGCTCGCGTTCTGGCTCAAGCGCCCGGGCCTGCGCTTCCGCGCCGCGGCGGCCCGCGACGCGGCGGTGCGCCGGGAGACGGCCGAAGAGCTCCGCCGGCGCGCGGACCTTCCGATCACCGAATCACGGATCTAGAGATGAGCGAGAAACAGATCGTCACGGTCGACGGCAACGAAGCGGCGGCGTCGGTGGCTCATCGCGTGAGCGAGGTGATCGCGATCTACCCGATCACGCCCAGCTCCTCGATGGGCGAGCTCAGCGACGAGTGGTCGGCGCACGGGCGCCGGAACGTCTGGGGCGTGGTGCCGGACGTGGTGGAGATGCAGTCGGAGGGCGGCGCGGCCGGCGCGGTGCACGGCGCGCTGCAGGCCGGCGCGCTCACGACCACCTTCACGGCCTCGCAGGGCCTGCTGCTGATGATCCCCAACATGTACAAGATCGCCGGCGAGCTGTCGGCGTTCGCGATGCACGTCGCCGCGCGCACCGTCGCGACCCACGCGCTGTCGATCTTCGGCGACCACTCGGACGTGATGGCGTGCCGCCAGACCGGCTTCGCGATGCTCTGCTCGGGCTCCGTGCAGGAGGCCCACGACCTCGCCGCGATCGCGCACGCCGCGACGCTCGAGGCGCGCGTGCCGTTCCTGCACTTCTTCGACGGCTTCCGCACCTCGTCCGAGGTTCGCAAGATCGAGCTCTTGAGCGACGACGACCTGCGCTTCCTGCTGCGCGACGAGCTCGTCGCGGCGCACCGCCAGCGCGCGCTCAGCCCCGACCGCCCCGTGCTGCGCGGCACCGCCCAGAACCCCGACGTGTTCTTCCAGGCGCGCGAGGCCGCCAACGGCTTCTACCTGGCCCTGCCCGAGATCGTCGAGAAGACGATGGACCGCTTCGCCCAGCGCACCGGACGCCGCTACAAGCTCTTCGACTACGTGGGCGACCCCGAGGCCGAGCGGGTGATCGTGCTGATGGGCTCGGGCGCCGAGGTGGCGCACGAGACCGTGGACCGGCTGGTCGCGGCCGGCGAGCGCGTGGGCGTGCTGAAGGTGCGCCTCTACCGGCCGTTCTCGATCGACCACTTCGTGAAGGCGCTGCCGCGGAGCGTGCGGGCCATCGCGGTGCTGGACCGCACCAAGGAGCCTGGCGCGATCGGGGAGCCGCTCTACCTCGACGTGCTGGCGGCGCTGCGGGAGGCGCGCGACGCGAGCCGCAGCCCGCTCGCCGCGCCGGAGCCGCGCGTGGTCGGCGGCCGCTACGGGCTGAGCTCGAAGGAGTTCACCCCGGCGCACGTCAAGGCCGTCTTCGACCAGCTCGTGCAGCGCGAGGCCCCGCGCAACCACTTCACGGTGGGCATCGTCGACGATCTCACCCACACCTCGATCCCGATCGACCCGGACTTCGACATCGACTCGGACGCGCGCGTGCGGGCCGTCTTCTTCGGGCTCGGCGCCGACGGCACGGTGGGCGCCAACAAGAACTCGATCAAGATCATCGGCGAGGAGACGGACAACGACGCCCAGGGCTACTTCGTCTACGACTCCAAGAAGTCGGGCGCCATCACGATCTCGCACCTGCGCTTCGGCCCGGGCCCGATCCGCTCCTCCTACCTGATCCGCAGGGCGAGCTTCGTGGCCTGCCACCAGTGGGGCTTCCTCGAAAAGTACGACATGCTCGAGCACGCGGTGCCCGGCGGTACCTTCCTGCTGAACGCGCCCTACCCGAAGGCCGAGCTCTGGCGCCACCTTCCGCGCCGGGTCCAGCAGCACATCCTGGAGAAGAAGCTGCGCTTCTACGCGATCGACGCCTACAAGGTCGCGGAGGCGACCGGGATGGGCAACCGCATCAACTCCGTGATGCAGACCTGCTTCTTCGCGATCTCGGGAGTGCTGCCGCGCGAGCAGGCGATCTCGAGCATCAAGCAGGCGATCGAGAAGACCTACGGCAAGAAGGGCGACGAGATCGTCAAGCGCAACTGGGCGTCGGTCGACGCCACGCTCGAGAACCTCTTCGAGGTCGAGCCGGGGCCGCTCTCCGGAAACGGCGCCGTCCACGCGACGGTCCCGGCCGCGGCACCCGACTTCGTGAAGCGCGTCCAGGCCGTGATCCTGGAGGGCAAGGGCGACCTGCTGCCGGTCTCGGCGTTCGCGGCCGACGGCACCTGGCCGACGGGCACGGCCCAGTGGGAGAAGCGCGCGATCGCGCTCGAGATCCCCGTGTGGGACGCGCCGATCTGCATCCAGTGCAACAAGTGCGCGTTCGTCTGCCCGCACGCCGCGATCCGCGCCAAGGTCTACGACCCGGCCGCGCTCGCCGCGGCTCCGCCGAGCTTCAAGTCGATGGACTTCAAGGGCAACGAGTTCAAGGGCCAGAAGTACACGATCCAGGTGGCGCCCGAGGACTGCACCGGCTGCAACCTCTGCGTCATGGTCTGCCCCGCGAAGGACAAGTCGAACCCGCGCCACAAGGCGATCGACATGGCGCCGATGCCGCCGCTGCGCGAGGCCGAGCGCGAGAACTACCGCTTCTTCCTGGAGCTGCCCGAGCCGAAGCGCGAGGAGATGAAGCTCGACCTCAAGGGCTCGCAGTTCCTGACGCCGCTCTTCGAGTACTCGGGGGCCTGCGCCGGCTGCGGCGAGACGCCCTACATCAAGCTGATGACGCAGCTGTTCGGCGACCGCGTGCTGATCGCCAACGCCACCGGCTGCTCGTCGATCTACGGCGGCAACCTGCCGACGACCCCCTACGCGGTCGACCGCAACGGACGCGGGCCCGCGTGGTCGAACTCGCTCTTCGAGGACAACGCCGAGTTCGGGCTCGGCATGCGCCTGGCGCTCGACAAGCACCAGGAGCAGGCGATCCGGCTGCTCAAGGGTCTCGCCTCCGCGCTGGGAGACGGGCTCGTGGCGGGGATCATCGAAGCCGACCAGTCGAGCGAAGCGGGCATCTCGGCCCAGCGGCAGCGCGTGATGGCGCTCAAGGACGCGCTCGCCGGCCACTCCGGGCCCGAGGTGCTCCAGCTGATGCAGCTCGCGGACCACCTGGTCAGGAAGAACGTGTGGATCGTCGGCGGCGACGGCTGGGCCTACGACATCGGCTACGGCGGCCTCGACCACGTGCTCTCGATGCGCCGCGACGTCAACATCCTGGTGCTCGACACCGAGGTGTACTCCAACACCGGCGGCCAGGCGTCGAAGGCCACTCCCATCGGCGCCGCCGCCAAGTTCGCCTCCGCGGGCAAGGAGGTCGGCAAGAAGGACATCGGCCTGATGGCGATGGCCTACGGCCACGTCTACGTGGCGCGCGTCGCCTTCGGCGCCAAGGACGTGCAGACGCTCAAGGCGCTGCAGGAGGCCGAGAGCTATCACGGCCCGTCGCTCGTGATCGCCTACAGCCACTGCATCGCGCACGGCTACGACATGGCCTACGGCTGCGAGCAGCAGAAGCTGGCCGTCGATTCGGGCGTGTGGCCGCTCTACCGCTTCGACCCGCGGCGCATCGCGCGCTCGGAGCCGCCGCTCGTGGTCGATTCGGGACCGCCGAAGGTCTCGGTGCGCGAGTACATGCGCAACGAGGCGCGCTTCCGGATGGTCGAGAAGCAGGACCCCGAGCGCTTCCGGCGCCTGCTCGCGAAGGCCGAGCACGAGGCCCGCCAGCGCGAGGCGGTGTACCGCGAGCTCGCCGGCCTGACGCTCTTGCCCGACCCGGCGCGAGCCACCCCGGAGCCCGTCGGCCGGGAGCAGTAGGAGGGAACGTGGACCTCAGAACGACCTATCTCGGCCTGGAGCTTCCGCATCCGCTGATGCCGGGAGCGTCGCCGCTCGCGGACGACCTCGACACCGTGAGGCGCCTGGAGGACGCGGGCGCCGCGGCCATCGTCATGCGCTCGCTGTTCGAGGAGCAGATCCGCCGCGAGCAGCTGCGGACCTTCATCCACACCGAGCCGCACGGCGAGTCCTTCGCGGAGGCGCTCTGCTACTTCCCGCGCCCCGAGGCGTTCATGCTGGGACCCGAGGACTACATCCAGCATCTCGGCCGGGTTCGGGAGGCCGTGCACATCCCGGTGATCGCCTCGCTCAACGGCACGACGCGCGGCGGATGGCTCGAGTACGCACGCGCCATCGTGCAAGCCGGCGCCTCCGCCCTCGAGCTCAACGTGTACTCCGTTCCCTGCTCGACCGAGGACTCGGCCGCCGACGTCGAGTCGCGCACGGTCGAGCTGGTGCGCGAGCTCAAGTCTTCGATCCCGATCCCGCTGGCGGTGAAGCTCTCGCCGTTCTACACGTCGCTGCCGCATTTCGTGAGCAAGCTGGAGCAGGTGGGCGCGGACGGGCTCGTGCTCTTCAACCGCTTCTATCAGCCCGAGATCGACCCCGAGGGGCTGGCGCTCAAGAGCGACCTGCGCCTGTCGACGCCGGCGGAGCTGCCGCTGCGCCTGCAGTGGCTCGCGCTGCTCCGGGATCACGTGCGCGGCTCGCTGGCCGTGACCGGAGGCGTCCACAACGGCCGGGACGCGGTGAAGGCGGTGATGGCCGGCGCCGACGCGGTCCAGCTCGTCTCCACGCTCGTGCGCCACGGAGCGCCGCGCCTGCGCAGCGTGCTCGACGAGATGACCGAGTGGATGGAAGAGCACGTCTACGAGTCGCTCGCGCAGCTCAAGGGCAGCATGAGCCTGGCCTCGTGCCCGGACCCCGCCGCCTACGAGCGGGCGAACTACATGCTGGTGCTGCAGGGAGGATAGCCGCCATGCGCCAGAGCACGGACGTGCTCCAGGGTTGCCGCCACGCTCGTGATGATCGGCGCAGGGAGCCTCGCGGTCGGCGAGGACAATCCGCCGAGCTCTATCTCCGGCCACGCCACCTACATGACCTACTGTGCCGTCTGCCACGGCGTCGCGGCCAGGGGGGACGGGCCGCTCGCGGACTCGCTCCGCGTGCGGCCACCCGATCTCACGCTGCTGGCGAAGCGCAACGGCGGCCGTTACGACGACGAGAGCGTCCGCCGGATCATCGACGGCCGCAAGCCCGTCAAGGGCCACGGCGGCCCCGACATGCCGGTGTGGGGCGACGTCTTCAAGAACACCGCGGATGGCTACTCCGACGCGGCGGTCCGCGAGAAGGTGATGGGCGTCGTGGAGCACCTGCGGTCGGTCCAGGCGCCGGCCGCCCGCTAGCCCGTCGCCACCGCCGCGCGCACGCCCGCGGCGAAGGCCCGCTCGTCGAGCACCAGGAGCTCGGGCTTGTGCGCGAGCGTCTGCCGGATCGCCGCGAGGTAGGTTTCCTCGGGGAAGAGGCGAGTCGCCTCACACAGCGCGCCGAGCGCCACCACGTTCTTGGCGGTCACGAAGCCGAGCTCCTGGGCGATCGCCGAGCAGGGGATGCCGAGGACGCGGACCCGCGCGTCGAGAATGGGCGGCTCGGCGATCACCGAGCGGTCGTAGACCACGACGCCGCCCGGCACGACGGCCGGCCCGAAGCGGGCGAGGCTCGGCGCGTTGAACGCGACGAGCGCGTGGGGCGCGGGGGCCGCCGGCGAGAGCACCTCGGTCTCGGCGACGCGTACGTCGGCGTACGAGGTGCCGCCGCGCGACTCGGGGCCGTAGCTCGGGATGTGGGTCGCGTCGAAGCCCTCGTTGATCGCCGCGCGCGCGATCAGCATCGCGGCGGTCTGCGCGCCGTCACCGCCCGCTCCTGCCAGCTTCAGCGCGACCTCGCTGCCGTACGGCTCGCGAGGGAACTGCCCGCAGAAGCGCGGCGCCGCCTCGGCGAGGATCCCGAGCGCGCGCGCGACGGCCTGGGGGTCGAAGCTCGGCCGCCGCCAGTCGGGCCTGCCGGCGTCCGCTCTGTCCTTCTTGACGCCGAGCGGGAACACGCGCGTCATCTCCCGTGCCACCCAGCGTTCGGCCTCCCGCGGCGTCATGCCGAGGTGGAGCGGGCACTCGGCCAGCACCTCGACGAACGCGAGGCCGTGGCCCAGCGCCTGGAGCTCGAGCGCCTTCCGGATGGCCTTGCGCGCCCGCACGCGCTGCTTCGCGTCGTAGAGCGCGACGCGCTCGACGTAGCTCGTGCCGTCGAGCTGCGCTACCAGCTCCGCCATCTTGAGCGGCTGGCCCGCGAGCCGGCCCGCGCCCGTCGGGCGAGGTGGTCGTGCGCTGGCCCATCAGCGTCGTGGGCGCCATCTGTCCGCCGGTCATCCCGAACACGGCGTTGTTCACGAACACCACCGTGAGCGGGACGCCCAGCTGGCAGGCGTGGATGATCTCCGCGAGGCCGATCGATGCGAGATCGCCGTCGCCCTGATAGCTGACGACCACGGCATCCGGGTTGGCGAGCTTGTGGCCGAGCGCCACGGCCGGCGCGCGCCCGTGGGCCGCCTGCGTGTGGCCGACGTCCAGGTAGTAGTAGAGGAAGACGCTGCAGCCGACCGGCGAGATCGCGACGGTGCGATCCTGGATCCCGAGTTCCTCGATGGCGTCGGCAAGGTAGCGGTGGACGAGGCCGTGCCCGCAGCCCGGGCAGTAGTGGGTGCTCCGGCCCTTCAGGCCCTCGCCGCGCGCATGGCGCTCGAAGCGGTCGTAGAAGACGCTCATGCGGGAAGCTCCTGCCGCCGCGCGAGCGGCGCGCCGGCAGCCGGCTTCGACGATCTCCTGCTCGCTCGGCAGCACGCCGCCGTAGCGCTGCAGCGACTCCACGGCGGGTGGGCGGCCCCGGCGTGGCTCAGCGCGAGGCGCAGCTCGTCCTCCAGCTGCCCGTAGCTCGCCTCGACCACGATCAGGCGGCGCAGCCGTCCCAGGAGCGGCAGCAGGAAGCGAACCGGGAACGGCCAGAGCGTCTGCGGCCGCAGCAGGCCGGCCCGCACGCCTCGCGCGCGCAGCGCGCGCACCGCTCCCTTCGCCATCCGCGCCGGCGTGTTGCAGGCGACGAGCAGGACCTCCGCGTCGTCGCACAGGAACAGCTCGGCGCGCTGCTCGCGCTCGCGGATCCTCGTGTACTTCTCGATCAGCCTCAGGTTGTGCGCCTCGAGCTCCGTCTCCGCGAGGTGGATCGAGGAGATCAGGTTGCGCCGGTGGGCGGCGTCGCCCCAAACGGCCCAGGCCGGCAGCCCGGGCTTCACGAGCGTGCGCGGCAGGCGCACCTGGCCCGTCACCTGCCCGAGGTAGCCGTCGGCCAGCACGACCACCGGTGTGCGGTGCTCGAAGGCCAGCTCGAAGGCGAGCCGCGTGAGGTCGAGCATCTCCTGGGGCGTCGCGGGCGCGAGCACGATCGCGTAGGTGTTGCCGTGGCCGAGCCCGCGACAGGCGAGCTTGATGTCCGACTGCTCGGGCGCGATGTTGCCGAGGCCGGGGCCCCCGCGCATCACGTCCACGAAGACGCCGGGCAGCTCGGCGCCGATCATGTACGACAGGCCTTCCAGCATCAGGCTGAAGCCAGGCGAGGAAGTGAAGGTGAGCGACGGCAGGCCGGCGGCGCCGCATCCGTACATCAGGTTCACCGCGGCGACCTCGCTCACGGCCTGCAGGAAGACGCCGTCCAGCTTCGGCAGCAGCTTCGCCATCAGCTCGGCGCCCTCGCTCGACGGCGTGATCGGATAGCCGAAGAAGTGCCGGCAGCCGGCGACCAGCGCCCCGACGGCCGCGGCGTGCGTGCCCTTCATCGCGAGCGGAGGGCTCTCGGGGAGCGGGAGCCAGACGTCGGGTACCGTTGCTGCGGCGGTGGCACGGGGCTTGACGCACTCTGCGCCGGCTTCCGGCTCGGGCCGCAGCCCGTAGGGCTCGGGGCAGGCCTCGATGCACAGCGCGCAGCCCGTGCAGGCGTCGAGGTCGAGCGCGACGGGGACGAGCCCCGTGCGGGCGTCCATCGCCTGGCCGGGCTCGATGCAGCCGAGCGCGCAGGCGTCGACGCAGCGGCCGCAGCCTTTGCAGTACTCGGGCGCCAGGAACGGCCGTGCCATCGAATGCGGAGGCATCGCCTTCCTCCTCCGCCTGGAAGTGCAAGACGCACGCCAGCCGGGCCGGCCTACTCCTCCTGGCCGTCGTCGCCGAGGTGCTGGCGCCGCGCGAGGCGCTCGTAGGCCGGCCGGTGCGCCCGCAGGTGATCGGCCGAGGCGCGTCCCGTGAGCCAGGCGCGATCCATCGGGTAGACGTCGGGGTCGAAGATCACCATGTAGAAGTGCCAGACCAGGATCGCGAGCGTGGCCAGGATCGCCTCGTACCAGTGGACGGCGGTGGCGGCGTCGATCACCCAAGTGGGCAGCACGCGCAGGCTCACGCCCTCGAACCACAGCACGAAGCCCGAGGCCGCCATCACCAGGGTGCCCCAGAAGAACGCCCAGTACTCCATCTTCTCGGCGTAGTTGACGACGCCGACGCCGGGCGGCTCGGCGCGGCGCCCGAGCGCCCAGCGGAAGAAAGCGCCCACGTCGCGCGCGTCCCGCAGGCTCGGCAGCATGCGCCGCAGCGCCCGCCGGTCGCGCGGCGCGCGCAGCAGGTGCAGGACGTGGTACGCGCAGGCGGCGCACAGCACGAGCGCCGCGGCGCGGTGGACGTAGGCGCGCAGCGGCAAGGCACCCTCGAACGGGAGGAGCGGCGCCGCCCAGAACGCCTCGGGGTACTTGAGCGCGAAGCCCGTCAGCACCAGCACCGGGAAGCTCAGCACCACCAGCCCGTGGGCGATCCGGAAGTGGAGGTTCATGCGCGGCAGCGTGGCGGCCGAGCCGTGCGCGGCCCGTCCGCGCCGGAGCTTGCGCAGGAAGTCGAGGCCGTTGTGCAGCAGCATGAAGCCGAGCGTCGCCGGGATCAGCGTCAGGTAGGCGACGCGCACGAAGCGCACCGCCGCGTGCTCGCTGAGCGTCGCGCTCGTGACGTGGACCGGCCCGATCGCGAAGCGCTCGCCGGCGCCCGGATGGCAGGCGCCGCAGGTCTTCGCGAGGTTCGCCGGATGCACCGTCGAGCGCGGGTCGCTCGAGGGCAGGATGTTGTGGACGCCGTGGCAGGACGCGCAGTTGGCGACGCTCTGCGAGCCGGCGCGCCCCGCGAGGCCGTGAAAGCTGTCCTCGAAGGCCGGGACCTTGTCCTTCGGCAGGTTGTACTTCTGGACGAGGCGCTCGTCGCCGTGGCAGCGCCCGCAGGTCACGCTCGACACGCGCGCCGGGTTGACGAGCGAGCCGCGGCTCCGCGGGCGCGAGGATCGCGTGCTCGCCGTGGCAGTCGGTGCAGACGGGCGCGCCCGCCAGCCCGCGCGCCACCGCCTGCCCGTGGATGCTGGCCGAGAAGGCGTCCCGCATCTCGGTGTGGCACTGGCCGCAGGTGGCCGGCACGTTCCAGCGGTTGATGCGGGACGCGGTGTCCTTCGCCTTGCCGATGTCGTGTGCGCCGTGGCAGTCGGAGCAGGACGCCGCCTTGTCGTTGCCGCGGGCGAGCGCCTGGGCGTGCACGCTGCGCTCGTAGGCCTCGATCGGGCGGGCGAGGCCGAGGTGGTGCCGCGCCAGGAAGTCGGGGTTGGCATGGCAGGCGCCGCACGTCTTCGGCAGGTTGCGCCGCGACAGCTGCGAGCCGGGGTCGCTCCGCGGCACGAACTCGTGGACGTCGCCGTGGCACGACGAGCAGACGGGCGCCTCGCCGCCGCCGTTGCGGCGGCCGTGGACGCTCTTCTCGAGCGCGGCCGCGGCGTCGTCGTGGCAGCTCGAGCACTCGACCTTCGGCGGCTTCGGCTCGTGCGGGCCGTCCGTCAGGCCCGCATGGCAGTCGCTGCACGAGAGCGAGCCGTGGGCGCTCTTCGCACGCTTGTCGGCGTCCACGAACAGGCTCGCGCCCAGCTCCCCGCGCAGCTCCTTCTCGCCGTGGCAGGCGAGGCAGTCGACGTCCGCGGCCGCGGCGTGGCCGGACGCGGCCACGAGCAGCAGCGCGACGAGCGCGCTACTGAAGGCCCAGATCGGAGAGCACCTTGGGATTGGCTTCGTCCATCGCCAGCAGCGAGTGGCACGCATTGCAGTCCTGGGTGATCGTGCGGCCGTCGCGTGTCTTGTGCGAGTCGTCGTGGCAGCGGAAGCAGCCAAGGAAATCCTCGTGGCCGATGTGGTTCGGGTAGGTGCCCCAACCGACCTTCATTCCCGGGAATACGTTCCGCGCGTAGATCGCCACGAGACGCTCCGCCGCCGTCTCCACGAGCGCGCGGTGGCTCGCGTAGGCCTGCGGCTGCTCGCTGCGGTAGTACTCCTTGAGCCCCTCGCGGATCCGGCGCGCCGCCTCCTCCTGGTCGGAGTACTCGGCGCGCAGCAGCTCGGTCCCCTTCTTCTTCACGAACGGCAGCTCGGGGCTGATGGCGCCCTCGGCGAGCGCGCGGTCGATCGCGCGCTCGGGCAGCTCGAAGGTGTGGGTCGGTCGGTTGTGGCAGTCCATGCAGTCCATCGTGCGCCGCTCGCCCTTCGCGAGCTGCTCCGGCGTCGCCTTCGCCTCGGGCGACTCGTAGAGCTCCCGCTCGCCCTTGTCGTTGACGTACGTCACCTGCGGGATCACCTGGCGCTTGTCGTCGATCGCGACGTACTCGACGCGCGACTGCTCGTTCAGGTGCCGGCCGTGGATCCCGGTCGAGCCGTTCGGGGCGCGCCCGCCGAGCTTCAGCACCAGCACCGTCGTGGTCTTCGTGTTGGCCTCGTCGTCCGCGAACTTCGACCGCACCAGCAGCTTGTCGCCGTGGAACCTCTGCGGCCAGTGGCACTGCTCGCAGGTGTCGCGCGCGGGCCGCAGGTCCTTCACGGGGGAGTGGATCGGGCGCGAGTGGGTGTTGAAGGTGACCGCGAACACCTGGCGGACGCCCGACAGCTTCGACTTGACGAACCAGCCGGCGCCGGGCCCGATGTGGCACTGCACGCAGGTCACGCGCGCGTGCGGGGAGCCGGTAAAGGCCGTGTACTCGGGGGCCATCACGCTGTGGCAGGTGACGCCGCAGAACTGCGTCGAGTCCATGTGCTCGACGCCCTTGTAGGACGCCGCCCCCAGGATCCCGACGTTCGCGACCGTGGCGAGGCCCACGAGCGCCAGCCCGTGGCGCCATTCCGGCTGCTGGAGGTCGATCTTCGGGTACTCCTGCGGCAGCTCGCCGCGGGCGCGCAGCTTGCGCCGCTGCAGGAGCACGCCGAGCGGGATCAGCAGCAGGCCCAGCACGAACACGAACGGCAGGATCAGGAACAGCACGATGCCGTTGTAGGGGTGGACCGGGTGCGCCTGCAGCGACTCCACGATCCAGAAGCCGATCATGGTCACCGCGGAGGCGGTGGTGACGATGGCCCCCAGCGTCGAGATGCGGTTGCGCCCCAGGAAGAAGACGCGTCTCAAGAACGATCGGGCCCGTCCGCTCGGCTCGGCCATGGTCAGAGGATTCTGCGTTCTCGGGCCGCGCGGAGCAAGTCCTCCCGGAAGTCCGGGTGCGCCACCGCGATGAGCGCCCGGGCCCGCTCGCGCAGGCTCTTGCCGTGCAGCTCCGCGATGCCGTGCTCGGTCACGACGTAGTGGACGTCCGCGCGCGTCGTCACGACGCCCGCGCCCTCCGGCAGCGCGTCCACGATGCGCGACAGCGTTCCGCCCTTCGCCGTCGAGGGCAGCGCGATGATCGGCTTGCCGCGCCGGGCGCGCGCGGCGCCGCGGATGAAGTCCGCCTGGCCGCCGAAGCCCGAGTAGATCGAGCGGCCGATCGAGTCCGCGCACACCTGGCCGGTGAGGTCCACCGCCAGCGCCGCGTTGATCGCGACCATGCGGTCGTTGCCGGCGATCACGAACGGGTCGTTGACGTAGTCCGTCGGGTGGAACTCGACGAAGGGGTTGTTGTGCAGGAAGTCGAAGCTGCGCCGCGTCCCGAGCACGAACGAGGCCACGATCTTGCCGCGGTGCAGCGTCTTGGCCTCGCCGTTGATCACGCCGGCCTCGAACAGCTCCACGACGCCGTCCGAGAACATCTCCGTGTGGACCCCGAGGTCGCGGCGGTCCTTGAGCTCGGAGAGGATCGCGTCCGGCACCTCGCCGATCCCCATCTGGAGCGTCGAGCCGTTCTCGACGAGCTCCGCGGCGCGCCGGCCGATCGCGCGCGAGACCGCGCTTAGCTCCGCCGGCCGCGGCAGCTCGACGACGGGAAGGTCGACCTCCACGGCGTGGCTGAAGCGCGAGACGTGGATGAAGCAGTCCCCGAGTGTCCGCGGCATGCGCACGTTGACGAGCGCTATGACGTCGCGCGCCGCTTCCGCCGCGGCCTTCGTGCAGTCCACTCCCACGCCGAACGAGCAGAAGCCGTGCTCGTCGGGAGGCGAGACGTGGACGAAGGCCACGTCGATCGGCTGGCGGCCCGTCGTGATCAGGCGCGGGATGTCGGAGAGGTGGACGGGCACGAAGTCGGCGCGGCCCTCGTTGACGGCCTGCCTGACGTTCGCGCCGGTGAAGAGCGCGCAGTGCCGGAACGAGGACGCGTAGCGCGGATCGGCGGAGGGCGCCGCGCCGAGCGTCATCAGGTGGACGAGCTCCACGTCCCGCAGCTCGGCGGCACGGGCCACGAGCGCGTGCACGAGCGGCTCCGGGTTGCAGCAGCCGGGATGCACCCAGACGCGGTCGCCCGAGCGCACGAGGCCCACGGCCTCGCGCGCGCTCGCGAGCTTCGAGCGGTACTGCGCGGCCCAGCGCGACGAGACCGGCTGGACGTCCTGGCTCAGGCACTCCATGGCACGCTCCGTGTTGTCTGCGCCTGTGGCACGTAGGCGCACCAGGGGTCCGTCGCCGCCGCGTCGCCCGTGAGCGCGAACGCGCGCGCCCGCGAGCCGCCGCAGGTGGCGCGGAACTCGCAGCGGCCGCAGCGGCCGCGCAGGGTGTCCGCATCGCGCAGGTCGCGGAACACGCGCGACTCGCGGTAGGCGCGGGCGAGCGGCAGCGTGCGGACGTTGCCCGCGGGAGCGGGCAGGAAGCCGCTCGGGAAGATCTCGCCGAGGTGCGAGACGAACAGGAAGCCCTTGCCCGCATTGACGGCTTTGGGCGACAGGCCGATCGGCGCGTGCGCCACGGTCGCCAGCCACGAGCGCTCCCGGGCGGCGTGCTGTGCGACCCAGCGCCGGTACTGCGGCGCCTCGGTCACCTTGAGCACGAAGCGGCCCTTCGACTCGATCTCCCAGAGCGTCGCGAAGAGCCGCTCGCACTCGGCGGCGCTCAGGCCGCGCAGCAGCTTTCCGCGCCCCATCGGGACGAGGAAGAAGACCTCCCAGAACACGATGCCGAGGTTCGCGACGAAGTGGCCGAGCTCCGCGAGGTAGGGTGCCGTCTCGCCGCAGACCGTGGTGTTGATCTGCAGCGGCAGGCCGAGCCGACGCGCCCAGCCGGCCGCCTCGATCGTGCGATCGAAGGCACCCGCGGCGAGGCGGAAGCCGTCGTGGAGGTCCGCGCGCGGGAAGTCGAGCGAGAAGGCGATCTGGTCGAGGCCCGCCTCCTTCAGCTCGGCGAGCCGCTCGTAGGTGAGCCGCTCCGTGGCCGCCGGGATCGTCGCCATGCGCAGGCCTCGCGCCTTCCCGTGGCGGACGAGCTCGGCGAGGTCGGGGCGGTTGAGCGGGTCGCCGCCGCTCAGGATCAGCAGCGGCGTCCCCATCTCGGCGACGGCGTCGACGAGGCGCAGGCCCTCCTCGCTGGAGAGCTCACCGGGGTTGCGGCCGGGCTGCGCCGAGGCCCGGCAGTGACGGCACGACAGGCCGCAGGCCTGCGTCGTCTCCCAGATCACCAGGAGCGGCGCCTGGTCGAAGTCGGGGATCTTGAACGGAGGCGGGGCGCCCGGAGTTCGCATCGTCTATCACTTTGAGCAACGGCCGTGCCGGCCGTGTTATGCGCGGATTGAGCTGCCGGCGGCGTCCCAAACGCAAGCCACGCGCGGTTTGGCGCGTGCCGGGCGCAAGATGTGCGCTTCGGCTGAGCCCCAGGGACTACGCATGGAGCTGCGCGTACCTCTCCAACAGCACGTCCTTCGGCTCGCCCCCCGCCGGCTCCGGGACGATGCAGTCCACCGGGCAGACCTCGACGCAGCGCGGCGCGTCGTGGGCGCCGACGCACTCGGTGCACTGAGCGGCATTCACCACGAAGGTCGTGCCCGTGTTGCTGATCGCGGTGTTCGGGCACTCCGGCTCGCAGGCCGCGCAGTTGATGCAGTCGGCCTCGACGATTCTCATGGCCATGGACGACCTCCCATTCGCCGGGGCTTTTGCACGGATCGCGCCAGGCGGTGCGACGAGAGAGCGGGCACGGCCGTTGCACCCCTGTCGAGCGGAGGTGCCCATGGCTGCCCAGGCGCTCCGGTTCCGACACGTCATCTGCCCGACGGACTTCTCGCCCTTCTCGGCCGACGCGCTGAGCCACGCGGTCGCGATCTGCCGGGCGCTCGGCGGCGATCTCACGATCGTCCACGTCCACCCGCGCGAGCTGCCGGTGGCCGCCGAGTTCGCGTATCTCTCGCCGGCCCCGCTCGACCCGCAGGAGCGAGCCGCGCTCTCGGTGAGGCTCGAGGCGTTCGCCGAGCCGGCGCGCGCGCGCGGCGTGCACACGCGCACGCGGCTCGTCGAGGGCGATCCGGCACGCGAGCTCGCGCAGCTCGCGCGGGAGCTCCCGGCCGACCTGCTGGTGGTGGGCCTCTACTCCGACGCGCGCCTCAAGCGCTTGCTGCTGGGATCCGTGACGGAGGAGCTGCTGCGCCGCGCGCCGTGCCCGGTGCTGACCGTGCGGCACGGCGTCGGCAAGGCTCCCGAGAGCGGGCGTGCCGTTCCGGCAGGGTGCTGTGCGGCACCGACCTGCACGAGTCGGGAGCGGAAGTGGTCTCGCACGCGCTCTCGCTCGCCGAGGTCCTTCGGTGCCGAGCTGACGCTGCTCCACGTGCTCGAGCACGTGCCCGAGTTCGAGCCAGGTTCGGCGATGCAGTTCTCGATGGTGGAGACCCAGGCGTTCCGCCAGGCGCTGGCGGAGGAAGCCCGTGACGCGCTGCGGGCGGCCGTGCCCGAGCAGGACCGCGAGCGGCTCGCGGTGCGCGATCTCGTCAAGGCGGGCAGCCCCCACGAGCAGATCCTGCGGCTGGCCCGCGAGGAGGGCTCGCAGCTGATCGTGCTCGGGGCGCGGGGCCACTCGGCCCTGGAGCGGGTGCTGTTCGGCTCGACGTCGCGCAGCGTGGTGCGCGACGCGCCCTGCCCGGTGCTGGTCGTGCGCGGGACTCGTGCGGCCGAGACCAGGCTCGCGGAACGGGCCGGCTCGCGCGCAGACGGTGCGTGTCTGAGCGGGAGGCTCCGCGATGAGCGCGGGACTGCTCTACGACTCGACGCAGTGCATCGGCTGCCAGGCGTGCGCGGAGGCGTGCAAGGCGGAGAACCACCTGCCGCCGACGATCGAGCCGACGACGACGGCCTACACCTGGACGACCGTGACGGAGCGCAAGGGCGGCTGGCTTCGCAGCCTGTGCATGCATTGCCTCGAGCCGACCTGCGTCTCGGTGTGCCCGGTCGGCGCTCTCGCCAAGACGGAGGCGGGGCCGGTCGTGTACGACTCCGGCAAGTGCATCGGCTGCCGCTACTGCATCATGGCCTGCCCGTTCGACGTGCCGAAGTACCAGTGGGACCGCGCCGTCCCGGTGGTGGGGAAGTGCATGATGTGCGCCGACCGCGTCGCGAAGGGCGAGCCGACCGCGTGCGCGGCCGCGTGCCCGACGGGCGCGACGATGTTCGGCGAGCGTGAGGCGTTGCTCGCCGAGGCGCGCGCGCGGATTCGCGACAACCCCGGCAGCTACGTGGACCACGTCTACGGCGCGGACGAGGCCGGCGGCACGTCGGTGCTGATGCTGTCGGGCGTGCCCTTCGAGGATCTCGGGCTCGCGACCAACCTGCCGCGCCAGCCGCTGCCGATGCTGACCTGGCAGGTGCTCTCGAAGGTGCCGGACTTCGTGTCGCTCGCCGGCGCCCTCCTGTACGGCGTCTTCTGGATCACGAGGCGGCGCGAAGAGGTCGCGGCGCAACGCGTCCCGGCCCAGGGAGCACGTCGATGAGGCCCGCCGCGCGGGCCGCTGCGCGCTTCGGCTTCTGGGCCTGGGTCGCGCTGCTGCTGCTGCCGCTGCTGGCCGTCGTCACCGTGCTGCGCTTCACGCGCGGGCTCGGCGCCACGACCAACCTCACCGACCGCTTCCCGTGGGGCCTGTGGATCGGCTTCGACGTGCTCTGCGGGGTCGGCCTCGCCGCGGGCGCCTTCACGCTCACGAGCGTCGTCCACCTCTTCAACCTGCGCCGCTTCGAGCCGATCGTGCGGCCGACGGTGCTGACGGCGTTCCTCGGCTACGCCTTCGTGATCGTGGCGCTGATGTTCGACCTCGGCCAGCCCTGGCGCATCTGGCACGCGCTCGTCTTCTGGAACCCGCACTCGGTGATGTTCGAGGTGGCGTGGTGCGTGATGCTCTACACGACCGTGCTGGCGCTCGAGCTGTCGCCCGTCGTCTTCGAGCGCTTCCGGCTCGCGGGACCGCAGCGGGTGATCCGCATCGTCTACACGCCGCTCGTGATCGTCGGGGTGATCCTCTCGACGCTGCACCAGTCGTCGCTCGGCTCGCTCTACCTGATCGTCCCCTCGAAGCTGCACCCGCTCTGGTACACGCCGCTGCTGCCGTTCCTCTTCTACATCTCCGCGATCGGGGCGGGCCTCGGCATGGTGATCATCGAGTCCTACCTGAGCGGGCGCTCGTTCGGCCGGCGCCTGGAGCTTCGCCTGCTCGAGCCGCTCGGCCGCGCGATGGTGGTGGTGCTCGGCGTGTACGGCGTGCTGCGCTTCCTGGCGCTGCGGCGCAGCGGCGCGCTCGCCGAGCTGCTGACTCCGAGCTACGAGTCGCTGATGTTCCTGCTCGAGATCTCGCTCGGCGTGCTGCTGCCGGTCGGCCTGCTGTGCGTGCCGCGCGTGCGCGCGAGCGAGCGCGGCCTCGTGGCCGCGGCCTTCCTGGCGATCCTGGGCTTCGTGATGAACCGCCTGAACGTCGCGGTGACCGGCATGGAGCGCGCGGCGGGCGTCCGCTATCTGCCCTCCTGGATGGAGCTCACCGTCTCGGTCGGCCTCGTCGCCGTGGGCTTCGCGGCCTTCGCCGTGGCGGTGCGCGTGCTGCCGATCTTCCCCGAGCGCCGCCGAGGCCGCCCGCGAGGAGCCGGCCGAGCCGGACGACGGCGAGGCGCACGCGCTCGCGGAATCGGTCCCGGCCTGAGCCATGCGCACGCGGATCGGCACGCAGCTGATCCTGGGTGCCGGTCTCGTGACGGCGCTCGCGATCGGCGCGCTCGCGGTGCTGGTCCTGCGCGCCCACGAGACGGCGCTGGTCTCCGAGCTCGAGCTCGGCGCCGACCAGCTCAGCGAGACGATCAAGAACTCGACGCACTACGACATGCTCGAGAACCGCCGCGACAGCCTGCAGCGGCAGATCGCGCACCTCGGGCGGCAGGACGGGATCGAGGCCGTGCGCGTCTTCAACAAGGAGGGCCGCATCGTCTTCTCCTCCGAGCCCGCCGAGCTCGGCCAGGCGGTCGACAAGGGCGGCGAGGCCTGCAACGCCTGCCACGCCACGGATCGCCCGCTCGAGCGGCCCTCGACGCGGGCGCGCTCGCGCGTCTTCGCCGCCACCGACGGCCACCGCGTGCTCGGCATCATCAACCCGATCCAGAACGAGCCGGGCTGCTCGGGGAGCTGCCACGTCCACGGGCCGGGCGACCGCGTGCTGGGCGTGCTCGACGTGACGCTCTCGCTCGCGGACGTCGACGAGAGCATCGCCGCGGGGCGCCGGCGCATGGTCGCCCTGGCGGCCGCGGCGATCCTCGCGAGCGGGACGATCCTGTGGTGGCTGAACCGCCGCCTGGTGCTGCGGCCGGTGGAGGCGCTCGCGGAAGGGACGCGGCGCGTCGCCGCGGGCGACCTCGCCACGCCGATCGCGGTGGCGGCGCGGCACGAGCTCGGCGACCTCGCGCGCGCGTTCAACGAGATGACGCGACGGCTCGCCGAGACGCAGCGCCAGCTCACGCAGGCCGACAAGCTCGCCTCGGTCGGCCGGCTGGCAGCAGGCGTCGCCCACGAGATCAACAACCCGCTGACGGGCGTGCTGACGAACGCGTCCTTCCAGCTGAAGCGCGCCCCCGAGGGGAGCGAGCTGCGCCAGGACCTCGAGGTGGTGGTGCGCGAGACCAAGCGCTGCCGCGAGATCGTGCGGGGGCTCCTCGACTTCGCGCGCCCCACGCCGCCGAGCCGCCAGCTCGTGGACCTGAACGAGGTGGTGCGCCGTGCGCTCAAGATCACGCTCCAGTCGCTGACGCTGCACCACGTGTCGCTCGACCTCGACCTCGCGCCGTCGGCGCCCGAGGCGCCGGCCGACGCGAACCAGCTCCAGCAGGTGGTCGTGAACCTGCTGGTGAACGCGCGCGACGCCGTCGGCGACGGAGGCTGGATTCGCGTTGCGACGCGCGCGCCGCACGAGGGCGGGCGGTCCTTCGCGGAGATCGTGGTCGAGGACGGCGGCTGCGGCATCCCGCAGGCCGACCTCGCGCACCTGTTCGAGCCGTTCTTCACCACCAAGGGGACGCACGGCACCGGCCTGGGCCTCGCCGTGACGTGGGGCATCGTGGAGGCCCACGGCGGCACGATCGACGTCCGCAGCGAGGTGGGCAAGGGCAGCCGCTTCACGGTGCGGGTGCCGATCCCCGACGGACCGGAGGCTTTGCTCGCGGGCGCCGTGCCCGCAGAGGAGACACGCACATGACCGCGCTGCTCGTCGTCTTGATGTTTCTCGGGTTCGTCCTGCTCGACGTGCTGGTGCGCGTGGCCCACCGGCGCCTGGACGACGCCCGCGAGCGCCGCGAGCGCGCGGCGGCGCTCGAGACCTCGCTGCGGCTCGACTTCACCGAGGAGGCGAAGAGCCTCAAGCGGGTGGAAGTGAGCGAGCCCAGGGCCCGGATCCTGGCCGTGGACGACGAGCCCGTCGTGCTCGACAGCTTCCGCAAGATCCTGGTGCTCGCCGGCTTCGCCGTCGACACGGTCGAGAGCGGTCCCGAGGCGCTCGGCCTCGTCCAGCGCCGCGACTACGACTTCGTCTTCACCGACCTCAAGATGCCCGGGATGGACGGCGTCGAGGTCGTGAAGGCCGTGCGGCACCTGCGGCCGGACGTCGACGTCGCGGTGATCACCGGCTACGGGACGATCGAGACGGCCGTAGAGACCATGCAGCACGGCGCGGTCGACTACGTGCAGAAGCCCTTCACCGAAGACGAGCTGCTGGAGTTCGCGCGGAAGCTGCTGCTCCGCCGCCAGGCCCGCCTCGAGGCCGCAGCGCGAGCCGAGCGTGCGCATCGTGGCGCCGGGCGTCGCCGAGACGGCGGCCGTCCACGAGTACTGCGTCCCCGGCGGGGCCTTCGTGTCGGACGGGCACACCTGGGCGCGCATCGAGCCGAACGGAGAGCTCCGCGCGGGGCTCGACGACTTCGCGCGGAAGGCGCTCGGGGCGCTCGACGCGGTCGAGCTGCCGCGGCAGGGGCAGACCGTGTCGCGCGGCGAGCCGCTGTTCGTCGTGAGCCGTCGCGGGGGCAAGGCGCACTTCGTGGCTCCCATGAGCGGGCAAGGTGGTCCGCGTGAACGACGCGCTCGCCTCCGACCCGGCGCTGCTGACGCGGAGTCCTTACGGAAAGGGCTGGGTGTGCGTGCTCCAGCCGAAGGACCTCGCCGGCGAGCTGGGCTCGCTCCGGATCGGCGAGCCCGTGGTCGCCTGGTACCGGGCCGAGATCGAGCGGCTGCGCCGGACGCCGGTTGCGACGCGCTCGGACGACGCGGAGGAATGGGCCGCCTTCGAGCAGGAGTTCCTGCTGCCGGCCGCGGCGGCCCGCTGAGCCGTACGGCTAGAGGCCGAAGCGCTCGACGGCGTCGTGGACGATTCCGGCCACGTAGCCCGGCTCCGCCTCGTCGCGCTCGAACGAGAGCTGCAGGGAAGCCCGACGGCCGCTGATCCGGACGACGATCTCTCCCGCGTCGCCGCGAGGCTCGATCCGGACGCAGAAGGCGGACCGCGCACCACCCAGGGCCTTCTGGATCTCCTCCCTGAGCACCGGCACGAGCACTTCGTCGTCGACCGGGACGTCGCTCAGATCCCCCGTGACCTCGCACGGAGCGTCGTAGCGCTCGGCGAGATCGATGCTGCTGCTGCCGACTGCGAGTGTCATCTTGACCTCTTCGGCTCTCGGCGAAGGCGTTCGCGCTGGAGCCTGATTCGATTCACTCGCAATAAGAGCAATTCGCGTGCCTCGCGAAGGTGGCCGGTAGCCGCACCGGAACTCCGCGAGCGCCGCAAGGCCTGCCGACAGCCAGGTCGAGGCCGCAAGCCTTGCGGGCGCCGCTTCGCGGGACACCGTGCTGCCCGGAGTTCTCGAGCTCGTGGCTGGCATGCCGCCTGCTCTTCTTCGGGCAGGGGCTCGAGCTCCGGCTCGCGTTCCGAACGAGGAGATGAATCCGTGAAACAGAGTGAAGCGATCCTGACTCTCCCAAAGCCGATCCGACGCAGCCGGCGACGATGAAGGCGCTCGTCTACCACGGGCCCGGCCGTCGCTCCTGGGAGGACAAGCCACGACCCGGCGATCCGCGAGGCGACCGACGCCGTGGTCCGCATCACGACGGCCACCATCTGCGGGACCGACCTGCACATCCTGAAGGGCGACGTGCCGACCGTGAGCGACGGACGCATCCTCGGCCACGAGGGCATCGGCGTCGTCGAGGAGACGGGCGCGGCCGTGGCGGGCTTCAAGCGCGGCGATCGCGTCCTGATCTCGTGCATCACCTCCTGCGGCAAGTGCGACTTCTGCAAGAAGGGGATGTACTCCCACTGCCGGGGCGGCGGATGGGTGCTCGGCCACAAGATCGACGGGACGCAGGCCGAGTTCGTCCGTATCCCGCACGCCGACACCAGCCTCTATCGGCTCCCGCCCGGGGTCGACGAGGAGGCGCTCGTGATGCTGAGCGACATCTTCCCGACCGGCTTCGAGTGCGGCGTGCTGAACGGGCAGGTGAAGCCCGGCGACACCGTCGCGATCGTGGGAGCCGGCCCGATCGGTCTCGCCACGCTGCTCACTGCGCAGTTCTACTCGCCCGCCGAGCTGGTGATGGTCGACCTCGACCCCAACCGCCTCGCCGTGGCGCGCACGCTGGGCGCTACGCAGCTCGTGGACGGCCGCGACGGCAAGGCCGTCGACAAGGTGATGGAGCTGACCGCCGGGGCGGGCGTGGACGTGGCGATCGAGGCCGTCGGCATCCCGTCGACCTTCGACGTCTGCCAGAAGATCGTGGCGCCGGGCGGGCGCATCGCCAACGTCGGCGTGCACGGCAAGCCGGTCTCGCTCGAGCTCGAGCGGCTGTGGGCCCACAACATCACGCTCACGACGCGGCTCGTCGACACCGTGTCGACGCCGATGCTGCTGAAGCTGGTGCAGTCGGGCCGGCTGCAGCCGCAGAAGCTGGTGACGCACCGCTTCGGGCTCGGCGACGTGATGAGAGCCTACGACGTGTTCGGCAACGCGGCCCGCGAGCAGGCGCTCAAGGTCGTGCTGAAGAACGCATAGCCGCGCGCACGTTGCGGCCGACCATCGCTCTCGCTGCGCGGCCCATCAGCTTCAGCTGGAGGGCCCGCAGCGGGAAGCGACGGTCGGAGAGGCTGCGGCACTCGTCCGGCAGCAGCACCAGGCTCACGTGGATGTTCGGGGCGACGCCGATCGGCAGCCCCTTCTCCATGCACGCTTCGTAGAGCCGCCGGAACACCGGGACGAGCGGCTCCGTCTGCGGCGGCGGCAGTCTCGGCGTAGTCGGTCCCGGCGAGCGGCCGGAAGACGCACACGGTCGGGATCGCGCCCACCGAGGTGATCCAGTCGATCGCGCGGATCGTGGACTCGGGCGGCTCGAGGCCGGCGATGATCTCGCCGTTCGTGACCCACGGCTCGTGACGCGGCCCCTTGCGGCCGAGCGTTGCGCAGTAGGCGACCGCGTCCAGGTAGCGCTGCAGGCCGTACTCGCGGTGCTTGCCGGGGCAGATCTCCTCGAAGAGCTGCTGGTCGAAGATCTCGAAGCAGAACGACACGCGGTTGACGCCCAGCTCGCGCAGCGCGTCGTAGCGCCGCAGATCGTGGTGGGGCGGCGTCTGCACGCCCACCAGGATCCCGGTCTCCTGCTTGATGCGCCGGATGTAGGGCTCGAGGATGTCGAGGTAGGTGTCGCCCTCGTAGTGGCCGGTGTTGAAGTCCACGTAGGTGAGGCCCGACTCCTCGCGCGCCGCGCGCACGACCTCCATCACCTCGCCGATCGACTTCTCGTCCGCGTCGTCGACGCCCAGGTTCAGGCCGACCGAGCAGAACTTGCAGCTGGCCTTCTGGGGCTTCTCGGTCCAGTACTCGCAGACCTTCGCGGGATAGACGCCCAGGTAGGTGCCCTGCAGCGTGCCGATCCGCGTCATCGCCTTGCCGGTGGTGGTCTTGCGGTCGTACCAGGCCGGGCGCGGCGCGAGCTCCAGCGTCGCGACCTCCTCGTCGCGCAGGTGGAGCACGTACGATCCGTCCTTCCGGTGAAGAACGTAGGGCGAGCTCTGCGCGAAGCGCTCGGCGACCGGGACGTTGGTCCAGAGGCCGCCGGGCAGCACCACCTCGAGCCCGCTGCCGAGGCCCGCGCGCGTGCGCAGGACCTTGCGGCCGCCATCCTGCTCGACGAGGCAGCTGTCGTCGATCCGCATGCCCTTGCAGTAGAGGTCGAGCTTCAAGAGTGCGGGGTTGCGGCGGACGTCGAGGTCCATTCGTGCTCCTTCAGGCGAAGCCCACGCGGCGGCCCGCCGGCGGGAGGTGGCCGGCGGGCCGCCCGGGGGGAGGCGGTCAGCTGGCCGGTCTCAAGTTGAAGTTGATCACCACCGAAAGGATGAAGCCGGTGGGCTCGCCGTTCAGCAGCAGTGGCTGGTAGCGCCACTGCCGGACCGCCTCCAAAGCAGGATCGTCGAACAACGGATGGCCGCTCAGCACCTTCACCGTCTTCACGAAGCCGCGGACGTCCACCTCGGCTTCCAGGACGACGATGGCGCTCAGGCGCGCGGCGACGGCGAGGTTCGGGTAGATGGGCTCGATCCTCCGGATGACACGCGGCGGGGCGATCTTGCCGCCGATCCGCACCACCGGCGCGGGCGGTGGCGGCAGCGCCGTGGGCAGGCCGCCCACGACACCGCCCACGACGCCCCCGGGGACTCCGCCCTCGACTCCGCCCGGCACGCCGACCTCGCTCCCGAGATCGAGGCCCTCCTCCGGTCGTACCTGGCTCGGGATTTCGATCGGGGCGACGAAGCCGCGCGGCTCCTCCACGACGCGAGGGGGGGCTTTCACGACCGACGCAGCCGCGGACGGCGGCGGGGGCGGCGGAGGCGGAGGTGCGATCTCCAGCGGCCGGACGAAGAAGGCCTTGAGCGCATCCGGGTTCGGCAGCGTCTCGGAGGAAAGCAGAGGCACGAGCACGACCGCCACGAGGAGAACGAGGTGCAGGCCCAGGGACACGGCCAGCGTGGCTCCGGTTCGGCCCGCGTGCGTCGCGGGCTCGATCAGCATCTGGGTCGGAGAGATGACCCTCGGGTCCAGCGGTTTGCGGCGTGGGGCGACGGCCTCGACGGGGGCCTCGACGGGGGCCTCGACGGTGGCACTGGCGTGGCTCATGGCCTTCCTCCCGCGAGGAGATACAACAAGGGCCGTGCCAGCTGTCGAACTCCACGAGGCGCTGTGCTTGCGGGGAACCGGGCGTGATGCCGTCTCGGGGAGCAGCAGGAATTGCGCGACGGCGTCGGACTCGACGCGCGATTTGCTGGCGCTCGGAGCCTCGAGCGCCCCAGACGGCGCGGCTCAGGCCGGGACGGGCTCGAGCGCGGTGCGTGCTCCCGCCACGAGAGGCAGGTAGTCGGGCTGCCACATCGCGTCGGCCACCGCGGGGCCGATCTCCGCGTCGGGTATCGGCCGTCCCACGCCGTCCTGGCGGGCCGCGCGCACGACCGCCTCGGCGATGCGCGCGCTGACGCGACGCAGCTCGCTCACGCGCGGGAACAGGCAGCCGGCGGCCCGCTGCTCGTCGCTCACCTCGGCCGCCAGCTGCTCCGCGGCGGCGAGGAACATCGAGTCGGTGACCTTGTGCGCGTGCGAGACGAGCACGCCGAGCCCCACGCCGGGGAAGACGAAGGCGTTGTTGCCCTGGCCGATCTCGATCGTCCTGCCGCCCCACGAGACGGGGTCGAAGGGGCTGCCGGTCGCCACGAGCGCGCGGCCGTCGGTCCACGCGATCACGTCCGCGGGCGTCGCCTCGCTGCAGGAGGTCGGGTTCGACATCGGGAACACGAGCGGCCGCTCCACGTGGCGGGCCATCTCGCGCACGATCGGCTCGCTGAAGGCGCCGCGCTCGGCGCAGACGCCGATCAGCAGCGTGGGCTTCAGCGCGCGCACGACGCCGAGCAGGTCGCGGCGTCGCTCGCTGCCGAGGCCCCGCTTCTCGGCGAGCGCCGCCGGCCACGCGAACTCGCGCTTGTGCGCGTCCGCGATCGCGGTGTCGTCGACCAGCAGGCCGCGGCTGTCCAGGTTCGCGATCGCCGCCGTCAGCGCCTCGCCCCTGAGGCCCGCCCGCTCGAGCGCGCTGCGCAGCAGGCGCGCGATGCCGATCCCCGCCGCCCCGGCGCCGTGGATGACGACCCTCTGGTCGCGCAGCGCCTTACCCGTGAGGCGCGCTCCGGTCAGCATTCCCGCGAGCGCGACGGCTGCGGTGCCCTGGATGTCGTCGTTGAACGAAGGAAGCTCGCTGCGGTAGCGGTCGAGCAGGCGGAACGCGTTGTTCTTCTTGAAGTCCTCCCACTGCAAGCAGCGCCTTCGGGAAGGTCTTCCGGACCGCCTGCACGAACTCGTCCACGAGCGCCGTGTACTCGGCGCCGCGCAGCCGCGGGAAGCGCCAGCCGAGGTACAGCTCGTCCTCGAGCAGCGCCTTGTTGTCGGTTCCGACGTCGAGGCTGACGGGGAGCGTCTGCCAGGGCGGAATGCCGGCGGCGGCCGTGTAGAGCGCCAGCTTGCCGATCGGGATCCCCATCCCGCCCGCGCCCTGGTCGCCGAGGCCCAGGATCCGCTCGTTGTCGGTCACCACGATCAGGCGAACGTCGTCGAAGGGCGCGTTCTTGAGCACCTCCTTGACGTGGTGGCGGTGCTCGGGCGTGATCCACAGCCCGCGGGCGCGCCGGAAGATGTGGCTGTACTCCTGGCACGCGCGGCCGACCGTGGGCGTGTAGACGATCGGCAGGAACTCCTCGATGTGGTTCAGCAGGACGCGGTAGAAGAGGTGCTCGTTGCGGTCCTGGAGCGCCGCGAGGCCGATGTACTTCTCGAGCGGCTCGCGCTTGCGCGCGATGTTGTCGCAGATGCGCCGCTCCTGCTCCTCCATGCCGCTCACCGCGTAGGGCAGCAGGCCCACGAGGCCGAGCGCCTCGCGCTCGTCCCGGTTGAACGCGCTGCCCTTGGTGTAGAGCGGGTGGTGCAGCAGCTCCGCTCCGCGACAGGGCACTTCCAGCCACGCGCCTCGACGAGGATCGTGCTTCCACCCGAAGGTCTCCATGACGCCTCCTGCTCGCGCAAACGGCCTGACCGATGCGTTGCAAGCCGGGGGCCAACGAAGGAGGGCCTCTTCCCGAGCCCGGCCAGCAGGCGTCCCCGCGCATCGCTTGCGACCGGACGGCCGCGAGAGCGAAGGCTTTTCCAGGGAATCGGCCCGAAAGCCCGCCACCGCGGCGGGAATGGGGATTGTATGGAGATCCATGAAAGAGGGAAGCGTGAGAACCAACCTAGCGTGATCTGCTTTGTGAGTCGGCGTTCCCCTGGCACGGCACGATGGAGGAGAAGATCGCCTGTCTCCTGCGCTACGCGATCCTCGCTCCCTCGAGCCACGACTCTCGGTCCTGGCGGTTCTCCGTCGTCCAGAACACGGTGGAGCTCCGCCCGGATCTTCGCCGATGGCTGCGCGAGGCCGACTCCGACAGCCGTGAGCTCGACATCAGCCTGGGCTGCGCGCTCGAGATCGTGCTCATCGCTGCCGAGCGGTTCGGCTTCGGACACGAGGTCGTCTATCCCGCCGACGGCCGGACAGGCGCGCCCGCCGCCAGCGTCACCCTGCTCGCGGAAGGGACGCCCTCGACCTGCCGGCCGGCGGAGCTGTTCGAAGCCATCACCACCCGCGCGACGAGCGGCGGCCGTTACGAGCGGCGCCCCGTCCCCGCTGACGCGGCGGCCCAGCTTCGGGAGTGCGCGGTCGACGGTGGAGTCGGCCTGTTCCTCACCGACGATCCCGAGATCCGTCGCCAGGTGCGGAAGCTCGTGGTGCGCGCCGACCGACAGCTCGTCTCGAATGCGGCCTGGAGACGCGACGCGGCCGCCGTGGCCAGCGCGCCCTTCGTCGGCCTCCTCCACTCCACTCGTGACGACCGCGAGTCGCGGATCCGCGTGGGTCAGGCCTTCGAGCGCCTGACGCTCATGGCCGCCCGCCGCGGGCTCTCGACCCAGCCGCTGAGCCAGATCGTGGAGCTTCCCGAGATCCGCCGCTCTCTCCAGGTCCTACTGCCGGATCCCGACGCCTACCCGCAGCACACCTTCGGCGTGGGCTACGCCCGCGCGGCGGTCCGTCCTGCACCGCGCCGCCCGGTGGGGGCGGTCCCCGCCTGACGCGGCCAACGCGCGATGACGGCGAGGGTGACGACTCAGGCGAGTGTGGGGGCCTCGAGGAGCAGGGCCGGGGTCCCGACGTAAGCGCCGAACAGGACGGCCGCGATGAGCCAGCTCCCATTGGCAAGCCAGCTCAGGAATCCGGACCCTCTGTCCATTAAGGACATTCTCTGGCCCCCACACCATCAAAGTAGGCCGGCCACCCCGAGGACGTAACCTTGCAAACGGCCCAGTGGGTGGATTGTCGACATCAGCTCGACCCGGTCGCGGGCGTCGAGGTCGGACCAGGACCCGGCATGACCGTTGCTACCTGACCCGGATGGGGCGTCCGGGCTAACTCGGGGCGTGCTCATGCGAGCCGTTCCTGCCTCGCCCTTTCTGTCCCTGGCCTCGATTCAGCGACCACTGGCCTGTCGCTGGCCGATTCTCGCGGTCTCGGTCTCGGCGCACGCCCTCGCGGTCGCCGCCTTGCTCCTCTTCCCGCTCTTTCTGTCCGACCGCATGCTCGAGAGACCCGATGCCGACTACCTGCGGGTGCTGATCTACGACCCACCACCGCCACCACCGCCGCCGCTGCCCAGAGGATCCCCAGAGGGAGGACGGGCGGTCGTACGGTCCCGCCCCGCTCCGGAGCCGCAACCCACGCCCGTCCCCGCCGATGGCCGGCTCGAAGCGCCGGTGGAGGTCCTCGCGCCCGAGCCCACCGGCATCACGGCGGCACGACCCGGGAGTCCCACGGGAAGCGAGTCGGGCGTCCCCGAAGGGATGGAAGAAGGCGTCGAGGGCGGCGTGGTCGGGGGCTCTGCCGGGAGGTGTCCTCCAGCGGAAGCCCACGTACCCATCCGAGGCCTTCGCTCAGAAGGTCCAGGGCGTGGTGCTGATCGAACTCTTGATCGACTCCGCGGGTCGGGTCGCGCGCGCGCGGGTGATCCACTCGATACCGCTGCTGGACGCCGCCGCCCTCGAGGCCGTGCACGACTGGATCTTCTCCCCCGCGATCCAACACGGACGTCCCGTGGCAACGATCGCGCGGGCGCCCGTGTCCTTCGTCATCTATTAGCCCACGCGACGCGCGTCGCGAGGGCGGCGTCCCGAACGCGCCCCTCTGCGGAGCGCCTCTCGCAGCGCGGCTGTCGATCGTGGGTCAGTGCGGGCCGCTCGGCCGCGGGACCCCGCGACGGCGCCAGAGCGTCCGCCACGTATCGCAGCACGTCAGTCTCCGTCAGCAGGCCCTGGAGGCGCCCCTCGCTCACGACCGGCAAGCAGCCAATCTTTTTCTCGAACATCAGACGGGCCGCGTCCTGGACCGTCGCGTCCGGATCCACGGTGATGACGGGCTCACTCATGACTTCTTTCACCAGCAGACCTTTGAGCAGGTTCTTCCGCGTGTTGGTTCCGATACCCAGCGCGGCCGCCCAGCCCGATCGGAACAGGTCCCTCTGGCTCACGACTCCCACCACCACCCCTTCCTCGACAATCGGAAGGTGACGGATCCGGCCCATCGCCAGGATCTCGTCGGCAACGTCGAGGCGGTCGTTTCGACCCAGAGTCGTAACCTTCGCCGTCATCAGGTCGCGCACCTTCACTTTCTTCATGAATCGCTCCTTGCGAGCTCCCATGGGCTCTCCCTCGCACTGACAAGGATCAATCCGCGTGCCAGCCAGGTATCGAGCCCATGCGACGGCTTGGGAGCCCCAAGTCCTTCCAAGCGCTACATCCGTCGGCGTCGCACCTCGCGGATCGTCCATCGCGGGGCGCTTCGGCCCCGCAATTCCTTCCGCGTGCGAGATGACAGCGGTCGAGATCGCCGAGCGCCCCACTACGGCCGCAGCTCGTAGCGGATCGCCCACTCCTGGAGCGAAGCAGTCTGGACCGGCCCCTCGACGACGAGCTTCATGTCGGAGATCGTCGCGGGAACGCCGCAGGCGGGGTCCGGCTGGTCGTACACGATCACGAGCTCGGTCGGGACGCCGGGCTGAAGCTGGAACGGGCCAGTCGTCCCGCGCTCGCAGGCGATCTTGTTGGTCGCGTGCAGGAACGCGGTCGCGAACAGCACCGGTCCGCCGGCTGGGGACAGCAGCCGGAAGCGCATCTGCACCCGTCCGCTGCAGCCGCTCGCGTCCCGGCCACAGCCCGCGATCGTCGAGCCTGGAGCCGGCTCGGCGGAGAGGAACGTGATCTCGGTCGGCCCGTTGTGGCCGCCGGCCACGACCGAGCCAGGCCCGGGTGCCGGTGTCGGCGTGGGCGAGGGTGTGGGGACAACGGTCGGTGCGTTGTCTCCGCAACTCAGGCTGAAGGCGGCGAGCAACAAGGCGAGCGCGGGGCCACAGGTCCTCAAGCGGACCCTCCGTCCGATGCTACACCCGCCGGCGAGCGCTCTTTGCCGCGCAGCAAATGCGCGTGTACCACGAACGACGTGCTTTCGCGCGCACGACCTGTCGCTTCTCGGGCGTTCGGGCGGGCACGGCAGTTGCTCCTGCAATAGTGGAAGGACTCCATGAGCGCCATCAAGGACATCGTCGCCTTTGTTGACGGCCGACCCGAAGGCGCGGGCACTCTCGAGTACGCCCTCCGCCTCTCCATGGAACACGGAGCGCATCTGACGGGCGCCTTCGTCTGGCCAGCCTTGGACAACGCAGGCCCAGGGGCTTACGCGCGGGGCACGGCTATCCGGCAACTGCTGGCAGACTATCGAAGCCGAGATAGCGCTCCGAGAGACGAGCCTCCGCGAGCCCTTCGAGCTGGCCGCTCGACACAGCCGCCAGCCGACCGAGTGGCGTTCTATTCGACAAGCGGCTCCCCGAGGAGCTGGTGGTCCATGCACGCTACGCCGACCTCAGCATCGTCGGCCGTCCCGATTCCGCGGGTCTTGATTCGATTCCTCTCGATTTTCCTCAGACCCTGGTACTTGCTTCCGGACGGCCAGTCATCCTGCTGCCGCCCACGCCTCCGCGCGGTGTGCACCGTCGCGTGTTGGTGGGATGGAACGCCGCACGTGAGGCGACTCGGGCCGTCGCGGACGCCCTGCCGTTCCTGGCGAGGGCGGAGGCGGTCGAGCTCCTGGTGGTGGATCACGAGCGCAGCGTCACAGGCCACGGCGAGGAACCCGGGGCCGACATGGCGCTGCACCTCGCACGGCATGGCGTGCGGGTGGACGTGCGCAGGATGTCCTCCGAAGGCGGGGACGTCGGCCGCATGCTGCTCGCCAGGGCGGCTTCGTTCGGCGCAGACCTTCTCGTCATGGGCGCGTACGGCCACTCCCGCCTTACCGAATTCGTCTTCGGGGGCGCGACTCGCACTGCGCTCCGCGAGGCGGCGCTTCCGGTTCTGATGTCGCGGTGACGCGGGTCCAGTCCTAGCGAGGTGATGGTGGCATGAACCCGGAACCCAGCCCCGAAAGCCTGCGTGCATTCGCCGAGTCGCATCGGGTGAGCGCCGAGGTCCTTCCGCACTACGAGGTCCACGACCACCAGCGGATCCAGACGGGGTTCGATCTGACGCTGCTCGGGCTCCCGTCACCGCGATGTGCGGGAGATCCCGGCTGTCCGGAATGCGAGCGCGTGCACGCTCTCCTGCGAGACATGGCGGTCAGGGTCGTGCCCGAGGCGTGGCGCCATCTGGACGCGCCATTCGAATCCACGTTTCACTATCGGGCCGACACCCAGTGGCAGCCCGAGATCGAAGTGGTCGTCCAGATGTTCCCGTGCGACCAGACTTGGGGGACGGTGGACGCGGCGGCGCTGCGCGAGATTCCGGGCGTGCGCAGGCGGCTCCACGAGATCGGTGTCCGCGAGGCGACACAGCCAGCCCTCTAGCTCGGAGGCGTGGGCTCGGGAGACGGTGTCGGCGTTTGCTCGGGCGCAGGCGTCTTCCGGCGCCGGTGGAGTAGGCGAGACCTCGGGTGGTCCGGCGAGGCTTCGGGCGGCGCCTCCTCGTCCTCCGGCACGATCACGGGCGGCGGCTCCGCCCCGAGCGGTGCGGCGTCGCGCCCGAGATAGCCGGCCTGCGCCATCAGCCAGAGCACGCGCCGCGTGGCGCGCTCGTGGCGCGCGGCGTTGACCTGCGGGTTCAGCCGGCGCGGGTTCGGGATCATCGCCGCGAGGCCGGCGGCCTCCGTTTCCGTGAGAGCCGCGGCCGGCTTGCCGTACCAGCGCTGCGCGGCCGCCTCGCAGCCGTAGACGAAGTCGCCCCACTCGATCACGTTCAGGTAGAGCGCCAGGATGCGCGCCTTGCCGAGGTCGGCCTCCAGCCACTGCGTCACGACCAGCTCGCGCAGCTTGCGGATCGGCGTCTTGCCGGTGCCGAAGTAGAGGTTCTTGGCGAGCTGCTGCGTGATCGTCGAGCCGCCGCGCGCGAAGCGCCCCTTCTCGACGTTCTTCTCGATCGAGTCCTGGATCGCGCGCCAGTCGACGCCGGCGTGGCCGAAGAACTTCTGGTCCTCCGCGGCGAGCACCGCGTGGATCAGGTGGCGCGAGACGGCCGAAAGCGGCACCCACGACTGCCGTCCGCGTCCGCTGCGGCCCTTCTCGCGGGCCTCCTCCTCGCGCTGCAGCATCAGCCGCGTCTTGCCGGGATTGCGCGCGTCGAGCGCGCGCACCTCGGAGCGCGCGGGCAGCCCCGCCCACGCCCACGCGAAGAGCGCGGCGCACGCGGCGAGGCACGCGGCAGCGAGCCACAGGAGCCGCTTGGTCACGACGGCGGTATACCACGAGACGCCCGGGCCACTCTGGCTTCGCGGACCGAGGAGATCCGAGCGATCAGATCCGGATGAAGATCTTCCTCCGGTACATCCAGTAGAGGATTCCCCAGAACACGAGCAGGACCGAGATACCCCGCAGGACCGGCTCGAAGGGCGGTCCGAAGACGAGGAACGGCGCCGAGCCGAGGTGGATCTTCAGGCTCTCCGAGACGAAGTGCTCGATCGTCCAGCTCATCACGTAGATCGCGATCGAGTTCGCGCCGATCACCGTCAGCCAGAACGACCAGCGCTTCCAGCCGAGGATCTCGATCACCCCGTAGAAGCCGGCGAGGATGAGCAGGATCAGGCCCCCGCTGTAGAGAGTGTAGGCCGAGGTCCAGATCCGCTTCACGATCGGGCACAGGTCCAGCCACTGCAGGACGAGGCCGCCGAGCGTGAGGGCGACGCCCGCGACGACGAGGCCCCGCAGCTTCGTCCGCATCTCCCGCGCACTCTTCAGCCATTCACCCGCCCACACGCCCAGCATCATCGTGGCGAGCGTGGGGATGAAGCTGAGGGTCGACCAGCCCCCCTCGTTGAACAGGAACGGGGACTGGCGCGGGAAGAGGTTCAGGAACCAGGTGTCGAAGGCCCACGAAAGGTTCGAGTTCTTGTTGAAGTGCGCGAGGAAGCCGGTGTAGAGGTGCGGCCAACCGGCCGGCACGCCGACGCTCGGGTAGTCGAAGCTCGCCGGCGGCAGCGGGTAGAGCGCGAAGGCCGCCCAGAAGCCAACGAGGATCGCGACGAAAGCCCCCACCTGCACGCGCAGCGACGCGAAGGCCAGCAGGAAGAGCAGCGTGTAGCCGAGCCCGATCTGGGTGAGCGTGTCCTCGAACGTCCAGTAGGTCTGCGGGCTCTCCATCGAGCGCAGGAAGATCCCGAGCAGGATCAGGATCAGGCTGCGGCGCACGGCGTGGGCCAGCATCTTTCCGAAGCTCTCGCCCCGCGCGCGGCGGCTCGCGATCGAGAAGGGCAGCGACGCGCCGGCCAGGAACGAGAAGGCGGGCTGGATGAGGTCGTGGAGCGAGCAGCCCTGCCAGGGAACGTGGGTGGTGTTGAAGGCGACGAGCGCCCAGAAGCCGCTCGCGGGGAAGGCGTCGTGGAGCGTCCACAGTCGCATCGCCTCGGCGAGCATCAGGAACATCACGAAGCCGCGAAACGCGTCGATCGACGGCAGGCGCGGGACGGACGCCGCGGCGGCGGGGACCGGAGTGGATGTGCTCAAGGATGCCTCTCAGGGATCCAACGGCTCGCCCCGACGACGGGCAGGATCAGGAGGAGCGCCACGATGGCGGTATACCATGAGACGGCGGAGCCATTCTGGCTCGGCTGACCGGGGGGGGCGTGGACTTCGAGCTGAGCGAAGAGCAGCTCCTGCTGCGCAAGACCGTGCGCGAGTTCGCCGAGGCCGAGCTCGCCCCGCACTCGCGCGAGTGGGACGAGAAGCAGGAGTTCCCGCGCGAGGTGTTCGCGCGGCTCGGCGCGCTCGGGCTCGCGGGCGCCTGCTGGCCCGAGGAGTACGGCGGCTCGGGGCTCTCGACGCTCGACTGGGCGATCGTGATGGAGGAGCTCGCGCGCGTCGACGCCGGGGTCGCGCTGTCGCTCGCCGCGCACCACGGCCTGTGCTCGGCGCACATCCATCTCTTCGGCAGCGCGGAGCAGAAGAAGCGCTGGCTGCCGCCGCTCGCCCGCGGCGAGAAGGTGGGCTGCTGGGGGCTCACCGAGCCGGGCTCGGGGTCCGACGCCGGCGGGATGCGCACGACCGCCGTGCGGGACGGCGACCACTTCGTGCTGAACGGCTCCAAGAACTTCATCACGAACGGCGGCATCGCCGACACCGCGGTGGTGTTGGCGGTGACCGATCGCGCCGCCGGCAAGAAGGGCATCTCCGCGATCGTGGTCGAGCGCGGCACGAAGGGCTTCCGCGCCGGGCGCAAGGAGGACAAGCTCGGCGTGCGCTCCTCCGACACCTCCGAGCTGGCGTTCGAGGACTGCCGCGTTCCCGCCGCGAACCTGGTCGGCGAGCCCGGCCAGGGCTTCATCGACACGCTGCGGCTGCTCGACAAGGGACAGGATCGGCATCGCGGCCTTCTCGCTCGGGATCGCGCAGGCCGCGCTCGAGGCCTCGATCCGCTACGCCCGGGAGCGCAAGCAGTTCGGCCACCCGATCGCCGACTTCCAGGCGATCCAGTTCAAGGTCGCCGAGATGGCGACGAAGATCTCCGCCGCACGGCTGCTCGCCTGGCGCGCCGCGTCGCTCGCCGACCGCGGCCGGCCGCACTCCGCCGAGTCCTCGATGGCGAAGCTCTTCGCGAGCGAGGCGGCGGTCGAGGTGGCCCTCGAGGCGGTCCAGATCCACGGCGGCTACGGCTACATCAAGGAGTACCCGGTCGAGCGCTACCTGCGCGACGCCAAGCTCGGCACCATCGGCGAGGGCACGAGCGAGGTGCAGCGGCTGGTGATCGCGCGCCTGCTGCTCGGCCTGAAGCCGGTGGTGCGCTAGTGGCCGAGGCCTTCGCGGACGTCCCCGGCCTCGCCGCGTCGGTGCGGTCGGGGGACACACGCGCGCTCGCACGCGCCATCAGCCTGGTCGAGGACGACGCGCCGCAGGCGCAGCCGCTCCTGCGCGCTCTCTTCCCGCACGCCGGCCGCTCGCTGATCGTCGGCGTGACCGGCCCCCCCGGGGCCGGAAAGTCGTCGCTCGTCGACCGCCTGACGGCGCTCTTGCGCGGCGAGGGCAAGAGCGTCGGGATCGTGGCCGTCGACCCGAGCTCGCCCTACAGCGGAGGCGCCATCCTCGGCGATCGCATCCGGATGCAGGCGCACGCGACCGATCCCGGCGTCTTCATCCGCTCGATGGCGACGCGCGGGCACCTGGGCGGCCTCGCGGCGTCGACCGGGCTCGTGCTCACCGTGCTCGCGGCGTCGGGCAAGGACGTGATCCTGGTCGAGACCGTCGGGGTCGGCCAGGACGAGGTCGAGATCGTCGGGGCCGCCGACGTGAGCGTGGTGGTGCTGGTGCCGGGCCTGGGGGACGAGGTGCAGGCGCTCAAGGCCGGCATCATGGAGATCGCCGACGTGTTCGTGGTGAACAAGTCCGACCGCGACGGCGCCGATCGCGTCGTGGCCGAGATCGAGTCGATGCTCTCGCTGGTGCCCGGCGAGCAGCCGCCGCCCGCGATCGTGCGCACGGTCGCGACGCGCGACGAGGGCACCCGCGCGCTCGCGGACGCGGTCCAGGCCTTTCACGCTCGCGCCCGGGACACGGGTGCCCTCGCCGCCAAGCGGCGCCAGCAGCTCCGCCGCCAGCTCGACGAGGCCGTGAAGCGGCGGCTCGTCGAAAGGCTGGTCTCGACGCTGCAGCCGGGCGAGTCCGACGCGCTCGTCGAGCGCATCGCGCGGCGCGAGATCGATCCCTTCACGGCCGCGGAGGAGCTCACCTCCCGGCGTGGGGCTGGGGGTGCTCCGCACACCCCCAGAACACGAAAGCTCGCGCGTGAGGATCCTGAGGATCGACCACCTCGGCATCGCCGTGCCCGCGCTCGGGCCCGCCGTGAGCGCCTACGAGGCGCTCGGCTTCACGGTCGACGCGACGCACGACGTGGCGACCGAGCAGGTGCGGACGGCGTTCCTGCCGGTGGGGGAGTCGCACCTCGAGCTGCTCGAGCCGACGAGCCCGACGTCGGTCATCGCCCGCTTCCTCGAGAAGCGCTCGGGCCTGCACCACGTGTGCCTCGTGGTGGACGACATCGTGGCGGCGCTCGCCGAGCTCGAGGCCCGCGGCGTGCCGCTCGTCGACCGTGAGCCGCGCGTCGGAGCCGGCGGCTGCCGCGTGGCCTTCATCCACCCGAAGGCCGCGGCGGGCGTGCTGCTCGAGCTCAAGGAAGAGCCGAAGGTCCCGTGACGCTGGACGACGTCAAGGCGACGCTTCACGAGCAGCCTTAGCCTGCTGCGTTTGCCGCTGGAGCGGCGTACCGCTTACCATCGCCGGTCGGCTCGCGTGAGCACTCGGCCGGAGGAGCATCAGGGATGAGCGAGCAGGTCCAGATCGGGATCATCGGCGGCACGGGCCTCTACCAGATGGAGGGCTTCACCGGCGTGCGCGAGGTCTCGGTGGACACGCCTTTCGGAAAGCCCTCGGACAGCCTGATGGTGGGGCAGCTCGAAGGCCGCACCGTCGCCTTCCTGCCGCGCCACGGCCGCGGGCACCGGATCCTGCCGCACGAGCTCAACTTCCAGGCCAACGTCTTCGCGATGAAGACGCTGGGCGTGGAGTTCCTGCTCTCGGTCTCGGCCGTCGGCTCGCTCAAGGAAGCCTACGCGCCGCTCGACATGCTGATCCCGGACCAGTTCATCGACCGCACGCAGCAGCGGCGCTCGACCTTCTTCGGCCGCGGGCTGGTGGCGCACGTCGCGTTCGCGCACCCGTTCTGCCCGCTGCTGTCGCAGAGCTTCGCCTCCGCCTGCTCGGAGGCCGGGGCGAAGCACCACGTGGGCGGGACCTACGTGTGCATCGAGGGGCCGCACTTCTCGACGCTCGCGGAGTCGCGGCTCTATCGCTCGTGGGGCGCCGACGTCGTCGGCATGACCAACCTGCAGGAGGCCAAGCTCGCGCGCGAGGCCGAGATCTGCTACGCGACGCTCGCGATGGTGACCGACTACGACTGCTGGCACCCCGATCACGACGCGGTGACGGCGGAAAGCGTGATGACGGTGCTCGGCAAGAACGTCGCGACCGCGCGCGCGGTGCTGCGCAGCGTGGTCAGGCGGCTGCCGCTGCCGCGCGAGTGCGAGTGCGCCCACGCGCTGCGCCACGCGCTGATGACGCCGGCCGATCAGGTGCCGGAGGCCGTCAAGCGCGAGCTGGCGCCGATCGTCGGCCGCTACATCGCGGCTGACGGCCCGTCATTGGAGGCTCGATGTCGATTCTGGTCGTCGGAAGCGTCGCATACGACACCGTCGAGACGCCGTCCGGGCGCGCCGAGCGCGTGCTGGGCGGCAGCGCGTCCTTCTTCGCGGTGGCGGCCTCGTACTTCGCTCCCGTGAACCTGGTCGGCGTCGTCGGCGACGACTTCGGCGAGCAGCAGCTCGCGGCGTTCCGCGGCCGCCCGATCGACCTCGCCGGGCTGGAGCGCGCCGCGGGCAAGACCTTCCACTGGCAGGGGCGCTACTCGCAGGACCTCAACTCGCGCGACACGATCCGCACCGACCTCAACGTGTTCGAGTTCTTCCAGCCGAAGATCCCCGCGGCCTACCGGCGCTCGGAGCTCGTGTTCCTCGGCAACATCGACCCGGTGCTGCAGCGCGAGGTGCTGGCGCAGGTCGAGAAGCCGCGCGTCGTGGCCTGCGACACCATGAACTACTGGATCAAGGGCAAGCCCGAGGAGCTGCGCGAGACGCTCACCAAGGTCGACGTGCTGCTGATCAACGACCAGGAGGCGCGCGAGCTGTCGGGCGAGTGGAACCTGGTGAAGGCGGCGCGCGCGATCCGCCGGATGGGCCCGCAGACGCTGGTGGTCAAGAAAGGCGAGCACGGCGTGCTGCTCTTCGGCCACGAGAGCTGCTTCGCCGCGCCGGCGCTGCCGCTCGAGACCGTGATCGACCCGACGGGCGCCGGCGACACCTTCGCGGGCGGCTTCATCGGCTACCTGGCGAGCGTGCGCGAGACGAACGACTCCACGCTGCGCCAGGCCGTCGTCATGGGCAGCACGCTCGCGTCCTTCTGCGTCGAGGCCTTCAGCCTCGACCGCCTGCTGACGCTGACGCGGATGCAGATCGGGGAGCGCTACGCCGTCTTCCAGGCGCTGACGCGCTTCGAGAGCGTCTGATCTCCGTCTGGGGGGCGTCGCCCCCCAGACCCCCCTTGGTGCCTATGACTGGGGAGTGGCGCCGGCTTCGGCCTGCTCGAGCATCGTGTTGACGATGGTGAGCAGCTTGTTCGCCGTGAACGGCTTGTTGATGTACATGACGGCGCCCGACTCGAAGCCCTCGGCGAGCGCTTCGCCGCCGCCCTTCGCGGTCAGGAAGATGACCGGGATCTCCTTCGTGCGCCCGTCCTGCTTGATCTGACGGCACACCTCGAACCCGTCCTTGTCGGGCATCATCACGTCGAGCAGCACGAGGTCGAAGTCCTGCTCGCGAAGCAGCTTCAGCGCCTCCTCGCCACCGCCGGCCGTCGTGACCAGAAAGCCCTTCTGCTCGAGGATCGTGCGCTCGAGGCTCAGGATGTTCTCGTCGTCGTCCACGACAAGGATTCGCTTGGCCATTCCTCCTCCGGCCGGGCGCGTTTGCGTGGGTAGGGCGGGATTCTAGCACCGAAGCGGCGCGCAACTGCCGCTCACGGAACGACGAGCTCACCGCATACCCCGCTCGCGGCGCAGGCCCGGAAGGTACCGGAGCCGTACGCCCACGCGAGGTACTGGTTGTCGGAGTGGTTGAGGCACGCGGTCCCGCCGTCGGGACCGTTGCAGCGCTTTCCGTTCGCCGACCAGGTCGGGCCCGGGCGTCCGGTGTCCGAGGCGCGGCCGACGCGCGCGGCCTCGCAGGCCTCGCGCTCGGGGTTGCCCTCCATGCGGACGGGGCAGATCGTGCGGCCGTCGGTGAAGCCGATCATCTTGCAGTACGCCGCGTCGGGACCGACGAGCGGCGTCGAGTCGAGCAGCAGGCGGTCTCCCGACGAGCCGTGGATCTTCATCGCGATGCGCGAGACCTGCGGCGGCTGAGGCTCGCCGCAGGTCCCGGAGACGCCGCCGCCGCCGCCACCGCCGCCACCCGGAGAGCCCGACGGAGGCTCGTCGGGCTCCGCGCCAGGCGTCGGAGTCGGCGTGGGCTGAGGAGCCGGCGCCGTCGGGATGCCCGCGACGTCGGGCAGCGACTGCGTGGCCGTGGGCTCGCTCGTGCCGCCGCCGCCGCAGGCGGCGTTCAGGAGCAGCGCGCCGAGCGCGGCCGCGATCGCGAGCGTCGGGCGCGCGAGCCCTCGCTCAGCGGTCGACGACGATCTCGCCGCAGACGCTGTTCTTGTTGCCGCAGGCCTTGTAGAGACCGCCCTGATACGCGAACACCTGGTACTGGTTGTCCGGGCTGTTCTCGCAGACCGGCTTTCCCGTGCACGCGCTGCCGTTGACGGACCAGGTGGGACCGGCGCGCCCGGTGTCCGTGGCGCGTCCGGTGACCACCAGCTCGCACGCCTCGCGCTCAGGATTGCCTTCCATGCGGACGGGGCACAGGCTCCGGCCATCGGTGAAACCAATCTTGGCACAGTAGGCCGCGTCCGGTCCCACGATCGGCGTCGAATCGAGCAACCAGTGGTTGTCGCCGCGCTGGTGGACGTTGATGTTGATGCGCGACAGCTCGGGCGGCTGCGGCGCGCCGCAGCCGCTCGCCCCGTCGGGTTGCCCCGGAGTGGGGCTCGCCGACGGGTCCGGGGTGGCGCTCGGGTCCGGCGACGGCGTCGGCTGCGCGGGCGCGCCCAGGACCGGCGACGGTCTGGCGTCCGGAGCGCTCGCCGCGGGGGTGCGGTCGGGCGCCGGCGGGGGCTGCGTGGGGGGCTCGAGCGAGCTGCACCCCCCGGCCAGAAGCGCCAACGACAGGAGACCGGCGCCGAAGCGCCACGTGGAGGGGGTCCTGGTCATCCGAGCACCGTCACACGCCGGGCGCGGGGGAGTCAAGAGATCTGCATCACTCAGCGGTCCACCTGGACGCCGCCGCAGACGCCGTCGTCGGTGCAGGCCTCGTAGTAGCCGCTGCCCATGGCGTAGAGCAGGAACTGGTTCTCCTCGTGGTTCTCGCAGTCGCCCGCTTCGCCGGTGCAGTAGTGGCCGTTGCGCTTCCACGTGGGGCCCGGCCGCTTGGTGTCTTCGGCGTAACCGATCGCGTAGATCTCGCAGGCGAACCGGTCGGGTGCGCCTTCCATGCGCACGGGGCAGTCGATCCGCCCGACGAAGCCGATCTTGGTGCAGTAGTCGAGGTCGTGGACCTGCGGCGTGACGTCGAGCGTGTACCGGTTCGGGCCGCGGATGTGGATCTTCGCGCCCATCCTGGAGATGGACGGGGGCAGCGGCTGGCCGCAGCCGCCCGTGTCCCCCGGAGGCTGCGCGGTCGGCGCCGGAGCGGGCGTCGGGCCCGGAGCGGGCGTCGGCGTCGGGTTCGGCTTCGGGGCGGGTGGCGGAGTCGGCGTCGGGAGGACCGGGATCGACACCTTCAGGACCCCGGAGGTGGGCGCCGTGGAGGCTTTGGGGGGTTGAGAGGGCTGGGTCGGCAGCTCCTCGGTGATCGTGTGACAGCCCGCCAGGATGAGGGCAGCAAAGGCCAAGCCGTACCCGAATCGGTTCATTGAGACCTCTAGCCTAGAATTCACCTGAGAAGGTCACATACAACCTCTTTTCCTGTCAAGATTTTTTTGAATTTCTAGCCCAGGTAGGGCCGAACGACCTCGGCGGCCCGTGCCGAGGCACCCGGTCCTCCGAGCCTCCGTCGGACCTCGGCGAGGCCCGTTCTTGAGCGCGGCTCGCCGCTCCGGGTCGTCCAGGAGGCGCCCCACCTCGGCCGCCACGGTGTCCGGCCGGAACTCGCCCTGGATGAGCTCGGTGAGCACACGCCGCTCCGCGATCAGGTTGGCCATCGCGTAGTGCGGCACGTGCACGAACGGGCGGCCGAGCACATAGCTCAGCGGCGAGAGCCGGTAGACGACGACCGAAGGCAGATCGAGCAGCGCGACCTCGACCGTCGCCGTGCCGGACGCCACGATTCCGGCCGTGGCCGCGCCCAGGAGCGCGTGCGCCTGCCCGCTGACGCGGGCGACGCGGAGCTCGCCGAGGCTCGCGTCGAACTGGCTCGGGTCGATTCCGGGTGCCACCGCGAGCGCTGCCTGCAGGTCCGGCCGCTGCTGGCGCAGCAGACGGAGCGCACCTGCGATCGGCGGGAGGTTGTAGGCGATCTCCTGGCGCCGGCTGCCGGGCAGGAGCGCCACGCACGGGACGGGCGGGATCGAGGCCTTGCGACGCGAGGAACGCGCGCGGATCGGGGGCGGGCCGCACGAGCTCCACGAGCGGATGGCCGACGAACGTCGCGCGCACGCCCGCCTCGCGATAGAACGCCTCCTCGAACGGGAAGATCACCATCATGTGCGACACGTACTCGCGCACGGCGCGCATGCGGCCGCGGCGCCACGCCCAGAGCTGGGGCGAGACGTAGTACACGACGGGGATGCCGCGTCGGTGCAGCGCGCGCGCCAGGCGCAGGTTGAAGCCGGCGTAGTCGACGAGCACGGCGAGCGCCGGCCGCTCGCGGTCCACTTCGTCGAGCACCTCGCGGAACACGGCCCGCAGGCGGCGCAGGTGGCGCAGCACCTCGACGAGCCCGACGACCGCGAGCTCGCGCACGTGGGCCAGGATCTTCGCTCCCTGGCCGGCGAGTCGGTCTCCGCCGAGGCCGAACACCTCGAGGTCCGGCGCGCTTTCGCGCAGGTGCCGGACGAGCTCGCCCGCGTACAAGTCGCCCGACGGCTCGCCGGTCGAGACGAGGAGCCTTCGCCGCGAGCGTGTGCGAGCGTCCGTGGTCACGCGAGCGAGCAGTATATTCGGTGACAGGGTGTCCCCGTGCGGAGACGGGCGGGGTCCGTTGGTCGAGCCGGCGTGCAGAACGGCGAGATGAATCAACGACTTGGCTGGCCAGCGTGGGAAGGCTGACCGGCACGCGCGTTGCACCCGTCAGGAGGAGGATGGAGGCGATGATGAGCGCTCGAACCGGAAAACTCGTCCTGGCAGCGAGCCTGGCGCTCGCTCCCGGCCTGCTCCTCGCCCAGGATCGGGCCGTACCCCGCGGCGGCGGCGACAGCGGCGGGGGCTCGCGCGGCGGCGGCTCCGACGCCGGCAGCAGCCATCCCGGTCCGTCGACCTCCTCCTCCAGCGGTTCGTCCTCGAGCTCCGGCTCGAGCGGCGGCTCGAGCTACTCCGGAGGGACGTCGACCGCCGAGCGCCGGCACCCCCGCGCGGGAACCGGCACCGGTAGCAGCGGCTACTATCCCGGCTACCCGGGCTATGGCGGCGGCTACTACCCCGGCTATGGCGGCGGGTATTACCCCGGTTATGGCGGCTACTGGTGGCCGTACGCCTACTACGGCTGGTACGGCGGTTACGGCGGCGGCTACGGCGGCTTCGGCTACCCCGGCGGCACGGTCTACTACAGCCACTCCGGCGGCGAAGGCGGCTCGGTTCGCGTGCTCGTCGACCCCGCCGAAGCGCGCGTCTACGTGGACGGCTACTACGCCGGCGTCGTGGACGACTTCGACGGGCTCTTCCAGAGGCTGCACGTCTCGCCGGGCCGCCACGACATCTCGCTCAAGCTCGAGGGCTACACGACGCACCGGATGCGCGTCTACGTCGGCCCCGACGCGACCGCTGAAGCTGCACTACGACCTGCAGCGCGGCAGCGGCGAGAGCTTCGAGGACCTCTCCGGCGGCGCGCCGCCGCCCGAGCGCGAGGTGCGGCGCGAGCACGAGCGCGAGGACGACGAGATGGAGTCCGCTCCCGGCGAGCCGCCGGCGGGCGAGCACCTGGGCCAGCTCCGGCTGCGCATCGAGCCCGCGGACGCCTCGGTCTACGTCGACGGCGCCTTCCGCGGCACCGGACGCGAGGCGGGCGCGCTGCGGCTCGCGCCCGGGCGGCATCGCATCGAGGTGGTGAGGCCGGGCTACAAGACGGCCGACCAGGAGATCGAGGTCGCTCCGGGCGAGGCGACGCAGCTCAGCGTGACGCTCGAGCGGGGGTCGATCTGAGGCGCTTCCGGCTCTAGGCTCTAGTCGCCGGCGGCGGCGGTGGCGCCAGCGCTGCCGCCGAAGAGCTGGCGGAAGATGCGACCGGCCACGGCGGAGGCGCCGTGGCCGCTGCCGTGCTTCAGGAACACCACGACCACGAGCTCGGGCCGGTCGGCCGGAGCGTACGACGCGATCCAGCCGAGCGCCGCGCAGGTGCCGGTCTTCCCGGCCACGGCCACCTCCGGGTCGAAGGCCGCGCTCGCCGAGCCTTCGTTCACCGCGGCGGCGAAGCCCGCGCTCAGGCCGTCGAGCCGCGTCCCCGCGGGGAGCCGCCAGCGCTGGGTGGCGGCGAAGCCGTCGGGCCCGCTCACCTGCGGCCGCAGCACGACGCCGCCGTTCACGGTGGCCGAGATCAGCACGGCGAGCTGCAGCGCCGAGGTCGCGATGCCTTCCGCGTGGCTCGAGAGGTGTCCCACCGCCTCGGGGCGCACGAAAGCGGGAACGAAGCCCGCCGTCTCGCCCGTCAGGTTGATCCCGGACGGCTCGCCGAGCCCGAGCAGGTGCGCGTAGCGCTGCACGCGCTCGTAGCCGAGCTGCTCGCCGACCCACTCGAAGTACGGGTTGCACGAGACCGCGAGCGCGCGGCCGAGATCGATCGAGCCGTGGCCCGCCCACATCCAGCAGCCCTTCGTGCAGCGGTACGTCGTGTCCGGCGTGATGATCCCTTCCGAGAGCCCCGCGATCCCGACCACGATCTTGAAGACCGAGCACGGCTGGAACGCGCGCTGCATTCCGAGCGCGGGATTGATGAGGGCGTGCACGCGGCCGGTGCGCGGGTCCATCGCGACGACCGCGCCCTGCGCGCCGCCGAGCCCGGCCCGCGCGGCCTCGCCGACGGCCACGTCCCAGGCCGAGGCGCTCGCCGGCAGCACGACCGAGCCGAGCGCGGGCGCGCGGCGCGTGCGCGAGCGGTGCGTCGCCGACGACCGCGGACTCGGCGACGGCCGCCGACACCACGAGCGCCAGCAGGACCGCGGTCGCGAACCTGGACAGCCTCGTGGGCATGAGGGGCGAGACTAGCACGGACCGTGCCGAGTCGTGAGGACGCGCTCGCGATGCCGTTGTCGAGCGACGCGGCCTGCGCGTAAGATTAACTGTCCACAGCAGAAGGAGAACGGCGATGCGCGCACGCTCGTACCATCTCGTGTTCCTGGGGGCTCTGCTCCTCGTCTCGCCGGGTATCGCCAGTGCCCAGAAACTGGACAAGGACGACAAGACCTTTCTCGATGACGTACGGCCGATCCTGCTGGCCGACGAGGAGAAGCTCTTCAAGAACCTGAAGGAGAAGAGCGACCGGCTCGAGTTCCAGAAGATCTTCTGGGCGCGGCGCGATCCCGACCTCGCGACCCCGGCGAACGAGTACCAGGTCCAGTTCGAGAAGGCGCGCGACGACGCCGATCGGCTGTACCGGATGCCGGCGCAGCCGGGATCGCTCACGGACTGCGGCCGCACCTACATCCTGCTCGGCAAGCCCGACGAGGTGCAGGCAGCAACCCGGCAACGTCGCGCCGGGCCTGCGCGCGCCGGAGGTCTGGATGTACAAGGACAAGGAGGGCCGCACCTTCGTCGGGCGGCAAGACACAGATCGCGTTCGACGAGGAGTGCCGCGCCGCGGCCGCGCTCGGCTCGCAGCTGGACCGCATCGCGGCGGCGCACGTGGTGCAGCCGAACCTCGAGTACAAGAAGGACAAGGACGGCCGGCTCGTCAAGCTCGCCGAGCTGCTGCCCGAAGGACTCGCCGGCGCGCGCGCTCCTGAAGCAGCCGCGACAGGACTTCGCGGCCGCGGTGCAGGTGGCGTACCTCAAGGTGGCGGACGGCGGCACGGCGATACTCGGCCTGCTGCGCGGCGACGCGGCGACGCTCGCGCGTCGCCGACGGCGCCGGCGGAAAGACCGTGAGCGTCTCGGTCGGGGCGAGCGCCGTGGCCGAGGACGGCAAGGAAGCGGCCTGGACCGAGCAGACCACCACGGCGCCGGTCGGCCCCGACGGCGCGTTCCTGGCCGGCTTCAAGCTCGCGCTGCGGCCGGGCAAGTACACGCTCAAGGCGGGTGCCGTCGACGTCAAGGGCGGCAAGGGCTCGCTCAGCTCGACCCCGATCGAGGTGCCGGACTTCTCGAAGGTCGAGTCGGCGGCGGACGGCAGCGTGAGCAAGGTGCCCTCGGCGGCCTCGCTGATCATCGTCAAGAAGATCGAGGAGCTGCCGGGCGGCACGTCGGACCCCAAGCACCCGCTGGCCGCGTTCGAGCTCGGCCCGCTGCGCCTGGTCCCGGCGTTCGGCGGCGTCGCCAAGCAGTCGGAGCAGGTCGAGTTCTTCTACCAGGTCTACGACCTGAAGCTCGACGCGACCACGGGCAAGGCGAACGCCACCGCGGTCGTCAGCGTCTACAAGGACGGCAGCAAGACGCCGCTCGCGCAGGCGCCGCCGAACACGATCGAGACGGAGTTCGCGGGCTCCACGGTGGGCCCCATCCCGCTCACGAGCTTCGCGCCGGGCAAGTACCTGGTCCAGCTCAAGGTCACGGACAAGGTCGGCAAGAAGGAAGTCCTCCAGGAAGCGTCGCTCGAGGTGACGCCGTAGTTGCACAAGGCCGACCTCGTCCGCCGGGTCGCGCGCGACACGGGCCTCACGAAGGCCGACGTGCTGCGCGTGCTGGACGCCGTGCTCGCGCAGGTCACGCGGGCGCTGCGGCGCGGCGACGAGGTCAAGCTCGTCGACTTCGGGACCTTCCTGGTGAGCCACCGCCGCGCGCGCGCGGCCCACAACCCCTACACGGGCTCGGCGATGAAGGTCCCCGCGCGCAGGTGGCCGCGCTTCTCGCCAGGAAAGAAGCTGAAGGCCGTCGTCCGCTAGGCGGACGGAGCGCTACGCCGCGGCCTTCGCGGCCGGGGCCTCGGCCTTCAGCGACCTCGAGCCCCTTCTCCAGGATGCGGTCGGGCTTCGCCGCTCCCTCGGGGGCGTCGGCGTCCTCGTCTTCCTGCGCCACGGGCACGGTCGGCGCGAGCCCCTGGCCGTGGATCGAGGTGCCCTTGGGCGACATGTACTTCGCGACCGTCACCACGAGGCCACCTTCGGGCAGCGTGATCGTCTTCGAGACCGCCGCGCGGCCGAAGGTGTGCTCGCCGACGAGCTTGGCGCGTCCCGCGTCGACGAGCGCCGCGGCCACGATCTCGCCGGGGCCCGCCGTGCCGTTCGTCACGAGCACCGCGAGCGGGCCGGACCACGCGTTGCGCGAGGCGTCGGCCTGCAGCAGCTTCTCCTCGGTGCGCCGGCCGACCAGCTTGGCGACGGGGCCGCCCTGCAGGAAGAGCTCGGCGACCTTGGCGCCGTCCGCGGGCGATCCCCAGGCGGCGTCGCGCACGTCGAGCAGGAGCCGCGCGGCGCCCGAGCGCTTGAGCGTCTCGAGCTGCGCGCGCACGTCGTCGCCGGTGGTCGGCGTGAAGTCGGAGACCTTCACGTAGCCCGTGGCGTCCTCGAGCATGCGGCCCTGCACGGCCGCCGGCCGCAGCTTCTCGCGCACGACGGTGACGTCGAACGGGTCGGCCCCCGCGCGCAGCACCGACAGCTTCACGGACGAGCCCGGCGCGCCGCGCAGCAGGCGCTCGGCCACGAGCGCGGCCATCGGCTTGGTGTGCCGCTCGTCGATCGTCTTCACCAGGTCGCCCGGCTGCGAGGCCCGCCTTCGCCGCCGGAGAGCCCGGCCGCGCCGTCACCACCATCACGAACGAGAAGCGGCGCGTCAGCACCAGGCCGATCTCGGCGTCCGCGTCGTTCACCGGCTGCTGGAGCATCGCGTACTGCTCGGCGTCGAGGTACGAGCTGTCGCCGTCGAGCGCGTCGGCCATCCCGAGGCGCGCGCCGGCCATGGCGCGGTCGAGGTTCACCGGCTCGACGTAGGCGTCGAGCACGAGCCGCACCACCTCGTTGAAGATCGCGAGCTGGCCGTAGCTGGTGTCGCCGAGCGCCCTTCCGAGCAGCGCCCCCACGGCGATGTAGCCGATCAGGCAGGTGGAGGCGAGGGCGAGCAGCAGACGGGAACGGTGGCTCATGAAATCAGGATATCAGGGTTTCGCGAGCCAGAGCTCCGGGTCTTCGGGCCGTCCCTGGTAGCGCATCTCGAAGTACACGCCGGGGCCGTCCGGCCCTGCGGGATCGGCGCGCCCGAGCACCGCTGCCGGCGGGCACGTCCTGTCCGTTGGACACGGCGAGCTCGGCGAGCTGCCCGTAGAGCGAGTAGTGCTTGCCGCCGTGGTCCACGACGACCAGCAGGCCGTAGCCGCGGAAACGGTCGGCGAAGACGACGCGGCCCTCGTGCACGACGCGCACCGGCGCGTCCGCCGCCGCCGCGATCTCGATGCCGTTGTGGACGGTGTAGGTGTCGAAGCGCGGGTGCTTGCGGCGTCCGAAGCCCTCCCGCACCGGGCCCGCGACCGGCCACGGCAGGCTGCCGCGGAAGGCACCGAGCGGGACCTCGACGCTCTCCTCGCCGAGCCCCGACAGCATCTGCGACAGCCGCGTCTCGGCCTGGCCCAGCTCGTCCACGTAGGCCGCGTTCAGCTCCTTGCGCTCGACGAGCGACGTCAGCAGCTCCGTCTTGCGCGCGCGCTGCGCGTCGAGGTTGTGGCGCGCGGCCGCCAGCTTGTTCCGTAGCGCGATCGATTCCTGCGTGCGCTTCTCGAGCGCGGCCCGCTCGGTGGTGTGGGCGGCGAGGTCCTCGCGGAACTGCGCCACCCGCGCGTTGTCGCGGCGCGCGAGCGTCGTGATCAGGCGGTAGCCGCGGAAGAAGTCCGCGGGCCGCTCGATCGAGAGCAGCAGCCGGAGGTAGCTCGTGTCGCCGAGCTTGTAGAGAGCGCGCGCGTGGCGCGCGAGCGCGGGGCGCGCCTCCGCCAGGCTCGTCTCGAGCTGCTTGACGCGGAGCACCGTCGCGTCGAGCTGCGCGCGCGTGCGCTTCAGCGAGATCTGGATCTCGACGAGCTCGTCGCTGCGCAGCTGCAGCTCGAGCTCGAGCTGCTCGACCTCGCCGAGCAGGCTCTTCTCCTCGCCGCGCATCTTCTTGAGCTCCTGCTCGAGCGCCGCGCGGCGCTCCTGCACCTTCCGCAGGCGGTCGTCGTCGGTCGCGGGCGCGGCAGCGGGCGGCGGCGAAGCAGAGACGGCGGGCGTCGGCTGCGCGGCGGGCGGCTCCTGCGGCGCCGCCAGCAGAGCGACGACGAGGAGCGCGCTCGTCATCACCAGAGCGGCTTGCCGTCGTAGTCGGCGGGGACGGGCACCTCGAGCAGCTTCAGGATCGAGGGCGCCAGGTCCATGATGTGCGGCGAGGCGCTCGCGATCTTGCGGTTCGAGAAGAAGACGCCGTGCGAGATCTCGGTGGCCGTCGCGCAGTGGTCGCCCGACCACTTCCTGTTGTTGTTCTCGACGACGCCGCGCCGGATCGTGCCGAGCGTGTCCTGCCAGCCCACGCGGTAGCCGTCGAGGAAGCCGACCTGCAGGTCGGGCGCCATCTGGATGTACTCGCCCTTGTAGATGTCGTCGCGCTTGTAGATGTCCTGGAAGACGCGATCGCCCGTCTCGGGGTCCTTGAGCGGCAGCAGCTTGTCGCGGATCTCGTCCTGGAGCTTCCGGTACTCCTCGCCCGCCGAGACGATGCCCTTGGCCTCGCGTCCCTTCAGGTTGAAGTAGATCTGGCCGAGGCCCACCGCGTAGGCCTTCGTCTGCGACCAGTCGACGCCCTCGAAGAACTTGCCGCGGCCGAAGAGGTCCTGCGAGGTTCTTCTCGCTGGCTCTGGCCCTTGCACGATCATGTAGCCGTTCTGGACCAGCCAGGTGTTGAGGTTCACCTCGCGGCGGAACGAGTGGAAGCCGTGGTCGGACATGACCATGAAGACGGCGTCCTTCGGCACCTTCTGCCGCAGGCGCCCGACGAGGTCGTCCGCGCGCCGGTAGACCTTCTCGATCGCGTCGCCGTACTTCGCAGCGAGCGCCGCGTCGTACATCGGGTGCTTCGGGTCGATCGAGCCGCCACATCATGTGCGAGATGCGGTCGGTGGTCTCGATCGCCGCCACGAACAGGTCCCAGTCGTCCGTCTCGAGCCGCTTGAGGATGATCTTCTCGCGGTCGTCCATCGCGCGGTCGGAGTCGTAGAGGAACTGCGCCTCGTCGAGCCGGCCCTCGTTGAGCGGCTTGTCGCCCGACTCGGCCCAGCCGAGCGTGCGGTAGAGCCCGATCTGCGCGGCGAGCTCCTTCGAGAACGAGGCCGGGTAGGTGATCGGGATCGGCGGGTTGCGCGGGTCCATGTTCACCGGCGAGGCGTAGATCCGCAGCTCGCGCCCGGCCTCGAGCACGCTGAACTGCGTCATGCCGTGGATGCTCACGAGCACGTTGATCTTGAAGGTGAGCGGGACCCAGTCGCTCCACTCGCCGGCCTTCAGGTGGAGCTTCTGGCCCTGGATCTCGATGTCGGCGACGCCCGAGCCCTCGGTCCAGCGCACGCTCATCGGCAGGTTGATGTCCTTGCCGGTCGCGAGCGCGTCGAGCCGCGCCTGCTCCTTCTCGGAGAGCGCACCCTGCTTCTTCTTCTCGCGCAGCTTCGCCTCTTCCTGCTTCAGGATCGGGCTCTCGGGCCCGCGCAGCGTCGTCTCGGAGACGCCGCCGTCGAGCAGCAGCCGCTTCAGGAAGCCGCCGAACTCGGTGTTGCCCTCCTCGTACGAGCTGAGGTCGGTCGCCCAGTAGTAGAAGGTGCCGAGCGTGCCGCGCAGGTCCGGCAGCGGCAGCCCGCCCAGCATCTGGCCGTGGTGCAGCTCCTCGGGCGGGAACGTGACCGGCACGGTCAGCACGACGGAGTTGACACCGTCGGCCGAGGCCGTCTTCCAGAAGGAGGTGCCGCCGCGCATCGACGTGATCTTCGGCGGCTTCGATCGGGATCAGGCCCCAGAGGAACTCGGGCGGCTCCTTCTTGATCATGTTGAAGTCGGGGAAGTAGGTCGCGAGGTCCCGGATCAGGAAGTCGTAGATGCTGTGCTTGCCGGGATTGACGCCGGTCGCGAAGCTCGACCAGGCGGTCGGCGACTCCGAGGGCTGCGTCGAGCCGAGCCGCGAGAAGACGCCCTCGCCCGCGAGCGCCTTCAGGTTCGGCAGCTTGCCCTCGTCCATGAACTTCTGCGCGAGCGTCGGGTCCATGCCGTCGAACCCGATCACGAACACGCGCTGCTTGGTGCGCCGCAGCGGCTTGCCGCCCTCGGGCCCCTTCTGGCAGGCAACGAGCGACGAGAGGAGGAGGGCCGCGGCCGCGAGCGAGGGCCAGGCTCGAGGACGAATGCGGCGCAAACGCGGAAGCATCAAGTGCACCTGCCCGAGCAGTGAAGTGTCGGCCGAAGCGACAGCCGAAACAGTCTACCCGACGCCTCGCGACGGCCGGTAAGCACGTCGTGGGAATCGCCGCACTCGTCCGGAACGAGTTGTCACGAACGCGACTCCGTCCGGACGGAGTCGGAGCCGAGCGAAGTCGCGCGGCCTCGCTACCGGGCCGGGGAGGGCGGCGCGAGCCGGCGCAGCTCGTCGAAGAAGTTCAGGATGAAGACCAGGTGGTCCCGCTTGGCAGCGGTCATCTCTTCTGGGGCCATCAGGACGGCAAGGCGCTGGCCGTCCGGGTGCAGATCGAAGGACCGGATCGCCGTCGGCAGGGGCTGCATCCGCTCCGGCGACCACTCCCGGGGCGTCTCCGCGCGAAACGAGTTTCCCTCCGCGACGTACGTCGCCACCCAGATGCTCCCGTCGTCCTTCTGGTAGAAGATCTCCTTCCCGGCTCGCGACCACGCGGCGTAGAGGCCCCCACCGGTCGAGATCTGCCATTTTCCACCCGGGCCCGGGAAAGGCCGTACGTAGACCTCGGCGACACCTCCCTCGTTGGACTGGTACGCGAGCCAGCGCCCGTCGGGGGAGAAGGTCGCATGGCTTTCGACGGCAGGACTGTTCAGGAAAGCCACGGGTTTCCCCGGCCGCCATCCGGACGCTTCGTCGCCCTCCAGCGGCAGGATCATGACGTCGTTGAACGTCTGCGGATGCTGCTCGGTGAAGGCCAGGTGCTTCCCGCTCGGATGCCACGACGTGGGCCATTGCGGATTCTTGCTTTCCGTCAGCCGCTGCGCTTCGCCCGTTCCGTCTGCGCGCTGCCAGTAGAGATTGAACGTCGCCTTGTTGGCCCGGTCGGAGCCGAAGGCGATGCGGCGGCCGTCCGGCGTCCACACCGGCCACTGGTCCGAGGCGCTATCGAATGTCAGGCGCGACAGCGTGTCGCGCTGCCATTCGTAGACAAACAGGTCGAGCTGGTTTCCCTCCTGGATGTCCATCGCGAGCTTCCGGCCATCGGGAGAGAATCGGAGGTTCCTGTAGCGGCGGGCGAGGGCTCGCAACGGCTGCGGCTGGCCTTCCCGGCCCAGCCACAGGATGGACATTTCGCTCCCGACGCTCCGGCCGGGCAGGAATACGAACGTCCCCCGATCCGAGAAGGCGAACTGCGCCCCCGCGAACCCCGCAGCGGAAGCGATGCCAGGTAGCACCGGGACAAGCGGTCCGCTCCGCTCGAGACGACTTGGATCGAAAGGCACCGCGAACAGCGTCCCCTCGTGCATGTAGACCAGGTGGCCGCTCCCGAGATAGCGGCCGTGGTATCCGCCGCGCTGAACGACGCGCCGCGGGCCGCTGGGCAACGGCTGGACGACGAGGCTCGCGCCCTCGAAGTCGCCCACCTGGCTGTGCGGCGGTGTAGAGCACGGCGCGGCCTCCAGGGAGCGCCTGCGGCCAGCGGTGCGTGATCTCCGCGTCTGCAGGATCGAGAGACGTCACGACTTCCGGTACTCCTCCGTCGGCGGACACGCGTGACAGCCCGCTTCGGCCCTGAGGCGCAAAGACGATCGTCCCGTCGTCGATCCAGGTCCCGCCGCGGTCGTCGGGCGCATCGCACAGCGTGACGGCGGCGCCTCCGGTGACCGCCACCTTCTTGAGCTTGCCGCCGGCGAAGAACGCGAGCCACTGCCCGTCGGGCGAGAAGAACGGGTTGCGAGCGTTCTCCGTGCCCGGACAGCGGAGACGCCTGCAGCTGGTCGAGCGGCCGCACGTAGAGCTGCTGTGGCCTGCCGCCCGCAGTTCTTTGCGCCACGAAAGCGAGCAGGCTGCCGTCCGGGCGAGAGCACCGCGGCCGTCCCCACTCCGAAGCCCGTGGTCGCGAGCGACATGTCCGCTCCCAGCTCGACGCTCAGGCGCACGGCCTTCGCCGGCTCCGGGGCCGGCCGCCAGGGCGCTCGAAGGGCGAGCACAGCAGCAGCGCCAGAGCGCCCGCGACTGCCCACGGTAGAGCGCGCCACACGAGCGGCGCGGGCTGCGGGAGTACGGCGGCGGGAGCGTCCTCCGGCACCCCGCGGATCGCCTCGTCGAGCGCCAGGCGCGCGTCGGCGATGTCGTGAAGGCGGTTCTTCGGATTGCGCTCGAGGCACTGACGCAGCAGGCGCCGGACGGACGGCGGCGTCGCGGCCGGCAGCTCGTTCCACTGCGGCTCGCGCGTGAGCACGGCGGCGAGCACGTCCGACACCGTCTCGCCGTCGAAGAGCCGCTTGCCCGTCAGCATCTCGAACAGCAGCACGCCGAAGGACCAGACGTCGGCCCGCTTGTCCACCGGCTTGCCGCGTGCCTGCTCGGGGGACATGTACGCGGCCGTGCCGAGGATCAGGCCCGCGGCGGTCCCGGTGCGCGCGAGAGTGGGAGAGCGGGACCAGTCGGAGCTCTCGGGCGCGGCGTCGCCGTCGCTGCCCCAGGCCTTGGCGAGGCCGAAGTCGAGGACCTTGACGTGACCGTCGGCGGAGAGCTTCACGTTCGCGGGCTTCAGGTCGCGGTGGACGATGCCCTTCTCGTGCGCGGCCTCGAGCGCCTCGGCGATCTGCCGCGCGATCGCGATCGCCTCGTCCGACGGGGATGGCGCCGCGCTTCAGGCGCTCGGCGAGGTCCTCGCCTTCGGCCAGCTCCATCGCGAGGAAGCGCACCGGGCTCGCGCTGCCTTCGAGGGTCGCCTCCTCGAGCGCGTAGAGGCCGGCGATGTGGGTGTGGGAGAGCGACGCCAGCAGCTTGGCTTCGCGCTCGAAGCGGGCCAGCCGATCGGGGTCGGAAGCGAAGGCGGCGGGCAGCAGCTTGAGCGCGACGTCGCGTCCGAGCCGGGTGTCGGTCGCGCGCCAGACCTCGCCCATGCCGCCCGCGCCGAGCGGGGCCACGACGGCGTACGCTCCGAGGCGCTGGCCCGTCGTGAGGCCCACCCGTCGTCTCCTCGAGCGCTAGCGCTTCGGCGTTTTCGGCCGCGCGGGCGGCGTGCGCGAGCCGCCCGGTGTGCGCAGGCCGCCGGGGCGCGGAGTGGTTCCGCGCATGATCACGCGCTCGAGCGGGGCGGCGCGCGTGGTGATGCCGTCGTCGAACGGCTCGCCGCGCATGTCGTCGTGCAGCGGCACGAGCGTCGGCTCGTGCTGCAGCGGCTCCGCCTCGTCGCTCACGAAGCCCTCGCCGAAGATCGAGCCGAGGTAGTGCTTGAGCGTCAGGTTCGTCGGGCCGTAGCCCTTGTCGTACAGGAAGTGCTCGCACGCCTCGCCCATCGCCGCGGCGGTCGAGAAGCGGCGCGCCGAGGCGCGCTCGAGGGCGCGCGAGAGGATCGCCTCCACCGCCTCGGGCACCGCCGGGTTGATCGACTTCGCCTTCGGGATGTCGCCCGACACCACGCGCTCCAGGATCTCGGCCGTGCTCTCGCCGGTGAAGAGCCGCTCGCCGGTCAGCATCTCGAACAGCACGCTGCCGAGCGAGAAGATGTCGCTGCGGTGGTCGGCGCGCATCTCGATCACCATCTCGGGCGCCATGTAGGAGGGCTTGCCGGCCAGATAGCTCTCGCGCGTGCCGCTGCGCGCGGCGATCCCGAAGTCGATCAGCTTGACCGTGCCCTCGGTCGTCATCATCACGTTGCTCGGGCTGATGTCGCGGTGCACGATGCGCACCTTCTCGAACACGTACTGCAGCCCGCGGCAGACGCGGCTCGCGATGAAGATCGACAGGTCGACGTCGGGCAGGTAGCCGAGCTCGCGGTGGCGCTCGAGGTACTCGACCAGGCTCCAGCCGTCGATGTACTCGAGCACGATGCAGAGCTCGCCGTCGATCCGCTCGAAGTCGAAGATGCGGCCGATGTTCTCGTGGTCGAGCACCGCGTACCGGCGCGCCTCCTCGACGAAGAGGCGCAGGTGCTCGGGCTCCGGCGTGCGCAGCTGCTTGATGACGATCGGGCGCTGGAAGCCGGCCTGGCCGAGCAGCAGTCCCTTGCGGACCGTGCCCATGCCTCCTGCCCCCAGCTCGCGAAGAATGCGGTACTTCGGTTCGGCCACGTCGCACACTCCGAGCAACTGCCCGCGCGAGGATTGCAGAGCGCTCCGGGGGTGTCAAGGCAAACGGGCCGTCGCTATACTGGCCGAGAGTGCGCCTCCTGGCCCTGGACGTGGGGGACGTGCGGATCGGGGTGGCGGTCTCCGACGAGACCCGGACTCTCGCGTCGGGGCTCACGACGCTGCGCGCGCGGGGCCCGCGCCAGGACGTGCAGCAGGTGGCGGCGCTCGTGCGCGAGCAGCAGGCCGCGGAGGTCGTGGTGGGACTGCCGCTCCGGCTCGACGGGACCCCGGGTCCGCAGGCGGAGAAGGTGGCGGCCTTCGTCGAGCGGCTGCGGCGGGCGTTGCGCGTCCCGGTCACCACCCGGGACGAGCGGCTGAGCTCCGTCGCCGCCTCCGAGCGGCTCGCCGAGGCCGGCGTGCGCCGCCGCGCGCGCAAGCAGAAGCTCGACCAGGCGGCGGCGTGCCTGATCCTCCAGGAGCTGCTCGACGAGCGCAAGGCCGTGCCTTTGGGGGGCCGCGCCTGAACCGGCTGGGCTACAAGCCGAAGCCGGAATCCGCCGCGCCCGCGCCAGGAAGTGGTGTCGCGCGAACGGGGACGCCGCCTCGCGCCGTGGCTCGCGGTGCTGGTCGTGCTCGGCGGCGCCGCGGCCGCGGCGTGGCGCTACGAGATCTCGTCCACCAAGATCGAGGCGGGGCTGCTGCCGGTGCGCTTCGTCGTCCCGCCCGGCGCCAGCGCCGCCGCGATCGCCCGCCAGCTGCACGCGATGGGCCTCGTGAGCCACCCGCTGGTGTTCCGCGTGCTCGCGCTCCGGCGCGGCGTCTCGAGCCAGCTCAAGGCCGGCGAGTACGCGCTCTCCGGGCCGCTCTCGGTGCAGGGCATCCTCGACGCGCTCGCGCGCGGCGACGTCGTCCGGCGGGACCTCACCGTGCCCGAGGGCCGCAGCCTGGACGAGATCGCCCAGCTCGTCGTCGCGGAGGGGATGAGCCTCGACGCCTTCCTCGCCATCGCCCGCGATCCGGCTCCGATCCGCGACCTCGATCCCGGGGCGTCGAGCCTCGAGGGCTATCTCTTCCCGGACACCTACGACTTGCCGCAGTCCCCCGATGCGCCGCGGGTGCTCGTGCGGCGCATGCTCGAGCGCTTCCGCGTCGGTGATCGAGCCCGAGCTCGGGCGCATCGCCGAGAAGGGGCTGACCGTGCGGCAGGTCGTGACGCTCGCCTCGATCGTCGAGCTCGAGACCGCGCGGCCCGGCGAGCGGCCGCGGATCGCCACGGTCTTCTGGAACCGCCTCGAGCGGCACATGCCGCTGCAGACCGACCCGTCGGTGATCTACGCGCTCAAGCTGGCCGGGCGCTGGGACGGCAACATCCGCAAGCGCGACCTCGAGATCGACTCGCCGTACAACACCTATCGTCACGCCGGGCTGCCGCCGGGGCCGCTCGGGTCGCCGGGGAAGGACTCGATCCGTGCGGTGCTCGACCCGACCCCCGGCAAGGAGCTCTATTTCGTGAGCCGAAACGACGGCACGCACGAGTTCAGCGAGACGCTCCGCGACCACAACCGCGCGGTCAACCGCTACCAGCGGCGCCGCGCCAGCTCCTGAGCGATGGGCGTCCGCGCTCACGCCAGGGAGCCGCTGCCCCGCGTCCGGTCCCGCGGGCCGGCGCTCGCCGCGACGCTCGTCGTCGTGCTCGCCGTGTTCCTGCTGCTCGCCGCCAACGGCCGCGCGCTGAGCGCGCCCGCGACGTCGTGGGCCGCGGGTCTCGTGCTCTCGGCCGCCCTGGCGCTCGCGGGCCTCGTGCTGGAGATCGACGCCACCGGTGCGTCGCTCGCTGGGCAAGGCGCTCGCGGCGCTCTTCGCGGCGCTCGCCGCCGGCGCTCTCTTCGCGGCCGTCGCACGCCGCCACGGTCCCGCGGAGGGCCGCTGGGCGGGCTTCGTGCTCGCGCTCGGCACCACGCTCGCCTCGGCCGCACAGGCCTGGTCGGGCGAGGCGGCCGCGACCTTCGCGGTGGCCTTCGCGGCGCTGCTGCTGGTGCGCGCCGAGCAGGAAGACCGCGCGCTGCCCGCCGCGCAGGCCGGCCTGCCGCTCGGGCTCGCGGTCGCGCTCCAGCCCACGACGGCGCCGCTCGCGCTGGTGCTCGGCGCTCGCCGTGATCGCACGCTGGCGCGGCCCGGGCCTGATGGTGCTCGCCTGGTCGCTGCCGGGCGTGCTCGCCGGCCTGGGATCGCTCGTGGCGCCGCCGTCCGTGGCGTCTCCGGCGGCGGTCTCGGCCGGCGCGCTGGCGCTCCTCGCGTCGCCCGCGAAGGGCCTGCTGCTGTTCGTGCCGGTGGCGATCGTCGCGCTCGTGGGCCTGGTCCGCTCGCTGCGCGCTCCGAAGCACCGCATGTGGGACCAGGCGCAGCCGAGCCGCCTCCTGCCGCTCGCGTGTCTCGCCGCTGCCACGGCGCACGTCGCCTGGCTGGCTGCCGTCGGCGGCTGGAACGAGGGACCGTTCTGGGGACCGCGCCTCGCTCGCTCCGGCCTGGCCGCTGCTGCTGCTGTACCTGCCCGAGGGCTTCGCGGCGCTGCGGACCGTGGCGAGCATCCTGGTGCTGGCGTCGATCGGCGTCCAGGCGCTCGGCCTCGTGAGCTACGACGGCCGCTGGGACAAGGTCGACGCCGCGCGCGCGTCGTCGCGCCCGGACTCGGTGCTGGGACTTCGCGCAACGGACCGATCGCGTTCCACGCGCGCGAGCGTGTCGCGCGCGTCGCGGTTCCGGCGCTCGAAGGCCGGCGGCTGACGAGCCACGAACGGACGTTCGCGCCGAGCGGCCACGCCGGCTCGTTCGTCTCGTTCGCGAGGATCCCGCCCGCGCCGACCGGAGCCGACCAGACCTTCGACGGCCTGCGCTTCGACGGCGGCGCGCGCTTCGAGGCGGGCCAGCTCGTGCTCGCGGCGGAAGGCGACGGCGTGGGCTTCCGGGTGCGCGATGGAGCGCGTCCGCGGCGGCTGGAGATCCGCGTCGCGGGCCGCGGCAGCGGCCGGCTCGGCCTGGCCGAGAGCGGCTCGGCCGGCGGCACGCGCTGGCGCGACGCGACCGTCTCCGGACCGTTCCGGCTCCGCCTGCCCTACTTCTACGCGGACTCGGGCGGGGCCGACCTGCGCGTCGTGCTGCGCTCGGGCGGCCCGGTCGCGATCGACTCGATCGCGCTCGTGCCGCCGTCCGAGCCCGACAACGTCCTGCGCCTGCCCTGACCAGGGCTCGACGGCCGGTACGGGCGCGCTAGAATCTCGCGAACCTCCCGATGCCCCTGGCACCCGGCGCACGGCTGGGCGCGTACGAAGTCCTCGCGCCCCTCGGCGCGGGCGGCATGGGCGAGGTGTATCGGGCGCGCGACACGCGGCTGCGCCGCGAGGTCGCGGTCAAGGTGCTTCCCGAGAGCGTCACGCAGGACAAGGAGCGGCTCCGCCGCTTCGAGCAGGAAGCGCTCGCCGCCTCGGCCCTCAACCATCCCAACATCCTCACGATCCACGACATTGGCTCGGAGGCCGGGTCGCCCTTCGTCGTCTTCGAGCTGCTGGAGGGCCAGACGCTGCGCGAGCGGCTCGCGGCGGGCGCGCTTCCCGAGGGCCAGGCGATCGAGTACGCCGTCCAGATCGCGAACGGAATGGCCGCGGCTCACGAGAAGGGGATCGTCCACCGCGACCTCAAGCCCGAGAACCTCTTCGTCACGCGCGACGGCCGCGTGAAGATCCTCGACTTCGGCCTGGCGAAGCTGACGCACCCGGAAAGAAGCGACGAGCCGCCGACCGAGGCCCCCACGTTCACGGCCGGCACCCAGCCGGGTGTCGTCATGGGAACGGTCGGCTACATGTCCCCGGAGCAGGTGAAGGGGCTCGCGACCGACCCGCGATCGGACCTGTTCTCCTTCGGCGCGGTGCTCTACGAGATGCTCTCCGGCCGGCGCGCGTTCGCGGGCGCGTCGAGCGCCGAGACGATGAGCGCGATCCTGCGGGACGAGCCGAAGCCGCTGCGCCCCGACAGCGCCGCGCACTCCGCTCGAGCGCGTCGTGCGCCGCTGCCTCGAGAAGGCGCCCGAGCGTCGCTTCCAGTCGGCCCGCGACCTGGCGTTCGCGCTGCGCGAGAGCCCGAGCGTCGGAAGTGCTCTGGCCGCCGTGCCGCCGGTCCCGGCTCGCCGCGGCACGATCCTGAAGGTCGCGGCGGGCGTCGTGGCTCTCGCGATGGCCGTCGCCGTCGCTCTCGACGCCGGACGCGTCCGCGAGCGCCTGTTCGGCGCGCGCGAGAGCTCTCGCCTGCGGTCGCTCGCGGTGCTTCCGCTGCAGAACCTCTCGGGCGATCCCGCGCAGGACTACTTCGCCGACGGCATGACGGACGCGCTGACGGCGAGCCTGGCGCAGATCCGCTCCGTGAAGGTCATCTCCCGGACGTCGGCGATGCAGTACAAGGGAACGAAGCAGCGGCTGCGCGACATCGCGCGCGAGCTGGGCGTCGAGGCGGTCGTGGAAGGCTCCTTCACCCGCTCCGGCGACAGCGTGCGCATCACGGCCGAGCTCGTCCAGGGCGCGAGCGAGACCCACCTGTGGGCGAGGAGCTTCGAGCGCGAGCTCGGGGACGTCCTGGCCCTGCAGGGGGAGATCGCCGGAGCGATCGCCGGGCAGATCGAGGCCGAGCTGACGGTCGACGAGCGCAGCCGTCTCGCGCCGAAGCGCCCCGTCGCCGCCAAGGCCTACGAGGCCTACCTGCGCGGCCGCTTCCTGCTCGACGAGGGGAGCGAGGAGGGGCTGCGCGGGGCCCGCGAGCAGTTCGAGCGGGCGCTCGCGCTCCAGGACGACTATGCCGCGGCCCACGCGGGGATCGCCAGCTACTACGCGGTGCTGCCCTTCTACAGCTCGCAGGCGCCCGCCGAGGTCTTCCCGAAGGCGCGCGCGGCCGCGCAGAAGGCCGTGGAGCTCGACGAGACGCTGCCCGAGGCCCACGCGTCGCTCGCCTACATCCGCGCCTACTACGAGTGGGACTGGGCGGGCGCCGATCGCGAGTTCCGCAAGGCCCTCGACCTGCGGCCGAACTTCGCCGACGCCCACTTCTCCTACAGCCGCTTCCTCGCGGCGTCCGGGCGCATGCCGGAGGCGATCGCGGAGATCCGCAAGGCCGAGGAGCTCGATCCGCGCGAGCTGTCGCTGCGCGCCAACCGCGCGCTTCTCTCCTACTTCCAGGGTGCGCTACGACGCAGCGCTCGCGGAGCTGGTGGAGATCAGCCGGGCCGAGCCCAAGCTCGCGGTGGCTCGCTGGGGCATCGGGCTGACGTACGAAGAGAAGGGGATGGGGACGGAAGCGCTCGCCGCGCTCAAGCAGGCCACGGAGCTGTCGCAGAGCCTGAACATCAGGATCTCGCTCGCGCACGCGAGCGCGCGCTTCGGGCAGCGGGCACAGGCGCTCGAGGTGCTGAAGGCGCTCGAGGAGCGCTCCCGCACGAACTACGTCCCGTCCTACTACTTCGCGCTCATCCACGCCGGGCTCGGCGAGAAGGACCGCGCCCTCGAGTGGCTCGAGCGGGCCTACCAGGAGCGCTCGACCGTGCTCGCGTACCTCCGCCTCGATCCGCGCCTCGCACCCTTGCGATCCGACCCGCGCTACCTCGACCTCGTGCGGCGCATGGGCTTCCCGTCGTAACGGGGCTGCCGCGGCTTCGGGGCGGTGGTACGATCGCGCCGCCATGAAGAATCCGAACGATCGTCGCGCCTTCCTCCGTCAGTCGCTCACCGGCGTCGCCGCGACGGCGCTCGCCGCGGCGCGTCCGCGTCGCGCGGCCGCGCAGCAGCCCGCGGCCGCTCCGCCGAAGCCCGCGCGCATCCGCTTCGCCGCGATCGGCCTCAACCACGGCCACATCAGCGGCCAGACCGAGGCGGTGATCCGCGGCGGCGGCGAGCTCGTGTCGTTCTACGCGCCCGAGGACGACCTCGCGGCCGCCTACTCGAAGCGCTTCCCGCAGGCCAGGCGCGCCAAGGACGAGCGCGAGATCCTCGAGGACGGCGCGGTCAAGCTCGTCGTGAGCGCGGCGATCGCCAGCGAGCGCGCCCCGCTCGGCATCCGCGTGATGACGGCACGGCAAGGACTTCATGGCCGACAAGCCCGGCATCACGACGCTCGAGCAGCTCGCCGAGGTGCGCAAGGTCCAGGCGGAGACGAAGCGCATCTACTCGATCTGCTACAGCGAGCGGCTCGAGAACCGGGCCACCGTGAAGGCCGGCGAGCTCGTGAAGGCCGGCGCGATCGGCGACGTGGTCCAGACGATCGGCCTCGGCCCGCACCGGCTGAACGCCAACACGCGGCCCGCCTGGTTCTTCGAGCGCGCGAAGTACGGCGGCATCCTGTGCGACATCGCCTCGCACCAGTTCGACCAGTTCCTGTTCTTCACGGGCTCGACGAAGGCCGAGGTCGTGGCCTCGCAGGTCGGCAACACCCACCACCCGCAGTACCCGGAGCTCGAGGACTTCGGCGACGTGATGCTGCGCGGCGACAGGGGCGCCGGCTACATCCGCGTCGACTGGTTCACACCCGACGGCCTCGCGACCTGGGGCGACGGCCGGCTCACGATCCTCGGCTCGAACGGGTTCATCGAGATCCGCAAGAACATCGACCTCGGCGGCCCGCGGCAGGGAGGCAGCCACCTCTTCCTCGTGGACGGGAAGGAGACCCGCTACGTGGACTGCGCGGACACCCCGCTCAACTACGGTCCGCAGCTCGTCGACGACGTGATCAACCGGACCGAGACCGCGATGCCGCAGGCGCACTGCTTCCGCGCGATGGAGCTGGCGCTCGTCGCCCAGAAGCAGGCGCAGCGGGTGAAGTTCGAGGCCTGATCGCCCGGCGGGCCGGCCGATCGCCTAGCGCGGCCGCAGCATCTCGACGAGCAGGTCGCTCCGCTCGCCGGTCACGATCTCCACCTCGTGCCGCTCGATCGCGTAGCCCGGTCGCACCAGCTCGATCGTGTGGCGCCCCGCGCCGAGCCGCAGGATGCGCGCCTCGCGCGCCGTTCCACGGAAGCCGTCGTCCACGTAGACCGACGTGTCCTCCGGGCGAACCTCGAGGCGGAGCGAGCCCGCGTCGCGGGTCGTCGCGACGGAGGCTCGGCCTGGCGCGGCTCGGCCTGTCGCGGCTCGGGCGCCGGCTGCTCGTCGTCGCGGTAGACACGCTCGTCGTCGCTCGGTGCCTGCATCGAGTATCCGGACGAATCGCTCGGCGCGTAGCTGTAGGACATGCCCGCGTACGGCGGCGGGACGTTGTAGTAGTACGGGGAGCCCCAGCCGAAGGAGAGCGCGAAGGACGAGCCGTAGTACGGCCAGTAGCCGCCGTAGTAGTACGGGTAGTACGGCCGGTAGTAGCCCCCGTAGTACCCGCCATAGTGGCCGCCGTAGTGGCCGTGGCCCCCGTAGTAGCGGCCGTAGTAGCCGGTGCCACCTTGGGGATGGCGAGCGCCGGCGACACCGCCGCCATGCCAGCCACCGCTGCTTCCACGCGGGACCGCGTAGCCGTAGCCGCCGCCGTGGGAACCACCGCCGCCGTGCCAGCCGCCACCGCCGCCGTGGGAGCCCCCACCGCCGTGCCAGCCACCGCCGCCACCGTGTGAGCCGCCGCCACCGCCGCCGCCGCGGTGCTGGGCTTCGGCCGACGGGCCGGCGAGCGCCACGACGAGAGAAAGAGCCAGGGCCGGTGCGAAATGATTCGCCTTCATGGGGCCCTCCTGACGAACGAGCCTAGCGCCGCGGCAGGGTGCAGGCAAGCCTTTTCGGCGGCGAGATAGAATCCGTTCGCGATGAAAACAGGTTCTGGCAAGTACGAGCAGCTGCTGGCGCTCTGCAGCGGCCTCGCCCCGGCGACGACCGCGGTCGCCCATCCCTGCGAGGCATCGGCGCTCGCGGGCGCCCTGGACGCCGCGCGCCTGAAGCTGATCGTGCCGATCCTGGTGGGCCCTGCCGCGAAGATCGCGTCGGTCGCGAAGGAGATCGGGGCCGCCCTCGACGGCGTGCGGATCGTGGACGTGCCGCACAGCCACGCCGCGGCCGCGAAGGCGGTGGAGCTCGTGCGCGCCGGCGAGGCGGAGGTCCTGATGAAGGGCAGCCTCCACACCGACGAGCTGATGTCCGCGGTGGTCGCGAAGGAGGTCGGGCTGCGCACGGGCCGCCGCATCAGCCACGTGTTCCTGATGGACGTGCCGACCTACCCGAAGGTGCTGATCATCACGGACGGCGCGATCAACATCGCTCCGACACTCGAGGACAAGGTGGACATCGTGCAGAACGCGATCGACCTCGCGCGCTCGCTGGACGTGGCGCTGCCGAAGGTGGCGATCCTGTCCGCCGTCGAGACGGTGACGTCCAAGATGCAGTCCACGATCGACGCGGCGGCGCTCTGCAAGATGGCGGAGCGCGGCCAGATCACGGGCGGCCTGCTCGACGGCCCGCTCGCCTTCGACAACGCGATCAGCCGCGAGGCGGCGCGCACGAAGGGCATCCGCTCGGAGGTCGCCGGCGACCCCGACATCCTGCTCGCCCCCGACCTCGAGTCGGGCAACAGCCTGGCGAAGCAGCTCAGCTTCCTGGCCAACGCCGACAGCGCGGGCCTGGTGCTGGGCGCGCGCGTGCCGATCATCCTCACGAGCCGGTCCGACAGCGTGCGCTCCCGCACGGCGAGCTGCGGTGTGGCGCTGCGGATGGTCCACGCGCGCCGCTCGGCCGCGCAGCGGGCGGCTTCGGAAGGCCGCGCCTGACCTCCGCGCGGCGGCCGCGCCTCAGTCCGCGACCGTCGAGTCGTCGCTGCGCGCGGTCACGAACCGGATCACCTCGGGGCCGACGCGCACCGCGTCGCCGGCGCTGAGCTCTGCCGGCCCCGCGAGGCGGCGGCCGTGCACCCAGGTGCCGTTGCGGCTGCCGAGGTCCTCGACCAGGAGCCGCTCCGAGGTGACACGGACCAGCGCGTGATGGCGGGAGACGCTCGCCGAGTCGCTTCGTATGCGGCAGTCCTCGCCTCGTCCGATCAAGTGCTCCCCGTCGGGGAGGGGGACCTCGTGTGCCGCCCACACGGCCGTCCAGCGGGCGGCGTGCGCCGGGCCAGGGGCGCCGACCACGACGTCCCCGCAGAAGGCATAGCCGTAGCGCGGGACGGTCCGGATGAAGCGGGAGTTCTTCGAGTCGTCGCCGAGCGCCGCGCGCAGGTCGCCGACGAGGCCGGGCAGCGAGGACTCGCTCACGTGGGCGCCGGGCCAGATGGCCTCGCGTATCTCCGCCTTCGCGATGGCGTTCGGCCGGCGCGAGAGCAGCAGGGCCAGCAGCTCGAAGGCCTTTGGCTCGAGGTGCAGGACCTCGCTGCCGCGAAGCAGCTGGCGTCGATCTTCGTCGAAGACGAACCCGGCGAACTGCACGGTCATCGCCACTGACGCCTCCAGGACGCGTCTCCACCCGGGCACGAGACGCCCGAGTGTAAGGCAGGGCGCATTGCCCGGCCATTCCTGATTCGCGCTGTCGTCAGCCAAAAGTGAGGCTTTCGATAGGGCGCGGCTGGACCTCCCGAGCGATGTTGTCTGCAGATACACAAGGAGGGGGACATGACCCAGCGAATTCAATGGCAGGCCGTCAGGGCGGTCGTCGGCAGCCTCGCCGTGATCGCGGCCGGCTGCGGCCAGTCCGAGCACTCGCCGGTAGGACCCACCGAGGGGTTCCCAGGCACGATCGCGATCGCGCCGGCCGGCGCGATCGTCGGCACCTCGGTGATTCTCGAGAACCGGCTCGCGTCGAATCCCACCGGAGGTTCCCTGTCCTATTCCTGGGACTTCGGAGACGGCTACACCGCGATGGGCGGCGACTCGATCACTCACGTCTACGCCAGCGAGGGCACCTACGTCGCGACGGTGACCGTCAGCAGCAGCGAGGCAGGGTCGGCCCAGGCAAGCCTGAACGTCCCGGTGAGGAGCGTCACCGCCCGATGGTCAGGCGACTACGGCCGCGTGTCGATCACGCAGGACGGTCTCGACCTTCGCGGGAAGGTACCAGGACGATCCGCGCGAGGGCATCGTCGAGGGAAGAGTCAGCGAGACGGGTACGGTGACCTTCACCGTCACGCGCCCGGGCCTCGCCCCGGTCACGTTCACGGGAACGGCGGGCCCGGACGTCATGACGCTCGTCGGCGCCGCGAAGGGGTCCGACGTCGTCAACAGGCCCTGGACGCTCACCCGCAACAACTAGCCGCGCGCTACTGCCAGAGCATGAAGATGGCTGCGAAGACGAGCGTGGGCAGGCTCGCGCCGGCCAGCAGGTTGAGCGGCAGGATGCCGCCTTCGAAGCAGGGCGACAGGATCGACTGGCCGGCGGGGTTCGGGGCGTTCGCGATCACGGTGAGGCCGCCGCCGGCCACCGCTCCGGCCACGATCGCGTAGCGCCCCGCGTCCGACAGCCCCGGCACCAGGGTCGCGAGGTAGGTCACGAGCGCGTTGTCGTTGAACGCCGTGAGGACGCCGGCTCCGAGGAAGAGCGGGACCGCGGTGAGCTTCTCCAGGATCGGAGCGATCCACCAGCCCTGCAGGCCTCCGTGGACCACGAGGCTCGCCAGGAAGAAGCCCACGAGCAGCGGCGCCTTCAGGTCGACGCTCCCCTGGTGGGCCGCCGTGGCCTGCGCGAAGCCGAGGAAGAAGAGGAAGCCCGCGACGAGCAGCGGGGGGTGGTGGGCGTTCACCACCGTGAAGGCCATGAAGCCGAGGTTGACGGCCACGACCCAGCCGGGCACCGGCGCCAGGGCCGCGCTCGGGCCCGGGCGTTCCGCGGCGCTCGACCGCAGCTGGCGCAGCTCTCGACGGAACGCGAGGAACGTGAGCGCGTTCACCAGCAGGATCCCGAGCACGGCCTTCCCGCCGAACCGCGACAGCATGAAGGGGGTGTCCCACGCCCAGGGACGCGCCACCATGATCACGGGGGGCGCGGCGAAGTGGGTGAGCGTCCCGCCGACGGAGATGTTGACGAAGAGAGCGCCGAGCGTCGCGTAGCCGAGCCGCGGGCTCGGCCGCAGGGCGTAGAACTGGCGCACGAGCAGCAGGGCGCCGATCGTCATCGCCGCGGGCTCGGTGATGAGCGAGCCGAGCAGCGGAGCGAGCGTGAGGATCGTGAGCCACCACGCGGCCGGAGTCGCGCCGCCGACCGCCGCCACCTGGGCGAGCGCGCGCTCGGCGAGTGCCAGGACCGGCCGGCTCGAGGCGAGCGCCATGATCACCACCACGAAGAGCGCTTCCGTGAAGTTCACGCCGCCGTCCAGGTAGTGCACGGCGGTCGGCCAGTCGTAGAACGCGACGATCACGGCGACCAACACCACCGCCCAGAGTCCGAAGACGACCTCCACCTCGCCCACGAAGTGCATGAGCTCCGCCCGGATGCTCGCTGCCGGCTCGCGGCCCGCGGCCCGCGCCTGCGCGTCGCGGCGCTCCTGGATCCGGTGCGCGAGGCGCATGAAGCGCTGCGCCATGAACGTGTGCAGCACCGCGAGCAGGAAGACGCCGGTCGCGGCCAGGTTGAAGGGCACCAGCCGGGCCCGCGCCGACAGCACCTCGACGAGCCCGGCCCCCGCCTGTGCGGGATAGAGGTCGAGGGGCGGGGGAAGCGGAACTCCCACGGCTGTGGCGAGAAGCTGGAGCACGAGACTTGATTCTGGCCCGGGTCGCGCGGACCCGGTAGCCGCGCCGCCCCGCCGAGGCCGCTCTTGAGGAATAGAATCGGCGGCCATGGCCCCCAGCTTTCACCAGGCGTACGACCCCGTCGGCGGAAGCGTCGCGCTCTCGGCGCTCGTCGCCGCGCTGCCGCTCGTCGTGCTCGCGGTGGCGCTTGCCGTGCTGCGCGCCGCTCCGTGGAAGGCCGCCGTGGCCGGTGCGCTCACCGCGTTCGGGCTCGCCTGGCTCGTGTGGGGGATGCCGTTCGGCGTGGCGGTCTCGGCTCTTACCCACGGGATGGCGTTCGGGCTCTGGCCGATCAGCTGGGTCGTGGTGAGCGCGGTCTTCTTCTACAACCTGACGGTCGCCAGCGGCGACTTCGACGTGATCCGCCGCTCGCTCGCACGGCTCACCGCCGACCGCCGCGTGCAGGCGCTGCTCGTGGCGTTCGGCTTCGGCGCGCTCGTCGAGGGCATCGCGGGATTCGGCGCGCCCGTCGCGATCAGCGCGGCGATGCTCGCCGGGCTCGGCTTCGAGCCCGTCGCCGCGGCCGTGCTGGCGCTGGTCGCCAACACCGCCCCCGTGGCCTTCGGCTCGATCGGCACGCCGATCACGACGCTCGGGGGCCTGCTCGCGCCGATCCTCGGGCGCGACGTCGCGTCCACGACGCGCGATCTGTCGGCGGTAGTCGGTCGCCAGCTGCCGTTCTTCTCGGTGCTGATCCCCGCGTACCTCGTCGTCCTGCTCGCGGGCTGGCGGCGGATGCTGGAGGTGCTGCCCGCCGTGCTCGTCGCGGGCGTGAGCTTCGCGCTCGTGCAGCTCGCGGTGTCGAACCTCGTGGGGCCCGAGCTCACCGACATCCTGGCGGCGCTCGCCTGCCTCGGCTCGCTCGCGCTCCTGCTCCGCGTCTGGAAGCCGCGCGAGGTCTACCGCGGCACCTCGACCGACGCCGCGGCGGCGCCGGACGCGGCGACGAGCGACAGTCCCGGCCGCGTCGCGCGCGCCTACGCGATGTACGCGGTGCTGGTGCTCGTGGTGCTGGGAGGCCAGCTCGCCGCCCCCTGGCTCAAGAAGGTGGCCTGGGATACTGCCTGGCCGGGCTCTTTCGCCGTCGTGGACGGCAAGGCGACGCCGCTGGTCGTGCGCGAGCCGCCGATCGTGGCCCAGCCGACGCCCTACCCGCTGCGCTACCGCCTCGAGCTGCTGAGCGCCGCCGGCACGCTCGTCTTCGCGGCGGCCGGCGTCGCGTTCTCCGCGATGATGGCGGCCGGGCTCAAGGCGCGGACCTTCCTCGTCACCTTCGCGAGCACGCTCCGCCAGCTCCGGCTGCCGATCGTCACGATCGCCTTCATCCTCTCGATCGCGACGGTGATGAACTACTCGGGCATGACGTCTTCGCTGGCGCTGGCACTGGCCGCCACGGGCGTGCTGTTCCCGTTCTTCTCCGCCTTCATCGGCATGCTGGGCGTGTTCCTCACCGGCAGCGACACCGCCTCGAACTCGCTCTTCGGTCCGCTGCAGGCGACGACGGCGCGGATCTCGGGCATCGACCCGCTGCTGGCCGCGGCCACCAACAGCTCCGGCGGCGTGATGGGCAAGATGATCAGCCCGCAGAACCTGTCGGTCGGCGCGGCGGGCGTGGGAGCGGTCGGCCGCGAGGGCGAGATCCTGCGCCGTGTCCTCGTCCACAGCCTCGTGCTCACGAGCCTCGTGGGGCTGCTGGCGATGCTCCAGGCCTACGTGTTTCCCTGGATGACGGTGCGCCCGCGCTGAGCCGGCGCTGAGCTCACCTGACGTCCCGACGAGTCGCCAGCGCCCCTGCTTCGCCCCACTTGAGCTTGGTCCGCAGCACCTCGTAGTAGTCGCGGCCGGGGGCCTTCACGAGCTTGAGCCGCCGCGGGCTGCCGGTGACCGTCACGTGGTCGTCGTCGCTGAAGGCGAAGGTCTCCTGGCCGTCGAGCGCGACGTAGACGTCGACGTCGCGCGCCGCGCGCAGGCGCAGCTCGATCCTCGACTCGTCGGGCACCACGAGCGGGCGGTTCGCGAGCATGTGCGGGCAGATCGGCGTGACCACGATCGCCGGCAGCGTCGGGCTCAGGATCGGGCCGCCGGCGGCGAGGTTGTAGGCGGTCGAGCCGGTGGGAGAGGAGACGATGATGCCGTCGGCGCGGAACGACGACACGAAGGCACCGCCCACCGAGACCTCGAGCTCGATGATCCGCGAGGGGCCGGCCTTGGTGATCACGACGTCGTTCAGCACGTCGGCCGTGACCACCGGCCGGCCGCGGCGGTGCACGTCCGCGCGCAGCAGGCGCCGCTCCTCGTGCGTGTAGCGTCCCGCGAGCACGCCTTCGAGCGTCGGATAGAGCTCGCCGAGCGCGATCTCGGTCAGGAAGCCCAGGCTGCCGAAGTTCACGCCGAGCACCGGGATCTCCTTCTCGAGCAGGCGGCTCGCCGCGAGCAGCGTGCCGTCGCCTCCGAGCACCACGAGCGCGTCGGCGAGCCCGGCCACGTCGCGGCCGGAGGCGACCAGGCAGGTGGCGGCGGGCCCGCTCCCCGCGAGCGCGGCGGTCTTCTCCTCCAGGCACGCGCGCACGCCGCGCGCGCGCAGCCACGAGGTGAGCTCGGCGAGCACCGCGCTCGCCTCCTTGAGGTCGGGCCGCGCGAGGACCCCGATCGTGTTCATGGCGAGACCGCCTTTCCGAGGACCGTTGTCGAGCGCGTCGGCCGCGAGACGCGCGCCCCCCGGTGCCATGTGCAGGAAGAACTCGCGGTTGCCCGTGGCGCCCGTCACCGGCGACGCGCACGCGTCGCGCACGGCGTAGCCCAGGCCTTCGGCGGACGCCGCCACGTCGCGCAGCGCCTGCAGGTGGAGGGCGGGATCCTTCACGATCCCGCCCTTGCCGACCTGCGCGCGGCCCACCTCGAACTGGGGCTTGACCAGCACGACGGCGCTCGCGCCCGGCGCGAGCACCGAGCGCAGCGCCTCCAGGATCTTGCGCACCGAGATGAAGGACACGTCCATCACCGCGAGCGCGCACGGCTCGGGCACCGTCGCGGGCGACAGCGCGCGCGCGTTGGTGCGGTCGCGGACGACGACGCGCGGGTCCTGGCGCAGCCGCTCGTGGAGCTGCCCGCGGCCGACGTCGACGGCGTAGACGCGCGCGGCGCCGCGCTCGAGCAGCGTCTCGGTGAAGCCGCCCGTCGACGCGCCGACGTCCACGGCCACGCACCCGGCGGGATCGATGCCGAAGGCGTCGAGCGCGCCGCGCAGCTTCAGCGCGCCGCGACCGACGTGCCCGGGACCCGGGTCCACCTCGACCGCGGCGCCCTCGCGCAGGCGCGTGCCCGGCTTGGTGGCGGGCCGGCCGTCGACGCGCACGCGGCCCGCCATCACGAGCGCCTGCGCCTTCTCGCGCGATTCGGCCCGACCCTGCTCGGCGAGCCACACGTCGAGCCGCGTCATGGCCTCAGGAGTGGCGGTCGACGATCTCGCGCGCGAGAGCCGCGAGCAGCGCCCCGCGCGGGCCGAGCGGCTGGAGCGCGGCGAGCGCGTCCTCGCGGAGCGTGGCCGCCAGCTGCCGCGCGCGCTCGAGGCCGTGCACGCTCACGTAGGTCGCCTTCTGCGCCGCCTGGTCCTTGCCGGCCGTCTTGCCGAGCCGCGCGGCGTCCTCGGTCGCGTCGAGCACGTCGTCGACGACCTGGAACGCGAGGCCGATCGCCTCGGCGTAGCGCGTGAGCCGCGCCAGCTCCTCCTCGCTCGCGCCGCCGAGGATCGCCCCGCCGCGCACGCTCGCCTTCAGGAGCGCGCCGGTCTTCGCGCGGTGGAGCCGCTCGAGCGCGCCCGCGTCGATCGCCTTGCCCTCGGACTCGAGGTCCATCACCTGCCCGCCGATGAGGCCGGTCGTGCCGCAGGCGAGGCCGAGCTCGGCGCTCGCCGCGAGCCGCCGGCGCACGAGCGCGTCGCTCGCGCCCGCGGGCAGCTCCGCGAGCAGGTGGAACGCGCGCGTCAGCAGCGCGTCTCCCGCCAGGATCGCGATCGCCTCGCCGAACACCTTGTGCGAGGTCGGCTTGCCACGGCGCAGGTCGTCGTTGTCCATCGCCGGCAGGTCGTCGTGGATCAGGCTGTAGGTGTGGATCATCTCCACCGCGCAGGCGAGCGGCACGAGCTCCGCGCGCGCGCCGCCCACGGCCTCGCCCGCCGCGAGCACCAGCACCGGACGAATGCGCTTGCCGCCGGCGAACAGGCTGTAGCGGACCGCGCGGTGGATCGTCTCGGGCCAGGCGCTCTCGGGCGGCAGCGCCGCCTCGAGCGCGGCCTCGATCTCGGCGCGCAGCGCCGCGACGGCCGCCGTGGTGGCGCTGGGCGCGGCCGTCGTCGTCACCCCTCGTCCTCGTCGCCCGCCGCGACCGGCCGCGTCTTCGGCCGCCCGGCGGCGTCCGTCACCGGCTCGCCGCGCGCGTCCTTCAGCAGCACCTCGATGCGGCCCTCGGCCTCCTCGAGCTTCCCGTGGCACAGCCGCGACAGCCGGATGCCGTCCTCGTAGAGCTTCAGCGAGTCCTCGAGCGGCAGCTCGCCCTTCTCGAGCTTCTGCACGATCTGCTCGAGCTGCTGGAGCGCCTGCTCGAAGCTGGGGGTGTCGGTCACTCGTTCTCCCTCGAATTCACGGTGGCGCGGAGCGCACCCTGGTGGAGCCGGATGCGAAGAGCCTCGCCGGGCGCGATCTCGAGCGGCGCTCGCGCACGAGCCGGCCGCGCGCCTCGTCCCAGACGAGCGCGTAGCCGCGCCCGAGCACCGAGAGCGGCGACAGGCCGTCGAGCGACGCCGCGAGCCGCCCGAGCCGCGCCGCGGCGCCTCTCGGTCTCGGCGCGGAAGAGCGCGCTCAGCCGCCCGTCGCAGGCCCGCCATTCGCTCGCGCCGCGCGGCGAGCTGGCGGTCGAGCCGGAAGGCCTCGAGCCGCTCGCGCAGCCGCCGCGCGTGAGCCGCGCCGCGCTCGAGCCCGCGCCGCAGGCCCGCCTCGGAGCGGCGCTGGAGCTCGTCGGTGCGCTGCGCGAGGTTGCGGATGCGGTTGCGCTCGGCGGCGAAGACGCGGTGGACCGCCGCCGACTCGACGCGCGCCCGCGTGCGCGCGAGCCGCAGCCGCAGCGCCGCGTCGCGCCGCTCGTCGAGCGCCCGCACGCGCGCCTGCAGCTCCTCCTTCGCCTGGACCACGCGCTCGGCCGCGGCCGACGGCGTCGGCGCGCGCAGATCGGCGACGAAGTCGGCGATCGTGAAGTCGGTCTCGTGGCCGACGGCGGAGATCGTCGGGATCTGCGAGGCGGCGATCGCGCGCGCGACTCCCTCCTCGTTGAAGGCCCACAGGTCCTCGAGGCTGCCGCCGCCGCGCGCGAGCACGATCACGTCGAGCCGCGGCCCGCCCGGGCGCGCGCTCAGCTTGTTGAGCGCGCGGATGCCCTGCGCCACGTCGCCGGCGGCGTCGTCGCCCTGCACGTGCGCGGGGTAGACGAGCACCTCGAGCTTCGCGTAGCGCGAGCGCAGCACGCGCAGGATGTCCTTGAGCACGGCGCCGGTGGGGGAGGTGACGACACCGATGCGCCGCGGCAGCATCGGCAGCGGCCGCTTGCGCGCCTGCGCGAAGAGGCCCTCGCGCTCGAGCTTCTCCTTCAGCTCCTCGAACGCCTGCTGCAGCGAGCCCTTGCCGAGCGGCTCGAGCACCTGGACCGAGAGCTGGTAGGCCCCGCGCGGCGGGTAGACGCGCAGCTGCCCGCGCGCCAGCACCTTCATGCCGTCCTTCGGCTTGAAGCGCACGAGGCGGGCGTCGTTGCGCCAGACGACCGCCGCGAGCTGCGCCTTGTCGTCCTTCAGCGAGAAGTACCAGTGGCCGGAGCTCGCGAGCTTGAGGTTCGAGATCTCGCCCTCGACCCAGACGTCGAAGAACTCCGTCTCGAGCACGCCCTGGATGCGGTCGGTGAGCTCGGAGACGCTGAGCGCGTGCCGCCCGCCCGGCTCGGGCTTCGGCAGGCTCGCGGGCCTCGCGGCGCGCGCTCGGGGTGCTTCGCGCTCCTCCGCGGGCCGCGCGTCGCGCACACCCGGCTCGGCGCGGTCTTCGGGCTCCTTGCCGAAGTCGAAGCCTTTCTGGTTCATCTCGTGACGGTCATTCTGATATGGCCCGACCGGCCAAGTCCAGGAGCGGCGCGCTATGATCCGGGAAGGACCTCCCTTACTGCCACGGAGCGGCACAATGACACTCAGATCGCGCCTGTTCTTCCTCGCAAGCCTGGCTCTGGGCGTGGTGCTCGGGCTCCTCGTCTCGACCGGCCTGCAGCGCGCCGTTTCTCCCGCGGGTCCCGCGGGCTCTCCCGCGGGCGAGACGCAGCCCGCCGCCGACCCGGCGACCGCCGCCGCCCAGCGGCCCGTCGCCGCCTCGGCCGGCCTCGACGCCGAGGAGTCGCGCACGATCGCGCTCTTCAAGGGCGCCTCGCCTTCGGTGGCATTCATCACGACGCAGGCCGAGCGCATGGACATGTGGACGCGCAACGTGTTCGAGGTCCCGACCGGCAGCGGCTCGGGCTTCGTGTGGGACGAGCTCGGGCACGTGGTGACCAATTTCCACGTGGTGCAGGACTCGAGCTCGCAGAAGGTGACGCTGGGCGACGTCGAGTACGAGGCGAAGACCGTGGGCGTCGCGCGCGACCAGGACCTCGCGGTGCTGCAGATCGACGCGCCGCGCGACAAGCTCGCCCCGCTTCGGGTCGGCACCAGCACGGGCCTGCAGGTCGGCCAGAAGGTCTACGCGATCGGAAACCCGTTCGGCCTCGACTTCACGCTCACCACCGGCATCGTGAGCGCGATCGGACGCACGATCCAGAGCGTGAGCAACGTCAACATCTTCGACGTGATCCAGACCGACGCCGCGATCAACCCCGGCAACTCGGGCGGCCCGCTGCTCGACAGCGGCGGCCGGCTGATCGGCGTCAACACCGCGATCTACAGCCCGTCCGGCGCCAGCGCCGGAATCGGCTTCGCGGTCCCGGTCGACACCGTGGCGCGCATCGTGCCCGAGCTGATCGCGCACGGCCGCGTCGTGCGGCCGATCATGGGCGTGGGCTTCGACGACCAGCTGAGCGCGGCCGTCACGCGCCGGCTCGGCGTCGAGGGCGTGCTGATCCGCCAGGTCAGCCGGGGCCGGCGGCGGAGGCCGCGGGGCTCCAGGGGACTTCCCTCGACCGCCGCAGCGGCCGCGTCGTCCCGGGGGACGTCGTGCAGGAGATCGACGGCAAGTCGGTGCGGAGCGTCTCGGACCTGCTGGGCCGCCTGGGGGCGTACAAGCCGGGGGACTCGGTGACGCTCACGGTCTGGCGCGACGGCGCGGCGCGGAAGCTGTCCGTGAAGCTGCGGGCTCCGGAGTAGGGGCTTCGTCCGGTCGTGTCGCTTCCTGGCGCGAGTGGTGGGCTGGCTTCGATCGCGCCGGGGCTTCTCTTGATCGATTACGCCCATCTGGACCATTGCGCCATCCTGACCATCGCGCCTATCTGACCATCGCGCCTCTGCATCGCGCCTATCTGACCATCGCGCTAGAAGAAAAATTCGCAGGAGCCCTTGACAGGTTTCAGGAGCGCCCTTCCGTTCATTCAGTGCTCTCTGTACAGAGGCCCCGCGTCGCGCACGAGCCGCTCTCGAACGCACGGCGCCACGTGAGCGGACTTCGGCGCGTGAAGGCGTCATCGTGCGCTCGCGTCCTGCGCCAACGTCAGACGCGGTGAGAGCGCTGCCTATATTGATGTCATGAGTTCCGACCTGGCTGTTGCGCTTCACTCCGTCCCCGACGACGAGCTGCTACGCCGACTCGGCGAGCTCGTGTCTCAATCGCGTCGGGTCGAAGCCGATCTCGTCTGGCACGTCGGCGAGGTGGATGTGCGCAGGCTCTTCGCCCGCGAGGCCTTTCCGTCGATGTTCGCCTACTGCATCGCGGCGCTTCACCTCTCGGAGGCCGAGGCCTACCTGCGCATCACCGTCGCTCGAGCGGCGCGCAAGCACGGCGTGCTTCTCGAGATGCTGCGGGATGGGCGCCTCCACCTGCGCGGTATCGCCATGCTGGCGCCACTGCTGACCGAGGAGAACCGCGACTCGCTGCTCCGACGGGCAAGCCACCTGTCGAAGCGCGAGATCGAAGGGCTCGTCGCCGAGCTCTCGCCACGGCCGGACGTTGTCTCCGGCATCCGGAAGGTCCCGGAGAGGCGTGATGTGCGATCCGCAGACTCAGCGCAGACCGAGATCGGCCGCGGTTCGCAGGACGAACTCTGCCCGGACAGAGTTGACGACAGCGGGCTAGAGACGGCTTCAGGCGCCTCGAACCCGGCAGCCTTGGCCCAAGCCACGCCTTCCGCAGCACCTTCGCTTGCTTTGGGGGCCCCTCGACTCAGCACGCCGGCGGATCCCAGTACGTCGCCAGCCCGCTCGGGCCCAGAAGCGCTGTCGCCGGGCCGCTACAAGGTGCAGTTCACGGCCAGCGCACGAGCTTACGCGACAAGCTCGAGCGGCTCAGGGCGCTGATGCGCTCGGATATACCCGACGGCGATTTGGCCGCAGTGATCGAGCGAGCCGTCACCGAGAAGCTCGAGCGCCTCGAGGCGAGGCGCCTCGCGAAGACCGCAGCACCCCGCAAGACGCTGAGGGACACGAACACGTCCCAGGTTTCACGCCACATCCCGGCCGCAGTGCGCCGTGCCGTCGTCCAGCGCGACGGCTGTCGCTGCCGTTTCGTCGACGTGCAAGGAAGGCGTTGCTCCGAGCGGCACCGGCTCGAGTTCCATCACCGTCATCCGTTCGGGATGGGAGGCGACCACAGCCCCGGCAACATCAGCCTTCTGTGCGCGGCACACAACCGACTGATGGCCGAGCACGACTACGGAAGAGCGGCGATCCTCACTAACCCACCGAGCGCGGAAGTCCACAGACACGCGCCCGGAACGACGCGACCTTTAGGCAGATGAGACCGGCACTGGGACTCGGCACCGGAGACCCGGCACCGAAGACCCGGCACCGGAGACCCGGCACCGGAGACCCGGCACCGGAGACCCGGACACCGGAAGACCCGGCACCGGAGACCCGGCACCGGAGACCCGGCACCGAAGACCCGGCACCGAAGACCCGGCACCGGGGAAGCGCGAACTGGAGTTACGGGAACAGGAGCGCACAGCCCGCGCCCCAGCGGAAGAAACGCAGCCGAGTGCGCGCCCTACAACCCCATCCGCTTGATCCAGCGGTAGAGCGTCCGCGGCGACACGCCCAGGATCTCGGCCGCCTTCTCGCGCCGCCACTTGGCCTTCTCGAGCGCCGCGCGCACGCGTGCGGCGCCGGGGCCGAGGTCGTCGTCGTCGCCGCCGTCGCCGTCGTCGTCGAGCGACGCGTGGGACTGGACGGAGGGCGCCGACGACTGGATCGACACCGACACGCGGCCCGTCTTCTCGACGATCTCGGGCGGCAGGTCGTCGACGTCGATCATCTCGCGCTCGGCCAGGAGCCCCGCGCGCTCGATCGCGAAGTGCAGCTCGCGCACGTTGCCGGGCCAGTCGTACTCGGACAAGCGCCGCGAGCGCCTGCGGCGTGAAGCGCTTCTGGTTCGGCAGCTGCTTCGAGAAGTGGTCGACCAGCAGCGGGATGTCCTCGGGCCGCTCGCGCAGCGGCGGGATCACCACCTTCACGCCGTTGACGCGGAAGAACAGGTCCTTGCGGAAGCGGCCCGCCGCGACCTCGCCCTTCAGGTCGCGGTTGGTGGCGCACACCAGGCGGAAGTCGGCGCGCCGCTTGCGCGTGGCGCCGACGCGGTAGAACGTCCCCGAGTCGAGCACGCGCAGGAACTTCGACTGGATCTCCGGGATCATCTCGCCGACCTCGTCGAGGAACAGCGTCCCGCCGTCGGCCACCTCGACGAGGCCCGGCTTCTCGTTGGCGGCGCCCGTGAAGGCGCCGCGCTCGTAGCCGAACAGCTCGCTTTCCAGGAGCGACGACGGCACGGCGGCGCAGTTGAGGTCGACGAACGCCTTCGAGGCGCGCGGCGACAGCCGATGCGCGTGCTGCGCCAGCAGCTCCTTGCCGACGCCGCTCTCGCCCTCGATCAGCACGGGCGTGCGCGCTCCGGCCACCATCTCGATCGTGCGCAGCACCTTCTGCAGCACGGGCGAGCGCGTGAGGATGTCGGACGCCATGTTGCGCTGGACCTGGAAGCGCAGGCGGCGGTTCTCGCGCTCGAGCAGCGTCTTCTCGCCGGCCTTCTCGACGCGCATCCCGAGCTCCTCGAAGTTCGGGGGCTTGGTCAGGTAGTCGAAGGCGCCGAGCCGCATGGTGTCGATCGCCGACTGCACGTTCGCGAAGCCGGTGACGATGATCGTCTGCAGCTCCGGGTGCTCCTTGCGCACGGTCGCCAGGATGTCGACGCCGTCGGCGTCCGGCAGCTTGAGGTCGAGCAGCAGCACGTCCCACTCGGCCGCGTCGAGCGCCTTCAGGACGCTCTTGCCGTTCACGCAGATCTTGACCTCGTGGCCCGCCTTCTGCAGGAAGCGGGTCACCGTGAGGCCGAACGTCTGCTCGTCCTCGGCGACGAGCACGCGGAATCCCGTACCGTTCATCTTCACCTTGCTGCGACGCGCAGGACGATGCGGAAGACGTTGCCGTCCTTGCGCGGCCTGTAGAGAAGATCACCCCCGCGGCTCCTGAGCAGGCCTCGGGCTACGGCGAGCCCCAGGCTTGCCCCCCGCTGGGCACCGTCGGTGGCGAATGGCTCGAAGACCTGCAGGCGCCGGCGCTCGTCGAGCGGCGGCGCGCCGTCCGCGACGTCGAGGTGCATGACGCGGCCACGGCGGCTCACGGAGACCTGGAGCGTGCCGCCCTCGGGCATCGCGGCCGCGGCGTTCGTCACCAGCGCCATCACGACCTGCTTGAGCGAGTCGGAGTCGATCCGCACGCGCGGCAGCACCTTGGGCACGCTGGTCCGCAGCCGGACGCGCGCGAGCGCCGTGTGGCGCTCGAGCAGGCGCAGCGCGAGCGCCAGCGTCTCGCCGACGTCGGCGGGCTGGTCCCCGTTCGCGCTCCCGGAGGACGAGTGGAGCAGGAACTGCACGATCCGCTCGCAGCGATAGAGCTCGGTCCGGATCAGGTCGCGGAACTGGCGCGCCTCGCGGCGCGCGTCGCGGCTGCCCTTGGCGGCCAGCGAGGCGAGCGCCTCGGCGCAGCCGGCGATGCCGGCGAGCGGGTTCGAGATCTCGTGCGCCACGCCCGAGACGACCTGGCCGAGGAACGCCACGCGGTCCTCCGCGATCGCCTGCATCTCGCGCTGGCGTTGCGCGGTGATGTCCTCGAACATCGAGAGCACGTGGCTCGTCTGGTTGCCGCGCCGCACCGGCAGGCGCCTCACGTGGTAGAGCCCGCCCGGGGTCTCGACGACCTCCTCGTGCGGGCGGCCCGTCTTCAGCACGCGCCGGAGCACGGGCTCGGTGGCCTCGAAGCCTCCCTTGCCGAGCACGGCGCGCAGCGGCTTGCCGACGGCGCGCGCCCGGGGGCGCCCGAGCGGCCCCTGCTCGCGCACGCGGTTCCAGGACACCACCTGGAGGTTGCGGTCGACGATGTAGAGCCCGATCGGCAAGGCGTCGAAGACGGATCCCAGCGAGTCGGTCGTGGCCTTAGGGCGTTCCGGCACGCCGAGAGTATAGCCGGGCTTTAGAGCTGCTTGAGGTCGTCCTCGGTCAGCAGCATGCGGTCGATCTTGCGGGCGCGTCCCGTCTGCTCGTCGGCGTCCACGACCACGGCCGCGAAGCGCGCGTCGCCCTTGGCGGTCTCGAAGCGGTTGGGCATCCCGGTCAGGAAGCGCGCGATCACGGCGTCCTTCTCGACCCCGATCACCGAGTCGTAGGGGCCGGTCATGCCGAGGTCGCTGCAGAACGCCGTCCCGCCCGCGAGCACGCGGTGGTCGCAGGTGGGCACGTGGGTGTGGGTGCCGACGACCGCGGTCACCTTGCCGTCGAAGTAGTGGGCGATGGCCGTCTTCTCGGAGGTGGCCTCGCCGTGCATGTCCACCAGGATCACCTTGGCCTCCTGGCGCAGCTTCTCGATCTCGCGGAGCCCCAGCGCGAACGGGTCGTCCATCGCCCCGTGCATGAAGACCCGGCCCGAGAGGTTGAGGGTCGCCACCGGCACGCCGCCCTTCCGGGTCTTGCCGACGTACGAGCCGCGGCCCGGCTGGCGGGCGGGGTAGTTGAGCGGCCGCAGCAGCTGGGGGATCAGGTCGATCACGCCCAGGATCTCCTTCTTGTCCCAGATGTGGTTGCCCGAGGTCATGCAGTCCACCCCGGCGTCGAGGATCTCGTCGCAGACGTCCTTGGTCACGCCGAAGCCGCCCGCGGCGTTTTCGACATTGGCGACCACGTAGTCCACGTCGTACTTGCGGACGACCTTCGGCAGGGCTTTCTGCAGGATGCCGCGGCCGGGGCTCCCCACCACGTCCCCGATCAGCAGGATGTTCATCCGGACAGGCTATCACGCCCGCAGCGTGCGACCGCGGCGAGCCGCTACGGCTCAGCTCGGAGGGACGAACGGATCGACGACCCTGACGCCGGTCTTCCGAAAGTCGCGTGTATTGCGTGTGGCGACGGTCAAGTCGTGAGCGAGGGCCGTCGCGGCGATCATTCCATCCAGCAGCGGTATCGGCTGGCCTTTGCGCTTCAGGTCGACGACGAGGCGGGCCCAGCGCCTGCTGACGGCCACGTCCCACGGAAGACACTCGATACCCTGCGCCAGCGCCTCGAACCACTGTTCGAGCCGCGCTCGTTTGCCTCCGGACGGCAGAGCCTGGATGCCGATGCACAGCTCACCCAGGATGATCGGGTCCACGACGAGGTCGCTTTCGTGCGAGCTCAGCCATTCGACGACGGTGTCGTCAGGCTTGGGCCTGGTCGGCTCGCTCAGGACGTTTGCGTCGACCAGGTACTTCATCCGAGCCTGGGGACCTCGATGTCGTCGGTCGTCTCGGAGCGATCCGCCGGCAGGTACCAACCCTTGACGGGACACGCGAGCAGCAGCTCGACGAGGCCTTCGTTTCTCCGGCCCGCTGTCCGCTTGAGGCGGTACTCGCCGCGGTCGATCCGCTCGATCTCGAACCTCTGGCCGGGCTTGACGTCATCCTGCTCGCGCAGCTCGGCGGGCAGGACGATCTGACCCTTGCTGGAAACCGTCGTCTTCACCTTGGTAAGATAGAGTCTTACTGAGCCTGGGTCAAGCCGGAGGCGGCTCGTCGCGAACACGGCTCGCACCTCGTCTTGTAACGTTTACAGGGGTTTTCCCATACACCAGCAAGGGGAGGACCCATGTGGAGCGAAGCGGGCGCCGGATTCAGCCTTTGGCCGTATCATCCGTACCACTGGAGGGATAGCCGGGGCGGCGCGGCCGTCGCGGAGGTCTCCGAAGCGGGCGAGATGACTCACGAGCAGTGGTTCCTGGAGCAACTTCCTGTCATCGAGCGGGTCACCGGCTGGGTGTGCGCGCGGCGCGGCCTGCGAGGGGCGGACGCCGAGGACTTCGCCTCGATCGTCAAGATCCGGCTGATCGAGAACGAGTACGAGGTGCTCGGCAAGTGGCAGGGCCGCAGCTCGATCAAGACATACCTGACCACGGTCATCAACCGGATCTACCTGGACTTCCAGGTGCAGCGCTTCGGGAAGTGGCGCCCGTCGGCGGAGGCCCGCCGGCTCGGCCCGGTGGCCCTGCGTCTCGAGCAGCTGATGTTCCGCGACGGGCTCAGCTTCGACGAGGCCTGCGAGGTGCTACTGAGCGATCCCCGCATCGGGCTCAACCGCGACGACCTGCACGCGATCCGCGTCCAGCTGCCGCAGCGGACGAGCCGCCGCGGCGACCTCCACGAACACGAGCCCGTGCGCCCGGAGAGCTGCCGGGACGGCCGTCGAGCGGGCCGAGCGCCAGGCCCTCGCCGACCGGATGTTCGCGGTGATCCGCTGCTCGCTCTCGCGGCTGCCCGCGCGCGACCGCGTGTTCGTGCGGCTGCACTTCATTTCGGGGCTCACCGTCGCGGATGCCGCCCGCGCCCTGGGGGCCGACCAGAAGGCCCTCTACCGCAAGAAAGAGGACATCGGGAAGCGTTTGCTACGCCGACCTCGAGGCCGAGGGGATGGGGAGGGAGGAGGCGCAGCTGCTGCTCGCGGAACTCGACTGGGAGGCGGCGTTCACCCCGGACGAGGAGAGCTCAGGACGAGGATGAATAAGCCGGGCCGCGGCCGTCTCAAGGGTTTGGAGACGTCGGCCGGGCAGGAAGGTTTCGATCTGTGACGGAGGGGGCCGGCAAGCGTGCCAAGTAGTAGCGGTCATCCCGATCCAGGGCTCCTGGCTGCCCATGCCGAGCGCCGACTGGCCGGCGCGGAGGCGGCCCAACTAGAGGCTCACCTGGCGGACTGCTCGACCTGCTGCGAGACCTTTGCCGAGACCGTAAAGTTCCTCCTGGCAGAGGAGCCAGCCGAGGAGCCGGTTCCAAATCCGGCGCGCGTTCTCGCTTTCCATCGCCGCCCCGCCTTCCAGATCGCCGCCGGCCTGGCCGCGGCCGCCGGCCTCGTCCTGGCCGTCCGATACTTCTCTTTGGCGCGCTCCCCTCGCCCGTCGTCCCCGCTCGCCGAGCTCGCCCAGGCCATGGGCCCGACCCGCTTCATCGAGCCCCGCCTCACGGGCGGCTTCCAGCACGGCCGCCTCGTGGTCCTGCGCTCGGGCAACGCGCCCCAGGGCCTCGACGCGCAATCACCGGCCGTCCTCACGGCCGTCGCGCAACATCCGACAGCGAACCCAGAACGACACGTCCCCGGCCGCGCTCGCGGCCCTGGCCGCCACTTACCTCGTCTCGGGCGATCCCGCCGCCGCCGTGAAGGCGCTCGAGTCGGCGACGGCACACGACCCCAAGAACGCGAAGCTGCAGAGCGACCTCGCCGCCGCCTACCTCGTGCGCGCGACCCGCCTCGACGAGCCGTCGGACATCCCGAAAGCGCTCGAGGCTGCGGAAAAGTCGATCGAGCAGAAGGACGCGCCAGTCGAAGCCTGGTTCAACCGTGCGCTCGCGCTCGAGCAGCTGCACCTCGTGGACGCCGCACGAAAAGCGTGGGACGACTACCTGAAGCGCGACTCGACCTCGGCCTGGGCCGAGGAGGCGAAGAAACGCCGCGATGAGCTGCCTCCCGCGCAGCAGTCCACGCTCGAGGAAGACCGCACCCGCGCCCGCACCGCGCTCGCTGAAGGCAAGGCCGCCGTCGACCGCCTTGCTGACGAATCGCCCGCGATCCTCCGCGACTACTTCGACAACGTCCTGCTTTACGCATGGGCGGACGCATACCTGGCGTCCACGCCGGAAGCAGCGACGTTGAAGGGCCAGGCGGAGGTGATCGGCGACGCGTTGTTCCGGACCACTGGTGACGCCATGCCTCGCGACGCCGCGCTCGCGCTGTCACGGCCACCCTTGGGCCCCTCCCGCGATCCGCCGCACATGCAGGCCCTCGGCTACAAGGCCCTCGACGAGGCGCAACGCCTCTCGGAAACTCAGCAACCCGCCTGCACCCCCTTTCGCAAATCCCAGCGACTCCTTCAGTCCGGCGGCAGCCCGTACGATGCCTGGACGCGCGAACGCGTCGTCGTGGCGTGCTTCTACTACCAGGGGAACTGGCAGGCCGCGTTGCCGGAGCTGGCCCGCCTCGACGCCGAAGCCGAACGGAAGGGCTACGCCTACGTGCGCGGCCGTGCGCGATGGATGACTGCGCTCTTCCGAGGAGAGCGAGGCGAATGGACAGCTGCCCTCGAGGATCTCCGTCGGGCGCGCGATGCCTTTCGCACGGTTCGAGACCCGGACAGCGAAGCCAAGGTGCTGGCACTGCTGGCCCAAGGCCGCGTGCTCGTCGGCGAGGGTCGCGAAGCCTGGAATGAGCGCGTGAGAGGGCTGAACCTCCTCGGCACGGTCAGGAGCGTGACGCGCCGCATCGAGGTCCTGGGAGAGGTTTCGAGCGCGTGCCGGTTCGAAGAGCTCTTCCGTGCGGCGCTCCACGTGGAGACGGCGAACGTGGACGTCGCGAGGCGAGGAAGCAGTCCCGCGAGGATCGCGAACGCTCTCGTCGCACGAGCCGTAATGCTCGACGCTGTCCGAACCCGAGAGGCTGCCAGCGCAGATCTCAGCGAAGCCCGGCAATTGATCCAGCAGGTCGGGGAATCGGCGATGGCCGAAAGGCTGACCGCAATCACCGACGAGGCGGAAGGCCAGATCCTCGTTTCGGCAGAGCCCGAGCGTGCTGCGGGCCTGCTCGAGCGCGCCATCGACTACTTCGAGCGCTACGAGCCCGCAATCGGTGCCGCACCTGCGGCTGCTGGTGGCGCGCTCGCAGGTCGCGCTCGGTCGCGACGACGCGGCCGAGGCCCAACTGGAGTCAGGGATCCGAGAGATGGAGTCGATGCGTGTCTTGCAGGCCGACGGGATGTCACAGGTCTCTTTCTTCGAGCGTGGAGCATCACTGTTCGACGACATGGTGGCGCTTCAGCTCGACAAGCGCCACGATCCGCAGCGCGCGCTCTCGTTCGTGGAGCGTGGACGTGCGCGACAGCTGGCGGACGCTCTGCAGCCACCGGGCTTGCGGAAGCCGTCTTCAGATCCTTTGCCCGCGGTGTCGGCGCTCGAGCCAGATGAAGTGCAGCGCGAGCTCCCGCATGGCCTTGCTCTCGTCTACTGCACGGCGCTCTCGGATCGCCTCGTCTCCTGGGTCGTCACCAGGGAGGCCTCCCGATTCTTCGATCTGCCGCTCAGCCCGGAGGAGCTCCGGCGCCTCGCTGCGGCCTACCAGGCAGCGCTGGAGACGCGGGCCCCGGTCCAGGTCGTGCGTGAGCAGGCGGCAAGGCTGTTCGACGAACTGTTGCGCCCGCTGTCGCCAGCGTTCAGCGCGCACGAGGCTCTAGTGTTCGTTCCGGACGGAGTGCTGCAATCCATTCCGTTCGCGAGCCTGTGGGATCGACAGACGGGACGCTACCTGGTCGAAGACCACCTCGTGGCCCTGGCCCCGAGCGGAACGGTTTTCGTTCGTGCGACTGCCGCTGCAGCAGTCAACCAGGATCGCGCGACGCGTCTGCTCGCGGTCGGAAATCCCAGGCTGGGTCGTGAGCAAGCCAAGGGCCTCCCGAGCCTGCGAGGAGCCGAGGCGGAGGCCGAGGAGGTCGCGGTGCTCTATGAGGCCGCTGACGTGCTCACGGGGGCGGCGGCAACGAAGCCCGCGTTTCTGCAGGGTCTCCGCAGCGCTCAGGTCGTGCACTTCGCCGGCCACGCGACGAGCGTTGGTGCGCGGGGAACAGCTCGCCTGCTGCTGGCGCCCGACCCGGAGACGAAGATCGCGGGCGCGCTCTACGCATTCGAGATCGAGCACCAGGCCCTGCCGCAGGTACGCCTGGTGGTGCTGGCTGCCTGCGGTACGGCTGCCGGTGAGGCGCTGCGTCTCGAGGGAGCTCTGAGCATGGCGAGGCCGTTCCTGGCCGCTGGCGTGCCAGCCGTCGTCGCCAGCCTGTGGGATGTGGACGACACGACCAGCCGGCGTTTCTTCGTGGCGTTCCACCGGAACCTGCTGGCTGCGGGGGATCCTGCGACGGCGCTACGTCAGACGCAGCTCGGCTTCCTGCGCGAGGCCGACGTCACGCTCAGCCATCCATCGAGCTGGGCTGGCTTCGTCAGCCTGGGCGGGGTCTCCGTCAGCAAGCTCACCTCGTCCTGACCGCGCACGTCAGCCTGTAACACGACGACCCCGTTGCTTCCCTATCCCGTGAAGGCCGCCGCGGTGCCGCGGCAATGGCCAGGGAGGGAGGAGTGTCATGGGTATCGGAATGTCAATCGTCTTCACAGGACTGTGTGCGCTCGTGACGGACGCTGACCGCGGCTCCGCGCAGGTGCTGCTGGTCGACGCCCAGGGGATCGGGGAGGTCGGCGGAGTCGTGCTTCCCGAACACACACCTACGCTGGTCGTGGGGTTGGATAGTCTCGCCAACGCGGAGACGAGCCGGCCGTCGCGAGTGGTCGCAGCGTGGCCGCTCGATGGGTCTAGCCTCGCAGCCAGCAGCCAGCGGATGAGGGGCCGGTCGGCCAGATCGGGCTCTGGGACCTGACGGGCTCGGAAGTGAGAATCCGGGTTCAGGGTGGGAGCGGAGCGGACCTCTCCGGGTCTTTCGTCCTCCCGACGGGGCCTCGTCATGGCCCAAGCCGCCCCGCGACGCCAACGACCCGAATGCGTGGCGCGACCTTCGGTTCGTCGCCGACATGAAGGCGCTGGCAGGCGACTGGCGCATCGATCCTGCGCTCGTCGATGCGACCACTGGCTCGGCCAATCGCTGGGCTCGCGCCGCTGCCTGCGCGAATCCATCTCGACGCCGGCCTCGTCGAGGCGGGCATCCCCAGTCAGGCGACCTACCGCGACGACGTGTTCGAGTTCCGGAGCGCTGCGGGCGAGCCGCGGCTTCGCCAGGCGCTGACCGACACGATCCGCTGGAGCCTGGCGACGGACGCAGCGGCAGTCGTGATCGAGATCGCGCCCGTGGCCGATGGATCTATCAAGCGACTGGTGCTGAAGCGGAAGTGCAACGCCGCACGCCCTCTTCATCAGCAACCTGCCCGCATGAGAACGTCGCCGCGAGTGCCCATCACGCTACGAGCGACGAAGAGATGGCAGCACTGCATTTCGGCGCCTACTACGAGCTGCTGCAGTACAAGCCGACGGACCGGCCCCTGCCGAGGCTGGTCGCCGAGACTCCATGGCGGGGTGCGACCGGAATGTTTGGCGGGCCCTTCTGCCCGCCGGCAGTCTTCACGCGCAACTAGGACACTCGACAAGGTGAAGGAGGCTCAGATGCTCCGCGAATGCAGGAACGTGCTGATCGGGTTGGTGGTGCTGGCTGCCGCGCCCGCGTCGGGTCGCGAGGCCTGCCAGGAGCGGACGCTGAGCCTCCGCTACTCGCCGCAGGCGAGCAGCAACTGGTGCTGGGCGGCGAGTGGCGAGATGACGATGGAGTGGCTCGGGGACGAGCCTAACCGGGCCTGCCAGTGTCGGCAGGCCGAGCAGGTGCTCGGCGTGGCGGGGTGCTGCGCCGCGCCGGGCTCCTGCACACCTGCCGCCGACGCGCCTGCGCGCTGCGACGCGCCGCGCTGGCCGGCGTTCGTCGAGCGGCCCGACAGCTACGCGTACGAGTACAGGACGACGTGCGACGCGCTGCCGGACCGTCAGGACGACACCCAGTGCGATGCGAAGCCTCTCGACTGGCTTTCGCTCACGGCCGAGCTCTGCGCCGGCCGGCCGGTGATCGCGGCGCTTCACTCTCCCGGTTCCCCGATAGGCCACACGGTCGTCGTCAAGGGCTTCTCGAGCCACGGCGGCCGGCGCGTCCTGGTCGTGGATCCGAAGCGGCTCTGTCCGCCCGACCGCGAGTGCGAGGGCGAGCTGGACGAGGGCTTCTGGCTCACTTACGGCGAGTTTGTATCGGGCTGGGACGGCCTCCTCCACTGGGTCGATTTCTACGGCATCAGACGCCGGTAGCCCGAGAAACGGATACGTCGCGTCCGTCTACTTCGGCGTACTCGGAGGAGCAATGACGACACGGCCTGCCGGTCTGCGAGAGCTCGTTGTTCGAATGCTGTTGGTGGGGATCACCCTGGCGCTGGCATGCACCGCCGGTGCAGCCGACGTCAGGCAGTTGGATTTGAGGACCAACGACCTCGTGTATGACCCGGTCAGTCAAAGGATCTACGCCAGCGTCCCGAGCAGCGCAGGATCACCGCTCGCGAACAGCGTCGTGCCGATCGACCCGGCCACGGGCCTGGTCGGAGCGCCTCTCTTCGTCGGATCCGAGCCCGGAAAGCTGGCGCTCTCCGACGACGGTCAGTACCTCTACGTCGCGCTCGATGGCAGCGCGCAGGTGTGCCGCGTCACAATCGCCAGCTGGACCGCCGAGCCGCCGTTTGCACTGGGTAGCGACAGCTTCTTCGGCCCGTACTACGCCGAGGACATCGCGGTGCAGCCTGGAAATCCGCACGTCATCGCCGTCTCGCTGAAGAACCTCGGGATCAGCCCGCGACACGCGGGAGTGGCGATCTACGAGGACGGCGTGCAGCGGCCCCACATGACCCAGCGCCACACCGGCAGCAACGTCATCGAGTTCTCGAGCGATCCCTCTCGCCTCTACGGCTTCAACAACGAGACTACCGAGTTCGGCTTTCGGCAGCTGGCGGTGGATGCCGATGGAGTGAGCGAAGTCGCCGTGTCGCCGAACCTGCTCGACGGCTTCTCCAACGACATCGAGTTCGACGCTGGTCGCATCTACTCGACGTCCGGACGGACGATCGACCCCGAGCTGCTGCAGATCGTCGGGACTTACCCTGTTCCCTTCATGTGGGGCCAGCTGGTCGAGCCCGATTCGGCCTCGGGACTCGTTTACTTTCTCTCCTCGAACACGCTCTACGCGTTCGACCTGGCGACGTTCACGCCGACCGGCACGGCTTTTCCGATACCGGGTGTGTTCGGGAACCCGGGCAGCCTGATTCGATGGGGCGTGGACGGCCTGGCGTTTCGAACCGACCAGGGCCAGGTGTTCCTGCTCGAGCCTCCCTTCGTCGACGAGACGAACAACGATTTCGGCAACGCACGGATCGTCCCCGACGTGCCCTACCAGGACCAGGCCGACACCCGTAGCGCCACGACGGCGCCGGACGACCCCTTCTGCAACGCGCAGGGGGCTACCGTCTGGTACGCCTTCACGCCGGGTCAGAACATGCCTCTCGAAGCCAACACCTTCGGCAGCAACTACCCGACCAGCCTGTCGGTCTGGGTGGGAGCCCGCGGCGCGCTCGGAAACGTGGCCTGCGGCCTGGACCGCGTGAGCTTCAGCGCGACGGCTGGCCAGACGTACTACTTCATGGTCGGCTCGCAGGGGCCGGGCGGCGATCTCGTCTTCCAGATCCAGCGCCCGGTGGACACCGACGGCGACGGCGTGGGGGACTCGACGGACAACTGCCCGACGGTGCCGAACCCCGACCAGTTCGACTTCGACGGCGACGGCCGCGGCAACCCTTGCGACAACTGCCCGTTCCACTACAACCCCGGACAGGAGGACAGCGACCAGGACGGAACCGGCGACGCGTGCGAGGACCAGGACAGCGACGGCGTCCCGGATGCCTTCGACAACTGCCGCACCGTTGCCAACCCCGACCAGCGCGACAGCGATTTCGACGGCGTGGGAGACCTGTGTGACGCGACGCCGATTCACGACCTGGCCGTCGGCATTCTGAACGCACCTCAGCTCGTGCTTCGGCCGTCTCTGAGCGCATCGGGCACGCTTCCGGTGAAGATCAAGGTCTTCAACCTCGTTTCTTATCGCGAGCAGGCCAACGCCACCGTTTTCGTGACCGGCACGCCGCCCGGCTGCACGCTCGTGTTCCCGGCGGGGATCACCACGGAGCTCAGGAAGCTGGGCGACAAGAGGCTCGAGTTCGACTTCGGCGTGTCGTGTGGTGTGGGCGTGCCTCCAGGCTTCTACGCTCTGACGATCAACGCGTTCGTGGTCCACGAAGGGCCCGGTGGCGACCGCGACCCGATCAACAACTTCGCGACCACGACCGGGCTGCTGCGCATTCGCTGACGCGAGTCCGGCGAGCGGAGGGCCGGTGGCCGTCGGCGGGTCACCGGCCCGAGGCCGTGGCGCACCGCCGACGGCCTGAGGTAGCGTCTCCGCCCGGAGGTCGCGATGCGGAGAAGCGATTTCGGGCTGCGGCTCGCGTTCGGGCTTCTGGCGGGGGCGCTCGCCCTGCCGCCCGCGTGGAGCGCCGAGCTCGCCGTTCGCGAGGCTGACTTCGTCGTCCGCGATTTCCGCTTCGCGAGCGGGGAAGCGCTGCCGGAAGTTCGCCTGCACTATCGGACGCTCGGGGCGCCCGTCCGGGACGCCGCGGGTGTCGTCCGCAACGCCGTGCTGCTGCTCCACGGAACCGGCGGGACGGGCGCGCAGTTCCTGGCAGCCGCAGTTCGCGGGCGAGATGTTCGGCCCGGGCCAGCCGCTGGACGTGGCGAAGCACTACGTCATCCTGCCCGACGGAGTCGGGCACGGCGGGTCGAGCAAGCCCAGCGACGGCCTGCGGCAGCGGTTCCCGAAGTACGGCTACGCCGACATGGTCGCGCTCCAGCACAGGCTGCTGACGGACGGGCTGGGCGTGACCCACCTGCGGCTGCTGCTGGGCACCTCGATGGGCTGCATGCACGGGTGGATGTGGGGCTACACGCATCCGACCTTCATGGACGCGCTCGTGCCGCTGGCCTGCGCGCCGACGGCCGTCGTCGGCCGCAACCGCGTCTGGCGCAAGGCGCTCATGGATTCGATCCGGGACGACCCGGCTTTCGCGGGCGGCGAGTACAAGGAGCCGCCGGTGACGGGCCTCCGCAGCGCGGAGCGGCTGCTGGTCCTGATGGGCGCGGCCCCGATCCAGTGGCAGAAGGACTCGCCGACGCGAGAGGCCGCGGACGCCTTCCTCGAAGCGCAGGTCGCGCGCCGGCTGCCGGGCGCCGAGGCCAACGACATGCTGTACCAGTTCGACGCCTCGCGCGACTACGACCCCTCGTCCCACCTCGAGGCCGTCGTGGCGCCCGTGCTCGCGATCAACTCGGCCGACGACCTCATCAACCCGCCGGAGCTCGGCCTGATGGAGGCGCTGCTCCCGCGCGTGGAGCGCTGCCGCTACGTGCTGATCCCGGCCTCCGAGCGGACGCGCGGGCACGGCACCCACACCTGGGCCGCGCTCTGGAAGCAGGAGCTCGTGGACTTCCTGGCGGCGCCGCCTATGGGGCGGGCGGGGAACGCCGCGGACGACGTGGTGCGGCGCGAGCACGAGCTCGTCCGCGCGATCGGCTCGGGCGACCTCGCGGCCTACGACCGCCTGGTGGCCGACGACTACGTCACCGTGCGAGCGACGGGCGACCAGACGAAGGCACAGGTCGTGGACGGCTACCGCGCGGGACGGCTCTCCTTCCGTGGACTCGACATCACGGACGTCCAGACGAGGGTGCTGGGCGAGACGGCCGTCGTCTGGGCGCGCACGCTCGGGACGCGCGTCGAGGAAGGCCGCGAGACGGCGAACCGAGTCCGCTACCTGCGCGTGTGGGCGAAGCGCGACGGCGCCTGGCGCGCCGTGCTGCAGATGGCGGTCCCGTTGCCGCCTTCGCCCTGAGCCCGGCTCTTCGTCCTAGACCGTCACCGGCCTCCGCGGGCGGCCCGGGAACGGGCGCGGCGGGAGTCTTGGCGCCGGCCGGAACCTTCGGCGCCGGTGGCGGGATGAGCGCCAGCGCCAGCACTTCGTCGACGTTGTCGACCATGTGGAAGGACATGCCGCGGCGCAGGTGCACCGGCACCTCGTCGAGGTCCTTCTTGTTGAGCTTCGGGAAGACGATCGTGTCGATGTGGGCGCGGCGCGCGGCCAGGATCTTCTCCTTGAGGCCGCCGATCGGGAGCACCTGGCCGCGCAGCGTGATCTCGCCCGTCATCGCGAGGCCGCTCCTGACCGGGCGCATGGTGAGCGCCGAGAGGATCGCGGTCGCCATCGTGATGCCGGCGGAGGGCCCGTCCTTCGGGATCGCGCCCTCGGGCACGTGCACGTGCAGGTCGTTCTGCGCGAACACCTCGTCCTTGATGCCGTGGGCGCGCGCGTGGCTGCGCGCCCAGGAGAGCGCCGCCTGCGCCGACTCCTTCATCACGTCGCCGAGCTGGCCGGTGAGCGTGAGCCGGCCCTTGCCCTTCATGATCGAAGCCTCGACGAACAGCACGTCGCCGCCGGTCGCGGTCCAGGCGAGGCCGGTCGAGATGCCGACCGTGTCCTTCTTGAGCCGCTCCTCGGGCAGCGTCTTGGCCGCGCCCAGGAACTTGTGGAGCGAGCCCGGCGTGACGCGAACGGTGCCGGTCTGGCCCTCGGCCACCTTGCGCGCGACCTTGCGGCAGACGGCCGCGATCTCGCGCTCGAAGCTCCTGAGGCCCGCCTCGCGCGTGTAGCTGTTGATGATCGACTTGAGCGCCGGGTCCGTGAACAGCAGGTGCTCCGGTGTGAGCCCGTGCTCCTCGAGCTGCTTCGGGATCAGGTGGCGCTTGGCGATCTCGAGCTTCTCGTCCTCGGTGTAGCCGGAGAGCCGGATCAGCTCCATGCGGTCGAGGAACGCGGGCTGGATCGTGTCGGTCAGGTTGGCGGTGCAGATGAACATCGTGTTCGAGAGGTCGAACGGCACGCCCAGGTAGTGGTCGCGGAAGGCGTTGTTCTGCTCGGGGTCGAGCACCTCGAGCAGCGCCGACGACGGGTCGCCGCGGAAGTCGGCGCCGATCTTGTCGACCTCGTCCATCATGAACACCGGGTTGTTGGCGGCGGCCTGGTGGATGCCCTGGATGATGCGGCCGGGCATCGAGCCCACGTAGGTGCGGCGGTGGCCGCGGATCTCGGCCTCGTCCTTCACGCCGCCGAGCGACAGCCGCACGAACTTGCGGCCGAGCGCCCGCGCGATCGAGCGGCCGAGGCTGGTCTTGCCGACGCCGGGCGGCCCGACGAAGCACAAGAGCGGCCCCTTGGTCTTCTCCTTGAGCTTGCGCACCGCCAGGTACTCGATGATGCGCTCCTTGACCTTCTCGAGCCCGTAGTGGTCCTCGTCGAGGATCCGCTGCGCCTCGATCAGGTCGAGGCTGTCCTTGGTGGCCTTGCCCCAGGGCAGCGTCACCATCCAGTCGAGCCAGTTCCGAAGCGTCGCGGTCTCGGCGGCGTCGGGGTGCATGCGCTCGAGCTTCTTGAGCTGGCGCTCCACCTCCTCCATCACCGCCTTCGGCATCTTGGCCTTCTGCGCCTTCTCCTTGAGCTGCGCGATCTCCTCGCCGAGCTCGTTGCCCTCGCCGAGCTCCGACTGGATCGCCTTCAGCTGCTGGCGCAGGAAGAACTCGCGCTGGCTCCGGTCCATCTCCCCCTTGGCCTGGGAGGAGATCTCCTGCTGCATCGTGAGCACCTCGAGCTCCTTCGTCATGAGCTCGTGCACCCGGCGCAGCCGCTCGACGGGGTCGATCGCCTCGAGGATCGCCTGCGCGCCCTCGACCTTGAGGTCGAGGTTGGAGGCGGTGAGGTCGGCGAGCCGGCCCGGCTCCTCCATGTTGTTGGCGATCACGATCACCTCGGGCGAGATCGGCTTGCCGAGGTTCTGCGACTTCTCGAGCGCGGCCTTGACGTTGCGCATCATGGCCTCGACCTCGAGCGAGCTCTTCGAGGGGTCCGACTCGACCACGGTCTCGACGTGGGCCTGCAGGTGCGGCAGCCCGTCGTCGAACGCCGTGATGCGCGCGCGCGACAGGCCCTGGACGAGCACGCGGATGCGGCCGTCGGGCAGCTTCAGCATGCGCATGATGAGGGCGGCGGTGCCGACCGGGTAGATGTCCTCGGGGCCCGGATCGTCCTCGTCCTGCTTCTTCTGCGCGGCGAGCAGGATCATGCGGTTCTCGGCGAGCGCCTGGTCGACGGCGCGGATCGAGCGGTCGCGGCTGACGTAGAGCGGCACGATCATGAACGGGAAGATCACGATGTCGCGCAGCGGCAGCACCGGGAGCACGTCCGGGACCTTGGGCTGGTCCTGCTCTTCTTTGTTGGGCTCTGCGCTCATTCCGTGGGCTCCCTCTCGATCGGGATGACGGTCTCGCGGCCGCGCCGCTCGCGCAGGCGCGGCAGCGTGACGGTGAGCACTCCGCCGACAAGGACGGCGCGCGCGTTCGCGACGTCCACAGGCATGTCCAGGGGGATCGTACGCTCGAACTTTCCGTGCGGCCGCTCGAGGCAGTGGAAGCTGGCGCCGGCGCCCACGCGCGGCGTGCGCCGTTCGCCGGAGATCGCGAGCCCGCGCTCGCGGAAGGCGACCTTCAGCGAGTCGGGCGCCAGCCCCGGCACCTCGGCGACCACCACCAGGCGGTCGCGCAGCTCGAAGACGTCCACCGCCGGGGACCACTCGCTGCCGGGCATGTGCTCCGCGCGGTCGAGGATCGACAGCCGCTGGAACAGCTCGTTGACCTCCTGCTGCAGGAGCGCCATCGCGGAGATCGGCGGCCGCGCCGCGCGCGCGCGGCTCATGCCGCCGCCTCGCGCTTCAACACGATCAGCGTGCGGTCGTCGGTGGCGCGGGCGCCCTGCTCGAAGCGCTCTATCTCGCACAGGATCGCGTTCTGCACCGCCTCGGCGCCCTGCGCACGGCCCGCGACCGCAAATGCGATCAGCTTGTCCTCGCCGAACTCCTCGCCGTCGGGGTCCCAGGTCTCCGTCACGCCGTCCGAGTAGACGACCAGCGTGTCGCCCTTTCGCATCTCCACCGATCCGCCGTCGTAGTTCACGCCCTCGAAGATGCCGAGCACCAGGCCGCCGATGCTCAGCATCTCGACCTCGCCCGTGGCGCGCACCAGGATCGGCGGGTTGTGGCCGGCGTTCACGAACTCGAGCCGGCCCGAGGCCGGATCGAGCGCCGCCAGGAAGAAGGTCACGTACTTGCTCGAGGGGACGTTCTGGCAGACGGTGCGGTTGATGCGGCCGACCGCCTCGGAGAGCGACGGCTCCATCCAGTGCGCGCGCACGGCGGCGCGCAGCACGGTCATCAAGAGCGCGGCGCCCGTGCCCTTGCCCGAGACGTCGCCGAGCGCGAGCAGCAGCCGGCCCTTCTCGAGCACGAAGTCGTAGTAGTCGCCGCCGACGGTGCGGCAGGGCTGGTTGCTGCCGGACAGGTCCCAGCCCACGATCGTCGGCGCCCCGCGCGGCAGCAGTCCGGTCTGGATCTCGGCCGCCATCCGCATGTCTTCCTCCATGCGGCGCTTCTCCAGGCTCTCCTCGAGCAGCCGCACGTTCTCGATCTTGGCCGCGGCCACGTTGGCGAGCGCCGTGAGCACGCGCAGGTCGTCCTCGGTGAACGCGTGCGCGTGCTGCACCTTGTCGACGTAGACGAGGCCGATCACCGAGTCGGGCCCCTCGCCCGCCGCGCTCACCCAGAGCGGCGCGCACATCGCGGTGCGGATCCCGGAGGCGAGGATCGAGTCCTCGCTCCGGAAGCGCGCGTCCTCGAGCACGTTCGGCAGCAGCAGCGACACGCGCTCCTCGATCACCCGGCGCGCGATCGTGCGGCTGATGCGCGTGAGGCCCTCGCCGCTCCGCGAGCGGTTGGCCTTGATGTGCGGCACGCCGCCCTCGAGCAGCAGGATCGCGCCACGCTCGGCGGCCACAGCCTCGAGCAGCAGCTCGAGCACGAGGTCGAACAGCTCCCCGAGCGGCCGGTGGACGACCAGCTCGCTCGCGGCCTTGCTGAGGATCGCGAGCACGCGGTTCTGCCGCTGCAGCTCGGTCGCGTCGATCGCCGGGCGCGTGTTGATCGCGCTGAGCTCGCGCACCGAGAAGACGCGGGTGCCCTCGGGCTCGCGCTCCTCCTCCTCCTCGGGAGAAGACTCGGCGCAGAACGTGAGCGTGTGCTCGCCCAGCGTGATCACGTCGCCGGGCCGCAGGCGATGCCAGCCGCGCACCGGCTCGCCGTTCAGCAGCGTCCCGTTCTTGCTCTTGAGGTCGCTCACCCAGTAGCCGTCGGGCCGCTCCTCGATCGCCGCGTGGTGGCGCGAGAGCCACTGGTCGGGCAGGAAGATGTCGCTTTCGCGCGAGCGGCCGATCGTCACCCGGTCGCGCGAGAGCGGGTAGCGCTCGCGAGTGCCGCCGGCGGTCTGGATCGCAATCTCGGCCATGTGGGTACTGCTCAGGATTCTACATCGCGCGCAGGGCTGATCCTGCGGGCAGGCTCAACTGGAAAGAAACTTGGAGTTCAGGCGGCGGCCTCCGAGATCTGGACGTGGTAGCCGAGTTGGGTGAGACGGGCCACGAAGCGCCGAGCGACCTTGGAGCGATCCTGCTTGTCGAAGTGATCGGTACCGAGGTCACGATACTCGGTGCCGTCGCGGAGCATGTAGTAGACGGCGGTGAGAAGCGAAGCAGCCACGGCGACGATCGCTTTCTTGGTACCGCGCCGCGAGCGGATCCTCAGGAATTGGGCACGCGGGTAGCTGTTTTTGACACGGACAGCGCACCAAGCGGCTTGAACCATGATGGTCTTGATCCACGCTGCGCCCTTCAGCGTGCGGGTGGAGTGGATCTTGCCGGCACTCTCGTCGAGCCTCGGGCACAAGCGGGCCCAGGAGACGAGATGTCGGTGGGTACGGAAGCGGGTCATGTCCAGCCCGATCTCGCCAAGCATCGCGGGTACCACGATGTCACTCAGCCCGGGAGTGGTCTTCAGTCGCTCGACGTCTTGTCGAAAGGGAGACACCGCCTTTGCGATCTCTCGATCGAGCTGGTCGATGGATGCCTGAAGGGTGTCGATCAGCGTGAGATGGAGCTCGAGGAGCCGCCGTTGCTGCTCGGTCAGTCGCCCGTGCAGCGACTCGACCAGCCGCTGGCGGCTGACCTGCACTCGCGGGTGTGCCAGGTCGGCCAATCGCTCTGGGTCTGTCTCTCCGGCGATCAGCGCTTTCAGGATCGCGCGGCCGGTGACGCCGAGAATCTGACTGATAGTCCCGGTCAGCTTCAGATTGGCGACGTCGAGGATTTTCTGGATACGCAAGGTATGGCGGGCGAGCTCTCGAACAAGCTGCTTGCGTGTGCGCGTGAGCTCACGCAGCGCGCCGATCTCCGTGCGCCGGAACGAAGCTGCCCCGAATCAGGCCATGAGCCAGCAAGTCCGCCATCCACGTCGCGTCATTCACGTCGCTCTTGCGGCCTGGCAGGTTCTTCACCTGCACCGGATTCGCCAGCATCAATTCGAACCGACCTTCCAGCATGCGCCACACCGCTTTCCAATAGCTGCCCGTCGCCTCCATCACGACGTGCGTGACGCCGTGGCTGTGCAGCCAGGCGCAAAGCTCGACCAGCGACTGAGTCGTCGTTCGGTAACTCCGGCATTCCTGCGTGAGCGAGCCATCGCCCTGCACGCGCACAGCGGCCGCCAAGACGTCCTTCCCAAGGTCCAACGCCGCACAACGCGGATACATCACCTGCATGGCCTCACCACTCCTTGGCACGGGCGCGGGACCCTGACAACGCGAATACTGGAAAACGGGCTCGCGGCTCGCAATCCTGCTTGCAGTCAATATCGCGGACACCCTCCGCCAAGGTACTGACAAGCACCTCGCCCCGCCGCGGCACCACTCGCTGGTGCTCACGAGTCCCCGGCCACACTCGTTCTCGGGCTCAAACGCACCACTGTTGAGCCGGCCTCCTTGCCCGTGCCACCACGATTCTCGGACGTTTCATCCCGGCTGGTCACTGCCCAAGGCAGTGGTGGGGCACTCGTTCCGGAACGAGTTCCTCGGAAATCACTCGAAGGGCCGGGAGATGTACGAGCGCCTGCCGTTCGATCGCGCCGAGACGATCCAGCGCCTCGGCACGAAGCTCTTCACGCGGATCAAGGCCGAGGACGAGCAGGCGGTGATCCGCCGCTTCCTCGCCCAGGGCTCGTAGCGCGAACCAGGGGCCGCTAGTTGGCCTTGGTCGACTTGCCTTCCATGAGCGTCGACCAGGTGCCCGCGTCGCCCTGCATCTCCCACTTGAAGGTATAGGCGGTCGGGCTCAGCTGCTTGATCGTGTAGCGCGACTTCATCGGCTTGCCGCCCATCTTCGACTCGTCCGTGTAGACCCAGGTGTCGCCCGTGAGCGACCCCTTGGCGACGGTGGTCGGCACCATGCCGGAGTTGTCGAGGCCGTAGTAGGTGTAGACCTTGTCCTCCCCGCTGTACCCGAGGATGCCGACGCTCTTCATCGCGCCCATCGGGCCCGTGCCCTCCGAGTGGCACACGACGGCGAAGCCGCCCTGGAACACGCTGCAGTCGTCCTTCGAGGTGTACTTGCCGGCGGGCCCGAAGGGGTTGGCCTTGGCCTCCGACTCGGTCGTCCACTTGCCCGCGAAGTACTCGAGCTTCTTGTGCTCGGGTCCCGGCTTGGGCGCGTCGGACTGCGCCCGCGCGGGAACCGACGCTGCCAGGACGAAAGCCGCCCCGGCGAGGATGCTCCCCGGCATCATCGCTCTCTTCATGCTTGCCTCCAGACAGGTGAGTCACCCGAGTTAGCGAGCGGTCAATCCGCGGGCAAGTCTAGCCGAGTGCAGGATCTGGACGCGGGCGCCTCAATTCAAGACCTGACCCCGTCGTCAGGTCAGTCGGTCTGGCGGCGGCGCTTCACCGAGAAGTAGCCCTTGCGCACGCGCACCTCGGTGTCGGGGCGGTTGACCTTGAGCGCGATCTCGCGCCAGGTGCCGTCGGGCTCCTTCGTCGGCGTGTAGGCGAGCAGGTAGTGGTTCTTGAGCTCGTTCGAGATCTCGTTGAAGACCTTGATCAGCTCGCCGACCTTGTCCGGCGCGAAGTACTGGCCGCCCGTCTCGGTCGCGATCTTGCGCAGGAAGCCGCGCGGGCTCGAGGACATCAGGCCGCCGCCCTCGCCCTTGAAGCCGATGCTGTAGACGGTGGCCTCGACGGCGCGCGCGTAGTCGACGACGTCCTTGTCCTGCAGCTGGCTCGTGGTGTCGGCCCCGTCCGAGAAGATGACGAGCGCCTTCCTGCCGGGCGCGTCCTTGATGCGCCCGAGCGAGTAGTGGATCGCGTCGTAGAGGCTCGTGCCGCCCCAGGCCTGCAGGCCCTCGACGAAGCGCTCGAGGCGGTCGGTGTCGCCCGTGAACTCGGCGCTGCCCTTCACGCTCTCGTTGAAGCTCACGAGCAGCGCGGTGTCGATGTCGTCGAGCTTGTACAGGAAGTTGAGCGTCGCCTCCTGCAGGAATTGCATGTTGGGCTTCATGCTGCCGCTGGTGTCGAGCACGAGCATGATCGACAGCGGCACGCGCTCGGAGGGGTCGCCCAGGCTCGAGGCCTCGCGGAAGTACGAGACTTCCTGCTTGACGCCGTTCTCGAACAGCTGGACGTCCTTCGTGCCGAGCCCGCGCACGGGGCGGCCGGCCTTGTCGAAGACGACCGCGGTCACCGAGACGACGTCGACGGTGACCTCGAGCGTGAACGGCTTGATGACCGGCGGAGTCGGCGCCGGCTGGCCGGGAGCCTGCGGCGTGGGCGTGGGCGTCGGCTTCGCCGGCGCGGGAGCCGCGGGCGGCTGCTGGGCCCGCGCGGGCGCGAGCGCGGCGAGCGCCCCGACGCACAGGGCCACGAGCGCGAAGCGCTTCACGCGGCCGCGGCCAGGGTGCGCCGGCGCCGCAGCCAGCGGCTCGCGACGACGAGCGTGAGGGCGACGAGCGCCACCACGACCAGGGGGATCAGCACCGCGAGGATCAGCAGCACGACCGTGATCGCGTCCTCGACGAAGCTCAGCGCGGGGTTGGCGAGCCCCGCCGTCGTCGTCGTCGAGACGGCGCGCAGCGCGGACTTGGCGACGTGCGGCACGAGCGCCGTGGGTGCGCCGACCGCCACGCCGAGCAGCGTCGCGGTGAGCGGGTCGGTGACGGCGCCGAGCACCGAGGCCGCCAGCACCGCGCCGATCACCGGCCGCAGCGGCGTGCCGATGACGTCCAGCGCGTGGTCGACCGCCGGGATCTTGTCGCCGACCAGCTCGATCACGGTGGCGATGCCGAAGATCGCGAGCGCCTTGTCCGACGCCAGGAACTGGAAGGTCGGGCCGAGCTCGATCACCCCGAGCCGCGCGAGGCCGCCCGCCGTGAGCATCGGCAGCCACGCGCGCAGCCCGGCGGCCGAAGCGAGCGCAATGCCCATCGCGAGCGCCGGAAGGAACTCCGCGAGCGGCTGAAGGTCCATCGAATCGAGACTAGGGCCCCCGCCCGGGGGTGTCAAGACGACGGTTCGATCTCGATCGTGGCGTGGAACGTCTCGACGCCGCGCATCTGGCCGACGCCGCGCAGCTGCCGCCGCGAGTACTCCATCGTGCCGCGGTCCTGCGCCACGCGCGCCCGCACGCTCGCGCCCGCGACCAGGGTGACCGTGGTGCCGGCGGTCACGACGTCGCGCCAGTGGGGGGCCGCCGAGCCGGCGTCGTTCAGCTGGTAGGCGATGCGCAGGCGCCGCTCGCCCGCCAGGTTGGCCGGCAGCTGGATGCCGAGCCGGATCTCCGACGAGGCGAGCGACGGCGCCGCGACGGTGACGCCCGCGGCGCCGCTCACGAACAGCCGCTCCGGCGAGAACACGAACGAGTTGACGACGGCCTTCGGCATGTCCTCGGGGTCGAGGTTCACGTCCGTGTAGGTCGCGACCGTCTCGTCGTCGAGCCGCACCTCGAGCCGGAGGCTCGGGTCCTCGGGAGCGGCCTTCGGGTCCCAGGCCTGCCAGAACGTCGCGCCCGTCACGACGAGCACCAGCGTCGGCTGCGCCGGGGTCGGCGTCGGCTTGGGAGCCGGGGGCGCGGCCTTCGGGTTGACGAGCACCTCCTCGCGGCCGTCGTCGCGATGGATGCGCTCGACCTTGTCCACCGGGATCACCAGCACGCCGTAGGGCGTCTCGACGCGGACGCGCCGCGCGATGCTGCCGACCACGCGTCCGGTGACGCGGTCGCCGTTCTGCAGCACCACCACGTCCGCGCTCGCGCTGGACGCGGCGAGCGCGAGTGCGATGAGGACGGCAGCGCGCATCGCCCCGATGCGCTCGCATCAGCTCTTCTTGAAGATAGCGCCCGAGCAGGCCGCCGCCCTCGGCCTCGCCGGGCGGGGGCTCGGCGCCGCCGTTCTCGGCCACGAACCGGAGGGCCTCCTCGTGGTCCGGCTTCAGCTCGAGCGCCTTCTTGTACATGCTGAGCGCCCGCGACTTGATGCCGCGCTGGGAGTAGATGTGGCCGAGCAGAGCCCAGGCCTCCGCGTTCTCCGGCTGCGCGCGCGTCACGGTCAGCAGCAGCTCCTCGGCGCGCTTGAGCCACTTCGGGTTCTTCGAGTAGCCGCGCGCGAGCAGCGTCTGCGCGCGAAGCTTCTGCTTGCTGCTGCCCAGGCGCTCGATCGCGGGCTCGAGCAGCTGGATCGCGTCGAAGGTGAGCCGCTGGTGCTCGGGCTCGTTGGGCTTCTCCTGCTCCAGGGCCTTCGCGTGCTCCAGCAGCTTGGCGGCCCTGTGCAGCGACTGCTCCGCCATCCGCGCTTCTTCGTCCTTGTCGCGCTCGGGCTCGGCCCGCCGCGCGGCCCGGGTTTCGCGCCGCCCGCTGCGTCGGTCGAACGCCTGCGGCCGCGCGCGTCCGAGGCGCGCTTCGTAGTCGCCACGGCGCCCCCGGTCGCGCAGCGTGTCGTAGGCCTCGCCGAGCCGGATGAAGACCGCCTCGAGCTTCTCGCGCAGGTCGCCGAGCGACGCGCCGTGGTGGACGTCGGGATGGAAGCGCTTGGCGAGCCGGAAGTAGGCCTCCTTCACCTCGACCTCGCTCACGTTTCGGGCGAGGCCGAGCACCTCGAAGTGGTTCCGCGTCGCGAGGCCTTCCCAGGCATCCAGGATCTCGCGCCTTCGCTCTTCGCCCTTCGCGTCGAGCGGTGCCGCCGGGGCCGGGGATGCGGGCGCCGCGGCGGGAGCTGGAGGAGGAGGCGGCGCGGGTGGGGGAGCTGCGGAAGCCGCGGGCGGTGGCGGCGGGGCTGGACGCGGTGCGGGCTGTGGCTCCGGGCGCGGAGCCGGTGGAGGATCGGCGGCCGCGGCCGGTGCGGGCGCGGGGGTGGCGTCTGGCGCGGCGCGACCGGCGTCGCTGCGGGCGCGGCACCCGGCTCCCGCTTGCGCTTCTCGCCGTACTCGACGACGCCGGTCGAGACCAGGCCGAACAGGCTCTTCTGCGTCTCCTCGACGGGCAGCGGGATGAGCTGGAGCAGCTCGCGCACGGTGGTGGTGCCGTCGATGCGCGAGAGCACGAAGCCGTCGTTCGGCGACAGCGTCAGCTTCTGGAAGCGCAGCAGCGGGTCGCCCGACAAGTTGAGCACGCGGTCGACGTCGCCGAGCGCGTAGCGCACGACGTCGGGGTCCTTGACCGCCCGCGCCGCCTCGAGGATCAGCTCGCCCGTGGAGAGCTTCAGCGTGACGTCGCTGGGCGTCGTCTCCTGCGGCTCGTCCGCCAGCGCATAGGTCCCGTCCGTCCAGCTGAAGAGGCGCCCCAGCATCTCGTGGACGTGGATCGCGATCGCGTCCTCGAGGCCATTCATGTCCAGGAGCCCGAGATCGGCCAGCACCTCGCCGAGCCGCCGCTTCTCGCGCAGCACGATCTCGGTGGCCCGCACGAGGCCGTCCTGGCTCAAGAGCCCGCGCCGCACCAGCGTCTCGCCGAGCCGGTCCTCCTTGATGTTGGTGTGCGCGTTCACGATGTGGCCGCCGCGGAAGCGCAGGCTCTGCTCCTCGTCGCCGCGCACGCAGCGCAGCATCGCCGTGCGCCGCTCGACGTAGATCCGGCGCAGCAGCTGCGGCAGGACGCCTTCGGCGATCTCGCCTTTCAGCTCGTCCTGGCCCGCCGCGCCCATGCTCAGCGCTTTCGGGGAAACGGAAGCGCCAGGTCCTGCGGGTTGAGGGCGTGCACCAGCGGCAGGTCACGCACCGTGAGCAACCCCGCCGGCCCGGCGAGCAGCCGGGGAAGGCTGTTGACGAGCATCGCGGCGGTCGCCGTCTCTCCGTTGACGCCGCCCGCGATCGTGGTGTCGATCGAGGGGTCGCCGTCGATGAGGATGTGGTCGCGCGGGGACTCGGCCCCGACGTAGACCTGCAGGTCGAGGCTGATCGCGAGCTCGCCGGAGCGGTAGGCCTTGACCGACTGGCGGATGCCGGTGGCCGCGCCCGCGGGGATGCGCAGCTCCTGGGTGTCGAGGTCGCGCGGCGCGATCGCGGGCTCGAGCGTCTCGTCCACGCGCTCGAGCTTCCAGCCGAGCCCGGACGCGATCAGGTACGCCGACTCGACGAGGCCGACGTGGCGGACGGTGCCGTCCGTCACGGCGCGCCGGAACTGGCCGATGTTGAGGCCCGCGCCCACGCGGCGCTGGAGCGCGAGCTTGCGCGCCGCCGCGTCGACGACGCGGGTGACCGAGATGCGCCTCACCTTCGCGCAGGGCGCCGTCAGCGCCAGCGCCAGCGCGTCCATCGCGAAGCCGGGGTTGACGCCGGTCGCGAGCAGCGAGACCTTCTTGCGCTTCGCGATGCGGTCGAGCTCCTTGAAGGCCGCCGCGCGCGCCGGCACGGAGTAGAGCAGCTCCTCGCAGGTGGTGAGCACGTTGATGCGGCGTGCGAGCAGCGCCGCCACCTGCGGCTTCACCTCCTTGACGTGCGAGGAGGTGCAGACGAAGGCCACGTCGGCGCGCACCTTCTTGAAGAAGCGCTCCGGACGCCCCTCGACCTTGACCTTCAGCTTGCGGGGCAGGCCCAGCACGACCGCGACGTCGCGGCCGGCGTGCAGCGGCGACGGGTCGGCCGCCGCCACGAGCTTCAAGCCCGGCGTTTGCAGCACCGTGCGGGCGACGGCCTGGCCAACCGGCCCCAGTCCCGCGATCGCGACCTTGACCGTACGAGCCATTCGTTTCGCCGCTCTTTCCTGGGCCTAGCGCTCCACTTCGATCGGAGGGACGGACGACTCGGGCGTCGTCGCGATGATTGCAGTGCTGGAGATCGGGAGCAGCACGGTGTAGCTGCCGTTCTGCAGCGTGAGCGTCACCTCGTAGTAGCCGTCCTCGGCGATCCGGACCAGGCGGCCCTTGACGCCGGACTTGGCTCCCTCTCCCAGCAGGCTGACGAGCAGGTCGCAGCTGATCTTGACCGTCGCTTCGCGCTCGATCATCTATAGCTCCTTCAGACTCTTCCGCACGAGGTCGAGGGCCGTGTCGGCCTCGGCGGCGGTGAGGTTGAGGGGTGGGCGGAAGCGGATCGAGCGCACGCCGCAGGGCAGCAGCAGCAGCCCGTTCGCGAGCGTCCGCTCGAGCGCCCGGTCGCGCAGCTGCGGCGTGTCGAGGTCGAAGGCCAGCATCAGCCCGAGCCCGCGCGCGTTGCCGAGCGTGCCGCCCAGCTCGCGCTCGAGCGCCTGGAGCCCGGCCAGCAGCCGCTCGCCGACGACGCGCGTGTTCTCGACGAGCGCGTCCTCCTGCAGGATCTCCAGGAAGCGCGCGGAGCGCACCATGTCGGTCAGGTTGCCGCCCCAGGTCGAGTTGATGCGCGAGGAGACCTTGAAGACGTTGTCCTCGACCTCGTCGACGCGCGGGCCGACCATGCAGCCGCCGAGCTGGATCTTCTTGCCGAACGCGACCGCGTCGGGCCGCAGCCCCCAGTGCTCGTGGGCCCACATGCGGCCCGTGATGCCGACGCCCGTCTGCACCTCGTCGAGGATGAAGAACACGTCGTGCTCGCGCGCCTTCTGCTCGAGCGCGCGCAGGAACTCGGGGCGGAAGTGCACGTCGCCGCCCTCCGCCTGGATCGGCTCGATCAGGATCGCGGCGATGTCGTCCGGGTTGTCCGCGAAGGCCTTCTCGATCTGCGCGAGCGCCCGCTGCTCCGCGGCGGCCGTGTCGCGCTCGACCTCGGGCGTGACGGGGAAGCGCAGCCCCGGGTTGTCGATCCGCGGCCACGGGAAGCGCGGGAAGAGATCGGTCTTGCGCGGGTCGGTGTTCGTGAGCGACAGCGTGTAGCCGCTGCGGCCGTGGAACGCCTGGCAGAAGTGGATGATCTGCTGGCCCTTCTGGCCGGCGATCCCCTTCGCGCGGTTCTTGCGCACTTTCCAGTCGAACGCGGTCTTGAGCGCGTTCTCGACGCCGAGCGAACCGCCCTCGATGAAGAAGGCGTAGCGCAGGTGCTCGGGCATCGCGACCTTGCCGAAGGTGTCGACGAACCACGCGTACTCGACCCCGTAGAAGTCGGAGAGCGACGGCTTCAGCTGGGCCACCCGGTGCAGCACCGCGAGGAACTCGGGGTCCTGCATCTTCGGGTGGTTGTAGCCGATCGGGTTGGACGCAAAGAACATGCAGAAGTCGAGGTAGTCGCGTCCGCTGCGCGAGTCGTGGAGCCAGGCGCCGTGGCTGCGCTCGAGGTCGAGAACGAAGTCGTACCCGTCCGCGAGCATGCGGCGCTTGAGTACTTCGTGGACTTCTGCGGGTGAGATGGGACCGAGCGTCGAAACCGTCATCGGGCGGGGCTCCTAGTCGCTGACCATGTTCAAGATGCGGGCGGAAACACTCCGACCTACGTCATCCCGCGGTCGTATTGCGACAAGAGCTTCAGGTTCAGAGACTTACCCACGACAGCCCGCCTGTCCGGGATCGGCGTTCCCAAGTTTTGTCCAATGCTAGCACAGGTTTAGAGAGGCGGCCCGGGGGCGCTTGCGGGGGCTATAATCGCCTTCTTCTCCTCATGGACGAGCCGATCGACCCAGCCTTTCTGCGCGATTCCGAGCTGTTCGAGAACCAACCGGCGGAGGTGATCCGAGCCGTCCTCGCTCAAGGACAGCTGCTCGAGTTCGGCCCCGGCGGCGTGGTGTTCCGCCAGGGCGCGGAGGGCGACCGGCTCTACGTCGTCAAGAGCGGTGTCCTCGAGGTCGTCGCGACGCCGTCCGATGGCTCCGAGCCGATGGTGGTCACCTACCTCGGCAAGGGCGAAGTGATCGGCGAGCTCGCCCTGCTCACCGGATCCCCGCGCACCGCCACGGTGCGCTCGCCGGAGTACGCGTCGCTCTTCGTCGTCGAGAAGGCCGTGTTCCTCGACCTGATGGAGGTGCTGCCGGCCCTCTCACGGAACCTGTCCGTGGTGCTCGCGAAGCGGCTCGAGGCCACGACGCTCAAGGTGCCGCGCGCGTCCGGCAAGCAGCTGCAGGGCAACCTGCGCTTCTTCGACCTCGCGACCGTGATCCAGACGCTGATCGGCTCGCAGCAGACGGGCTCGCTCACCGTGCTGCAGGACAAGCACAAGCTGGCGGAGATCTTCTTCTACCACGGCAACATCGCGCGCGCCCGCTACCGTCACCTGGCGGGCGACGACGCCGTGTTCCAGCTGTTCCAGAGCCCCGTCGAAGGCGAGTTCTCGTTCACGGGCCGCGACGTGCGCGAGGGCGAGGTGCAGACCGAGATCTCGATGCCCGCGATCTCGCTGCTCATGGAGTCGGTGCGGATGCAGGACGAGCTGCCCGTCCTCAAGGAGCGACTGCCCCATCCCGACCGCGTCTTCCGGCAGAAGGCCGGCCAGCTCGCCTGGGAGGAGCCCGAGTCGATCGAGCTCGCGGCCTCGGTCTGGTCCCGCCTCAAGAAGGGCGCGACACTCAACGACCTGCAGAAGGACCTGCCGCGCTCGACGTACGCGATCTATCGCACGGTCGCGACCCTGCTGGAGTCCGGCCAAATCCAGTAAGCCGAGAACCCGCGCTGCCGCGGCTCGCAGGAGCAACGGGCTGCGAGCGGAGCCCGATTCACTCGGGCGTAGCGAGCGGGGGGTGAGAGGGGGCACGCGGCGCAGCGTCCCCCCTACTAGACTCTGTTCGCTTCTCGGATTTGGGTGCGGAGCTTCTGGCCCTCCGAGCGCGCTTCCTCGAGCTCGCCGGTGAGCCGCATGATCGCGTTGCGCTTGGCGAGGAAGGACCAGTTCGCGAGCTCGAGCAGCAGGCCCGCGAAGATCGCGACGGCGATCGACGTCCAGAGCAGGCCCTTGCTGATCGGGGCCTGGTTGATCCCCATCTGGTAAATCGCATAGGCGACGCCGATGCCGATCCCGTTCGCGCCGATGCCGAGGCTGGCGCGCGCGTGCGCGAGCTCGGCCTCGAGCCGCTCGACCAGCCGCTCGTTCTGCGCGAGCACCTCGCGCAGCGGCCCGACGTCGGCGATCACGAGCCGCAGGCGGTCGCCGCGCACCACCTTGTGCTTGGTGCCGCAGACGCCGCACTTGATGTGGTCGCCGTGCGCGTAACGGTCGCCGACCGCGATCTCCTCGCGGCAGCTCACGCAGCGCGCTTTGCTCGCCCCGGCCTCGCTCTCCATCCAGCCCTGCCGGCCTGCGGCCAGCCTCCCCGGGCACAAGCGTAGCAGACCCCCGGCTGGACGGGCGCCGCTACGGCCGGGCCGTGCGCACCGTCCAGGTGAGGCCCAGCGTCGCGCCCCACTCGCCGTCCGTCGAGAGGAGCCCGCGCCGGAGCGCGGCGCTGCCGCGCAGCCGTCCGCGCCCGAGCCGCAGCCCGACCCGGGCCTCCGAGCTCTGGTCGGCTCCGCGCATCCCGTCGCCCGCGCGGCCGGCCACCTCGGCCACGAGCGACAGCGAAGACCGCGCGGACCAGGCGAGCGCCACGCCGTAAGCGAGGAAGTCGCGCTGCTCGTGCGCGCGAAACACCTCCTCGAAGAGCAGCAACCCCGCGTTCACGTCGAGACGCAGCGGTCCGAGCGGCTGGGACAGCAGCGCCTCGATCGCGACGCGCGTCGTGTTCGGCCCGAGGCCGAGCGGGCGGAACTCCTCGTCCTCGTACTCGGTCTGCGGCAGCGCGACGGCGAAGCGCGCGCCGAGCGTCGGGCGGCCGGCGCGGCCCGCGTGGATGCGCCACTTCGCGCGCAGGGTCACGTCGCCCCAGTACGAGCTCTGGACCTCGCGGCCCGGCTCGTCCCAGACGCCGACGCGCGTCACCCACTCGAGGTCCAGCTCGACGTTGTCCGCGGGGGAGTAGACGAGCCGCAGCAGGGGGCCGTCCCAGCGGTTGCGCTCGAGCCCCGTGACGTAGCTGGGCTCGTCCGCGATCACGTCGAGGCCCGTCTCGAAGACGAGCGTGCCGGCGCGCGCCGTGAGTGCGCTCTCGGTGCGCAGCGGCTGCTCCTGGCCCGAGGCCGCGCCGGAGGCGGCGAGCACGGCGAGAAGCAGGGCGCTCGTCGGAACGGTTCGCGCGTGTCCCACGAGCGCGTGAGTACACCACGCGAAGCGCGCGGGCACAACCGCGGCGCAGGAATGTTCTGCGATTGCGTCCCGAGTGTTTTCAGAGAGTGGAAGCGTCGGCTGCCGCGCCCGCCCGATTGGGGAAGGGGTAGGACGGACGCGGCAGGTCCGACGTGAGCAATGAAGCAGGACGCATGCCACCACTGCGCCTCGCGAAATGCTGGAGTTTCGGCGGCGTGACGCCGCGACGCCGTCCAACAGCTGGACGAGATTTCTCGGAACTGGACGCGCGGACGTCCGTGCTTGGCGATACACTCGCCGCCACGCTCGACGGCGGAGGTTCGAAATGAGGCGTGCGCTCGCGCTTGCCGTGTGCCTTTGCCTGCCGGCCGCCTCCGCAGTGCGCGCCGACGAGCCGTTCGGGCTGGCTCTGAGCGGCGAGCCCGCCGAGACCTTCCTGAAGGCGGCGCGCGTCGTCAAGAAGAAGCAGCTCGCGGTGGGCATCACGCGCTCGTACCAGCTCACGCTCACGGACGAAACGCGCACCACGCGCGCGATCTGGAAGACGATCGACGAGAGCCGCCCGGGCGTCACCAACTTCCAGGGCGGCGGCTTCGTCGTCGACTTCTCGGACTCCTGGAAGCACGAGGTGGCGTCCTACGAGCTCGACAAGCTGCTCGGCACCGGCCTCGTGCCGCCGACCGTGGAGCGCACGCTCGACCGCGTTTCGGGATCGCTCCAGATGTGGGTCGAGCATGCGATGACCGAGGCCGACCGCAAGGAGCGCCGCATCACCCCGCCCGACCCCGAGAGCTGGAACCGCCAGATGTGGGGCGTGCGCCTGCTGCACCAGCTCACCTTCAACACCGACGCGAAGAACATCCGCAACGTGCTCTCCGACCCGACGTTTCGCGTCTACGCGGTGGACTTCTCGCGCGCGTTCGCGATCTACGACGAGCTGCGGGCGCCGGACGAGCTGGAGCGCTTCTCGCGCGACTCGCTCGAGAAGCTGCGCGCGCTCGACCGCCCCACGCTCGACGCCCGGCTCGGCCATTGGCTGAACGGCCGCCAGATCGCGACGCTCCTCAAGCGCCGCGACAAGATCGTCGCGCTCGCCGAGCGCCTGGTGGCCGAGAAGGGCGAAGCGACGGTGCTCTTCTAGTCAGGGGGGCGCTGCGCCGCGCCCCCCTCTCACCCCCCGCTCCGCTCGCGGGAGTCAATCCCGCTCGCTCCGCCGCTCGCTGCTCCGATAAGGGCTACCGCAGCTTCTCGAAAACGGCGCGTGCCTTCGTGACCTGGGCCAGCACCGCTTCCTTTTCGGCGGGCGTGTTCCAGCCGCGATGCGCTTCGGCGGCGGCGCGCACACGGTCGATCCAGCTCAGGAAGTAGCTGGCGTCGGCCGCCGAGCGCACCGGTGCGCCGCCGACCGCGACGTAGATCGGGCTCGTGGTGCCGAAGGGGTAGAAGTCGAGCACCGGGTGGCGCGAGCGGTCGCTGAAGGCGCGCGCCAGATACCAGCCCGAGGCCGAAGCAGGCGGCAACGTCACCGTCGCGTCGAGCGACGTGCGGTCGCCGGCGAGGGGCAGCTGCGCGACCACCTCGCCTGCGCGGACGATCTCGAGATGATCGACGGGCGCGATCGAGCGCAGCGAGACGCGCGCCTCGAGCGTGTGCCGGCCGGCCGGGAGCGCGAGCTCGTCGCCCGGCTCGCTCCACGCCCCGCTCGCGCCGCGCGGTCGCAGCGAGAGCTCGACGAGCGGGCCGTTCGTGGCCATGCTGCGCCCGGCCTTGAGCCCCTCGAGGAAGCGGCCGAAGTCGAGCGCCCCGCCGGTCTTGACGAACACGCGATTGAGGCCGACCGGCCCGCGCAGCGACGCGAAGTTCGTCATCGCGTCCGTGCCCGCTCCCGCCGGCAGGCGGAAGCCGCAGTTGAGCAGGCGGTACCAGACGGCGCTCGTCGCCCTGTGGTCGCTCAGTCCGACGGCCTCGTAGAAGTCGACCGCGCCGAGCGCGACGTCGATCGGCAGGCCGACCGGATCGCCCGACTCGAAGCCCGCGACCGGGTAGCCGGCGGGCTCGCCGCCGCGCGACAGGTCGGGCTCGTGGTCGAAAGGGTGCACGTAGCCCACGAGCGCGCCCTGCGCGCGCGCGAGAAGGGCGACGTCGGCGTTCGAAGGCGAGAGGCTCGCGGCCGCCGTTCCCGCGTAGCCCGCGTAGTCCGGGAGCAGCACGTGGCTCGTCAGGCCGAGGAACGAGAGGTGGCCCCACCAGCTCGTGTGGAACTCCTGGTCGTGGCGCAGCAGCGTGCGCTCGGTCGAGACGGGGTCCGGCCGCCCGGTGAACCAGGCGACGTCCGGGATGCGCTCCTCCTTGTTGACGATCAGGTCGAAGACGACGTGCAGGTCCTCCGCCTCGGCCATGGAACGCAGCGTCGCGGGCGTCGCGCGGTAGGCGCCGCCGTAGTTCATGTGCACGTGCAGGTCGCCGCTCCACCACCCGCGCGAGGGCCAGTCGGCCAGGCGCTCGAGCGCCACGGCCACCTCGCGCAGCCCCGCCTCGGGCACGTCCAGCTGCTGGCGGACCGGGCGGTACTCCAGCCCGCGCGCGACCTCGACGGTGACCGGCCCGGCGGGGACGAGCACGTCGCTGCCGCCTCTCGTGTGGAAGTAGCCGTACTCGAGCGGGCGCAGGGCGCGGTCGAAGTAGTCGTCGGCGTGCCGCCACGCTCCCTCCGGAGCGAAGCTGCGGCCGTCGGGCGTCGTCACGGAAACGCGAGCCGGCACGTAGCGGCCGTTCTCGGTGACGTCGATGCGCAGCCGGCCCCACGGGCCCATCCGCCGCCGCTCGCGGATCTCGACGCGCCGGCGCTCGCCGCCCGGCACGCCGATCGTCCACAGGGAAGGCGCGCCGTCCTCGTTCGAGACGTACGCGATCCGCGCTCCGTCCGGCGACCACCGCGGCGACGTCGCGTCGAAGTCGCCGTAGGTGAGCGGAAACGCGTCGCCGCCGTCGGCGGACGCGAGCCAGAGCTGGTGCCACTGGCGGCCGGTGTAGGACGAGTAGACGACGCGCCGCCCGTCGCGCGCCCAGTCGGGACGGGCCTTCCATGTCGTCTCCTCGTCGCGCACGAGGCGCAGCGGTGCACCCGGCTCGGCCTTCATGCGCCAGAGGCCGCCGCTGCCCGAGATGCGGCCGCGGTTCGAGACGAGCACGAGCTCGCTGCCGTCGGGCGACCACGAAGGCGAGAGGTACTGGTCGAACCGCGAGTAGTAGTAGCGCGGCAGGCCGGAGTCCCGCTCCTCGGTGAGGCGCTTCGGCTCTCCCGCCTGGCCGCCCGGCGCGTCGAGCAGGTACACGTGGAAGCGCCCTTCGTGCGCCGTCGAGACGAACGCCAGCCGGCGGCCGTCCGGCGACCAGCGCGGCTCGACGTTGACCGCGCCGTTCGCCAGCAGCGGCCAGCTGCGCCCGCTCGCGAGCTCGAGCGCGCGCAGCTCGACCGCGTCGTCGTGATAGGACGCGTAGGCGAGCAGGCGGCCGTCGGGCGACCAGTCGGGCTGGTAGTCGTAGCCCGGCCCGTTCGTGAGCTGGCGCGCGACGCCCGACTCGAGCTCGAGCCGCCAGAGCGCGCCCTCGATCGAGACGGCGAGCTGCCGTCCGTCGGGGGACCAGGCGGGCGAGGCGATGCCGCTCGCGGCCTGGGGCAGGTACATCTCCCGGTAGTAGTAGTGGTGCGGGACCCGGACCTGCTTCAGGACCTTCTCGCGCCCGGGGCCGGTCTCGGCCGCGGCGATGCCGGCGGCCGCCGCCAGAGCCAGCAACACCGCCACGCGGGCGCGCGGGGTGCGGGCTCGCCTTGCCATGTTGCGCGCGATTGTATCCACGCTACACTCAGCACGCTCGCCGCCCGCGACTTAAAGCCGCCCGGGGCGAAGGGGGGAAGATGAAGGCTCGCAGCTGGCTCTTGACGGCCGCCATGGTCGCCGTCCTGCCGACCATTGGCTATGGGGCCGAAGGCCTCGAGGGCAAGTTCATGGTGGCGGCGCAGGTCGGCACCCAGTCGGAAGTGTCCGGCAACCTCATCCAGGGTTCCCTGGGCACGCTCGTCAACCAGCCCATCGTCATCGAATCGCAGGGTTACCGGGACATCTACGGGCCCGACGTCCGGGTGCAGCTGCTCCTCGGCTACGGCGTGAGCTCGAACTCCGAGATCGTGATGCGTGCCACCTACTACAAGACGGAAGCGGCAGGCGTCGCGGCCGGCTTGCTCAGCGGCAAGCCGCTCTTGGTCTTCTTCGAGCCCTACGACTACGAAGAGGTGGGATTCGAGTTCGGCTACCGCTTCTACCTCGCCTCCCAGACGCGGCTCAAGTCGTGGATCGCGCCCATCGTCGGCGTGCGCTTCCTGCACGAGATCCTGATGACCTTGGCGTCACAGGAGGCCGGCACCTCGATCGTGAACATCCCGTTCTCGAAGGAAGGCGCCGTCCCCGTGTTCGGCCTGGACCTGGGCTTCTCCTTCGACCTGGGCCAGCATTTCTTCATCGGCGTGGACACGGGCATCCGCTATCAGACGGCCCCTCCCCAGTTCGACTACCTCCCCGGCCTGACGAAGATCGACGACAGCGACGGCCGCTGGACCGCGCCTGTCGTCGGAAGCATCGGGTTTCGGTTCTAGGCGACACCTCGCTGGGGGTCTGGGGGGCGCGAAGCGCCCCCCAGAATAGAGAAAGCCGATAACGGCCCCGTCCACTCGTGCAACATCGAGACGCGCGTTATTGGAGAATCACCGAGCGATCTGGCCGCTCGTCCCTCTTCGAGAGGGGTCATTGAAGAGTCACGAGCAATCAGCCGCGCAGTGGGGGGCCTCCTGCCGCCCCGCACACCCTGCAGTGCGTAATCTTGACGTTCTAGTCCAGATTGAATAGCCTAGAGACACATGGCTAACCAGGAGATCGCCGCCCTCACACGGGCCGAGTACAAGGCGGGCTTCGTCACCGACATCGAGCAGGAGACGCTGCCGCCGGGCCTCAGCGAGGACGTGATCCGGTTCCTCTCGTCGACGAAGGGCGAGCCCGAGTGGCTCACCGAATGGCGGCTCAAGGCCTATCGGCACTGGCTCACGATGAAGGAGCCGAACTGGGCCCACGTGCACTACCCGCCGATCGACTACCAGGCGATCTCGTACTACTCGGCGCCGAAGCAGAAGAAGGGCGGCCCGAAGAGCCTCGACGAGGTGGACCCGAAGCTGCTCGAGACGTACGAGAAGCTCGGCGTGCCGCTGCACGAGCGCGCCAAGCTCGCGGGGGTCGCGATCGACGCCGTGTTCGACAGCGTTTCGGTCGCCACGACCTTCAAGGAGAAGCTCAAGGAAGCCGGCGTGATCTTCTGCTCCTTCTCCGAGGCGGTGAAGGAGCACGGCGACCTCGTGCGGCAGTACCTGGGCAGCGTCGTGCCCGCGACCGACAACTTCTTCGCGGCGCTCAACTCGGCCGTCTTCTCCGACGGCTCGTTCGTGTTCGTGCCGAAGGGCGTCCGCTGCCCGATGGAGCTCAGCACCTACTTCCGGATCAACGCCTCGAACACGGGCCAGTTCGAGCGCACGCTGATCGTCGCGGAGGCAGGCGCCTACGTGAGCTACCTCGAGGGCTGCACGGCTCCGGTGCGGGACGAGAACCAGCTCCACGCGGCCGTCGTCGAGCTCGTGGCGCTCGAGGACGCGCGCATCAAGTACTCGACCGTGCAGAACTGGTACCCGGGCGACAAGGACGGCAAGGGCGGCATCTTCAACTTCGTCACGAAGCGCGGCAAGTGCGTGGGCGCGCGCTCGCGCATCTCGTGGACCCAGGTCGAGACCGGCTCGGCGATCACCTGGAAGTACCCCTCCTGCATCCTGCAGGGCGACGACTCGGTGGGGGAGTTCTACTCGGTGGCGCTCGCGAACAACCGCCAGCAGGCCGACACCGGCACCAAGATGATCCACATCGGCAAGCGCACGCGCAGCACGATCATCTCGAAGGGGATCTCGGCCGGCCACGGCTCGAACGCCTATCGCGGCCTGGTCCGGATCGGCAAGGGAGCCGACGACGCCCGCAACTACTCGCAGTGCGACTCGCTGCTGATCGGCGACGAGTGCGGCGCGCACACGTTCCCCTACATCGACGTGCAGAACTCGACCGCGCAGATGGAGCACGAGGCTTCCACCTCGAAGATCAGCGACGACCAGCTGTTCTACTTCCGCTCGCGCGGGATCGGGGCCGAGGACGCCGTCGGCATGATCGTGAACGGCTTCTGCAAGGAAGTCTTCAAGGAGCTGCCGATGGAGTTCGCGGTCGAGGCCCAGAAGCTCCTGGGCGTGAGCCTCGAGGGCAGCGTCGGCTAGGGCACCTTCGGCTCCGGCTTCGGAGCGTAGTAGCCCTTCCTCGCGTAGAGCCGCACGCCGTCCTTCGCGACCCGCACGTCGAGCGGGTGATAGCGGCCGTCCCAGCGGTCGGGCGCGGCGGGGATTCCCAGCAGGTAGGCGGCGCGCGAGCGCTGGAAGACGCGGTCGAGCGACCAGGACCAGGTGGTCGGCGCGCGGCCGCTGAACCCTCCGGAGTCCTTGCCGATCGCGTCGAAGACGAGCGTGCCGAGCGGGCCCGTGGAGCCGGCCATCGGCACGGCCGGCGTCACTCCGCGCAGAGCCTCCCCGCCCGGATCGGGCCCGAGCACCGGCTCCTGTTGCGCGAGCGGGCTCGTGGCATCCTCCCAGCTCAGAAAGTAGAGCGGCGCCGCGGCTTGCTGCGAGGCCCGCATCACCCGGTCGTAGGCGATCTGGCCGAAAGGCCCGTCGGCCCGATAGGGACAAGGCGGCCCCATCACGACGACCGCACGCGGCCCTGCATGTCCCCAGAGCGCGCCGATCGCCGCCACGAGCGCGTCGATCCTCGATTCGTTCAGGCGGCGTATCTCGGCCGCGTCGTTCGCCGCCCGCGCCAGCTCGGAGTGCGCGCTCACGCGGCCGAGCGCCGCCTGGAGCTCCTGGGCCGCTTCCGGCAGCCGCGTCGAGGTCGCGACCCGCGAGGTCGGGGCGACGATCAGGATCCGGTCGCCCGCGAGCGCTTTCGAGGCCGCGCGCGAGATCAGCTCGCGGGCGCGCTCGACGTGCCAGTCCCTGGCGAACGCGTCCTCGATCAGGAACACGACCGCGCGTCCCGTCGCCTCGGGGTCCGGCGGACGGAAGAGGATGATGGGCTGGCGCGCGCCGCGCTCGACCACCTCGAAGTCCTCCGGGCCGAGCGACGGGACCGGCCGGTCCTCCGAGTCGACGGCCACGGCGTCGATCCAGACCATCTGCGACGCGACCGGGAACACGGCTCCCCGCGCAGCCGCCGGCTGCTGCGCGAGCGCCGGGGAGGAGAGCAGCAGGGCCGCGCAGGCCGCGGCGAGGATGCGTGTGATCAACGAGCGATCCTATCGTGGGCGAAGTTCAGGACGAAGCCGAGCACCTGACCGGGCCGCAGCAGCTGAGCCGCCTGCTCGACGCGTCTCGATCGGCGCGTGCCTCGCGCGCACCACGAACAGGAAGCCGTCGAAGTGCTCCTGCAGGTGCAGGCCGTCGCGGTCCGGGAGCAGCGGCGGCAGGTCCCCGACCACGAAGTCGAACACGCGGTCGGCCGCGCTCAGAAGCTGCGGCAGGCGCCCGACCTGCGAGAAGTGGAGCGGCGGGCTCTTCATCGGGCCGGCCGACAGCACCCAGAACCCGGGCGCGGGATGGCGCAGCACCGGGATCTCGGAGCGGCCTTCGAGGAAGCGCACGACCCCGTTCGCCGGCGGCGCGAGCCGAAGCGCGCGGTCCGCCGCGGGGTGCGCGAAGTCCAGCTCGAGGAAGAGCACGCGCTGGCCCGGCGTCGTGCCGAGCGCGCGGGCGAGGCCGAGCGCCACGGTCGTGCTGCCCTCGTCGGCCACGCTGCCGACGACTCCGATCCGCCGCAGCCGCTTGTCGCGGCCGAGGGCGCGCACGCGGCCGGCGAGCGCCCGCAGCTGCGCGCCGTGCGGGGTGCGCTCGTCGAACGCCGCCTGGGTGGCCGGCCGCGGCCGCACGTGCAGGCCGGTCTCCTCCTCGAACGCCGGCAGCAGCTCGACGATGGGGATCTGCGGGTCTTCGGCGCTCACGGCCGCGAGCGGCGGCGCAGGCGCTCGTAGAAGCCGATGCGCTCGAGCTCGTCGCTGCGCAGCCGCGTGGCCTGCCGCACCGGCTCGGCGACCTGGTCGGCGTCCATCAGCAGCGCCGACGTCGCGAAGTCGTGGCACCAGCCGGCCACGGCGCGCACGGCCCGTCGCGGGAGGTGGGCACCCTGGCCCGGGTCCACGACCACGCGCGCTCCCGAGGTGATCTGGAAGGCGCGGATCGAGTCGTCGGCGACGAGCGCGCGCTCGCGCGTCAGGTACAGCGCGCGCGCCGTCTCCTCGGTGCCCACCTCGGCCTCGGCCAGCTGGGCGACCGCCGAGAGCGTCCAGGCGAGCAGCGCCGCGTCGATCGTGCGGCTCTGGTCGGACCACACCACGCGGCGCCGCGCGCCGTCGAGCACGTAGTCGTCGAGCCGCTTCACGATCTCGTCGTGCTGCAGGTCGAGCTGGCGCCGCACCGTCTCGACGTCTTCCTCGCGCGCGAGCGGGTACGGCAGGGCGGTCTCGACCTTCCGCAGCGGCACGCCCTTCTCCGTGATGATCGTCGTGACGGTGAACTTGGGCTTCTGGACGGCCTCGGTCAGGATCACGAACGAGCGGCCGCGGCCCTCCACGCGCGTGAAGCGGCCGAAGCCCAGCCCCGCTTTCGGGCTGAGCTCGGTGCGCCGCACTTCGCCCTCGTCGTGCACGCCTCCCGGCAGGCGCACGGGGCGCAGAGGCCGCGTTCCGGGAGTGTGCTCGCTCGCGGGCTTGCCGGCCGGCAGCACCCGAACCGGTCCCGCCATGCGGACGACGGGCGCTTCGGGGGACGCCGGGGGCGGGGGAGCCGCCGTGGGCGCGGCGCTGCGCGAACCGCCGCCGCGATCGGTTCGGACTCCGGGATCGGCTCCGGCTCCGGGATCGGCTCGGGCGCCGGGATCGGGGGGAGCCTGCTCGACGGCCGGTTCGGGGATCGCCGTCTCGACCGGAGGGGCCGGCGGCACCAGACCGCGATGGCGCAGCGAAGTCGTGCTCATCGTGTGGGAGGCGCGCATGACCGGGCGCGTCGGGTACATGTCCTCGCCGAGCGGCGTGCGCACGGCGCGGGCCGCCTGCGGCCGCTCGACGAGCGAGCGCACCTTCTCGGTCAGCTCGCGGAGCGGAAACGGCTTCAGCAGGAAGGCGTCGGCGCCCGCGCCGATCACCGCGCGGATCCGGGCCTCCGAACGCACCGCCGACAGCGCGATGAACGGCACCGACTCGAGGCCCGGCACGGCGCGCAGCGCCCGCAGCAGGCTCTCGCCGTCCATGTCGGGCATCAGGATGTCGCTCACGACGCAGTCCGGCTTGATCTGGGTCAGGCTCGTGAGCGCCGCCATCCCCGTGGGAAAGGAATGCGTCTCGAACTCGGGCGGCCGGAAGGCGCGCTCGAGCAGCTGCCGGACCTTCGGATCGTCGTCGACGACGATCATGCGGCGGGGGGTCGTCACCACGTGTTTCGAGTCAGCCTCGACTCCCGGGGCATCCTCTCAGAGGGCCGAACGGGGTGTCAACGCGCCCCCGGTTCGGACCCATTATCATGGGCCGGTGTTCATCGTCGCCTTCGAGGGGACGCCGCCGCCCGACAAGGCGGAGTGGATCGAGATCCTGCGCGAGGTGCTGGCGGGCGAGCTGGGCTCCTACCGCGTGGTGTTCCGCCGTGCCCCGCGAGGCTTTCGCTTCGAGTTCGAGTGGCGCGACGACGGGCGCATCGGCGACAGCGAGCTCGTGGCGAACAGCCCCGACAGCGTCGGCTACAACATCTACGTGAACCTGGCCGGCGCCGGCAAGGAGATCGATCCGGGCTGGCGCCCGGAGAAGCCGAGGGAGGACCCTAGGGCCGCGTCTTCTTCGCCAGCCGGACCACCGAGCCGCCCTGCCGCGGAAACACGAACGACACGCGGTCGGTGAAGCAGCGCATGTAGAAGAGGCCGCGCCCGCAGCCGCGGTCGAGGTTCTGGTCGGCGCAGGGGTCGGCGACGGCGGCGGGATCGAACCCGGGCCCGCGGTCGCGCACCGTGATCACCAGGCTGTCGGTGGTCAGATGCAGCCCGATCCGGGTCGGTGCGCCGTCGGGGTTGTGGCCGTGGCGCAGGGCGTTTATGACGGCCTCGCGGAGCGCGACGCCGACGAACACGGCGTCGTCGGCCTCGAGGCCCCCTGCGCGGCCCATGCAGACCGCCAGCTCCTCGATGTGATCGATCGCACTGTCCGCCGACGGGCCGGGGTCGAGCACGAACCGGGCAGACCAGGTTCCGCTGGGGTGGCGCCGAAAGCGCCCCAGGCGCAGGGCCTCCGCATCGAGGTCGGCCATCTGGACCACGCCATTATGGACGAGGCCGGCCGTCACAGGTTCCGCAAAACCCGGTCCGAGTGGCGAGGTTTTGTAAGAACGGCGTCCCGGAAGGGCCGCGGAAAAAGTGTATATTCGCGGACCGATGGCGGGCTTCAAGGTCAGGCTGGGCGACGGCAGCGAAATCGGACCCATGGATCTGTCGGCCCTGCGGACCTGGCTTTCCCAGGGCCTGATCGACGGCGACAGCCCCGTGATGCGACCGGGCTCGCGCAAGTGGGCACCGCTGTCCACGATCGAGGAGCTGAAGGGCGTCATCGGCTCGCGGCCGCAGGCGAAGGCCAGGGCCAAGGCCCGGCGCGCGCGGGACGAGGAGGATGACGCCGAGACGGAGGCTTTCGGCGACGAGCCTTCGCCGCTCGACGGCGTCCGCATCAAGGTCGTCGGCGCGGTGCTCCTGGTCGTGGCCGCGGGCTTCGCCTATCTGTCGTTCCGCCCGAGCGAGGCGCTTTCCGCGTTCGACGGAGCGCCCTGGCTGCAGCTCGGGCTCGGCGCGCTCGCGCTCGGGCTCGCGGTCATCCCCGGCTGGAGCTTCACCCGCAACCTCGTGCGGATCGTCCTGATCGTCGCGGCCTTCGCGCTCTTCCCGCTCGCGGGCATCCTGTTCGCGCAGGGCGAGCGCGGTGCCGGGCTGCTCGCGCTCGGCTCGCTCTGGCTGCTGGTGTCGGGCCTGGCGGCGCTCCTGCCGCGCCGGCTCGGCCTCGCCGGCCTCCTGATCGCGGCGGTGCCGGTGCTGGTCGGAGGCTACGGCCTGGTCCGCTTCGGCCGCGCGCAGACCTCGGAAGCCGAGCTCGGCATCCAGGAATGGACGACCGGGGAGCGGCGCTTCGCGGACGACGCGCTCGGTCTCACGCTCGACGCGCCCGAGGGTTGGGTGCTGCTGAAGCCCGGCAACCCGGTGGTGAAGGCCCCCAAGGACGCCCGCATCGCGCTCGCGCTGACGCGCCACAGCGGGGGCGGCTTCCTGCTGACCGAGCCCGCCCAGCGGGGGGTCGCGACCCCCGACCAGTACCTCGACCGCATCCAGCTGCTTCGCCGGACCGCGCAGGCGGGCTACGAGCCGCGCCAGCGCGTCAACGCCGTCGTCGGGAGCCTCACCGGCCGCCAGCTCGAGGCAGCCTGGAACGACGGCGGCACGCCCGTCCGGGAGGTCGTGGTCTGCGGGCTCGACGGTTGGACGGCTTTCGCGCTCGTCGCCTGGATGCCCGAAGCGACGGCGTCTCGCCCCAACGGGCTCGACGACCTGGTGCGCGGCTTCTCGGCGCGCGGCCTGCTCGCGGCCCGGCTTCGCACGGCCGTCGACGCGGCCGTCGCCGCGGTGCCGCACCTCTCGGCCGCGTCGGCCGAGCAGCTGATGTCGCAGAGCGAGGCGCGGCTGCTCGAGCCCGACCAGGCCTTCCGCCGCTCGCTCTCGGCGCTCGCCGTCAACATCGGGACGCTCACCGACAAGGACAAGGCCGAGCTCACGCGCCTCACGACGGCCGCCTACACCGGCCTGGTGTGGAAGGACCGCGCGCGCCTCGCCGACTACGTCGAGCGCGTCCGGAAGGGCGCCATGACCACTCCCGCCGAGGACAAGGAGATGGCCGAGCTCATGAAGCAGGCGGAGCTGCGGCTGAGCGCCGAAGGCCGCCTCAGGCTGCAGGGCTACTACGAAAAGGCGATCCTGGCCAAAAATTGACTTTTTCGTACTGATTGAATAATCTCGAATTCTCCATGCTCGAGATCCGGAATCTCCACGCAAAAGCCGGCGACAGCGACGTCCTGCGCGGCATCGACCTCACCGTGAACCCCTCCGAGGTGCACGCCATCATGGGCCCGAACGGCTCGGGCAAGAGCACGCTCGCGCACGTGCTGGCGGGCCGGCCCGGCTACACGGTCACGAAGGGCGAAGTGCTCTACAGGGGCAAGGACCTGCTGGCGCTCGAGCCGGAGCAGCGCGCGCGCGAAGGCGTCTTCCTCGCCTTCCAGTACCCGGTCGAGATCCCCGGCGTGAGCAACATCTACTTCCTGAAGGCGGCGCTCAACGCGATCCGCGCGCACCAGGGCAAGGGCGAGCTCGACGCCGTCGAGTTCCTGTCGCTCGTGAAGGAGAAGGCGAGGCTCGTCGAGATCGACGAGGAGCTCGTGAAGCGTCCGGTCAACGAAGGCTTCTCGGGCGGCGAGAAGAAGCGCAACGAGATCTTCCAGATGGCGGTGCTCGAGCCGCAGCTCGCGATCCTCGACGAGACCGACTCGGGCCTCGACATCGATGCGCTGCGGATCGTGGCCGAGGGCGTCAACAAGCTGCGCGGCCCCGAGCGCGCGATGCTGGTCGTCACGCACTACCAGCGGCTGCTCAACTACATCGTTCCGGACTTCGTCCACGTGCTGGTCGACGGGCGCATCGTCCGCTCCGGCGGCAAGGAGATGGCGCTCGAGCTCGAGGAGAAGGGCTACGCCTGGCTCGAGAAGGAGCCGGCGCCGGCGGCGCGCTAGGGCATTCGCATGGGCGCCGTGAGCGAGGAGAAGGACACGTACCGGGTCGGCTTCGAGCGCTTCGCGCTGTCGAAGGCGGCCGCCTCCGAGCCGAGCTGGCTGCGCGAGCGCCGCACGGCGGCATTCGCGGGCTTCGTCGAGTCGGGGCTGCCGACGCCGCGGGACGAGGCCTGGCGCCACACGCCGATCGCGCCGCTCGTGCGCGCTCGCGCCGGAACCGGCCGATCCCGAGGCCCAGCCCGCTCGCTGGCGTGCTCGAGCGGCTGGCGCGCGCCGAAGGGCCCCGGCTGAGCTTCGTCAACGGCGCGCTGTCGCGCGAGCTGTCCGAGCTCGAGCCGCACGCGGGCGTCGAGCTCCTCTCACTGAAGGACGCGCTCGCGAAGCATCCCGCCCTGGTGGAGGCGAGCCTCGGCCGCGTGGCCCGCGACGGCTCGGCATTCGCGGCGCTCAACACCGCGCTCGCCCACGACGCGGCCGTCGTGGTGATCGCGCCGGGGGCGGCGCCGGAGCGGGCGATCCGCATCGAGCACATAGGCGCCGGCGCCGGGCCGGCCGTGGCCTACGAGCGCACGCTGATCGTCGCCGGCTCCGGGAGCCGGAGCCGGATCGTCGAGAGCTACGTCTCGCCCGACGGCCGCGCCTCGCTGACGAACGCGGTGACCGAGATCGTGCTCGAGAGCGGCGCGCACGTCGAGCGCTGCAAGCTGCAGCGGGAGGGTGATTCGGCCCTGCACGTCGCGACGCTGGCCGCGAGCGTCGGCCGCGACGCCAGCTTCAGCGACCACTCGCTGGTGCTGGGCGCTGCGCTCTCGCGCGACGACATCGAGGTCGCGCCTGGACGGCGAGGGCGCGAGCTGCGAGCTCGCGGGCCTCTTCGTCGTCGACGGCAAGCGCGTCGCCGACACCCACTCGAAGATCGACCACGTGCGGCCGCACGGCACCAGCCGCGAGCTCTACAAGGGAGTCCTGGACGACCAGGCGCGCGGCGTCTTCAACGGCCTCGTCGTGGTCCGGCCCGGCGCACAGAAGACCGACGCCTGGCAGATGAACCGCAACCTGCTGCTCTCGCGCGAGGCGCTCGTGCACTCGACACCGCAGCTCGAGATCCTGGCCAACGACGTCAAGTGCAAGCACGGCTCGACGACCGGCCAGCTCGACCCGGCGGCGCTCTTCTACCTGCGCTCGCGCGGGATCGACGCGGCCGCGGCGCGCGCGCTGCTGACCTGGGCGTTCGCGAGCGATCTGCTGCGACACGTCCCCGACGCCGCGGTGCGCACGGCGGTCGCGCGGCATCTTCAGGCGAAGCTGCCCGGCGCGGCCGGGCTGATGGAGGCGGCCTCGTGACCAGCAGCGCCGTGCGATCGACCTCCGGCTACGACGTGGCGGCGGTCCGCCGCGAGTTCCCGGTGCTGCAGGAGACCGTGAACGGGCACCCGCTCGTCTACCTCGACTCGGCGGCGAGCGCCCAGAAGCCGCAGGCCGTGATCGACGCCGAGCGCGGGGTGTACGAGCGCTACTACTCGAACATCCACCGCGGCGTGCACCGCCTCTCGACGCTCGCGACCGAGGCCTACGAGAACGCGCGCGACACGATCGGGCGCTTCCTGGGCGCCTCCTCGCGGCGCGAGGTGATCCTGCTGCGCGGCACCACGGAGGCGATCAACCTGGTGGCGCAGAGCTACGGCCGCCGCCACGTCGGCCCCGGCGACGAGGTCCTGATCACGGGGCTCGAGCACCACTCCAACATCGTGCCGTGGCAGCTGCTCTGCGAAGAGAACGAGGCCGTGCTCAAGGTCGCGCCGATCGACGACGCCGGCGAGGTGAACCTCGGCGCCTTCGAGCGGATGCTCTCGTCGCGCACGAAGATCGCGGCCTTCGCGCACGTGTCGAACGCGCTCGGCACGATCAACCCGGTGCGGCGCATGACCGAGCTCGCGCACGGCGTGGGTGCCGTCGTGCTGATCGACGGCGCGCAGGCGGCGCCCCACCTCAAGGTCGACGTCGGGGCGATCGGCTGCGACTTCTACGCGTTCTCCGGCCACAAGGTCTACGGCCCGTCGGCGAGCGGCGCGCTCTACGGGCACGAGGCGCTGCTCGCGGCGATGCCGCCCTGGCAGGGCGGCGGCGACATGATCGCCTCGGTGACCTTCGAGAAATCCACCTGGAACGAGCTGCCCTACAAGTTCGAGGCGGGCACGCCCAACGTCGCCGGCACCATCGCTCTCGGCGCGGCGATCGAGTGGGTGAACAAGCTCGGGCTCGGCAAGATCGCCGCCCACGAGCACGAGCTGCTCGAGTACGGCACGCGACTGCTCGAGGACATCAAGGGCGTGAAGCTCGTCGGCACCGCGCGCGACAAGGCCGCGGTGCTCTCGTTCGTGATCGACGGCGTCCATCCGCACGACGTCGGCACCGTCCTCGACAACGAGGGGATCGCGGTGCGCACCGGCCACCACTGCGCGCAGCCGGTGATGGACCGCTTCCGGATCCCGGCCACGACGCGCGCCTCGCTCGCCTGCTTCAACACCAGGGAAGAGCTCGACGCCCTCGCCCAGGGGATCCGAAAAGTGCAGGAGATGTTCGGATGAACGACCTGCGGGAGCTCTACCAGGAGCTGATCCTCGACCACTCGAAGCGGCCGCGGAACTTCCGCGAGCTCGAGGGCGCGAACCGCAGCGCCGAGGGCTACAACCCGCTGTGCGGGGACCGCGCGACCGTGTTCCTGCGCGTCGAGGGCGACGTCGTGCAGGAGGCGAGCTTCAAGGGCAGCGGCTGCTCGATCTCGACCGCGTCGGCCTCGATGATGACGGACGCCGTCAAGGGCAAGACGCTCGCGCGAGACGCAGCATCTCTTCGAGCGCTTCCACGAGCTCGTGACGGCCGATCCTTCGAAGGCGGCGGCCGCGGGCGCCGAGCTCGGCAAGCTCGCGGTCTTCGCGGGCGTCCACGAGTTCCCGATGCGCGTGAAGTGCGCGTCGCTGGCCTGGCACACGATGAAGGCCGCCCTCGAGGGCGGCGCGAAGGCGACCACGGAGTGACGCGATGGTGACGCGCGAGGCCCGCACGCTCTCCCGCGACGTCGAGGTCGCCGCCATCCCGTACGGCGACAAGCTGACGCTCGCCGCCGGGACGAACGTCTACATCACGCAGGCGCTCGGCGGCTCGTACACCGCGATGACGGACCACGGCTACCTCGTCCGCATCGAGGGCAAGGACGCGGACGCGATCGGCGAGACGCCGATGGCGCCGGTCAGCGCCGAGGACGCCGCCGGCCGCTCGACGAAGGAGCTGGCCTGGGAGCAGCTGCGCAGCTGCTTCGACCCCGAGATCCCGGTCAACATCGTCGACCTCGGCCTCGTCTACAAGTGCGAGACCGAGCCCGTCGAGGGCGGCGAGAAGGTCAAGGTCGAGTTCACGCTCACCGCGCCCGGCTGCGGGATGGGCGACTTCCTGCGCCAGGACGTGGAGCAGAAGCTGCTGGCGCTGCCGGGTGTGAAGGAGGCCGAGGTGCAGGTAGTGCTCGATCCGGCCTGGGACCAGAGCATGATGTCCGACGCCGCGCGTCTTCAGCTCGGGTTGATGTAGCCATGAAGCTCAGCACCCAGGAGGAATACGGTCTGCGCTGCCTGCTCCAGCTCGCGCGCTCGCGTGACGCGGCGAGCATGACGATCGCCGAGATGAGCGAGCGCGAGGGCATCTCGTCTCCGAACGTCGCCAAGATCATGCGCATCCTGCGGCGCGCCGGCCTCGTGCGCAGCACGCGCGGCAAGGCCGGCGGCTATTTCCTCTCGCGTCCGGCGCAGGACGTCCGCGCGCTCGACGTGCTGGCGGCCCTCGGCGGCCGCTTGTTCGACCCGGGCTTCTGCGACCGCCATGCCGGCGTCGAGGCCCACTGCCTCAACACGGGCGACTGCTCGATCCGGCCGGTCCTGCGCGGCCTCCAGGACGCGGTCGACCAGGTGCTGGGCGAGCTGACGCTGGCGAGCCTCCTGGGCACCGAGAACGAGGTTGCGACGACGCTGGGGCCGAAAGTGATTCGGCTGCAGGTGGCTCGGCGAGCCTGACGCGCCTCGCGCCTTCCATCGCTGCGTGCTGCGCGGCGCCGGCTTCGGGCGTCCGACCCTCCAAGTGGTACTTGAAGCAACTCTGTCCGGACGGAGTTGCTCCCCTCAGCGCCGGCCTCGAGCCCAGTTATAGTAGCGGCCGTCCATTGTCTCGAGACTGCCTCGAGCGGAGGTTGAAGATGAAGCTGCACGTCCGACCCGTCATCGTGGTTGCCCTGCTGGCGGCCGTAGCGCTCGCGCCGAAGCCCGCCGCCGCCCAGGCCGGCCCGTCGACGCCCGCCGAGCTCGTGGCGACCTACAAGAGCCTGGCCGACGGGATCCTGTCCCTGAAGCGCACGGAAGAGGACCTCTGCCGCTCGATCCTCGCCGCGGCGTACGCCCACGGCCGCGTCGAGCTGGGCCGCGCGCAGGCGGCGCTCAAGGGCGGCGACGCGAAGGCCGCGCAGGCCGCGGTCGAGGCCCTCGCGGCCTCGGTGGGCCAGCTGGCCACAGAGGGCGACAACGCGGTCGCGGCGGTCCGCAAGAAGCTGCTCGACGGCGGCCACCACCACAACGCCGCGGGCGAGCAGCAGGGAGTCTTCGACGAGGGCTTCGTGATCGTGACCAAGGCGGCGAAGGGCAAGCTGCTCGCGTCGTCGCGTGCCATCGGACAGATGGCGAGCGCCCCGAAGGCCGACGCCCTCGACGCCGAGTGGAAGAAGGTCGACGCGGTGTTCGCCGAGCTGATGAAGCCGGCCCGCTAGCTTGAGCCTGCGCCTGCGCGTCCTCGCGGCCCTCGTCGGGCTCGCGCTCGTCGCCGTGTGGCCGCGTCCCGGCAAGGTGGACGCGGCCGAGGAGGCGCGCTTCCGTCTCGTCGACGTCGCGGCCAAGGCCGGGATCACGCGCGTGCTCCTGGCCGGCCGCCCCGACAAGGACCACCTGCTCGACTCCTCGGGCGGCGGCGCGGCGTTTCTCGACTACGACCGGGACGGCCGGCTCGACGTCTACCTCGTGAACGGCTGGCGGCTGGAAGGCTCCCGGGTCGTCGAGAAGGGCAGGAACGCGCTCTACCACGGCAAGGCCGACGGCAGCTTCGAGGACGTGACCGACGCGGCTGCCGTGGGTGGCGAAGGGCAGTGGGCGCAGGGGGTGGCGGTCGCCGACTACGACAACGACGGCTGGCCCGACATCCTCGTCACGACGTTCGGCAGGAACGTCCTCTATCGCAACCTCGGCAACGGCCGGTTCCAGGACGTGGCGAAGGAGGTCGGCCTCGAGTCGCCGGGCTGGAACACCGGTGCGGCGTTCTTCGACGCCGACGGCGACGGCTGGCTCGACCTCTACGTCGCGTCCTACATCGACGTCTCGATCGAGCAGGTGCTGGCCGCGCGGCCATCGCTCTCCTGGCGCGGCCTCGAGACGGTGGCCTTCGGGCCGTTCGGCCTCAAGGGCGCGCCCGATCACTTCTTCCGCAACGACCGCGGCAAGCGCTTCGTCGACGCGACACTCGCGGCGGGGATGGAGGACAAGGCGACGGGCTTCGGCTTCGGCGTGCGCGCCGCCGACTTCACCGGCGACGGCCGCATCGACGTCTACGTGGCCAACGACTCCGACCCGAACTACCTGTACCGGAACGAGGGCGGCGGTGTCTTCAAGGAGGTCGCCACCTGGTCCGGGGCCGCGCTCGACGAGAACGGAGCGGCGCAGGCGAGCATGGGCCTCGCGTTGGGCGACGTGGACGGCGACGGGATTCCCGACCTCTTCACCACGAACTTCTCCGAGGACTTCTCGACGCTCTATCACGGGCTCGGCGGCGGGATGTTCGAGGACGTCTCGAAGGCGAGCGGCGTGGGTGCCGCGACCTTCAAGCCGCTGTCGTGGGGCACCGCGCTCGCCGACCTCGACAACGACGGTGCGCTCGACCTGCTGGTCGCGAACGGCCACATCTACCCGCAGATCGACAAGCACCCCGAGCTGATCGGCACGTATGCGCAGAAGACCCTCTTGCTCGAGAACAAGAGCCGGCCGGGCCAGCCGCTCTTCCGCGACGCGTCGGCCGAGGCCGGCCCCGGCCTCGAGCCGGCTCGCGCCTATCGCAGCGTGGCGATCGGCGACTACGACAACGACGGCCGGCTGGACGTCCTGCTGACGAGCCTCGACAGCCCGCCCGCTCTCCTCCACAACGAGGGGCGGACGGGCTCGTGGCTGACCGTCGCCTGCGAGGGTGCCCACGGCGAGCCGAACCCGCTGGGAACGGTCGTCACGATCCGCGCCGGCGGACGCAGCCAGTCCCAGGACATCGCCTCGGGCGACTCGTTCCTGAGCACTCACGACCCGCGCCCTCACTTCGGCCTGGGCGCGGCCGAGAAGGTGGACGAGCTCGACGTCCGCTGGCCCGACGGCACGCACTCACGCCGCCGCGACGTCCCGGCTCGACAGATCCTGAAGATCCGCTACGGGAGCTGACGCGCTACCAGACGAGCGTCAGCGGAAGCGCGGGCCTCGCGTCGGCCTGCCCATGGCTCGGGCTGTCGAATCGGAGCTCGATCCGATAGTCGTCGGCGTCGCGGAACGCGACGAGCCCCGCGGCCTGGAGCGCCTGCGCCGCCGCCGAGTCGCCGCTCCGCGGCCGCCACACCGTGGCTCCGACGAGCCTCCGGATCGGAAGCGCGTGATCGACACGCTCCTGGCCCTGGCGGGGCCGGCCTCGCTGAAACCCGAGGTAGAAGAACTCCGGCCCCGCGAGCGGCGTGTCGCGCGCGACCTCGATGGCGACGCCAGCGGGCATGTAGGACGGTCGATACGACCAGCTCGGGAAGGGCGGACTCGCCGCCCCGGCCTCGTCCCCCGGCCGGAAGATGATCGCGAACGGGCACGCGACGTGGTGGCGCTTCGACCACCGCTCGTAGAGCCGCGTCGGCAGGACTTCGTCGGCCTGCGCCTCGCGCGGATCGGCGACCCAGAACAGCTCGAGATAGGCGTTCTCGAAGAAGAAGCGCCGGCACGCGGTGCCCTGGCCGGGGTGGGTGTTCGGGCTGCCTTCGTGGAGCCCCAGCCGCACGAGGGCAGCCGCCTCGGCCGACGCGCCGACGGAGCAGCAGATGAAGACGTGATCGATCGCTGCGTTCACCGCGAGTCTGCCTTGGCGTCCATGATCTCACCTCCCCGACCAGTGGTCCGTCTGCGAGCGGGAGTCTAAGATCGCCGCCGTGACCCACGAGCTGCGCCTGGCGTTCGTCGGATTCGGAAACGTGGGGCGGCGCTTCGCCGCGCTGCTCCAGGGGCCGTACGCCCGAGCGCTCGGTGAGGCGGGTGCTCGCGTCCGGATCACCGGGATCGGGACGGCACGTCATGGAGTCGCAATCGACGAAGCCGGGATCGATCTGCGCAAGGCGCTGGGACTCGTCGCAAAGGGACGCTCGCTCGCTCCACTACACAAAGGCCCGGTCGTTCGAAGCGTTCGGCAGTTCATCGGACGCGTCCCGGCGGACGTGCTGATCGAGGTGACGACGCTCGATCCCAGGACCGGCGAGCCCGCGGCGTCGCACGTGAGGTGGGCGCTCTCGCGCGGAATGCACGTCGTCACCGCGAACAAGGGGCCCGTTGCGTTCCGGCTGGCGTCTCTTCGGAGGCTGGCCGCCCGGAAGAAGCGGATGTTCCTCCACGAAGGCGCCGTGATGGACGGGACGCCCGTCTTCAATCTCGTCGAGCGTTGCCTGCGGGGAGCAAGGATCGTCGGCTTTCGCGGGACGCTCAACAGCACCACGAACCTCGTGCTCTCGCGCATGGAGCAAGGGCGGTCGTTCGACGTGGCCGTTCGCGAGGCGCAGGAGCTCGGGATTGCCGAGGCCGATCCGCGGAACGATCTCGACGGCTGGGACGCGGCGGTGAAGGGGTGCGCGCTCGCCAATGCCCTGATGGGGGCTGCGCTTCGGCCGCCGCAGGTGGCTCGGCGGGGGATTGCCGGCCTCACCTCGCGGCAGGCACGGGGCGCGCTGCGCGCGGGGTCGCGGCTGCGGCTCGTGGTTCGCGGCCAGCGGTCGCGCGGGCGCGTTCGCGTCTCCGTCCGGCCCGAGCGGATTCCGCTGGGCGATCCGCTGTCGGGCTCGGGGCCCGACGCGGCGCTGGTGCTGGAGACGGACGTGATGGGCGAGATCGGCGTCTTCGAGCGCGGGGCGGACGTCGATCAGACCGCCTACGCGCTGCTGTCGGACCTGCTGGAGATCGTTCGCAGCCGCTGAGCGCTCAGAGCTTCCAGCCGTCGCGGTACTCGCGCGTCATCAAGGCATCGGCGTCGGGGGCGCCCTCGAAGCGCGCGCTCGCGGCGTTCCAGCGCAGCTTGCGGTCGATGCGGACGGCGATCGTGCCGAGCAGGATCGTCTCGGTGATCGCGGCGACCTTGTCGAAGCTCGCGTCCGAAGGAGCCGTGCCGCGGCAGGCGCGGATCCACTGCTCGAGCTCGTCGAGCGGGCGGGGCAGCGTCTTCGGCGGGGCCTGGAAGCGCGCCATCCGCGCCTTCGGGACCAGGCGCGGGCTGCGGCCGCTGAAGTCGGCCAGGATCTTGCCCTCGTCACCGACGAAGAGCAGCCCCTCCTCGGGCATCGGCTCGCCGTCGGCCTCGAGCTCGCGCGGCTTGGGCGGGCGCAGGCCGCCGTCGTACCAGGTGAGCGTGACGGGCGGCATGCCCTCGCGCTCGGGGAACTCCCAGCGCACGACTTCCGCCTGCGGGTAGGAAACGCTGTTGACCTGCTTCTTCCAGAGCAGGTCGTCGATGCGCCAGTACTGGCTGCGGCTCGCCTCGACCGAGAGCGGCGAGCCGAGCTTCAGGATCTTGAAGATCTGGAAGAAGCTGTAGTGGCCCATGTCGCCGAGGGCGCCGGTCCCGAAGTCGTACCAGCCCCGGAAGACCGCGTTCGTGTAGGCGGGATGGTACGGCCGGGGAGGCACGGGCCCGAGCCACAGATCCCAGTCGAGCCCCTCGGGTACCGGCACCGCTTCCGTCGGACGCGCGGTCATGCCCTGCGGCCAGAACGGCCGCGTCGACCAGTTGTGCACCTCGCGCACGGGGCCGATCGCCCCGCCCCAGATCCACTCGCAGAGGTCGGCGGTCGACTCCTGGCCCGCGCTGCAGAACATGTGGGTGGCGGCGCCCGTCTCGCGCGCGCTCTGGATCACGAGCCGCGACTCGCTCATCACGTTGGCGAGCGGCTTGTGCACGATCACGTGCTTGCCGGCGCGAAGGCCCGCGAGCGAGACCGCGGCGTGGAGATGGTCGGGCGTCATGCAGTAGACCGCGTCGAGATCCTTCTCCTTCGCGATCAGCTCGCGAAAGTCCGTGTAGGCGCGGCAGCCCGCGCCGGCCGCTGCGCCGTAGTGGCGGTCGACCAGCTCGCGGCCGACCTCGCGTCCGCACGGACAGGCGCGGGCGCCCGCGGCCCACTCCGCGTCACCCAGGAAGTGACGGATCTTGTCGCGCAGCTCGAAGCGCGACCATTCGACGTAGTTCTCGCTCCGGCGGTTCGGGTCGCACACGGCCACGATGCGGAGCTCCGGCCGCTGCAGCGCCGGCATGAGCTGCCGCAGCCCCTGCGTGCCGGTTCCGACGTAGGCGACGTTGATGCGGTCGCTCGGCGCCACGAAGCGCGGCCCGCCGAGAACGTGGCGCGCGACGATCGTCACGGCCGCGGTCGAGGCACCTGTCTCGAGGAACCTGCGCCGGCTGACGGAAACGGGCTTCTGCACCACGGACCTCCTAGAAATGGATGACGAGGCTCAGGGCGGCACGCGCGAGCGAAGGGTCGACGCGGACGGGAACGGCAGCGAGCCCCGCCTGGATCTCGGCGAGCGCGACGCTCCGGACCACGTCGTTCGCATTCACGACCGCCGCGAGCAAGACACTCGCGTCGCGCTCCGGTCCCCAGAAGTAGCGCGCGTCCAGGCGAAGGCCGACGTTCGGGCCGAGGTCCGCTTCGAGGAATGCGCCGACGTCGAGGCCGAGACCGCTCGACGGGAACTCGAACGACACCAGATGGTCTTCCGAGAACAGCACCGAATGGCCGCCGAGCGTGTAGGCCGTGTAGACGAGGCTCTCGGCCTCGCCCTCCGAGCGCAGCCAGGCCGGGCCGGCCGAGACGCCGACGCGCGCCTTCGACCCGGCATCCCACCAGGCCGACAGGTTGGCGGCGGCGAGCCACGTCTTCACCCGGCCCACCGCCTCGGGCCGCGCCTCGCTGCGCCGTGCCTCGACCGCTGACCGGCTCGTTCGACGGGGGCGGACGGGACGTGTAGACCATTCGGACGTCGTACTGGCCGGGCTCTCCCGTGAGGTCCGAAGTGGCGTACTCGCCGAGCAGCTGGACCGCGACGTGGGCGCCGAGCGTGCGCTCCAGGCCGATCTGCAGGCCGTGCCCCGTCTGCGCGTCGAGCGGCAGCGTCTGGGTGGCGCTGCTCTCGTGCGGGACTCCGGCGAGCGGCGGCGCGTATCGGGACACGTAGGCCGTGTCGAGCGCGGCGCCCGCAAGCGACGCGCCGCCGAGGACGCGCCACGGCCGCGCGGTGGCGGCCGCCGGGCCCTGCGCCGATGCGGGCGCGGCCGCCAGCACGGCCACGACCGCGCTCGCGACGACGGTCCTGCTGCTCACGACGGTGCGAGGCTAGCACGTCGGTGCGAGAATCGCGGCCATGAAACGCTGCCTGTGGCTGCTGTCGCTGGCCCTCGCGCTGCCCCGTTGCGCTCTCGCGCAGGCGGCGGCGGACAACCTCGAGACCGTCCTGAAGGAGGAGCTGCTCGCGCCCGCGGTCGCGCTCCACGAGTTGCGCTCCCACATCGTGGCGCGCGTGCCGAAACCGCCCGCGCCGCGATCGGCGGCCGAGTGGACCGACGCCGCGAAGACGCTCAGGCAGAAGCTGGTGTCCGACGTCGTCTTTCACGGCTGGCCGGCGGAGTGGGTGAGTGCCCCCCCGCGCTTCGAGGAGACGGGCGTGATCGAGGCGGCGGGCTATCGAATCCGCAAGCTGCGCTACGAGATCGTTCCCGGTTTCGTCTCGGCCGCGCTGCTCTACGAGCCGACGGGACCAGCCGCTCGCCGCCCCGCGATCCTGAACGTCAACGGCCACGTCGGTCCTCCCGGCAAGACCGTCGAGTACAAGCAGAAGCGCTGCATCACCTTCGCCAAGAACGGCATCGTCGCGCTGAACCTCGAGTGGATGGCCTTCGGCGAGCTTTCGGCCAAGGGCAACTCGCACTGGTACGCGCCCCACCTCGACCTCGTGGGCGCGAACGGAGTCGGGCTCTTCTATCTCGCGATGCGCAAGGGGCTCGACTACCTCTACGAGCATCCGGGCGTCGACCGCGAGCGGATCGGCATGACCGGCCTTTCCGGCGGCGGCTGGCAGACGATCGTGCTCTCGGCGCTCGACGAGCGCGTGCGCGCCACGGTGCCGGTCGCGGGCTTCAACGGCATGGCTGCCAAGGCCGTGGCCCGCGCCTACGGCGACACCGGCGACCCGGAGCAGTCGCCGACCGATCTCTTCGAGACCGCCGACTATACCCATCTGGCGGCGCTCCTCGCGCCGCGGCCCGCGCTGCTCGCGTTCAACGCCGAGGACGACTGCTGCTTCCGGGCGGGGATGGTGAAGCCGGCGATCGAGCCAAACGCGCGAGCGGTCTACGAGCTCTACGGCAAGGGCGGGGAGCTCCTGTGGCACGAGAACCGCGACCCCGGCACCCACAACTACCAGCTCGACAACCGCGAGCAGGCGTATCGCTTCTTCAGCCGTGCGTTCAAGCTGGCTCCGATCGGGACGGACAGCCCGGACGCCGCCGCCGAGGTGCGGCCCTACGACGAGCTGGTCGTCGGGCTGCCGGAGGGCAACCTGACGATCCTCGACCTCGCGCGGAAGCTGGCCTCCGGCCGGAGCCGTTCCTCGGAGCCGTCGGACGCGGCGCGGTCGCGCCTGGCCCGCGTCGTGCGCCAGAAACCGGCCTCGGTCGCGAGCGCGTGGCTGATGGCGAGCACGAAACACGCCGGCGTCGAGACGGCCTCCTACCTGATCCAGACGAGCGACGGCCTCGGCGTCAGCGCCGTCTGGATGAAAGGCCTGACGTCGCGACCCGACGCGCCGGCCACGATCCTGCTCCACGATGGCGGGCGCGCGCAGTCGGCGGCCGCGGCCGTCGAGCGGGTGAACCGCGGCGAGCAGGTGCTGGCTGTCGATCTCGCGTTCGTGGGCGAGTCCTGGAGCGACCGGGAGACCCGCCGGCTGTTGCAGAACCTGACGGGCCTCGGCGAGCGGCCGGTCGGCCTGCAGGCCGCCGAGCTCGTCGCCGTCGCGCGCTGGCTGGCCGCGCGCTCGGGTCCGGCACCCCTGCGACTCGAGACGAGCGGGATCCGCAGTCAGCTCGCGGCGCTGGTCGCCGCCGCGCTCGAGCCCCGGCTCTTCACCGAGATCGTCGTGCGCGACGGCATGACGAGCCTCGGCGAAGCACTCGAGAAGCCGGTCGAGTACATGGACGCGCCGGAGCTCTTCTGCCTCGACCTCTACAAGGAGTTCGACGTCTCGAGCCTCGCGGCGCTGGCGGCTCCGACGCGCGTGCGCTAGGACTCGCGCGGCACCACGGCCAGCTCGCGCCTGTCGGTCAGGCGCAGCAGCGTCAGGCGGAGCTCGCGGCCGATCGTGGACTCGCCGAGCAGGCGCTGCAGGTCGTCCACGTCCGCGACGGGAGCGCCGTCGAGCGCCACGATCACGTCGCCTCGCAGGACACCCGCGGCCTCCGCGGGAGCGCCCGGCTCGACCGACAGCACCTTGACGCCGGTGCCTGCGGCGAGCCGGTGGTGGCGCGCGAGCGCCCGCGGCACCGCGACGGTCTCGGCGCCGACTCCGATCCGCGCGCGGCGCACGCGGCCGTCGCGGATGAGCGCCGCGGCCACGCGCTCGGCGGCGTGGAGGGGGATCGCGAAGGACACGCCCTGGCCGGGCAGGATCGCGGCCGTGTTCACGCCGATCGCGGCGCCGCGGTGGTCGACGAGCGGCCCGCCCGAGTTGCCGGGGTTGAGCGCGGCGTCGGTCTGGATCACGTTGTCGACCAGGCGGCCGGCCTGCGTGCGCAGCGAGCGCCCGAGCGCGCTGACGATCCCCGCGGTCGCCGTCGCGCGGAAGCCGTACGGGCTGCCGAGCGCGATCACCAGCTGTCCGACCTCGAGGGCGCGCGAGTCCGCACGGGCGATCGGGACGAGCTCGGGCGCCTCGACGCGCAGCAGCGCCAGGTCGGAGTCGGGGTCGTCGCCGACGAGCCGCGCCGGCCAGCGGCTGCCGTCCGCCAGCGTCGCCGTGAGCTCGCTCGCCTCGTGGACGACGTGGCTGTTGGTGACCAGGAAGCCGTCGGGGGTCAGCACGAAGCCGGAGCCGCCGCCTTCGGCGCGCCGCCGCCGGCCGGCGAAGCGCACGGCCACGTGGACGACGCTCGGCGCCGCGCGTGCGATGGCCGAGACGACCGTTCTCGAATAGGCGTCGAGCGGCTCGGCATCCGGCACGGGCGGCGGTATCGGTACCGGCTCGGCGCTCATGCGGCCGCGCGCTCGCCGACCACCACGACGAGCTCGCGCTCCTCTCCGGCCCGCAGCACGCGCAGACGCAGCTCGCCGCCGACCTTGTCCGCGTCGAGCGACGGCACGAGCGCGCCGGGGTGGGTGAGGGTGTCCTGTCCGGCTCGCAGCAGCACGTCGCCCAGGCGCAGGCCGCCTCGGGCCGCGGGGCTGTCGGGCTGCACGGAGAGCACGATCAGCGCCGCGCCCTGGCCGGTGCTCGAGCGCAGGTCCGGCGTCAGAGCCACGGTCTGCGTGCCGATCCCCAGGTAGCCGCGGCGGATGCTGCCGTGGGCGAGAAGCGCCTCGGCCACGCGCTTCACGACCGCGGCCGGAACCGCGACGCTCGCGCCGCGCAGCAGGCCGGCGGTGTTGACGCCGAGCGCCGCGCCGTCGGCCGCGAGCAGCAGCCCGCCCGAGAAGCCCGGATGCAGCCCGACGTCGGTCTCGAGGTAGCTCTCGAAGCGCGCGCCCGAGGGCGACCGCCACTCGGCGGCGACCGCGCTCACGACGCCGAGGCGGGCGCGCGTCGAGCGGCCGGGACGGCTGAGCGCGAGCACGAGCTCGCCGGGCTTCCGCGTCCCGCTCTCGGCCCAGCGCGGCGGCGTGAGCCCGCTCGCGTCGGCTCGCAGCAGCGCGAGGTCGCTCCCGGAATCCCGCCCCACGACCGTCGCCGAGACGCTGCGGCCGTCGTGAAGGCTCACCGGCACCTGCTCCTCGGCGTCCACCGCGTGGTGGCTCGCGACGATCAGGCCATCGGCGCTCCACACGACACCGCTCGAGGACGAGCGGCGGCGGCCCTCGATCCGAACGACACTGGCGGCGTTGGCCTCGACGAGGCCGGCCAGCTCTCCCGACAGTCCCACGAGACTCGTGCTCACGGCTTCCTCCCGGCCGGACGGCGCGTCCGGCGTCACGAGTCCAAGGTAGTCGCTCGGGCCGGCGTCGCACATCCGCCGGGTGGTCAGGGAGGGCCTGCCCGTTCGGGCAGGTGGCAGGGAACGCCGGACTAGAGAAGCAGCAGGCCGAGCCGCGCGGCGTGGGCGATCGCCTCGGCGCGCGTCTGCGCGCCGAGCTTGCCGAGGATCGCGTTCACGTGGAACTTCGCCGTGTGCTCGCTGATGCCGAGCCGCTCGCCGATGCGGCGGTTCGTGAAGCCCTGCGCGAGAAGCTGGAGCACCTCCGTCTCGCGTGGGGTGAGCGGCTCGACGAGGGCCTCTGCGGGCGTCCGCGGCCGCACGGCTTCGTCGAATGCCGCGTCGACGGTCAGGAGGCCGAGCGTCACTGCCTGCAGCGAGACGAGAAGCTGCTCCTCGATGCGCTCGCGCGAGAGCACGCCGCGGGCTCCAGCCGCCAGCGCCTCGCGCGCGTGCTCCGTGCTCCACGGCAGCGTCAAGACGGGAACACGGGACGCGGCCTCGCGAAGGCCGTCGAGCACACCCGAGGCGCCGGCGTCCCAGAGGATGGCGTCCGCGGCTTCGAGCAGCGGAAGGCTCGAGCTCGTCGGGCGCGGCGTCGCCGACGACGCTCAGGCCGGCCCGCTCCGCGACGGCCCGAAGGCCGGCGCGGGCGATCGCGTCGTCCGCGACGAGCAGGATTCGGAGCGGAGAGGCCACACGACCACTCTAGGCCAGCTCCGACGCACCCGGGGGCTGCGCCGGCCTCGGGGAATCGGCCGGCGCAGCCCCGCCGCTGCTACCTCTCGCTCCTTTCCTGGTCGCCCTGCGGCTTGTCGTCCTTCGGCTTGTCGTCCTTCGGCTTGTCGCCCGAGGGCTTCTCGCCCGAGGACTTCTCGCCCGGCTTCAGGCCGGGAGGCTGACTCTCGCCGGGCTCGAGCTTGATCTTGATCTCGCTGCGCATCCCGCGGCGCACGTCGATCTGGTCGTCGAAGAGCTTGAAGCCGCCCTTGTACACCTGCAGGTGATGGCCTCCGTCGGCGAGCCAGAGGTAGGTCGGATAGCCGTCGAGGTCGCGCGCCTCGGCGACGTAGCGGCCGTCGACCCACACGTCGGCGCGGTTGGGCTTCACGTTCAGCTCGACGGCGCCCATGCCCGACATCATCGCGTAGTTCATGTCGGGGCCGCCGACCGGATAGCCGTAGCCGTAGTAGGGACCCGGGACCCCAGCCCCAATACGGTCCCCAGCCGAGCCCGAACCCGTACCACGGGACCCCAGCCGTAGAAGCCGCCGTGGACGACGACGTGTCCTCGCCGGGTGAGCATCCGCCTCGCGTGTCGCTCCGAGCGTGAAGAGCGCCAGGGTCAGCGCGACCGCTGCCGCGCGCCGTGACCCTTTCCAGTCCCGCATGTGCTTGGACCTCCTTGTTGGAAGAGCGCCTTTGCGGCGCTCGCTTCGACTGCCTTCAAAGCAATAGACGAGCCGCACGACGCTGCGGTCCGTCGACCGTCGTCGTATGACGTGCGATTGACGCGGCTTACAAGATTCACTGCGGGAAGACCAAAACCGCACGGTGGGGCCACCGCCGCAGGCAGGCGGCGCACTCCCGCTCGGCACCGCGAGCGACGTCCGGCGAGGCATCGTTCGTCTCTTCGGGATGACGCCGATGTACGGCGCGGAGGACAAGCGCCGCGCGTGTCGTGACAGATCTTGACGAGTCGGTCCGGCGGGTCGCGACGACTACGCGCGCATCACGCCCGGGAAGCGCTGCGGATCGCAGCGCGTGGCCGGGGAAGACCGCGCGCAGGTCGCTCGCGCCCATGTGGCGCGTCAGCAGCTCGCCGAGCAGGTCGCGGAAGTCGGTGGTGACGGCGAGGTCGCGTCCCTCGTAGAGCTCGGACGGCCCGAGCCCCGGCCAGCGTCCGTGCACGCGTCCGCCGCGCACGCCGCCGCCGAGGACGAGCGCCACGCTGCCGTGCCCGTGATCGGTGCCGCGGTTGCCGTTCTCGCGGACGGTGCGGCCGAACTCGGTGAGCGTGACCACGACGACGTCGTCGCCCCTCGGTCCGAGGTCGCGGTAGAAGGCCGCGAGAGACGAGCCGAAGTCCCGCAGGCGATTCGCGAGCTGGCCCGTGGCGCCGCCTTCCGCCGCGTGGTGGTCCCAGCCGGAGGTCTCCACGAAGGCGACCTCGACGCCCAGGTCGGCCTTGAGGAGGTCGGCGACCTGAGTGAGGCCTTCGCCGAGCGAGCCGCGCGCGCGACCCGCGCCCGCGCCGGCCTGGAGCCGAGACCGGTCGACGGCGCGGAGCGCCTCCATCGCCTCGAAGGCCTCCTCGCCCGTGGCGTGGAGCGTGTCGCGCACGGCCGCCGCGTACATGTCCTCGAAGCCGCGCGCGGCCGCGGGTCCGGCCGTGGCGCGCAGGCCGAACTCGCGGATGCTCGTCATCGCGACCGCGGGAGCCTTGCCCTGCAGCGAGCGGGGAAGCGTCGGCGCGATCGCCACGGCGCGCAGCGGGCTCGCCGAAGCGCCTTCCGCCTGCAGGTGGCGGTTCAGCCAGCCGTCCTCGGTCGCCTTGCGGCCGGGCGTCCCGCTCTCGAGGAAGTCCTGCGCGTCGAAGTGCGACCGCGTCGGGTCGGGGCTGCCGACCGCGTGGACGACCGCCAGCCGGCCGTCCTTCCAGAGCGGGACGAGCGGCTCGAGCGCGGGATGGAGGCCGAAGTGGCCGTCGAGGTCGAGGACGCTCTCGCCGCCGCCGCGGCGCGGCTCGCCGATCGCGATCGAGCGCCGGGCGTCGTAGTAGCCGCGCTCGCCGTGGGGCACGACGATGTTGAGCGCGTCGGCCGCGCCGCGCTGCAGCACGACGACCAGCGTGCGGCGCCTGTTCGCGCCGTCCACGGCCGCGGCGGCGCGCACGAGGAGCCCGGGCGCCGCTCCGAGGCCGACGAACGCGAGCCCGGTCCGCTTCAGGAACAGCCGCCGCGTGGACATGCCGCTATCTCCTCTGGAACTCCGGCGAGCCGAGCACGAGTCCGGCGACGCGCGCCGGCGTGAGCTCGGCCTTCGTCTCGGCGTCGAGCGTCGCCCGTGTCGCCGGCGACAGGCCCGAGGGCAGGAGCCGCGCGGCGACGGCGTCGGCGAGCGCTTCGCCGGACGCGGCTAGCGAAGGCCGACGGCGGCAGCTCGACGCCGGGGATGCGGCCGGCCGAGAGGTCGAGCGCGAAGTTGAGCCGGGCGACGAGGCCGCTCGTCGATACCCAGGCGTCGGCCGTGTCCTTGTACCCGGTGGGCGGCTGCTGCAGGTAGAGGGGCATGCCCATGTCGGCCACGCGCTTCGAGAGCTCGCGCGCGCTCGCGACGGAGGCGCCCGACGCGCGCACGGCGCTCACCACGAACTCGAGCGGCGTCTTGAGCTTCGCCTGCCGGACCTCGGGCGCCAGGAACTCGGGGGCGGTCACGATCGTCCGCACGACCTCGCGGATCTCGCCTCCCGTTCTCAGGAACGTCGCCGCGGCGCGATCGACGAGCGCGGCGGGCGGCTCGTCCGCCACCAGCCGGCGGGCGAGCTTCCAGGAGATGAAGCGCGCCGTGGCCGGGCTGGTCGCGAGGCGGGACAGGATCTCGCGCCCCTCCGCCTCGCCTCGCCCCTTGACGGTCTGCCCGAGCACGAGCTTGTCGCCGCCGTCGTGCAGCCGCTGCATCGAAGCGCGAACACGGGCGCGTCCTGCCGCAGGCCCCGGATCGTCCAGCCCGTGAAGGCGCGCGCGACCTCGGTCACGTCCTTCTGCGTGTAGCCGCCGTCGACGCCGAGCGTGTGCAGCTCCAGCAGCTCGCGCGCGTAGTTCTCGTTGAGGCCGCTGCGTCGGCCGAGCGCCTCGCGCATCTCCTCGGGCGTGACGTCGGCGCGGCGTCCCGAGCCGCGGGCCGAAGCGCTCGGCACGCGCTCGTTCACGCGCGCGGCGGCCGCGGGATCCGCGGAGAGCCAGTTGTCGAGGTAGAAGAGCATCGCCGGGCTCTTCGCGGTCGCCACCAGCAGGTCCTCGAAGCGGCCCCAGGCGTGCGCGCGGATCGCGCGCTCGTGCTCGGCGACCAGGAACCGGACCGGGCCCTTCTGCGCGTAGACGTTGAAGTGGTTGAGCCAGAAGTCGACCAGCACCTCGTCGAGCTGGCGCTCGGAGAGCGTCGCCCGCAGCAGCTTGGCCTCCTGCAGCTCGGCGATCACCTGGCGCGGGCTGCCCTGCATCTGCGGACCGTACTTCTGGACGAGCTCGCGCCGCGCCCGCCTCTGGTCCGTCTCGCTCGCGCTCTCGTCGAGCTCCGCGCGCCGCTTCTGGATCTCGCGCTTGGCCTCGCGCGGCAGCTCGTAGCCCTTGAGCAGCTCCCCGCTCGACAGGCCGTAGGTCTCGAGCGTGGCGAGCCGCTTCTCCGCGGCGCTGTCGTCGATGCGGTCGGGGTGCAGCTGACGATCGAGCCAGCGTTCGAGGCCCATCGCGCGCACCGCCTCGAGGTCGCCGGGCCGCGGTCCCCACGTCAGGCGGTTCAGGACGTGGACGATCGTGGCATCGTCCGTCGCGGGCCTGGCCCCGCCCGAGAGCCCGCCGGGCACGACGACCAGAGCCAGTGCCAGTCCCAGACGTCGCATTTCGAGGCCTCCTTCTGGGATTGGACCGGAGGCGGCCGCCTTGGTTGAGCCGAGCCGGCTCAGCAGCAGCGCGACGGCCCGCGGTAGCGGCGCTGGAGCGAGTCCAGGTAGAAGGCCTGCCGGCTGAGCGGCGGGGCTTCCTGCGTGCGCGCGAGGTAGGTCTCGTAGGCGGAGTCGCCGCTCCATTGGCGCAGGAAGAGCCAGAGTCCGCGGAGCGCCGTCGCGACGCGTGCGCTCACGGCGAGCCCTCCGCCCAGCGCGTCCGTACGTAGGGCGTCTCGCGGACCGTCGCCGGGCGCCGGCCCGACAGGATCAGGTACCACTCGGTCGCGGCCTCGGCGAGCAGCAGCAGGATCAGCACCGCGAAGAAGCCGGTGACGCCGGCGTCGAGCCGGTTGTTGAAGATCACGCGCCGCGTCTCCGCGAGCTTCGCCTCGGGGATCTTGCCCTCGGCGATCCGCTGCTCGAGCCCGCTCGCCTGCGCCAGGAAGCCGATGCGCGGGTCGTCGTGGAAGAGCTTCTGCCAGGAGCCCGTGAGCGTGACCGTCACGAGCCACGCCATCGGCACGAGCGTCACCCACAGGTAGCGGCTGCGGCCCATCTTCAGCAGGATCGTGGTGGCGACGACGAGCGCCACCGACGCCAGGATCTGGTTGGCGATGCCGAACAGCGGCCACAGGCTGTTGATGCCGCCGAGCGGGTCGAGGACGCCCTGGTAGAGGAAGTAGCCCCAGGCGGCGACGATCACGCCGCTCGTCGCGAGCGTGCTCGGCCAGGACCCGGTGCGCGCGACCCACGGCAGGTAGCGGCCCGCGAGCTCCTGGACCATGAAGCGGCCGACGCGCGTGCCGGCGTCGAGCACGGTGAGGATGAACAGCGCCTCGAACATGATCGCGAAGTGGTACCAGATGCCGAGCAGGCGCTCGCCGCCGATCGAGCCGCTGAAGATGTGCGCCATCCCGACCGCGAGCGACGGCGCGCCGCCGGTCCGGTTGAGCAGCGTCTCCTCGCCGACGCTCTTCGCGAGCTGCTCCATCGTCGCCGGGTCGAGCGGGAAGCCCCAGCCCGAGATCGTCGCCGCCGCCTGCTGGGCGGTCGCGCCCACGACCCCCGCCGGGCTGTTGATCGCGAAGTAGACGCCCGGGTCGAGCGCGCAGGCCGCGACCATCGCCATCACGCCGACGAACGACTCCATCAGCATCGAGCCGTAGCCGACGAGCCGCGCGTCCGCCTCGTGCATCAGCAGCTTCGGCGTGGTGCCGGAGGAGATGAGCGCGTGGAAGCCGGAGATGGCGCCGCAGGCGATCGTGATGAAGCAGAACGGGAAGAGCGCGCCGGCGAAGACGGGGCCGCTGCCGTCGACGAAGCGGGTGAGCGGCGGCATCTGGATCGTCGGCCGCACCAGCAGGATCCCGGCGGCGAGCGCCAGCACGACGCCCACCTTGATGAAGGCCGAGAGGTAGTCGCGCGGCGCGAGCAGCAGCCAGACCGGCAGCGCGGAGGCCGCGAAGCCGTAGACGATCACCACGAGCGCGAGCGCCGGGCCGCCGAGCGTGAAGACGGGCGCCCACGCGGGCGAGTGGGCGACCCACTGTCCCGCGACGACCGCGAACATCACGAGCGCGAGGCCGATCGCCGAGGCCTCGAGCACGCGCCCCGGCCGCAGGAAGCGCATGTAGAGGCCCATCAGGATCGCGATCGGGATCGTCATCGCGAGCGTGAAGGCGCCCCAGGGCGAGTGCTTGAGCGCGTTCACCACCACGAGCGCGACCACGGCCAGCAGGATCACCATGATCGCGAGCACCGAGACCATCGCGAGCAGCCCCGCGCGGCGGCCCACCTCGTCGCGGGCGATCTGGCCGAGCGAGCGGCCGTCGCGGCGCAGCGAGAAGAACAGGATCACGAAGTCCTGCACGCAGCCGCCGAGCACGGCTCCCGCCACGAGCCAGAGCGTGCCGGGCAGGTAGCCGAACTGCGCCGCGAGCGTCGGCCCGACGAGCGGCCCGGGGCCGGCGATCGCCGCGAAGTGGTGTCCGAGCACCACCCAGCGGTTCGTCGGCACGAAGTCGCGGCCGTCGTCGAGCCGCTCGGCGGGCGTCGCCCGGGTGCCGTCGAGCGCGAGCACGCGCGCCGCGATGAAGGCCGAGTAGAAGCGGTAGGCGACGAGGTACGTCCCGCCGGCCGCCACCACGAAGAAGAGCCCGTTGACCGGCTCGCCGCGCGAGAGCGCGATCGCCGCGAGCGCCCCCGCGCCCGCCAGCGCCACGGCCAGCCAACCGAGATGCGAGACGAGACGGGTCACAGGAGCGTCCCGCGCAGGATGTGGGCCGCGACCTCGAAGTAGATGACGATGCCGGTCACGTCGACGAGCGTCGCCACGAAGGGGGCCGAGGAGACGGCCGGATCGAGGCCCGCGCGCTTGAGCAGCAGCGGCAGCATCGAGCCGGCCACCGTGCCCCACAGCACGACGCCGATCGAGCGAGACCCAGACCGTCGCCGCGACGAGCGGCCAGTGCGGGCCGTAGGGTGGGGTGCGACGAGCGACCAGAGCGTGATCCGCAGGAATCCCACGAAGCCGAGCAGGCTCCCGAGCACCAGGCCGGAGGAGACCTCGCGGCGCATCACGCGCCACCAGTCGCGCAGGTGCAGGTCGCCGACGGCGAGCGCCCGGATGATCAGCGAGGCCGCCTGCGAGCCGGAGTTGCCGCCGCTCGAGATGATGAGCGGAACGAAGAGCGCGAGCACCACGGCGCGCGCGATCTCCTCCTCGAAGCGGCCCATCGCGGTCGCCGTGAGCATCTCGCTCACGAACAGCACCAGCAGCCAGACCGCGCGCTTCTTGACCAGGCTCCAGAACGGGCTCGTCGCATAGGGCTCGTCGAGCGCGCCGGGCTCGATCGCGCCCATCCGCAGCGCGTCCTCGGTGCCCTCCTCGATCATGACGTCGATCACGTCGTCGACCGTCACGAAGCCGACCACGCTGCCGTCCTTCTCGAGCACCGGCACCGCGAGCAGGTTGTACTTCGCGATCTTCGCGGCCACGGCCTCCTGGTCGTCGAGCGCGCTCACCGTGACCGGCTTGCGGCGCATCACCTTCTCGACCGGCTGCTCGAGCTCGGCCATCACCAGGTCGCGCAGCGACACCGAGCCGAGCAGCTGGCCGGTCTGCGGCTGCAGCACGTAGCAGGCGTAGATCGACTCCTTCTCGCGCGCCACCGAGCGGATGTGCTTCAGGCTCTCGCCGACGGTCCAGGTCGGCGTCGAGGCGCACGAACTCGGTGGTCATGATGCCGCCCGCGGCGTGGGGCGGGTACTGCAGCAGCTTCTCGACGTCGGCGCGCACCTCGGCCGACAGCTTGGGCAGCAGACGCCGCCGCGCGTAGTCGCCCATGCCGCGGACGATCGTACGGTGCGCTCGTCGGCGGAGAGGCCCTCGAGGATCTGGGCCGCGCGGCCGGGCTCGATCTGCTCGAGGATCGCGCTGCGCCGGTGTGAGCGTCGGCTGGTCGCAGACCTCGACGGCGCGCGGCACGGAGAGCAGGCTCAGCACGACGGCCGCCTCCTGGCGCGTGAGCTGGTTCACGAGGTCGGCGACGTCGGCGGGCTGCAGCTCCGCCACCACCTCGCCGATGCCCGACGAAGCTCTCGTCGAGCCGCAGCCGGATGCGCTCGAGCAGGTCCTCGGGTGCGCTCACGCTAGGCGGCCTCCGCCCCGTGCCGGCGCGCCTCCCAGCCCCGGCGCAGCTCCTCGACGAGCTCGCCGAAGCGTGCGTCCGTCCGCAGCGCGTCGAACTTGGGCGTGCGCGCGATCAACGGGTAGTTCTCGTTGCCGATCTTGACCGCCCGCTGCAGCCACTCGAGCGCCTGCTCGACGAGGAACTCCATCGCGTAGAGCTCCGCCAGCCACAGCGCGATGTCGTGGTCGGCAGCGGCGATCTCGCGCACCCGGTCGCTGATGAGGGCAGCCGCCTCCGCGTGCTGCCCACGCACCGACAGGCACTGGGCGAGGAGCGGCAGCACGCCGTCGAAGTGCGGGTTCTGCCCGCGCACGTCCTCGAGCAGCGCCTGGGCGTCGTCGACCATGCCCTGGTTGAGCAGCGCCACCGCCAGGAACATCTTGAGCAGCGGGTGCTCCGGCTCGGCGGCGCGCCCGCGGTCGATCTCGGCCACCGCCTCCTCGAAGCGGTCCTGGTGGGTGTAGATGCGCGCCTTGTTGAAGGCCACGATCACCACGTCCTTGGGGTTCACCTCCAGCAGGCGGTCGTAGGTCGCGAGCGCCTTCTCGTAGAGGCCGTCGAGACGCTGGAGCATGCCGGCGACGAACAGCACCGACGGGTCGTCGGGCCGCTCGGCCGCGAGCTCGGCGACGCGCGCGCGGGCCTTCTCCTTGTCTCCCTGGTGCAGGTCCACGTACACCATCTGCAGCCGCGCGTTGACGATGTCGGGCTCGATCGCGAGCGCGTGCTTGAGCGAGCGCTCGGCGAGCACGAAGTTCTCGGTGCCGCCCCAGCCCTGGGCGTAGAGCACGTAGCAGCGGCCGAGCGTCGCGTGCGCGCGCGCGAAGTCGGGGTCCTTGCCGATCGCCTCGTGCAGCATCTTGACGGCGCGGTCGAGGTCGCCCTCCTCGTGGCTGCGCAGCAGGTACGCGAAGAGCGCGTCGCGCGCGCGCAGGTAGAACTCGTACGCCTCGGGGCTGGCGGTGAGCGGCACCTCGAGGCGCTGCTGCTCGGCGGCGCTCAGCCGCAGGCGCAGGCTGGCGAGCAGCCGCCGCGCGATCTCGTCCTGCACGTCGAGCAGGTCGCGCGACAGCAGGTCGACCTTGTCGCTCCACAGGATGTCGCCGCTCGCGGCGTCGAGCAGCTGGGCGGTGACGCGCATGCGCTCCTGGGTGCGGATGAAGCCGCAGGCGAGCACCAGCGTCGCCGCCATCTCGTCCGCGACCTGGCGCGGGTCGACGCTCTGTCCCACGTACGGAGCGATGCAGGCGGAGGGCCGCACCACGATCGACTTCACCTGGGCGAGCTCGGTGATGACGCCGTCGGCGAGCGCGAACTCGTAGAACGCGGCGTCCGGGTTCATGGCGAGGTTGCGGAAGGGGAGCACGACGAGCGTGGGGCGGCTCTCCCGCTGCCACGGGTGCGGGGCGGCGGGCGCGCCCGCGCTCGGGCCCGGAGCGCGGCTCCCGGCCCGGCAGCATGGGGCGCAGGCGTCCGAGCACGCGCCCGAGGCTGCCGGTCAGCGACCAGGAGCGCGCACGCTGCGGCGCGATGAGCGTCGCCGTGGCCTCGGTCGGCACCACGCCGGTCTCGCGCGTGATCCGGCGCATCAGCGCCTTGAGGTCGTCGCGGAAGGCGGCCATCGTCTGGTAGCGGTCGCGGGGGTCCTTCGCCATCGCGCGGTCGAGCAGCGGCTGCAGCAGCGCGAGCGCCCGCGGATTGACCTGGCTGATCGGGCGCGGCGTCTCGTTGATCACGGCGTTCAGGACTTCGATCGCGTGGCGGCCGCGGAACGGCGCGCTGCCCGTGACCATCTCGTAGAGCACGACGCCGAGGCTGAAGACGTCGGTGCGGTGGTCGGCGATCTCGCCGCGCGCCTGCTCGGGCGAGCCGTAGCCCATCGAGCCGTAGGGCACGCCGATCTCGGTGACGGGGTCGTCCGTCCGCGGCGGCGTCGCGCTCTGCGCCTCCGAGTCGTCGGGGACCAGCAGCTTGGCGAGGCCGAAGTCGAGGATGCGCGCCTGCCCGTTCGCTCCCACGATGATGTTGGCGGGCTTGAGGTCGCGGTGGACGATGCCGGCGGCGTGAGCGACCGCGAGCGCGTCGGCGATCTGGATCGCGATCGACAGCGCGAACAGCGTCTCGAGCGGGCGGCCCGCCATGTACTGCTTGAGCGTCGGGCCCTCCACGTACTGCAGGACGATGTAGTAGAGCCCGTCCGACTCGCCGACGTCGTAGACCGCCTGGATGTGGGGGTTGTCGAGCGCGGAGCAGAGCGTCGCCTCGCGCTCGAAGCGGCGGCGCGCCGTCTCGCTCAGGGCGAGCTCCGGCTTCAACGCCTTGATCACGACGGGGCGCGCGAGCCGCAGGTCCTCCGCCTTGAACGCCGTCGCCTGGCCGCCGTGGCCCAGCGTGTCGACGATCCGGTAGTGCGAGATCGTGCTGCCGGGGCCGGGGATCGTCATCGTTGGACCTGACACATTCTAGACCTCGTCGGAGGCCTGCGCCGCTCACGCGCGCGTGCGCGCCGCCTCGGCTCGCATATCGAAGCGGCTCATCGCGTCCCGTCGCTGCGTCGATCGACGGTGCTCCCGAGCGCCGCCGGTGCGCACCGCGTCGATTCCCGCTAGACTTCGCCGGTGCTGAAGGTCCTCGTCGTCGGTCCCGACAGCCTGTCGGGCGAGCTCGCAGCGACGGTGCTGGGACGCCCCGACATCGAGCGCGTGCACGTGCCGAGCGCCAGCGACGTGCTCGAGGCGGCGGAGAGCGTGCACCCGCACATGGTGGTGCTCGACCTGCCCGGCGCCGAGGCGTGCGCGCTCGCCGAGCAGCTGCGCGAGAACGAGGGGACGCGGCCCACGGCGATCGTGGCGCTCTCGCGCGCGCGGCCCGAAGCCGAGACCGAGCTCAAGAACGCCGGCATCAACGTCGTGATCCCGCTCCCGATCGACCCCTTCCTGTGGGATCGCCGGCTCGAGGAGCTGCTGAGCGTGCCGGCGCGCCGGCTGCAGAAGATCCCGGTCAAGCTGCGCGACTGGTCGCGCTTCGTGGCCTCCGCCGACGAGGACGAGGGCCTGGTGCTCAACATCGGGGCGCGCGGCGTCCTGCTCGAGACCACCCGCGACCTCGAGCTCGGGACCAAGGTCGGCCTCTCGTTCAACCTGCCCGACAACAAGGCGCCGGTGGCCGTGGTCGGGCAGGTGGTGCGGCTCGCCGGCCAGGAGGGAGAGCTCCACCGCGTCGGCGTCGAGTTCCTCGTCTACCGCGCCGACGCCCGCGAGCGGATCGCGACCTTCGTCGACGCCGAGCCGCGCCCGCAGCGCCCCGGCGCCCCGGCGCTCGCGCTCACGGTGCGCTCGTTCGGCGAGACGCGCGAGTGGGAGGAGGAGCTGCGCGCGAGCGAGATCCGCAAGGCGCTGATCCTCGACTCGGCGCTCGACTGCATCCTGACCGCCGACCACGAGGGCCGCATCATCGAGTTCAACGCGGCGGCGCGCCGGCTCTTCGGCTACAGCCGCTCCGAGGTGCTCGGGCGCGAGGTCGCCGACACCATCGTGCCGCCGGCGCTGCGCGACGAGATGCGCCGGATGCTGCGCGAGTTCGTGGTGACACGGCGAGAGCCACGACCTCGGCCGCCGCCGCGAGGCGACCGCGATGCGCGCCGACGGCTCGCTGCTGCCGGTCGAGGTGGTCGTGGTGCCGGCCTACGTGAAGGGGCGGGTGCTGCTGAGCGCGTACATCCGCGACCTCAGCGAGCGCCGCAGGAGCGAGCGGCTGTCGGTCGCGCGCCAGCGCGCGACGCAGGCGCTCACCGGCGCGCTGTCGATGATCGAAGCCGCGCCCGCCGTGCTCGACGCGCTGGTGCAGGGGCTCGCCTGCAGCCAGGCCTGGCTGTGGGTGCTCGAGGGCGACCCGAAGGCGCTCGCTCTCACCGGCACCTCGTCGGGCACGCCGAGCGCGGCTCCTCCGGGGTCGACCGCGGCCGCGCTGGCGCGGCACTGCCTCGAAGACGGCGCCGCCGTCTGGGAGGGCCCGAAAGAGTCCCAGCCCGGCGTGGAGCTGGCGGTGCCCGTGCGGGCGGGCGGTACCGTGCTGGGCGTGCTCGAGACGCGCTGGGAGAACGCGCGCGAGCGCGAGCTCGACTGGGTGGCCGCGCTCGCCGACGTGGCGAGCCTGCTCGCGCTGTTCCTGAAGCGGCAGCGGGCCGAGGCCGACCTGCAGCGCTTCGCGCGCTACGACAGCCTGACGGGGCTGCCCAACCGCTCGTTCTTCCTCGACACGCTCGAGCGCACGCTCTCGCGCGCCGGCCGCCAGCGCACCCGCAGCGCGCTCGTGTTCCTCGACCTCGACGGCTTCAAGGCCGTCAACGACGGGCTCGGCCACGCCGCCGGCGACAGCGTGCTCCAGACGATGGCCGAGCGGCTGCGCGCCGGCACCCGCACCTCCGACCTGGTGGCGCGGATCGGCGGCGACGAGTTCACCGTGCTGCTGCACAACCTGTCGCGCGCCGACGACGCCGCGCTCGTGACGCGCGGCCTGCTCGACCGGCTGGCGAAGACGTGCCGCGCCGAGAACCACGAGATCACGCTCAGCGCGAGCGCCGGCATCAGCGTCTACCCCGAGGACGGGACCGACGCCGACACGCTGCTGCGCAACGCCGACCTCGCGATGTACCGCGCCAAGCAGGAAGGCAAGAACACCTACCGCTTCTTCACGGCCGAGATGAGCGAGCGCGCGCTCGAGCGCATGCTGCTGCTCGACAGCCTGAAGAGCGCCCTCGAGCGGGACGAGTTCGAGATCGTGTATCTGCCGGTGCTGCACAAGGACCAGCCGCCCTCGCTCGAGGCGCTCCTGCGCTGGCGCCACCCGAAGCTCGGCCTGGTCGCGCCCGCCTCGTTCATCGCGCAGGCCGAGGACAGCGGGCTGATGCTGCCGATCGGCGCCGGCGTGCTGCGCGGGGCGACGCGCTTCTGCGCCTCGCTCGCCCAGAAGGACGTGCGCGTGGTCGTCAACCTGTCGGCGCGCCAGTTCCTGCAGCAGGGGCTCGTCGAAAGCGTGCGCGAGGCGCTCGTCGCGAGCTCGCTCGAAGCCTCGCGGCTGGAGCTCGACCTGACCGAGGCGGCCGTGATGAACGAGGGCGAGGAGGTCGCCGATCGCCTGCGGCAGCTGCGCCGGCTGGGCGTCCAGCTCGCGCTGGACGACTTCGGCACCGGGTACTTCTCGATCCGCCGCATCCGCGCGCTCGGCTTCCGCCGGCTCAAGATCGACCGCTCGCTGATCACCGAGCTGCCGGCGGGGGAGGAGGAGGCGGCGCAGGTGGAGGCGATCCTGGCGCTCAGCCGCAGCCTGGGCCTCGACGTGGTGGCGGAAGGCGTCGAGACCGAGGCGCAGCGGGCGTTCCTCGAGTCGAAGGGCTGCTCGGGGCTCCAGGGCTACCTGTTGAGCCCTCCGCTCGCCGCGGCGGACGTGCCGGCCTTCCTGGCCAGGCAGCGCTAGGACGGCGGCTCGGCCACCGTGCGCTCCAGCTCGGGGCGAGCGGCCTCCAGCAGCTCGAGCAGCCGGAGCTGCGTCCGCGTACGGTCGAGGTTGTGGCCCGGCCGCGTGGTGCGGTAGTAGCGGTCGCCGTTCAGGTAGTCGGCGAGGAAGCGGATCGCCTGCTCGTAGACGATCACGAGCGCGCCCGCGACCAGGAGCGAGCGCTCGGCTCTCGAAAGCCCGTCGCCCGCGCCCGCCAGGAAGCCGCGCGCGAGCGCCTCGTAGACCGGCAGCCGCAGGCGGATGCGGCCGAGGTCGGGCTCGTCCTCCGCGCTGTCGCTCACCGCCGAGCGCACGAGGTCGCCGAAGTCGTGCGGCGCGAAGCCGGGCATCGTGGTGTCGAGGTCGACGACGCAGAGCGCCTCGCCGCTCGCAGCGTCGAAGAGCACGTTGGCGATCTTGGCGTCGTTGTGGACCGGCCGCTCGTCGATCTCGCCGCGCTCCGCCGGGCCGGTGAGCGCCGCCGCCAGCGCCCGCCGGTCGAGCAGCGCCGCGACCGCGTCGCGCGTCCCGGCCACGCGGCCGCTCGGATCCTCGCGCACGATCCGCTCGAAGGCCAAAAGCCGCGCCGGCGTGTCGTGGAAGCCGGGGATCGTGGCGTGGAGCCTGGGCGCGGGCAGGTCGGCGAGCTGCCGCTCGAAGCGCCCGAAGGCGCGGGCAGCCTCGTACGCCTCGGCTTCGCTCGTCGCGCTGTCGAGCGCGAGCGTGCCTTCGATCCACGGCACCAGCCGCCAGGTCTCGCCCAGGGCGTCCAGCCACGACGGCCGGCCCTCGCGCGTCTCGACCAGCACCTGCACCGAGCGCGCCGGGTCGCCTTCGCCGTCGCGCGCGATCCGCGCGGCGACGTGGCGCGTGATCCGCAGCATGTTCAGGACGACGTCCTGGGGCCGGTGGAACACGTGGCGGTTGATCTGCTGCAGCAGGTAGCGCCGCTCGCTGCCGGCCGACTCGAGCACGGCGACCCAGGAGTGGTTGATCAGCCCCTTGGCGAAGGGCTCGAGCGACGCCAGGCGGCCGGGTGCGGCGAAGCGCTCGAGCGCCGCGCGCGCCTCGGCCTGCGAGGGAGCGCTCACGCCCAGAGGTCGGCCGGGTAGTCGCCGCGCTCGGTGAGCGAGAGCAGCGTCTGGACGAGCCGCGGCCGGTCGCCGGGATGGGTCAGTCCCGCCCAGGTCCCGCCGCCCGGCAGCACGCGGACGCGCGCCTCGCCATCGTCGACGAACTCCTGGACGGCGGCCGGCAGGTAGTACTCGGCCGTGAGGCTCGCGGCGTTCTTCGCCAGGAAGCGCTCGTAGCCCTTCGCGAGCGCCGGCAGCACGGCGGGCGTGAAGCCCCAGAAGTTGAGCGAGACCGGCGCATCGGCCGCGAGCGGGTGCGAGACTCCCGCCTCGTCGAGGCTGCGGGCGCCCGAACCGTCGCGCTCGATCTTCAGCACCTCGCGGATCGAGGACAGGTAGCCGTCCCGGTCGACGGTGCAGAGCGCGCGGCTCACGGCCCCGTCCGGGCTGAGTGTTGCGGCGAGCGGAAAGCCGACGAGGGCGAGCTCGGGAACCGCTCCGGCTGCCGGCCGCCGCAGGTGGTCGCCGAGCGACTGGTAGCTGGAGGCGCCGTAGAAATCGTCGGCGTTGATCACCGCGAACGGCCCGTCGAGCTGTGGCGCGGCGGCGAGCGTCGCCGGCCCGGTGCCCCAGGGCTTGGTCCGGCCGGGTGCGGCGTCGTAGCCGGGAGGCAGGCCGCGGGGCTGCGCGGCGTAGGCGACGGGCAGGATCCGCGCGGCGCGGTCGCCGACGGCCTCGCGCATGTCCGCCTCCCGGCCCTCCGCCACCACCAGGATCGCGCGATCGAAGCCCGCGCGGCGCGCGTCGTAGACCGCGTAGTCGATGAGGGTGGCGCCGCCCGGGCCGACGCGATCGACCTGCTTCGGTCCGCCGTAGCGGCTGCCGACACCGGCGGCGAGCACGACGAGGCTCAGGCTCATGCGCGGCGCATTATGTCCCGACGAGCGCCCGGGGCCGGCTGCGACGAGCCCCCCGGGGAAGCCCGCGCTCAGACGGTGAGCGCGGCGATCTGGGGCTCGAGCGGGAGCACGTAGGAGCCCTCGCTCTCACGGACGGCGCCGGTCGGCACCATCACGACGGCCCACGTGCCGCAACGCGGGCACGCCACGGGCATCGGCAGCGGCACGTCGTGCATCGAACGGCGACAGACGACCGCGAAGGGTCGGCCGCATCGAGCAGCCTGGCAGTTGTGTCGAACAGCGGTCGTTTCGTCCATGCCTTCCATCCCCATCCTGCCCATACATGCAGCAATTGCCGTACCCAGATGAGCCAGCAGGCGACCCGAAGTCCCAACTCCAACAATCCCAATCGGTTCCGATGCGTTGCGGGCTCGCGTCCGCCGGCTTCGCCGTCTCCGGGTAGTACGCGCACCGTCCTCTTTCCGGACTGGATGCGTCGAACGTGGACGCAAACGGCCACCGCCCCCGTCGCGGAGGACGGGTTAGCATGGGCGTTCATGTCCCCCGAGCGTCCGCGAATCCTGGTGTCGAACGACGACGGCCACCAGTCCGAAGGCATCAAGGCGCTCGCCGGGGCGATGGGGGAGCTCGGCGAGGTCTGGGTGGTGGCGCCCGAGACGGAGCAGAGCGCGTCGTCGCACGCGATCTCGATCCACCGCCCGCTCCGGATGCGCGAGGTGAGGCCGCGCTGGTACGCGGTCGACGGCACGCCGACCGACTGCTCGTGGCTGGGGATCCACCACGTGCTGCGGGACATGCGGCCGGCCCTCGTGGTGTCGGGCATCAACCACGGGCCGAACCTCGCCGACGACGTGACCTACTCGGGCACGATCGCCGCGGCGATGGAGGCCTCGATGATCGGCGTGCCGGCGATCGCCTTCAGCCTGGCCGCCCGCGAGGCCTTCGACTTCGGGCCGGCGGCCCGCTTCGCGCGGGCGCTGGTGGCCGCCGCGCTCGCCGCGCCGCTGCCGCCGAACCTGCTGCTGAACGTGAACGTGCCGCCCGGCGTCGAGCCGGAGGGCTACGTGGTGACCCGGCTCGGCAAGCACTCGTACGGCTCGGACGTCCACGAGAAGAAGGACCCGCGCGGCCGCCCGTACTACTGGATCGGCGGCAACGAGTACCAGCACGAGGACATCCCCGGCAGCGACTGCAACGTCGTGCTGCGCGACAAGCGCGTCTCCGTCACCCCGCTGATGCTGGACCTGACCGACGAGAAGAACCGTCCCCGAGTCGCGTCGTGGACGCTCGAGGGCTTCCGGCAGCACTGACTCGACGGGGGTCAGGTCTTGAATTGAGGCGTCCTTCTGTACCGATTCGGGACTCCTCTTCTCAGTCCGATCGTGTTCGCACTCCGGACCCGGGCTGACCGGCTCGGCCGCTAGCATCCACGCCGTGTCGCGACCCCTTCGGATCGAATTCGCCGGCGCGCTCTACCACATCACCTCGCGCGGTAACGACCGAGCGGCGATCTTCCTGGTCGATTCCGATCGCCGCCAGTTCCTGGACACGCTCGGGGAGGTCGTCGGGCGCTGCGGTTGGCGTTGCCACGCGTACTGCCTGATGACCAATCACTACCACCTCGTGGTCGAGACACCGCGGGCGAACCTCTCGGCCGGAATGCGCCACGTCAACGGGCTCTACACCCAGCGCTTCAACCGCCGCCACGAGCGTGTCGGCCACGTCTTCCAGGGCCGGTTCCACGCGGTGGTAGTCGAGCGCGAGACGCACTTTCTGGAGCTCGCCCGCTACGTGGTGCTGAACCCGGTCCGCGCCGGGATCGTCCGGCGAGCCGAGGACTACCGCTGGTCGAGCCTGCGCGCCACCCTGGGCTTCGAGCCTATGCCTCGCTGGCTGAGGCCGGACGAGATCGTGGCACCCTTCGGCTCGGCCGCGCGCTACCTCGAGTTCGTCCGCGAAGGGATCGGCCGGGCGTCGCCGTGGGAGTCGCTGAGGGGCGGCGTACTGGGCTCGGAGGCCTTCGCGCGCCGCGTCGGCGCACACGTCGAAGTCCGGACGGCCGAGCGCGAGATCCCGCGGCCCGAACGCCTCGTCGGGCGCGAGAGCCTGGACGAGCTCTTCTCGTCAGGCGTGACCGCCGACCGGGCGCTGCGTAACCGGCGCATCCGCGAGGCGAGCCTGATCTGCGGCTACTCGCTCGCCGAGATCGCCGGATACCTCGGGTTGCACTACTCCACGGTCAGCCGGATCAGCGCGGCGGAGCCTCGCTCTGGCGCCCAGTCAGCGTCCGCGGCCGGGAAGTCTGGGATCTGGTCGGCGAGATGCGCGAATTCAAGACCTGACCCCTCCGTCAGCTGACCGCTGGCTCCAGCATGTCGATCGTGCTGGCGCGCTTACTTTCCGCCGGCGAACGAAGGCAACGCCAGGCTGCGCATGGTGTGGAGCCCCGGCGCCGCGCCGAGCACCTTCGGGATCGTGTTGACGGTGATCGAGGCCGTCGCCACGTCGCCGTGGTAGCCGCCGAGCGCCTTGACGTGCAGCCGCGGCGAGCCCTCGACCAGCACGCTGTCGTAGGTCTCCGGCGCGCCCAGGTAGGCCTCCATGTGCAGCACGATGCGCGGCTCGCCCGCGACGAAGCCGACGCCGTCCTGGACGATCCCGCACGCGCGCCCGGCCGCCACCTTCAGGAACTGGCTCTCGACCGGCGCCTGCGCGATCTTCGGCTGGATCTCGTCGGTGACGCGGTCGAGCTTCCAGCCGAGCCCGTCCGCGATCATCGCGATCGACTCGGTGAGCCCGACGTGGCGCACCGTGAGCGCCTTCACCTTCTCCGCGAACTGCTCGGGCGTCAGCCCGGCGCCGATCTTCTGCTGGAACGGCAGCCGCCGGATGCGGGCGTCCTGGATGCGGTCGACGCGGACGCTGTCGACGCGCTCGCAGATCGCGGTGAGCGTGAGCGGCAGGGCGTCCATCGCGAAGCCGGGGTTGACGCCCGTGCCGACCACGGCGACCTTCGCCTTCTTCGCGGCGGCGTCGATCTTCCGCGCGAGCGGCCGGTGCGAGAACCAGGGGTAGGCGAGCTCCTCGGTGGTCGAGACGATCGGGATCCGGAGCGGCAAGAGCGCCGCGATCTGCGGCCAGAGGCTGTCGAGCGCCGAGCTGGTGCAGAGCACCGCGACCTGGGGCCTGGCCTTGCGGGCGGCCTGGCGCGCGTCGGACGAGACCTTGACGCCGCTCTTCTTGCCCTGCCCCAGCAGCTCGCCGAGGTCGCGGTCCGCCTTGGCCGGATCGATGTCGACGGCGGCCACGATCTTGAAGTTGCTGCGGGCGGCCAGCTGGCGCGCGACGCCCGCCCCGATCGGGCCGAGGCCCACGATCATGACTCTGGTGGTCGGCATGCGGTTCTTCGGCTCCTTGGTGGCGGCGCGGCGGGCGGCATCGCCCGCCGGGCGGCGGGCACGAATGATACCCCGCGGCCTCAGTCCTGGAGCTCGGCCTGCCGCCTGCGGGTCTCGTCGAGCCGGCGACAGCCCTCGAGCAGGAGCGCGTTGAAGTCCTCGCGAATCGGCATCGCCTCGGCCACGACCGCGTCGCGGTCGAACTCGAACTGGCCCTGCAGCCAGCCGATGAAGTCGAAGACGGCGTCGGCCCCGCGTTTGTCTGCCCCGGTCGCGGAGACGATCTGGCCGTGGCGGAAGCCGATTTTCAGCGACTGGCTGCCGCGGCGCGCCAGCAGCACGCCCGTGAGCTGGTTCAAGTTGCAGATCTGCAGCACTGCGGGCGCGCCCATCAGCTCGATCGCGCCGCGCAGCCCGCTGCCGGGCTCCTCGCCGTTGCCCGGCTCGCTGGCGAAGCGCTTCAGGATCAGCTCGAGGCGCACCAGCATCTCGCGCGAGGGCGCAGGCTTCACCAGGTAGTCGTCGGCGCCGGCCTTGAGCGCCTGGTGCCGGGTCTCGCAGTCGTCGCGCTCGGAGAGGAACACGAGCGGAGTGCGGCACAGCAGGCTGTGCGAGCGCACGAGCTCGCAGAACTCGATGCCGCTCGCGTCGTCCAGGTCGGCCTCGGTGATGATGAGCCAGGGCCGGCGCGCCACCGCGAGCCGCAGCGCGGCCTCGGCGTTCGTCGCCTCGTGCACGGTGAAGTCGTGGCGCAGCAGGCAGTCCGCGACGGCGCGCCGCTCGGCGTGGTCCGGGTCCACCACGAGCGCGGAGCGCAGCGCGTCGGGCGTGCTCTCGAACGGGCGCGCGCGCGTCGGCGTGCGCAGCCCGCGCTTCGCCTGCGCCTTCTCCGTCTCCGACGACGTCGGCGGCGGGGCGGTCACGCGATCGATCAGCTCCAGGAAGCGCTCCTCGAGGCTGGCGGCGGCGTGGCCGTTCGGGCCCCAGGGCCGTGGCAGCAGCCCCATGAGCGCGAAGCGGCACGGCGGCACCGCGTCCTCGCCGCGCACCGGCAGCCGCAGCGTGACGATCGGCAGGTGGGCCTGCGGGTCGACGCTCAGCGGCCGCAGGATCGCGTAGCCCTCGCCGAGCGACGGCAGGCTGCCTACGCCGACGTCGCCGCGCCTGCGCGCGGCGGCAGGCACCGCCTCCACCAGGCCGAGCCCGAGATCGACGAGTACGAGGTCGATCGCGGAGACGGCGGCCACGCGCACCGCGGCGGCCACGTTCTCCGTGACGAAGAGCCAGTAGTCCGCACGGCGCAGCGCGCTCTCGGTCGAGAAGCGGTGCACGCTGTCGCGCTCGAGCACGACGAGGCGGCGTTCCTCTCGAGGCGATTCGTGACGTCGCGGATAGGTCGTGCTGACGTCAGACACCTTCGTCGCTCCGGAAGTGCAACTCCAGCCGACTGTCACGCGCCGAGCGGGAAGGGAAGTAAGGCCGCCGCGCCAACGTCCCGCTTTTAAGCAGGACCCGCATCATGCGAGCGGAGGGCGCGAGCTGTCAAGCCCTTTTTTAGCAGTGGCTTACCGCCGTTTCGACTGTTGCGCCACGATACGATTCCTGTATCCCTGATCCACCGCCTCGCACGCGTCGGGTGGCTCGCGACTGACCGGAACACTGTCACGCCCGGACCAGGGCAACGCCCTGGAAACCGGCGGTGACCCATCGCCCCGATGGCCGCATCCTGCTCAAGAAACACGACATCGATCCCGAGAGCCGCCGTCCCGGCGATTCCGGTACGGCCCTTGCGTCCGCTCCGCACCGGGCTCACCGGAGAGCCGGAGGGAGCGACGCGATGGGGACGAGACTGTCGGGGGTGGCGCTTCTGGCCGTGCTCGCAGGCGGGTGCGGCTCGGGCTCGAGCCAGCCGGCGTCCGCGAAGGCCGAAGGCCTCGCGCTCGTCACGGTGCGGCCGACCACCGCGGCATCGCTTGCGGCGTCGCAGATGCCCGGCTGCGCGTGGTGCACGACCGCCTTTGGCGCGGACCTCACCGTCGAATCGGACCGGGCGCTTCCTGCCGTCAACCTCTGGCTCGACGGCTGGTCGGGGACCAGGCGCTGCCTCTACTCGCAGCACGACTCGCCGGACGACGGCTTCGCTCTCGCGGCGGGCCGGCCGACGCGCGTCGGTTTCCACCAGGCCTCGGTCGAGTGCGCCGCGCCGTTCGACGTCGACCGCATCGACGTGCGCGTGCGCTCGGGCGACACGCTCGTCTTCGAGGGCAGCTGGCCGGTTCGTCTGGCCTTCCAGAAGTAGCCGCCGACCGTCGGCAAGTGCGGCAGCGGCGCGCACGCGTCGCACGGACGATTGGCGCCGCGTGGGAGACGTGCCACGATGCGCCGGCATGGGCCCGCGTCGCGCGCGCATCGCGGTCGTCACCGGAGCCGGCAGCGGGATCGGACGGGCGGCCGCCCTCGCGCTGCTCCGCGACGGCTACAAGGTCGCGCTCGCCGGCCGCCGCCGCGCGGCGCTCGTGGAAACCGCGCGCCGGGCGGGCCGCGCCCGCTCGCGTGCGCTCGTCGTGCCGACGGACGTCAGCGATCCGGCGGCGGTCGCCGCGCTCTTCGACCGCACGCTCCAGGCGTTCGGCCGCGTCGACGTGCTGTTCAACAACGCCGGCACCGGCGCGCCCGCGGTGCCGTTCGAGGAGCTCGCAGCCGAAGCCTGGCAGCGCGTCGTGGACGTGAACCTCACCGGCGCCTTCCTCTGCGCGCAGGCGGCGTTTCGGATCATGAAGGCGCAGAGACCGCGCGGCGGCCGCATCATCAACAACGGCTCGATCTCGGCGCACACGCCGCGCCCCCGCTCGGCGCCGTACACCGCCACCAAGCACGCGATCAGCGGCCTCACGAAGAGCCTCGCGCTCGACGGCCGGCCCTACGACATCGCGTGCGGGCAGATCGACATCGGCAACGCCTTCACGGAGCTCGCGGCGAAGATGGCGCGCGGCGTGCCTCAGGCAGACGGGCAGGTGCGGGTCGAGCCCCTGATCGACGTCGCGCACGTCGGACAGGCCGTGCTGCAGATGGCCGCCCTGCCGCTCGACGCGAACGTGCTCTTCATGACGCTGATGGCGACGAAGATGCCGTTCGTGGGAAGAGGCTGAACGGGACGGAACAACCGGACGGAACAACCGGACGGAACAAGAGCTGGGACTGCTCACGGACCTGAGGGGGGCATCCCGCCCCCCTCGGACTCCCCCGGGGGCGTTACCAGTCCAGCTTCAGGGCGAACTGCATCGAGCGGTTGTCGGCGATCGTAGAGGTGATCTTGCCAGCGGTCGGCGAGCCGATGTTCTGGTTCGGGAAGCCGAACTGCGGCGAGTTGAACAGATTGAATGCATCCGCCCGGAACTGCAGCCGGAAGCGGCTGCCGATCGGGAAGACGCGCGACAGCGAAAGGTCGATCGTCTGCGTGCCGGGAGCGTAGAGGATCCCGCGGCCCGAGTCGCCGTAGGTGTTGGGCGGCGGCGCGACGAAGTCGTTGATGTCGTACCACAGGTCGACCGTGGGCTCGTCGAGCTTGCCGTCGCCGATCCGGTTCGGCCAGGAGGGCGCGCCGTTGTTGACGCCGGTGTTCAAGAAGACGGTGAAGGGCCGGCCCGTGGACAGCGTGACGATGCCGCTCAGCTGCCAGTTCTCGAGGATCGGCTTCAAGATGCCGGAGTCCGCGACCGCGTGGTCCTTGCCGAACGGCAGCGCCCACACCCAGGACAGCACGAAGCGGTGCTTCGTGTCGAAGCCCGAGGGCCCCCGGCTCTCGTCGAAGAGCGTGACGCTCTGCGGGCCGCCCACGGCGCCGCCGCCCGAGGCGGGGGAGCCGGCGTAGTCGAGCGACTTGCCGAAGGTGTAGCTCGCCAGGTACTGCAGCCCGTGCGAGAAGCGCTGGTTCAGCTTGACCTGCAGGCTGTTGTAGCTCGAGCTGTTCGAGGGATCGAAGTACAAGATCTGCGACACGTTGGAGAGCGGCTGGATCAGCCGGCGGGACGCCTGGCTGCCGGGGCCGGGCTGGACCTCGTTGATGTTGCCGACCCAGATCAGGTTCGAGCCCTTGCTGCCGACGTAGGCGAGCTCGGCCATGAGCGTGTTCGTGAGCTGGCGCTCGTAGCTGACCTGCCAGGTGTCCATGTGCGGCGTCTCGTTCGAGAACGCATGGCCGAAGACGATCGGGTTGGCGGCGTTGAGCTCCGCCGTGGTCCGCGGCTTGAGCGGCACGATCGGGGGGAACGGGTTCGACAGCGGCGGCACGCGGTCGGGCGTGTAGACGAGCGGGTTCGTCTCCACGCTGTAGTTCTGCGAGATCGAGTCGGGCACGTTCTGGTCGAGCAGGTTGCCGGCGGCGTGCGGCACCGGGAAGAAGCTGCGGCCGTAGCCGGCGCGCACCACGTTCTTCGCGTCGCCCGTCACGTCCCAGGCGATGCCGAGGCGCGGGGCGAAGTTGCCCCAGCGCGTCTCCTTGTTCGCCCGCTCGGTGGTGCCGTCCTCGCCGGCGTAGACGAGCCGCATGCCCTCGACGTCGTAGTTCGGCAGGCGGTTCTCGCGCTCGGTGTCGGGGACGTAGACCTCGTAGCGCAGGCCCGCGTTGACCGTCAAGCGATTGCTGAGCTTCCAGTCGTCCTGCACGAACGCCGAGTGCTCCGAGTTCGTGAAGTCGTAGAAGTCGAGCAGGAACCCGCGCGATCCGCCGGTCGTGTACCCGAGCAGCAGCGTGGCGAAGCCGGAGCCCTGGCTGTTGGTCGCCGGGTTGTTGGTCAGGTTGCGGTTGATCGCGATGCTGCTGCGCGTGTTGGTGTGCGTGAAGGGCGTAGGCTTGCGCAGGATGAAGCGGTAGCCGGTCTTGAGCGAGTGCCGGCCCTTCACGAACGACAGCGTGTCCTCGATCTGGTAGTGGATCTGCTTCGGGTTCACCGGCAGGAACGCCGGCCCGCCCGAGATGCCGGTCACGTCCTGGATGTTCAGGTTCGGCAGGCCGCTCGTGGTCTCGCTGATGTTGATGCCGTTGATGCCGAGACTGGTCGCCGACTCGTGCCCGAAGTCCGACTGGCGCGTCTCGGGGTTGGTCTTGGCGTAGCCCACGCGCAGCTCGTTGACGACGCTCGGGCCGAAGAGGTGCGTCCAGTTGATCACGCCGCCCTGGGTGGTGAGGCGCGTGTTCTGGATCCCGGCCACGAACGGGCCGAGGTCGAAGCGCGAGGCGGCGTCGGGCGGCGTCGGCAGGCAGCAGGCCGCCTGGCCCTGGGGGGCGTCGAGCTTGTACTTGTCGTAGCTGTAGCGCACGAAGAAGCTGTCGCGGCTGCCGGCGCGGTGGTCGAGGCGGACGTTGAAGGCGTTGTCGCGCACCGAGCGGTTGACGGTCGAGGTGTAGTTGTCGAAGGCGCCCGGGCCGTTCGGCGTCGGGTAGATCGAAGCGACGTTCATCCCCACCTGGTCGAGGCGATTCGCCGGGATCACGTTGCCGGGGAAGGGGCTGCGCACGAAGCCCGCGCCGTTCGGGTTGGGCGCCGTCGTCAGCGGGTCGTAGATCAGGATCAGGTTGCCGTTCCTGTCGCGGTAGTCGCTGAAGTCGCCGTGGCGCATGGCCTCGGTGGGGACCGTGTTGACGAACACCTGGCCGCGCTCCTCCTTGATCCCGGAGTAGTCGAAGAAGAAGAAGGTCTTGTTCTTGATGATCGGCCCGGACAGCGAGGCGCCGTACTGGTGGCGGTCGAGCGGGGCCTTGGGCGCCGTCGGCAGCGCGAAGAAGTTCTTGGCGTCGAACTTCTCGTTGCGCAGGTACTCGAAGGCCGTCCCGTGCCACTCGTTCTGCCCGGACTTGGTCGAGACCGAGACGACGCCGGCGCCGCGGCCGAACTCGGCCGAGAACGTCCCCGTCAGCACCTTGAACTCACGCACCGACTCGACCGAGGGCATCACGATGATCGTGTTGTACGTGTACTCATTGTTGTCGATGCCGTCGATCAGCCAGGCGTTGGTGTTCGCCTGCGAGCCGAGCGCGTTGAAGTTCGAGGCGCCGCGCGGGTTGAAGGTCGAGGCGCCGGAGAGGTTCTCGCCGACCTGGCCAGCGGTGACGCCGGGCGCCAGGTAGACGAGCTGCGCGAAGTTGCGGCCGTTGAGCGGCAGCTCGCGCACCGCGCGCTCCTCGATCACCTCGCCCATCTCGGCCGAGTCCGTGCGCGTGAGCGGCGCGAGCCCCACCACCTCGGTCGCCTCCGTCATCCCGCCCAGCTCGAGCGTCGCGTCGACGCGCGCGCGCTGGTTGACCTGGAGCACCACGCCGCGGTGCACGTACTTGCGGAATCCCGTGAGCTCGATCGACACCTCGTAGCTGCCGGGGATCAGGAACGGCGCCACGAACGAGCCGTCGGCGGCCGTGGTGTGGGTCGAGCTGGTTCCCTTGTTCGTCTCGGTGATCGTCACCGTGGCGCTCGGCACGGCGGCGCCCTGCGGATCCCGGACGGTTCCGGTGATGGTACCCGTCGTGACCTGGGCCTCGGCGATCGCCGCACCCAGCAGGCCCACGAGCGACAGCGCGAATACGACGCTGCTGGGCTACGTTCCTTCGCATGGTCATTGGCATCCTCCTGTCGGCTACTATCGAGTGCCGCGTGGCTTACTCGAGCTGGCGGCGGCCCAACGTTTCATCGGGCCATTCGACGTATTAGTCTGACTAATCCGTGAAATGATCCGTAGAATACCCAGAACGGCCATGCAGTCAATCCCCATTTCAGCGAGATTCGCCGCGGCCTGGGACCAGCCTTGAGCCACCGCTACCCTGGGGCGGGCCAGCACGGCCGGATCGTCCACACGATCGGGCGCCGGATCGTGACCGGCGAGATCCTGCCCGGCGAGCGTCTGCCCACGGCGGCGCACGTACGTGCCAGCCGCGGCGTCGTCCGCGAGGCGTTCAGGGTCCTCGCCGCCAAGGGACTGGTGGTGTCGCGGACGAAGACCGGCACGCGCGTGCGACCGCGGGAGTCCTGGAACCTCCTCGACCCTGACGTGCTCGCGTGGCGGCAGGAGCGACTGCCCCGGGGCCCCTTCCTCGGCAAGCTGACGGAGGTGCGGCTGATGATCGAGCCGGTTGCGGCGGAGCTGGCCGCGCGCCGGGCCGGTCCGGCGCAGCTCGCGTCGCTGCAGGCCGCGCTGCGCGACATGCGCGCGGCGCTCGACCTCTCGCCCCCGGACTACGAGGCTTACAACGAGGCGGACGTCCGCTTCCACCGCACCATCGTCCAGGCATGCGACAACGAAGTGCTGGAGCAGATCGGCGCGATCGTGAACTCGACGCTGCTGGTCTCGTTCAACGCCGCGCTCCGCGTCCGGGGTCTCGCCCGCGGGTCGCTGCCGCGCCATCAAGTCATCCTCGACGCGATCCGACGCCGCCAGCCGAATCGCGCCCGGGCCGCGATGAGCCGCCTGGTGCGTAACACGGGCCGCGCGGTCGGGAAGCTCAGGTCGTGACAGAGAGAGGAATAGCAAGCCATGAGACTGCCGATCCGTCGTCGCGCGATTCTTCTCGCGGCCGGGGCGTTCGCGCTGCCCGCCGTGATCGTGGCTGCCGCGGCCCAGAGCAAGGCCAACGCGGCCGCGAACGACCCGCTCATCGCGGGCTTTCAAGGAGACCTATCCCGCCTCGGTCTCCGACGCCGTCGAGCTCGTGACCGGCAAGAGCGGCACGATGCGGCACGACATGAAGCTCGTGACCGGCAAGGCGATGGTGGGACGCGCCGTGACCTCGCTTGCCAGGCCCGCGCCGCCCGAGGCCGCGACGCCCGCGCTCGCCACCAAGCACTCGGTCGAGATGATCGACGCGGCGCAGCCCGGTGAAGTCGGCGTGATCGTCATGGAGGGAAGCCTGGACATCGCCGCCATGGGCAACCTGATGGGCACCGCGGCGTCGGTGCGCGGGATGGCCGGGATGGTCCTCGACGGCGCGATCCGGGACATCTGGGACATCCGACGGATGGGCTTGACGGTCTACGCACGCTCGGCCACTCCCAGTACCGCCGTCGGCCACTACGCCACGGTGGCGAGGAACGTCCCGGTGGAATGCGCCGGCGTGACGGTGCGTCCCGGCGACATCATCGTCGCCGACGAGGACGGGGTCGTGGTCGTCCCGCAGGAGCGGGCCGAGGACGTGCTGAAGAAGGCGAAGGAGATCGACGACCGCGAACGCGGCATGTTCCCGTTCATCCGCGAGCACAAGTCGATCCAGAAGGCGATCGAGATCTTCAACCGCATCTGAACGTTCACCATCGAGTGCGCATGGAGAAGACGATGACCCGACACTTCGTCCCGGCCCTCGCGGCCGTCCTGGGCCTCGGCGGCGCGGCGCTCGCCCAGGACCAGCCGCTGAAGATCAACGACAAGCAGTACTTCGAGAAGCGCGGCCTGAACGTGCTCGTCTTCACGAACGAGTACAACGGCTTGTTCTTCGACGAGAAGACGGCCGGCATCGAGCTCATCCACCACGGGGTGCGAACGGCCACCGGCGGCGCCGTGCGCCTGAGCCCCACGCCCGAGCAGTGGGATTTGATCCCGAAGCTCGCGGATCGCAAGGTCGACGCGGCAGCGAGCACGATCGAGGCGACGCTGCGCTACGAGGCGTTCGGCTTCGATTCGCGCGTCGTGGTCACGCCCGACGGCCCCGGCTTCCGGATCGCGGTGGTGCTCGACAAGCCGGTGCCGGCCGAGCTCGAGGGCCGCGCCGGCCTCAACCTCGAGTTCCGGCCCTCGCAGTACTGGGAGCACACCTACCTCTTGGACGGCCGGCCGGGCGTCTTCCCGCGCTACCCGGCCGGTCCGAGCGCGCCGCTCCCGCCCGAGAAGAAGATCCCCCAGTTCGAGGGCTTCTCGACGTTCGACCGGCACGGCCACACGGACTACGTCGAGGCGCAGCCGATCGCCGCCGGGAAGACGCTCGTGATGGCGCCCGAGGATCCCGAGCGCTTCGTCACGATCCGCTCGCTCTCGGGCGATCTGCAGCTCCTCGACGGCCGCAACCTCGCCCAGAACGGCTGGTTCGTCGTGCGAACGCTGCTGGCCACGAAGACCACGGGCAAGGTGGCCGAGTGGTACGTGGAGCCGCACACGATCCCGGGCTGGATCCGCACGCCCGTCATCGGCTTCTCGCAGGTGGGCTATCACCCGTCGCAGCCGAAGCGGGCCGTGATCGAGCTGGACCCGAACGACACGCCGCTCGAGACGGCCTCGCTCGTCGAGGTCCGGCCCGACGGCCGGCAGGTCGAGAAGCTGAAGGCGAAGGCCGAGCGGTGGGGGAAGTACCTTCGCTACGACTACGCCGTTGCGGACTTCTCGTCCGTCAAGGAGCCCGGCCTCTACTTCATCCAGTACGGGGCGCACAAGACGTCTGCCTTCCCGATCGCAGCCGACGTCTACGAGCGCGTCTGGCACCCGACGCTCGACGTGTTCTTCCCGGTCCAGATGGACCACATGTTCGTGAACGAGGCCTACCGCGTGTGGCACGGAGTGCCACACCTCGACGACGCGCTCCAGGCGCCGCTCGACGAGCAGCACTTCGACGGCTACCGGACCGGCGACACGACCAACAGTCCCTACAAGCCCGGCGAGCGGATCCCGGGGCTGGCCGTCGGCGGCTGGTTCGACGCCGGCGACTTCGACATCCAGGGCGGCTCGCACGCCGCGACCGTCTCGAGCCTCGTCGCGACGTGGGAGGTCTTCCGCCCGCCGCACGACGAAACGCTGGTCGACCAGGAGCTGCGCTTCGTCGACATCCACCGGCCGGACGGGAAGCCCGACGTGCTGCAGCAGATCGAGCAGGGCGCGCTGCAGCTCGCGGCCCAGTACCGCACGATCGGCCGCCTGGTGCGTGGCATCGTCGACGGCGAGCTGCACCGGTACCACCACCTCGGCGACGCCTCGACGCAGACCGACAACCTCGTCTACGACCCGTCGCTGAAGCCGTACCAGACGGCCGGCAACCGCAGCGGCACGCCCGACGACCGCTGGGTCTACACGGAGGCCTCGCCGGGAGCCAACTATGCGGGGATCGGCGCGCTCGCCGCGGCCAGCCGGGCGCTACGGGGGTTCAATGACCGGCTCGCGGCCGAGTGCCTCGCTCTCGCGAAGAAGGCGTACGCCGAGGAGCGGGCCCGCCCGGCGCCGGCGGCGCCGGCGACCGGCTTCGGCGCGGGATTCGGGCCAGCTCGCCGAGCTATCGGCCGCCCTGCAGCTGATGATGTCGACGAAGGAGCAGCCGTACCGGGACCGCTTCAACGAGCTGGTTTGGCCTGCTCTCGACCGCAACGTGGCCTTCGCGCTCCAGCCCGCGGTGCGGGCCATCCCCGCGATGGACGCGGCCTATGCGGCGAAGCTGCGGCCGTACGCCGAGAAGTACAAGACGGAGCTCGACGGCATGCTCAAGCAGAACCCCTACGGCGTGCCGATCGCCACCGGCGGCTGGGCCGGCAACGCGCAGGTGATCGGCTGGTCGACCACGAACTACTACCTCCACAAGGCCTACCCGGACCTCGTCGGCACCGACCTCGTCACGCGCGGCCTCGACTACCTCTTCGGGACGCATCCGGCCCACAACCTCTCGTTCGTCTCCGCGGTCGGGAACCGCTCGAAGCACGTGGCCTACGGCAACAACCGCGCGGACTTCACCTTCATCGCGGGCGGGATCGTCCCGGGCGTGCTGGTGCTGAAGCCCGACTACCCCGAGAACATGGACGACTGGCCGTTCCTCTGGGGCGAGAACGAGTACGTGATCGGCATCGGCGCGAGCTACGTCTTCCTCGCGAACGCCGCGCAGGAGCTGCTCGGCAAATGAAACGTGTATTTGGAGGTCGCATGAGCTCATTCCCGGCCAGGCGCGCGCTCGCCGTCCTCGCCGCGCTCGCGTGCGCGGCCTCGCTGCTGCACGCGCAGTCGCCCGCGTTCCCGTTCCAGGACCCGACGCTGCCGATCGACAAGCGCGTCGACGACCTCGTCGCCCGCATGACGCTCGAGGAGAAGGCGTCCCAGCTGGTCAACCGAACGCGCGCCATCCCTCGGCTGAACGTCCCCGAGTACAACATCTGGTCCGAGGCGCTGCACGGCGTGGCCGGCGGCGGCTTCGCGACGGTCTTCCCGCAGGCGATCGGGCTCGCGGCCACCTTCGACGTGCCGACGCTCCACGAGATGGCGGCCGCCACGGCGCGCGAGGCCCGCGTCAAGTACAACCAGGCCGCGCGGGCCGGACGCGCCGGGCGGATGATGGGGGGCCTGACGTTCTTCTCGCCGAACATCAACATCTTCCGCGACCCGCGCTGGGGCCGCGGCCAGGAAACGTACGGCGAGGATCCCTTCCTGTCCGCCCGCCTCGGCCTGGCCTTCATCACCGGCTTGCAGGGCGACGACCCCGACCACCCGGTCGTGACGGCGACGGCGAAGCATTACGCCGTGCACTCCGGACCGGAGCCGCTGCGCCACGGCTTCGACGCCAAGGCGTCGGCGCACGACCTCGAGGACACCTACCTGCCCGCGTTCCGCGCGGCCGTCGTCGAGGCCAAGGTGAAGTCGGTGATGTGCGTCTACAACGCGGTCAACGGCGTGCCCGGCTGCGCCAGCGAGCTCCTGCTCGACGGCACGCTGCGGGAGCAGTGGAAGTTCCAGGGCTTCGTCACGGGCGACTGCGACGCCGTGCGGGACATCGAGACCGGCCACAAGTACGCGAAGTCCGCCGCCGAAGCCGGGGCCTTCGCGATCAAGGCCGGCCTCGACAGCGACTGCACGACGAGCGGCCTCTTCGACCAGGGCGGCGCCCCCGACTTCCAGCGCTACATCGACGCCGTGAAACAGGGGCTGCTTGACCGAGGCCGAGATCGACGTGGCCCTGAAGCGGATGCTGCGCGTCCGCTTCGAGGTGGGCCTCTTCGATCCGCTCGACGGCGTGAAAGCCGCGCAGCTGCCCGACACGGAGCTCGACAGCCCGGCTCACCGCGAGCTCGCGCTCAAGCTCGCGCGCGAGTCGATCGTGCTGCTCAAGAACGACGGCGTGCTTCCGCTCGCAAAGCCGCCGGCTCGCATCGCCGTCGTGGGGCCGCTGGCCGACAACAGCCGCGTGCTGCTCGGCAACTACAACGGCTGGCCCTCGCTCTCGACCACGGCGCTCGCGGGCATCCAGAAGCAGTTCCCGAAGGCGCGCGTCGTCTTCGAGCCCGGCACCACCTTCCTTCGTCCGGACCTGCCGGTGCCGACCTCGGCGCTGACCACCGACGGCGGCGTCGCGGGCCTCAAGGCCGAGGTGTTCGAGAAGCCGGACTGGAGCGGCACGCCCGTCGAGACCCGGACCGACGCGCAGGTGGTCGTCGGACGCGTTCGCGGCCAGGGTCCGCCGCCGGGCTTCGACGCCCCGCCGCCGGCGCCCGCGCGGCCCACGCGCTGGACCGGCTTCCTGACCCCGCCCGAGAGCGGCACGTACCGCCTCGGGAGTCGAGGGCTTCGGCAACCGGCTGTTCCTCGACGACAAGAAGCTGGTCGATCAGACGGGCGGCTTCCCGCCGCCCCCGAGCGTCGTCGAGGTCCCGCTCGAGAAGGGCCGCCGCTACGCCATCCGGGTCGAGTCGATCCCGCGCCGGTTCGCCTCGACGCGGCTCGTCTGGATGCCGCCGGAGCCGGACGTCGAGGCCCGCGCGGTCGCCGCGGCCCGCGAGGCGGACGTCGTCGTCGCCGTCGTCGGCATCACCTCGGATCTGGAAGGCGAGGAGTCCGGCGTGCAGCAGGAAGGCTTCAAGGGCGGCGACCGCACGAGCCTCGACCTCCCGCGCGAGGAGCAGCGGCTGCTCGAGGCCGTGAAGGGCAGCGGCAAGCCGCTCGTCGTGGTGGTGATGAGCGGGAGCGCGATCGCGCTCAACTGGGCGAAGCAGAACGCGAACGCCGTCCTGCAGGCGTGGTATCCGGGCGAGGAGGGCGGCACGGCGATCGCAGAGACGCTCGACGGGACGAACAACCCGTCGGGCCGGCTGCCGATCACCCTCTACACCGGCGTCGACCAGCTGCCCGAGTTCACCGACTACTCGATGGCCCGCCGCACGTACCGCTACTTCGACGGCGAGCCGCTCTTCCCCTTCGGCTTCGGCCTCGGCTACTCGCCCTTCGCCTACTCCGACCTGAAGCTGGAGGCGACGCTCGCGGCGGGCGATCCGCTGCGCGTCGAGGCGCAGGTCAGGAACGCCGGGACGCGCGAAGGCGACGAGGTGGTGCAGGTGTACCTCACGTTCCCGCGGCTGCCCGGCGCTCCGCTACGAGCGCTGCGCGGCTTCGCGCGCGTCCATCTGAAGCCCGGCGAGCAGCAGGCGGTCGCCTTCACCCTGAACGACCGCGACCTGAGCCACGTGAGCCTCGACGGCACGCACGTCGTGAGCAGCGGCCGCTACGGGATCGGCGTCGGCGGCGGGCAGCCGGGCACGGGCGCACCGGTGGTCACGGGAACCTTCGAGATTCAGGGCGAGCGGACGCTGCCCAGGTGAAGCGAGCAGGATGCGTCGAGTGACGCGAGGAGGTAGAGCATGAGAAGGCTGGGTCTGGCGCTCGTTCTCACGGCGAGCGTCTGTTCCGCGCAGGACTCGGGTGACTTCAAGCCCGCGACCACCAACGTCTGGGGAGCGCAGTATCCCCGCGTCGACGCGAAGGGCAGGGTGGAGATCCGGATCAAGGCTGCCCGACGCCACGAAGGTCCGCGTCAACTTCTGGAGCGGGCCCAAGGCGGAGATGGAGAAGCAGCCCGACGGGTTCTGGACGTTCACGACGCCGCCGCTCGCTCCCCGGCCTGCACTACTACACGGTGATCGTCGACGGCGGGGAGTTCAGCGACCCGGGCAGCCACGCGTTCTTCGGCGGCAGCAAGCACGCGAGCGCCGTCGAGGTCCCCGAGCCGGGCGCCGACTACTACGACATCCGCGCCGTGCCCCACGGCCAGGTGCGCGAGGTCTGGTACGACTCGAAGGTGACCGGGGACCTGGCGCCACGCGCTCGTCTACCTGCCGCCCGACTACGACCAGCGACGAAGACGCGCTATCCCGTGCTCTACCTGCAGCACGGCGGCGGCGAGGACGAGACCGGCTGGATCCGGCAGGGGCGCGCGAACTTCATCCTCGACAACCTGATCGCGGCGGGAAGCTCGAAGCCGATGATCGTGGTGATGGCGTACGGCTACGCGCGCCGCGCCGGCGCGCCCGCGCCCGATCTCACCGGGAGGCCGTTCGGCTCGCCGGAGATGATGAAGGCCATGCAGGAGATGACGGCGGCCTTCGAGGACGACGTGACCAAGGCCCTGATCCCGTTCGTGGACTCGACGCTACAGGACCGATCGCCGACCGCGACCACCGCGCGATGGCCGGCCTCTCGATGGGCGGCATGCAGACGTTCCAGATGACGCTCAACCATCTCGATCTCCTTCTCCCACATCGGGGGATTCAGCGGTGCTATGAGGCTCGTGCTCGGCGAGCAGAAGCTCGACGTCAAGACGGCCTACAACGGAGTCTTCGCCGACCCGGCCGCCTTCGCGAAGAAGGTGCGGCTGCTGTGGCTGGGCGTGGGAACCGAGGAGCCGGAGCGGATGCGCGAGGGAATCCGCGGCCTGCACGCCTCGCTCACGGAGGCGGGCATCCAGCACGTGTACGTCGAGTCTCCCGGGACCGACCACGAGTGGCAGACCTGGCGCCGCAATCTCAAGGACTTCGCGCCCCGGCTGTTCAAGTAACAGGTTCGGAGGAGGCGTCTCCGTGGACGTGCGGGTGGCGCGCGAGTCGGCGGGGTGTCAGCGCTCGAGCGAGACGACGCTCACCGACTTCGGCTCCAGCTTCAACAGTTCTCGCCGCCGGCCTACGGACCGATCTTCCTCCGCTCGGCGACGACTGTCACCTGCATGTCGCGCGCCAGCGCCACCACCCGCATGGTGGTGTCGCGCCGGCTGAGGAAAGGCAGGAGCCGGCGCGCCGGCCGGGGAAGGATGATCTGGGTGACGTCCTCGGCGCGCGCGAAGGCGACGAGCGCTTGAGCCGCGTCGGCGGCGATCAAGGTGCGCGTCTCGATGTGGAGGCGCCGCGCGAAGTCGAGGTGCTCCGCGATCGGCCCAGGCACGCCGTGCTCCACACCCTCGGCGTGCGGTGTGACATGGACGGCGAAGCAGTCGCCTCTCAGGTAGTCAGCCACCCGGCGCCCGCGACGGATGAGGGCGCTCGTCGTCGGACGGTCGGTGACGTGGATCAGGATGCGCTCGCGGCGCTCGATCGACCCGCCTTCGCCTCGAGATCCTCCCCGGTACCGGTCCGACGCCGCGGACGCGGGGCCGCCGGGTTCGGCGTGGCGCAGGTCGACCTCGTGGGCCGTCTGTCGCATCGCCAGCTCTCGAAGCGCCGCGAGTGTCGGCTCCTTGAAGAAGCTCTCCATCGCCCGCTGGACCTTTTCCGGAGGATAGACGACGCCGCGCTGGAGGCGATTGAGGAGGGCACGCGGAGGCAGGTCGATCAGGACGACCTCTTCGGCCTCCTTCACGACCCAGTCAGGTATCGTCTCGCGGACCTTGACGCCCGTGATCTCCAGTAGCTGATCGTTCAGGCTCTCCACGTGCTGGACGTTCATCGTGGTGAGGACGTCGATGCCGGCATCGAGCAGCACGATGACGTCTTCCCATCGCTTGGCCCGCTCCGCGCCGGGAACGTTCGTGTGTGCGAACTCGTCGACGGCACAGACCTGCGGCCGCCTCGCGAGGACGGCGTCCGTGTCCATCTCGTCGAACGCGTGGCCCCGGTAGTCGATGCGCCGCCTGGGGACCACCTCCAGCTCTTCGATCTTGGCGATCGTGTCCTGCCGTCCGTGCGGCTCGAAGTAGCCCACGACGACGTCGCGTCCCTCCGCCCTGAGCTGCTGCGCCTCCTCGAGCATCCGAAAGGTCTTCCCCACACCCGCGGCGTACCCCAGGAACACTTTGAGCCGGCCGCGCCCCGGATGTCGTGCCGCGCTCCGGAGGTCTTTCATTCGCGAGGGAACACCCGCACGTCGATGCCGTCCGCCTGGAGAATCAGGCGCTCGATCAGGTTCGCTCTCAGGCGAGCCGGCCAGCCGCTCTCGTGGCTGTGGCCCACGAAGATCTGGGTGATGCCGTGTCGGGCGGCGAACTCGAGGATCGCGCGCGTCGGGTCTCTGCCCTCCAGGATCTCGACCCGTGCGCCCGCCTCACGCGCCGCCCGCAGGTTCTCGTCCAGGATCTTCTGATCCGCCCGGCTCAGTCCCAGCTGCCGGACGTGGACCACGTAGAACTCTCCGTGAAAGCGGTCGGCCTGTCGGCGCCCGCGGCGGATCATGAGCAGGGCGTGCGAGCGCGGCGTGATGCAGACGAGGATCCGCTCGTGGGTCCCGTAGAAGTGGTCGATCCCTGCGCGGCGAAGGTAGTCGCCGAGCTGCTGGTCGACGACCTCCGCGGCCAGCAGCAGGGCGATCTCCCGCAGCTCCGAGAGCTGCCGCTCGAGCTTGGCCAGGTCGGCGGTCGAGGCATCGGCGTCGTGCGCCAGCCGGTCCACGCAGTACTCCGGTGGAGCGTCCACGAGCTCGATCTCGTCGGCGGTGCGAAGGAAGGATTCGGGGACGGACTCCCTGACGACCTTGCCCGTGATCGCTTGGACCTGGGCTTGTCTCTCCTCGACGTACTGCAGATTGATCGAGGTGATGACGGAGACTCCGGCGCACAACAGGTCCTCGACGTCCTGCCAGCGGTGGGGGTGGCTGGATCCGGGAGGATTCTCGTAGGCGAGCCCGTCGACGAGCACCACCTCGGGGCGCCGCTGCAGCACGGCCGGCACGTCGATGGCGACACTCTCGAGCGTGACGCGGGGCGCGATCATCTCGAGCTGCTCCAAGAGCTCCCGCAGCTGCGGAGAGTCCGAAGGCTCCGGCTGAGTCGCGACGACCACGACGTCCTGGCCGCGCTTCCTCCTCCGCCGGCCCTCGTCGAACATGCGGGCGGATTTCCCGGTGCCCGACGCGTAGCCCAGGAAGACCTTCAGCAGGCCACGCGACTGCCGGCGTTCCTCGGCCGCCAGCCGCCTGAGGAACTCCTCGGGGCTGGGCCGGCGATCCTCGGCTTGCCTGGCGGCCATGGCGATCGCATTATCCCCGCCCGCGAGCACCCGGCGCGTTGCGGCGTGAGGGACCCTCGCCGGCGTCAGGCGTGCTCCAAGTCCAACCCAGGCGCTGCTCCGCGGCGACGTCGGCAGGGGACGGCGGGGAGTTCCGCTACCCTGGCAGCCACGCGTTCTGATCGTCGTGATGGCGTACGGCTACGCGTCGCGCCGGCGCCCGATCTCACCAGGAGGCCGTTCGGCTCGCGGAACCCCTGCTACGCCACCGTGGACGTGCGGGTGGCGCGCGAGTCGGCGGGGTGTCAGCGCTCGAGCGAGACGACGCTCACCGACTTCGGCTCCAGCTTCAACACGAGCTTTCCGCCTCGCGCCTCGGCTGAAAGGGGCTTCGGCACGACGGCCTCCGGTGCCTCGAAGCTGTTGACGCTGTCGACCCTGGCTGCGGTCAGGGTCTCGCCTCGCGCCGAGCGAGCCGTCGCGCCGACTAGGTTCAGCTCCACCTCGACGGATCGGCTGGGGTCCAGGTTCGTGACGGCCAGCCACAGCTTGCCGGCGGCGTCCCTGGCGGCGATCGAGTCCAGGCGCGGCAGGCTGATCTCGCCCTGCACGTAGCTGCCGGCGTCGAAGCCGACCGGCACGAAGGTCGCATCCTGGAACGGCAGGTACATCTTGAAGACGTGGTAGGTCGGCGTGAGGACCATCTTCTCCTTGTCCGTGAGGATCATCGCCTGCAGCACGTTGACCATCTGGGCGATGTTGGCACCGCGCACCCGGTCGGCGCGGCGCGCGAAGATGTTCAGGTTGAGCGCCGTCAGCACGGCGTCGCGCAGGCTGTTCTGCTGGACGAGGAAGCCCGGGTTGCTGCCGGGCAGCGGCGCGTACCACGCGCCCCACTCGTCGACCAGGAGCGCGACCTTCTTCTGCGGGTCGTACTTGTCCATGATCGCCGAGTGCGTCGCGATCAGTCGGTCCATCTCGAGCGTGGACTTGAGGATCTGGCTGTACTCCGCCTCGCCGAAGCCGGTCGACTTGTAGGCCGGAGGCCACTTCACCACCGTGTAGCTGTGCAGCGACAACCCGTCGATGTCCCAGCTCCACGAGCGGCCCTGCCAGGCCTTCATGACGGCTTCCGTCCATTCCGTCCAGCGCGGCCCGTCGCCGCCAGGCCCTACGGCGATCTTCAGCATCCGGTTTGGGTCCTTCTCCTGCGCCGGGTTGAAGTTGCGGACGAAGCGATTGAAGAGTCCCAGCTGGCTCAGGTAGTAGGCCGGCGTCATGTTGCCGCCGCAGTCCCAGCTCTCGTTGCCGATGCCGAGGTAGGCGATCTTGTAGGGCTCGTTACGGCCGTTGGCGCCCCGCTCCTTCGCCAGCGCCGTCGGCTGCGCGGTGGTCAGGTATTCCAGCCACTCGGCCGCCTCCTGCGGCGTTCCCGACCCGACGTTGACCGAGACGTACGCCTCGGCACCGATCTGGGCCAGGAAGTCCATGAACTCGTGCGTCCCGAACGTGTTCGGCTCCGTGACGCCGCCCCAGTTGGGGTTCAGGGTCACGTCGCGTCGTGGGCCGATGCCCTTGCGCCAGTGGTACTCGTCCGCGAAACAGCCGCCCGGCCACCGCACGTTCGGCACCCTGAGTGCCTTCAGCGCGGTGACGACGTCGTTGCGGATGCCCCTCGTGTTGGGGATCTTCGACTCGGGACCGACCCAGACACCCTCGTAGACGCCGTGGCCGAGATGCTCCGCGAACTGCCCGAAGATGTTCCGGTCGATCTTCGCGCCGCTGCGAGACGCGTCCACCGAGAGCTGAACGCTCTGCGCGACCGCCGGCGCGGCCGCCGGGCCGCCCACGCCGCCGATGACGGCGGAGAGCAGGAAGAGCCTGCGGATCATCGTCAGCTCCAGAGGCGGTCCCAGGAGCGCTCGTTGTCCCACTCCGTCGTCGGCGCGAAGTACTGCGTGCCGGGCTTGAGGTGCGCCTTCACGACCTCCTCGACCAGCTCGATCCCGAGCCCGGGCCGGTCGGGGGCGTGGCGAAGCCGCGCTGGTTGATCGGCTTCGTGGGCCCGGTGACGAGGTCCTCCCACCACGGCACGTCGACCGAGTGGTGCTCGAGCGCCACGAAGTTCTCCGTGGCGGATGCGCAGTGCAGGTTGGCCATGAACGAGACCGGCGAGCCCGCGAAGTGCATCGCCATCGCGACGCCGTGCTCCATCGCGTGGTCGCCGATCTTCTTCGTCTCGAGGATGCCGCCGGCCGAAGCGAGGTCGGGGTGGATCATGTCGACGGCGCCCATCTCGACGAGCTTCGCGAAGTCCTCCTTCAGGAAGATGTCCTCGCCCGTCAGGATCGGGATGTCCGTCGCGTCCTTGATCTGCTTCATCAGCGTGCCGAACTGCCACGGCACCATGTCCTCCATCCAGGCCAGGTGGTGCTTCTCCATCGCGCGTGCCAGCCGGATGCAGGAGTTGACGTCGATGTGGCCGTAGTGATCGGACGCGAGCGGCACCTCCGGCCCGATCACCTCGCGGATCGCGCCCACCCAGTCCGACAGGAACGCGACGCCCTTCTCGGTGAGCGAGATCCCGGTGAACGGGTGCATCACGGTCTCGCGGCCGGCGAAGTCCATGCCGACCGGCTTCGTGAGCGCGCCGGGGACGTCCTTCAGCAGGTTGATGCCGAAGTCCTGCTTCAGGTGCGTGAAGCCCTGGTCCATGCGCGCCTTGAGCCGCTTGCCCTGCTCGCGCGGGTCGTCGTGCTCGGTGGTGTCGGCGTAGAGCCGCACCTTGTCGCGGAAGCGGCCGCCGAGCATCTGGTAGACCGGCACGCCGTAGGCCTTGCCCGCGAGATCCCAGAGCGCCATCTCGACGCCGCAGACGCCGCCGGCCTGGCGCGCGGGGCCGCCGAACTGCTTGATCTTGCGGAACAGCTTGTCGACGTTGCAGGGGTTCTCGCCGATGAGCCGGCTCTTGAGGATGAGCGCGTAGGTCGCGCTCGCGCCGTCGCGCACCTCGCCGTAGCCCGACAGCCCCTGATTGGTGTCGATGCGGATGATCGGGCACGTCATCGGCGCCTCGACCACCGTCGCCACGCGCAGGTCGGTGATCTTCAGCTGCGAAGGCGCCGAGCTGCGGTTGACGTTCTGCACCGCGCCTTCGAGGTCCGCGTCGGCGAGAAGGCCGAGTGTTGACGCTCCGGCGGCGGCGGCCCCGGCGGACTTGAAGAACGTGCGCCGATCGAAATGCCCCTTGACCGATGCTTTCATGACGCTCCTCCCGATGCCTGTGGATCGAAGGCCGTGATTATACGGCCGGCCGCGCTAGCTGCCCGGCGGTCGCCGGAGTAGGCTTGGCGCCTATGAAGCGATTGCTCGCCTGCCTCCTGCTGTCGCTCGCCGCCGCGGGCCTGGCTCGCGCCCAGGACCCGGACAAGAAGGAGTGGATAGCACTCTTCAACGGCAAGGATCTGAGCGGCTGGGTGCCCAAGTTCACCGGCTTCGCGGCCGGGGTGAACTACAACGACACCTTCCGCGTCGAGAACGGTGTCCTCCGGGTCGTCTACGACAAGTGGGACGCCTTCGACGGCCACTTCGGCCATCTCTTCTACAAGACGCCCTACTCCCACTACGTGCTCGCGGTCGAGTACCGCTTCCTGGGCCAGCAGGTGAAGGGCGGCCCGGACTGGGGTTTCCGCAACAGCGGCGCGATGCTCCACGGGCAGCTGGTGGAGACGATGGGGAAGGACCAGGACTTCCCGATCTCGATCGAGGGGCAGCTGCTGGGCGGGCGCGGGGACGGCAAGGCGCGCTCGACCGCGAATCTCTGCACGCCCGGCACGAACGTGGTGATGAACGGCACGCTCGAGACCACGCACTGCATCAACTCGAGCTCGAAGACCTTCGACGGCGACCAGTGGGTGCGGGCGGAGTTCGAGGTCCACGGCGACGGCGAGATCGTCCACAGGGTGAACGGCGAGACCGTCCTCCGCTACGAGAAGCCGCAGATCGGCGGCGGCGCCGTGGCGAACTACGACCCCGCCGTGAAGAAGGACGGCGAGCTGCTGAGCTCGGGCTCGATCTCGCTCCAGGCGGAGAGCCACCCGTGCGAGTTCCGCAAGGTGGAGCTGCTGAATCTCGTGGGCTGCCGCGACAAGAAGGCCAGGAACTACAAGTCGTACTACGAGAAGGACGACCCGGCCTCCTGCCAGTACAAGTAGCGGTCGGCTGGCGACGCCGCGCGGCGAGCTACTGGCCGCCGGAAGCGGCGGCTGCCGGCGGGAGCAGGCCGACGGCCTCGAGCGAGTAGTCCGTGTAGGAGCGATACGTGCCACGGAGCCAGAGCAGCACCTCGCCCGGGCCGGTGCTCCGCGGCACCATCGGCCGCAGGTTGTCGGCGGCGGAGTCGCGCGTCACGGGGTCGAAGCGCCAGCTGCGGCCGCCGTCCTTCGTCTCGCCCTTCAGGACCTCCCAGTGCCGATTCCCGTCGGCGGAGCTCACGAGCGGCGCGCCCGTCGAGGGGTCGGCGTTCGTCGAGACGAAGACGCGGCTCGGGTCGCCCGGCACGAGCGCTATGCCCCCCGTGTAGTCGTCTTCTCCCGCATAGAGCCGCGTGCCCGCGAAGGCGATCTCGTGGTCCTCCCAGGCCGTGCCCGTCCAGCGCGCGATCCGATAGCGGTGGTCGCCGCCTCCCTGCCCGGGCGGCAGGCCCGCCGAGTCCTTCTGGACGGAGTACGCGACGAAGGGGCGTCCCTGCCCGTCGAGCTCGAGATCGGCCACCCAGGCCACGTTCCGCGCGTCGCCCTGGAAGATGCGCGTGCCCTCCACCGGATCGCGCAGGCCCTCGGCGAGCGTGCGGATCACCGTCCCGTCGCTGCGGTGGAGCTTCCCGTCCCGGTAATAGAGGTGGTAGAGGCTGTTGTCGAAATCGCGCGGGTGCCCCTCCGTGTAGGCCAGGTGGACGGTGCCTTGCCCGTCCGAGGCGTACTTGACGTAGGGCCGGTGACGGAAGGCCGCGGGCACGTCGATCACGACGCCGCCCGCCGTGAAGCGCTCGCCGCCGTCGTCGGACCAGGCCACGGAGGGCTTGAAGCGATCGTCGAGCCCGCGGAAGAAGTCGTAGATGCGGCTGCGCTCGGCCGACAGGCGGTAGAGGTTCGTGTAGGAGATCTTCGACGGCGCGCTCGGGACGAAGACGCGCTCCTCGCCCCACGCGGTCGGGTCGCCCGGCTGCAGCGTGACGCGGGAGAGGATCCGGTTGTCGAAGCCGTGGCCGGCCCAGGCGGCGAGGATGCGGCCGTCGCCGCGGACGACGAAGGCCGGCGCGTCGTGGTCGTCGTAGCGCCCGTCCTTCTCGACGGGCGTCGCGCTCAAGCGCGAGCGCTTGACGGCCCCGGTGCGCAGGTCGACGCTCGTGGCCTCCACGGCGCCGCGGCGAGTGGCGTCGGCGCGGCCCGCCGCGACGCTGCCGAACACGAGCCGGCCGCCGACCACGAGGGCACGCTCGTCCTGGAACCAGCACCAGCCGGCGTCGTCGTTGAGCACGACCGGCTTGTCCTCGGCCGCGAGCGCGTCGCGGCCAGGAGGCTCGCGACCCACGCCCCCACGGCACGCCGCTTCGCCATCCGCTCCTCCCGATCCCGAAGGCGACGATTGCTTCGTCCGGCGGGGCTGTCAAGCCGCGGGGTTCAGGCCTTCCCGCGCTCGGGGGAGGGACCCGAGGAGCCGAGTCCCTCCCCCGAGCAGCGCGGATGAGCAGGTCGCTTCGGGCCCGGCGTCAGGCCGCGCACGCCCCTGGGCAAGAACGTGCGCGGCCGCAAAGGGTTGCCGCGGCCAGGACGCCGCGGCTCGCCGGGTGCCGGAGCTTCCCGTCACCCGCTCAGGACTGGCGCCGCTCGTAAGCCCGCAGCGTCAGGCTGGCGAGCAGTGCGAGGAGCCCGGCCACTCCCACCAGGGGCAGCGTGCTGGCCGTGGCTGGGAGCTCCCGGGCAGGGGAGGGTGAAGGCGATCCCTCGCGCGGCGCCGATTGTGGTGCCGGGGACGCGGGCTCCGACTCCTTCGACCGACCGCTGTCGATCGGCTGAGGCGAGCTCGACGATCCGGCGATCTGCTGCGTGCGTCCCGACCCGGAGTCGAGCGTCACGGTGTCGGCCATCTGGCCGGTCGCACCGAGCGGGTGATACACCACCGTGACGCGGCTGCCGGGCTTGAGGCCCGACGGCACCTCTGAGGCGGACGCGATCTGGAACGGTATCGAGTGGCCGTGCTGGTCGATCCTCACGACCATCGAGCCGGAGCCGATCGACTCGAGCGTCCCCGAGACGGTGATGCGGTCGGTCGTCTGCAGCGTGACCGTGTCGGTCGTCTGGGCGACGGCCGCCCCGATCGAGCTGAGGACCACGAGCGCGTACAGTGCTGCTACGCGTCTGAGCATTGTTCCTCCTTCCGGCTCGAGCCGCACGGCTCGAGCGTGACCAAGTGAGATTCGGGAGTGCAATGCATGTGCCTTGTCCGCCGTCGGCGGCCGCACACACAGAGTGCGTCCGTGGCTCAGTGTCTTACCGGCGACCGTTCGCACGGAGTGCGGCACGCGGGGCTCTGTAGACTCTACAAAGCGCTGACGCAGCGCCTTCTGTACTCGTCCACGTGAAGTGCGGATGGGCGGAGTTTGTAGAAATCACGGAGCCCTCGGGGCCCTACTCCTGGATGGTGCTCCGTCGGCTTCGCGCACGGTCACCCAAACCACTCGAGAGGCGCGGCTTGGCGCGCGGCCACCCGCCGAGCGTCCGACGCTGGCGCACGACTTGCCACCTGGGAAGGGCTGGAGGTGCCCATGCGTGTACACTCCGTCGGACTCATTGGCGTCGCTGCCGTTTCGCTTGCCGTCTCCGCTGCGCCCGCGCGGGCGCAGAACTTCCTGAACGGCTCCGCGGAGACGATTCGCGACCGCTACTTCCGCCTCACGGCCGCACCCGTCCAGATGTTCGGGCGCGACGCCGCGCCCGACCGCGCGGGCGGCGCTTTCCGGCTCGGCTACGGCATCACCGACGCGTTCGACGTCGAGGCGAAGAGCGCCTTCTTCGACGGCGTGACGCTGATCGGCGGCGACGGGCAGTTCCGGGTCTTCGACGACGACGACGTGCTGGTCTCGCTCCGGATCGGCGGCCACCAGGCCGTGATGTCGAACGGGCCCGACTCGACGGCGCTCGACCTCGGCGCGGAGCTCAGCACGTGGGTCGACCGCCGCGTGGAGCTCTACGCCGGAACCGAGCTGCTCCTTCGAGTCGGTGAACGGCCCGAACGGCAACGACTTCACGCGCGTCCACGTGGTGCCGGGCGCGCGCTTCGGCCTGAACGACCGCATCGACCTGCAGGTGGAGGGCGGGATCGGCCTCAACCACAACAGCCCGCACTTCATCACCGCCGGCTTGGCGCTGCACATGCCGACGTCCGGTGCGTCGCGCGGCCCGCGGCACTGACCCGTCCTGAGCCGTCCTGACGACATCGGACCATTCATGAGGACGGGCCGGTACCGCCTCATGAATGGTCCGGGTGCTGTCCCCGCGATAGAATTGCAGTGCCTTGCCACTCGGACCCGGAAGTCGCCTTGGACCGTACGAGATCCTCCAGGTCCTCGGGGCCGGTGGCATGGGGCAGGTCTACCGCGCGCTCGACACCCGGCTGAAGCGCGAGGTGGCGCTCAAGACGCTGCCCGAGGCCTGGGCCAACGACCCGCACTACATCAAGCGGCTCGAGCTCGAGGCGCAGGCCGCCTCCGCAGCTCAACCACCCGCACATCGTCACGATCTACGAGCTCGGGGTCGAGCCGCCCTACCACTACATCGTGATGGAGCTCGTCGAGGGAGCGAACCTGCGGGCGCTCATCGAGAGCGGCGGGCTGCCGGTCGACCGCCTGCTGGGGCTCGCCGCGCAGGTGACCGACGCGCTCGCCGCAGCGCACTCGAAGGGCATCGTCCACCGCGACCTCAAGCCGGAGAACGTGGTCGTCACCAGGGAGGGCCGCGTCAAGGTGCTCGACTTCGGCCTCGCCCGCGTCGAGCCGCAGCTGCTCGAGGCCAGCGGCGAGGAGGAGACGGCGGCGGGGCCGCTCACGGCTGCGGGCACCGTCGTCGGCACGGCCGCCTACATGTCGCCGGAGCAGGCGCAGGGCCACGTCGTGGACTTCCGCACCGACCAGTTCTCGCTGGGCGTGATGCTCTACGAGATGGCGACCGGTCACCGGCCGTTCGAGCAGCGGACGGCGGCCGCCACGATCGCCGCCATGCTGCGCGACCCGCCGCCTCCGCTCGACGGCTCGGCGCTGCCGCCGCCGCTGCAGTGGCTGATCGCGCGCTGCCTGGCGAAGGACCCGGGCGAGCGCTACGCGTCGACGCGTGAGATCGCCACCGCGCTCGCGAGCCTGCTCGAGGGGCTCGAGGCGCCGGGCGGCGGCAAGCTCGCGGCGAGCTTCAGCGCGCCGCCGGCGACCCGCACCTCGTTCGTCGGGCGCGAGAGCGAGCAGGCCGCGATCCGCGCCCTGCTGCAGGCTCCAGACGTCCGCCTGGTGACGCTCACGGGCCCGGGCGGAACCGGCAAGACCCGGCTCGCGATCCGCGTCGCCGAGGAGACGCGGGCGGACTTCGGCGGGGGAGTCTGCTTCGTTTCGCTCGCGGGCCTCGCCGACTCGGCGCGCGTCGTGCCGGAGATCGCGGCGGGCTTCGGGATGCGCGCGGCCGCCGGGCCGCAGGGGGCGCTCGCGCTCGGCGAGACGCTGTCGCGGGCGCTCCGCGAGCCGACGCTGCTCGTGCTCGACAGCTTCGAGCGCGTGGTCGACGCGGCGCCGGAGATCACGACGCTGCTCGGGCGCGCCCCGCGGCTGAAGGTGCTCGCCACCAGCCAGGCGGCGCTGCGGCTCTACGGCGAGCGGGAGCTGGCCGTGGCGCCGCTCGGCGTGCCCGACACGGCGCGGCTGCCCGCGCTCGCCGAGCTGCGGCAGTCGCCCGCGGTCGCGCTCTTCGTGGAGCGGGCGGCGGCGGCCCAGCCGGGCTTCGCGCTCACCGCGGAGAACGCCCAGGCGGTGGCCGCGGTGTGCGCGCGCCTCGACGGGCTGCCGCTCGCGATCGAGCTGGCCGCCGCGCGGGTGAAGCTGCTCTCGCCGGCGGCGCTCGCCGCGCGGCTCGAGCGCAGCCTCGACTTCCTGACCGGGCCGCGCGACCTGCCCGCCCGGCAGCAGACGCTGCGCGCCACGATCGACTGGTCGCACGAGCTGCTCTCGCCCCCCGAGCAGGCGCTCTTCCGAAGGCTGTGCGTGTTCAGCGGCGGCTGCACGCTGGAGGCGACCGAGGCGGTGGCGGACGCCCGCCAGGACCTGGGCACGGACGTGCTCGAGGCGATGTCGTCGCTCGTCGACAAGAGCCTGCTGCGCTGCCGCGACGCGACGGCCGCGGACCCGCGTTTCGACATGCTCGAGATCGTGCGCGAGTACGCGCTCGAGCGCCTCGTCAAGAGCGGCGACGAGGAGGTGACGCGCCGCGCGCACGCGGCCTACGCGCTCGTGCTCGCGGAGGACGGCGCGCAAGCCATCTCCGGCGGCTCCGACTCTGCCGAGACGCTGGCGCGCTTCGACCAGGAGCTGCCGAACCTGCGCGCGGCGCTCGACTTCCTGATCGCCGACCGCCAGGCCGAGTGGGCCACGCGCCTGGCGACGGGGCTGCTCCCGTACTGGCGGAGGCGCGAGCGCCTCGCCGAGGGGCGCGATCGGCTGACCGCGGTGCTGGCGCTTCCGGGGGTCTCGGACAAGGCGCGGGCCGGGGCGCTCTACGCCGCGAGCCTGATGAGCGGCGAGCAGGGAGACGGCGCCGGGACGCGTCCGCTGCTCGAGGAGAGCGTCGCGCTCTACCGGAAGCTCGGCGACGCCCGCGCCGCGCTCGTCGCGCAGAACTCGCTGGCCGTGGCCTGCCAGCTGATGGGGGACCTGCAGGCGGCTCGCATGCACCTCGAGCAGGTGCTGCAGGAAGCGCGCGAGCGCGGCGACGCCGCCAATCTGGCGCACGCGCTCAACAACCTCGCGAGCGTCACGCACGCGAGCGGCAATCCCCGGGAGGCCGTGCAGCTCTACGAGCAGTGTCGCGAGGAGTTCGAGAAGCAGGGCGACCGGATGGGCGCCGCCTGGGCGCTCGACCAGCAGGCCGACGCCGCTCGCGACGCGGGCGACCTGGCCTCGGCGCACGAGCTCTACGAGCGCAGCCTGCGGATCTTCCGCGAGCTCGACCACGGCGGCGGCGTGGCGACGGCGATCACGGACCTGGCGCGGCTGGCGCGGCGCCAGGGCGATCTCGCGACGGCGCGCCGCCGCTGCGACGAGGTGCTGGCGCTCGGGCCGTTCGGCTCGGACCGCGCCGCGGCGCGCCTGCTCGAGGAGCTCGGAGCGCTGGCGGCGGCCGACCGCGAGCCGCGCCGCGCGCTGGTGCTGTTTGGAGCCGCGGCGGCGCTGCGGGTCCGGCTCGGCTGGCCGGTGCCCGCCTCGGAACGCGCCGGGAGCGAGCGGCTGATCGCCGAGCAGAAGGACGCGCTCGGCAACGCCGCCGCCTCCGCCTGGAGCGAGGGCTGGCGCATGGACACGGCGGAGGCGCTCCGCTTCGCCCGCGAGTCGCGCCCGGCCGGGGTCTAGCTGGCCGGCCCGGCGTCGTACATCGAGATCAGCCGGCGCACGGCCGAGATGCGGTCGGCGGGGACGCCGGCGCGGCGCGCGTGCTCGCGGATGATGGCCTCGTCCGGGGCGAGGTAGACGCAGTAGATCTTGTTCTCGGTCACGTAGCTCTGCACCCACTGGATCTGGGGCCCGAGCGACGTGAGTGCCTCGACCGATTTCTGCGCGACGGCGCGCACCTCGGCGTCCGTCAACAGGTGCACTCCCGGAATGTCGCGCTCGATCACGTATTGGGGCATGTCGTGCTCTTTCTCCGCGCTCGGAGGGGGTCTCGAACGACGGTAGCTCCGCCTTGCGGGAGCGTCAAGCCGGCGCCGTGCGGCGGCGAGTCAGCGCTCGTCTTCGGCGCGCGGCGGCCTGGGGTCGCTCCAGGCGCCCGTCCACATGCGCCAGAACTCGGACGAGCCGAGCCCGAGCGCGTCCCACCAGCGCTCGCGCATCGCCCGCTCGCCCCTCAGGATGCCGTCGCGCGTCACGCCTGCGGGCGCCGGCACGAGAGCCTGGAGCCGGTCGAAGACGCGCGCGCGGTCCTCGCCCTCGACACGCGTCAGCAGGTGCCAGAGCGAGAGCGCGTCGCGCGCCCGGGCTTCGGCGAGCACGCGGTCGAGCGCTGCCCGCCGCGCGTCGCCGGCCGGGCCGAAGTCGATCGCCGCGAGCGCCTCGGAGAAGGCCGGCGAGGCCGTCTCGAAGCTGGGCGTGCCCGGCCCGATGCCGGTTCGTGTCGCGCAGAGGGCGCCCGCCGGGACCAGCGACTGCAGGCCCCGGTGCTCGAAGCCGACCCAGCCGGCCTCGACGCGCAGCAGGCCGGCGCCGTGCTCGTCGACCTCGAGCGTGTAGCGGCAGCCCATGTCGACCGCCACGGCCGAGGGTGTCTCGACCACGAAGTTGCCCGGCGGCGCCCAGATCGTCGCGTGCATCACGCCGCGCGACAGCGACAGCCGGTGGCGCTTCTCGCCGGGGTCGACGAGGCCGACGCGCGTCTTCGGCTCGAGCTGCACCTCGCCGATCTCGTCGTCCCGGGGGCCGACGGACAGCCGCGCCCGCGCCGCGCGCGTCTCGATCCACTGCCCGACGGCGAGCTTGTCCTCGCGCACGACGCGCGACTCGCTCCAGCTCTCGCCTTCCAGCCAGCGCAGGTCCCAGCCGCCGCGCGCCGGGGCGCGGCGCAGCACGCTCGCGCCGAGCGCGAGCGCCAGCGCAGCCGCCGCAGCCAGGGCCACGACGCGAAAGCGCGGCGAGCGCGGTGCGCCCTTCGACCAGTCGGGCGGCGGGGGCACCCGGCGCAGCGGCCGCAGCCGCTCCTCGAGCTCCCGCACCTCGGGGTCGGGCTCGCCCGTGCCGTCCCAGAGGTAGTCGTCGCTCACGTGCGGTCCCTTCCCGAGAGCGCGTCGCGCAGGAGCTGCAGGCCGCGGTGCAGGTTCACGCGGACGGACCCGGGCGTGAGCCCCGTCCGCTCGGCGATCTCGGGGCCCGTCATGCCCTCCACGAGCCTCAGCACCAGCGTCTCGCGGTACGCCTCCGGCAGCCGCTGGACGAGAGCCAGCACCGCGAGCGCGTCGCCCTCGGGGTGGGGAGCGCCCGCCACGTCGGCGGGCAGCGGAGCCGTGTGCTCGCCGCGGCGCCAGTGATCGCGCGCGCGGTTGCGCGCGATCGCGGCCAGCCAGCCCGGGAACGCCTCCGGGTTGCGCAGCGACGCGAGCCGCCGCATCGCCTGCAGGAAGACGTCGTGAACGAGGTCGTCCACGTCCGCCCGCGGCACGCGCGCGAGCAGCACGCCGTGGACCATCGGCGCGAAGCGCTCGTAGAGCCGCCCGTAGGCGGCGCGGTCGCCGGCCCGCGCGGCCCGCACGAGCTCGGCCTCGAGGGACGGCGTCGCTCCCGGGGCGAGGCTCAGGAGCTGGTCCATGGCCGGAGTGTACCCAAGCCCCAAGCGACCTCCCGGACCGTACGCATCCACTCGACAGACGCCCGGCGGCCGCCCGCTGTTAGCGCGCGCCGGCTACTTCGTCGACTGGAGCTCTGCCTTCCTGGGCGCGCTCGATCGACTCGAAGAGCGCGCGGAAGTTGCCGGCGCCGAAGCCCTGGTCGCCCTTCCTCTGGATGATCTCGAAGAAGAAGGGCCCCGCGGCCGCCTCGCTGTAGAGGCCGGACGACTCCTTCAGGAAGATCTGCAGCAGGTACTTGCCGGGCCCGTCGCCGTCGACCAGGATCTCGAGCTCGCGCAGCACCGCGATGTCCTCGTCGATCGAGCCCACGCCGAGCTTCTTGAGCCGCTCCGGCAGCATGTCGTAGTAGGTGCCCGGCGTCGGCATGAAGGCGAGGCCGCGCTCGCGCAGCATCCGCACGCAGGGGATGATGTCCTTCACCGCGATCGCCAGGTGCTGGATCCCGGGGCCGCGCAGCTCCTCGACGAACACGTTGATCTGCGAGGCGCGGTAGTTCGGCCGCCACGGCTCGTTGTTCGCGAACTTCACGCCCGAGCCGGGATCCCAGTAGACGAGCGAGCGCAGGCCCGAGCCGTGCTCCTGCTCGCGGGTCGACGTCGGTCGTGTGGAACTGGATCTCCCAGAAGCGATCGAAGCCCAGCACGTGCTCGAGCCAGAGCGCGATGTGGCCGAGCGTCGCGAAGTTCGAGGTCGTGTGGTCGAAGCCCACGAAGCCGAGCCGGTTCGTCCCGCCGCGCGGCTTGTCGTAGGCCACGAAGCCGGGGAAGAGCGCGCGGTAGCCGCGCCGCTCGATGAAGCGGAAGGTGGTGTCGCCGAAAGGTGTCGTGATGGAGAAGAAGGCGATCTCGTTGCCGCCCGCGTCCTTGACGCGGCGGACGTCGTCGATCGGCGTGCCGCCGCGGCCCTCGAGCAGGCGGAACGCCTTGTCCACGTCCGCGACCTCGAAGTTCAGCGTGCCGACGCCGTCGGGGTACTTCTTGAGCCAGCGCGAGGCGCGCCCGCCCTCGCCGCGCGGCGCGATGCAGATGACCGCGCAGTTGCCCGCGAGGAACGCGAGCGACTTCTGCCGCCCGCGCTCGGTCAGCTCGTCGGAGCTCTCGCCGATCTCGGCGAAGTCCATCACGTCGGTGTAGAAGCGGCGGCTGCGCTCGAGGTCGTGGACGTAGTAGTGGACCGACTCGAGCCTCTTGATGCCGAGCGACTCGGCCTTGGCCATCGGACTCTCCCTCGCTTCACGCTACCACGCCGCGACACTCGCCGAAGCCGATCCGCGCGTAGCCCTCGCGCCGGCAGTGGCCGCGCAGGATCACCTCGTCGCCCGTCTCGAGAAAGCGGCGCGGCTCGCCGCTCGGCAGCGTGAGCGGCTCGGTGCCCCGCCAGGTGAGCTCGATCAGGCTGCCGCGGTTCTCCTTCGCGGGACCCGAGACGGTGCCGCTCGCGATCAGGTCGCCGGGCCGCAGGTTGCAGCCGTTCGAGCTGTGGTGGGCGACCATCTGCGCGAAGGTCCAGTAGACGTCGCGCAGGTTGCTGCGGCTCAGCGAGAGCGGCGGCAGGCCGCGCTCGCGCATCGCCGCGCTCGAAAGCAGCACCTCGAGGTGCAGGTCGATGCCGCCTTGCGCGCGGTCCTGCTCGTCGCTCAGGTACGGCAGCGGCTGCGGGTCGTCCGCCGGCCGCGGGAAGGCCGGCACGCGGAAGGGGGCGAGCGCCTCGAGCGTCACCACCCAGGGGCTGATCGAGGTCGCGAAGCTCTTCGCGAGGAACGGGCCGAGCGGCTGGTACTCCCACTTCTGCAGGTCGCGCGCCGACCAGTCGTTGAGCAGGCACAGGCCGAAGAGCCGGCCTTCGGCCTCCGCGAGCGGGATCGGCTGGCCGAGCGGGTTTCCGGGCCCCAGGAAGGCCGCCACCTCGAGCTCGTAGTCGAGCGAGCGGCTCGGGCCGAAGCGCGGCGCCGCCCCGCCCTCGCCCGGCTCGGTCTGGCCCTGCGGGCGCGCGATCGGCGTGCCGCTCACCACGAGCGACGACGCACGGCCGTGGTAGCCGATCGGCACCCACTTGTAGTTCGGAAAGAGCGGGTTGTCCGGCCGCAGCATCGTGCCGACGTTGGTGGCGTGGAAGACCGAGGCGTAGAAGTCGGTGTAGTCGCCCACCTCGGCCGGCAGCAGCATCTCTGCCTCCGCGCGAGGGAAGAGCACGTGCTCGGCCTCGCTCTTCGCCGTGACGGAGCCGCCCTCGGACCGCAGCAGGTGCGACAGCCGGTGCCGAAGCGTCGCGCGGATGCGCGTGTCCAGCGGTCATGAGCGCGTTCAGGGTCGTGCCGTAGCAGGCAGCCTCGACCTGCCATGGCAACCCCCGCATCAGGCCCCGTTCGCTGCAGCGCGAAGAGGTCGAGCACCTGCTCGCCGATCGCGCTGCCGATGCGCGGAGCGCCGTCGCCGCGGCGGAAGACGCCGAGCGGCAGGTTCTGGATCGGGAAGTCGGTCGCGCCGTCGTTCGCGGACGGCACGAAGCTGCGGAGCGCCTGGTCGTGGGTGCCGTCGAGCTTCGGCGTCATTGCAGCACCTCGAGCGCTCGCAGGTCGGCGACCGGCTCGGCGAAGGAGCAGGAGCCGAAGGACGTCGCGAAGTCGCGGCGGACGGATGCGATCGCCTCGGTGGCGAGCCGCCGCTCGCGCCAGGCGAGACCGGTCTCGTCGAGGACGAACGCGCGCGCGTCCTGCTCGCGCAGCACCGCCTCGACCTCCGCGGCGGGGCTGCCGTGCTTCGCGAAGGCGGCGGCCGCGAACACGTTCAGGAAGCCGTGCATCACCGCGTGCGGGCTGTCGGCCTCGTAGCTGAGCGCGTGCTCCGCCCGCACCGGATGGTGAAGGCCGGCCGTCGCCTTGAACGCAACGCCGGCGGCCGCGCAGGCGACGATGAAGCGGGCCACGTCGGCAGGCCCCGGAATCGCCTCGGGCACGACGCCGCCGGTGCGCAGCTTCGCGCGGGCGCCGCGCTGCTTGAGCACGGCGAGGTGCGCGCCGAGGTCGCCGGCGAGCGGCAGCTCCACGAAGGCCACGAGACCCGGGGGCAGCGTGACGAGCGCCGCCTCGGCCTCCTCCGGGCTCACGGCCTTGAGCTCGACGCTGTCGACCGTCGCGCGGCCGGAGCGGCTCACGTTCCACGATGCGACGCGCGCGCCGTCGCCGTGCAGGTCCGCGCCCAGCAGGGCGCTCACGCGCCAGGGCTCACCCGCGCCGGGCTCCGGAAGCAGCGTCTCGGCGGCGCGGCCGAGCTCGACGAGGCGCCCCGCGGGCGCGACGAAGCGCCCCAGCATGAAGGCCTCGGGCGCGCGCAGCCAGCGCGCGTACTCGGCGACCGCCGCCTCCATGTCGAGCGCGGCCGGCGGGAAGAGCCCGGCGTAGTCGACGAGGCCCGCGAGGAGCGCCCGCGCCGCGGCGGGCGTCACGACGACGGCTGCAGCCACGAGCGCTGGTACGTCGCGTCCTCGAGCGCGAGCGCCTCGCGCGCGACCAGCAGCGGCCGGAAGGTGTCGATCATCACCGCCAGCTCGGTCGTGCCCTTGGCGCCGATCGACTCCTCCGTCTTGCCGGGCTGCGGGCCGTGCGGCAGGCCGTCGGGGTGGAGCGTGATCGAGCCGAGCTCGATGCCCTTGCGGCTCATGAACTCGGCGTTCGCGTAGAACAGCACCTCGTCCGACATCACGTTCTGGTGGCTGTAGGGCGCCGACACGGCGTCCTGCTCGAAGTCGAAGGGCCGCGGGCAGAACGAGCACAGCACGAAGCCGTCGCCCTCGAAGGTCTGGTGCACCGGCGGCGGCAGGTGCACGCGCCCGACGCGCGGCTCGAAGTCGTGGATGCTGAGCGCCCACGGATAGTAGTAGCCGTCCCAGCCCACGACGTCGAAGGGGTGGTGCGGCAGCACCATCTCGACCAGCCGGTTGCCGCTCTTGACGAGCACCGTGAAGTCGCCCGCCTCGTCGTGCGGCTCGAGCCGCTCGGGCCTGCGGATGTCGCGCTCGCTGAAGGGCGCCATCTCGGTGAGCTGGCCGTGCTCGTTGCGGTAGCGCTTCGGCGTGCGCAGGTAGCCGCGGCTCTCGATCACGAGGAGGCGGTGCGGGGCCTTGCCGAGCCGCCAGCGGTGCAGGATGCCGCGCGGGATCACGACGTAGTCGCCGGCGCGGTAGGCGAGCTCGCCGAACGACGACTCGAGCACACCCGCGCCCTCGACGACGAACACGACCTCGTCGCCCTGTGCGTTGCGGTAGAAGACCGCGTCGTCCTTGCGCGGCCGCACGAGCTGGAGCGCCACGTCGTCGTTGAAGAGCAGCGGCACGCGGTCGCGCACGGCGCTCGGGCCGGTCGCGAGCTCCTTCGTCTTGAAGTGCCGGTGGCGCACGACGCGCTCGGGCTCGGGAAGCCACTCGAGGGTCGCGACCGGCTGGACGCTCTTGACCGCGGTGGGCAGGCGCAGGTGGTAGAGGAGCGACGCCAGGCCCGTGAAGCCCTGGTTGCCGATCAGCTCCTCGTAGTAGATGCCGCCGCCCTCCTTCCGGAAGGCGACGTGGCGCTTCCGCGGCACGCGCCCCAGCTGGTGGTAGATGGGCATCAGGGTTCTGCTCTCGGGCCGAGCCTTCATTCTATCGCGCGCTTCCGGCCGCCCGGGCTCCGGCCTCGCGTATCGGGTACGATCGCGGGCGCTCGGGCCGCCACGGCCCCATGCGGAGGCCCGTTGATCGGATTGCAGCGGTGGGTCGCGTTGGCGCTGGCCGTGCCTCTCGTGGGCGCAGGCGGACAAGCGCCGCAGGCGCCGCCCCCGGTGATACGGGTGACGCTCTCGCTCGTCCAGGTGGACGCCGTCGTCACCGACAAGAGCGGCCGCCACGTGACCGACCTGACGGCCGCGGACTTCGAGATCTTCGAGGACGGCCGCCGTCAGGAGATCACGCACTGCAGCTACGTCGCGATTCCAGCCCTGCCCGCTCCGCCGCGGCGTCCAGCGGACCCGGCGCTCCCGGCCCCGCCAGCGCCGACCCGGATCCGGCCGGATCGCGTGCGCCGCACGATCGCCCTCGTCGTCGACGACCTGGGCCTGTCGTTCCGGAGCACGATCGAGGTGCGCGAGGCGCTGCGCAAGTTCGTCGACGAGCAGATGGAGCCGGGGGACCTCGTGGCGATCGTACGCACGCGCGGCGGCATTGGCGCGCTCCAGCAGTTCACCGTCGACAAGGAGCAGCTGCGCGCTGCGATCGAACGCGTGCGCTTCAATGCCGCACAGAACCGCGTGGGCGTCGACTCCTTCGCACCGATCGGCGAGGACAAGAACCTGATCGACTCCAACTCCGGCCCGCGCGGCGCCGGAGGCGGCGCGAAGGTCGGGGCGGACATCGAGGCGCTCCGCCAGTCGATGCTGGCCACGGCCAGCCTCTCGAGCGTGCGCTGGGTGGTCCGGGCGCTCGGCGAGCTGCCCGGGCGGAAAGCCGTCGTGCTCTTCTCCGAAGGCCTGCGGCTCTACGAAGACGAGACCGACCGGCGCGCGATCGTCGACGCGGGAGGGCGGGGACGCGGCCCGGGCGTCACGCGAAGCGAGCAGGGCGCCCCCTCCTCCCAGCGCGGTGATCCGAGGACCAACGACGCGCTGCGCCAGCTGGTGGACGACGCCAACCGGGCCTCGGTGGTGCTCTACACGGTCGACACGCGCGGGCTGTCGCCGCTCGGCATCACGGCCGCCGACGACGTCAACACCAACCTCGGCAACGGCGAGCCGACCGTCGCGGACCTGCAAGGGCACGGCGACGACCGCCGCAAGCTGCAGCGCGACACCGAGTGGGGGCTGCAGGCCCTGGCGCAGGAGACGGGCGGCGTCCTGATGCGCAACCAGAACGACCTCTCGAAGGCCGTGGGCCGCGTGCTGGACGACCAGCGCGGCTACTACCTCATCGGCTACGCGCCGGACGCCGCGAGCTTCAAGGGCTCGGAAACGAAGCCGTCCTTTCACAAGCTCAAGCTGTCGGTGAAGCGGCCCGGGCTCCAGGTGCGCTCGCGCGCCGGCTTCTACGGGAAGATCGACGCCGAGGCCGCGGTCGAGCCCCCCACGCCGGCGATGTCGCTCGTCGCCGCGGTCGCGTCGCCCTTCGCCTCGGGCGACCTGCGGCTCGAGCTCACGTCGCTCTTCGTCCACGAGCCCAAGGCCGGCTACCTGCTCCGCTCGCTCCTCCACCTCGACACGCGCGCGCTCGACCTGCGCGAGGTGGAGGGGAAGCTGGGGACGAAGCTCGAGCTGCTGGCGGTCGTCTTCGGCGACAACGGCACGATCGTGGACCAGCTCGGGCGCGCGCAGGACGTCCGGGTGGCGCCCGAGCGGGTCGAGCAGGCGCACCGCGAGGGCCTCACGTTCCGCCTCGACGTCCCCGTGAAGAAGCCGGGCGCCTACCAGCTGCGCGTGGCGGTGCGCGACGCGAACACGGGCAAGATCGGATCCGCCAACCAGCTGGTGCAGGTGCCCGACCTCGACCAGAAGAAGCTCGCGCTCTCCGGCATCGTGGTGGGCAGCGTCCGGGCGGACGGAGCGCCGTCGGACGCGGGCACGGACGCCACCGCCGCCCTGCGCCGCTTCCGCCCCGGCCAGGCGCTCTCCTACAGCTTCGCCGTCTATAACGCGCGCCTCGATCGCGCGACGGGACTCCCGCGACTCGCCGCGCAGATGCGGCTCTTCCGCGACGACCAGCTGGTGACGGCCGGAGCGGCGCGGCCCGTCGAGGCCGGCCCGACGACCGACACGCGCCAGGTCACGGGCGGCGGGGCCTTCGTGCTCGGCCCCGAGATGCCCCCAGGCGACTACCTGCTGCAGGTGATCGTCACGGACACGCTCGCGGCAAAGAAGGATGCCGCGATCGTCGCGCAGGCGGTGGCCTTCGAGGTCAGCCCGTGAGGCGTCGCACGCCATTCGCCCGCGTGGGTTCCGGCTCCGGCCGATTCAGCGCTGCTGGTAGATGCGCACGTAGTCGATCTGGTAGCGGTGCGGGAAGAGCGAGTCGTCGATGCCCTGCTGGCCGCCCCAGGTGCCGCCGATCGCGAGGTTGATCAGCAGGTACTGCGGCGCGTCGAAGGGCCAGGCCGCGCTGCCGGTGCCCTCGTTGCGGAAGGTGAAGTAGCGCACGCCGTCGACGAAGGTATCGATGCGGTCCGGGTACCACTCGGTCGAGTACACGTGGAAGCTCGCGTTCGGGTCCGCGACGAGCGTGCTGGCGGTCTTCTGGGTGTTGATCGTGTGGTTGTACGCGGTGGTGTGGATGCTGGCGTGGACGCGCAGCGGGTCGAAGCCGACGTTCTCCATGATGTCGATCTCGCCGCACGCCGGCCAGCCGACGCGGCCGATGCTGGTGCCGAGCATCCAGATCGCCGGCCAGGTGCCCCGGCCCGTCGGCAGCTTCGCGCGCACCTCGACCTTCCCGTAGCGCAACTCGAAGCGGCCGAGCGTCACGACGCTCGCGGACGTGTAGCCGTGGCCCTCGTAGCTCTCCTTGCGCGCCTCGATCACGAGCATGCCGTCCTCGACGCGCACGTTCTCGGCGCGGGAGGTGTAGTACTCCTTCTCGTCGTTCTTCTTCAGGTCGCCGAGCTCGTAGCCCCACTTCGCGGGGTCGGGGCTGCCGGGTGTCTCGAACTCGTCCGAGAACACGAGCGTGAACGGCGCCGCCGGCGGGCGCGCTGGCGGCCGGCGCGGGAGTCGCGCGCCCCCGAGCGCCGCCGCAGCCGAGGGCGAGCGCCGCGGCGACTGCTGCGACCGATGCTAGCGGCGTTCCTTGAGCAGGTCACGGATCTCGGTCAGCAGCTGGACCTCCGCGGGGGCGCCGCCGGCGCCTTCGCGCCCGCGAGCCGCGCCGACAGGTTCGCGAACGGCTTCACGATGAAGAAGTACACGATCGCGGCCTTCAACAGGAAGTTGATCACCGCCGAGACCACGAGGCCGATCTTGAACGGTCCGAGCAGGAGCGCGTTCTCGAGCTGCTTTACCTCGCCGGGCGCGAAGACCGCGATCAGCGGGTCGATGATGCCCTTGATCATTCCGTCCACCACGCCGCCGAAAGCAGCGCCGATGATCACGGCCGTGGCCAGCTCGACCACGTTGCCGCGCATGAGGAAATCGCGAAATCCCTTGAGCATTCAAACCTCCGATGGGAAGGGGCTGTCGAAGGAGCCCGAGGCGCGCCGAGTCTACTACGCCAAGGGCTTGCGCTTCCCCCGGGAAGTCGACGCAGGACTTTCGCGCGAAGCCGGGAATCCTGGCCTGGAATCGGGGCAAGTGCCGGGATTCCGACGCGCCGCGGGTTGGCATCACTCCTGCTGTGTGGGTGCAGGGGAGAGCTGCGATGTCCACGATGAGCGTGACGTTCCCGGGCGGCAAGCGGGTGGACGCCTCGTACCGAGGCTTCACGATCCGCACGGACCAGTCGACGGAGGCGGGCGGGGAAGGCTCCGCGCCGTCGCCGTTCGACCTGTTCCTCGCGTCGATCGCGACCTGCGCCGGCTTCTACGTCAAGGGGTACTGCGACACGCGCGCCCTCTCGACCGAGGGGCTCGAGCTGCGCATGCGCGTCGAGCGCAATCCAGAGACGCGAATGGTTGCCTGGCTCGCGCTCGATATCAGGCTCCCGGAGGGTTTTCCCGAAAGGCACCGGGACGGCGTGCGTCGCGCCGCGGACCTGTGCGCGGTGAAGAAGCACCTACAACACCCGCCGGCCTTCAAGATCCGCGTGTCCACGCATGTCGGGTCGCCGGTCCTCGTCGCCTGAAACCGACTGAGCCCACGCCGGACACGGATCGGAGGACAAGCACCCGATGGACGCGCTGAGCCTCGCACGCTGGCAGTTCGGCATCACCACCGTCTACCACTTCTTCTTCGTTCCGCTCACGCTCGGGCTCGTCTGGGTGGTGGCCGGGCTGCGAGACCGCCTGGTACGTCACCGGGGACGAGACCTGGAAGCGCCTGACGAAGTTCTGGGGCAAGCTCTTCCTCATCAACTTCGCGATGGGCGTCGTGACGGGCATCGTCCAGGAGTTCCAGTTCGGGATGAACTGGTCCGAGTACTCGCGCTTCGTGGGCGACGTGTTCGGCGCCCCGCTCGCGATCGAGGCACTGCTCGCGTTCTTCCTCGAGTCCACCTTCCTCGGGCTGTGGATCTTCGGCTGGGAGAAGCTGCCGCAGCTCGCGCACCTCGTCGCGATCTGGCTGGTCGCGATCGGCTCCAACGTCTCGGCCTTCTGGATCCTGGTCGCGAACTCCTTCATGCAGCAGCCGATGGGCTACGCGCTGCGCAACGGCCGCGCGGAGATGGAGAGCTTCTGGGCGCTCGTCAGCAATCCCCACGTGTTCGTGCAGTTCCCGCACGTGCTCGCCGGCGCGTTCACGGCCGGCGCCTTCTTCGTGCTCGGCATCAGCGCCTGGCACCTCGCACGCGCGAAGGACGAGGAGACGCGCGAGGCGTTCCGGCGCTCGTTCCGGATCGGCGCGGTCTACGGCCTCGCCTCCGCGATCGCGGTGAGCGTCGTGGGGCACGAGCAGGCGCAGTACATGGTGCGCGTGCAGCCGATGAAGATGGCCGCGGCCGAGGCGCTCTGGGAGACCGCCGACCCGGCGCCGATGTCGCTGTTCACCTGGGGCCACGAGCCGGAGCGGCGCGACCGCTTCGCAGTCAAGGTGCCCGGCCTGCTGAGCTTCCTCGCGCACAACCGCTTCGCGGGCGAGGTGAAGGGCATCAAGAACCTGCAGGCCGAGTACGAGGTGCGCTACGGTCCCGGCGACTACGTGCCGCCCGTGATGTGGACCTACTGGAACTTCCGCGTGATGGTGGGAGCCGGCATGCTGATGCTGCTGCTCGCGGCCTGGGCAGTGGTCGCGATGCTGCGCGAGCGCTTCGAGCGGAGCCGGCTGCTGCTGGCGCTGCTGGTGCCCGCGATCGTGCTGCCCTTCGTCGGCAACTCGGCCGGCTGGATCTTCACCGAGATCGGCCGCGCAGCCGTGGATCGTGTTCGGCGTGATGCGGATCGAGAGCGGCGTGTCGCCGGGCGTCACGGGCGGCGAGGTGCTCTTCACCGTGGTGGCCTTCACCCTCCTCTACGCGGCCCTGATGGCCGCGGATCTCTACCTGCTCGCGAAGTTCGCCAGGGCGGGCCTCCACCCGCCCGGGCTCGAGCCAGGCGAGGAGGCCGCGCATGGCGTCGCCGGCGCGGTCCGGGCCTGAGGGGGAATCGCCATGGACCTCAACACGCTCTGGTTCGTCCTGATCGCGGTGCTGTTCACGGGCTTCTTCGTGCTCGAGGGCTTCGACTACGGCGTCGGCATCCTGCTGCCCTTCGTGGCGAAGACCGACGCCGAGCGGCGGCGCGTCATCAACACGATCGGCCCGGTGTGGGACGGCAACGAGGTCTGGATCCTGACCGGCGGCGGCGCGATCTTCGCCGCCTTCCCGCACTGGTACGCGACGCTCTTCAGCGGCTTCTACCTCGCCCTCTTCCTGATCCTGGCCGCTCTCATCGTGCGCGGCGTCGCGTTCGAATTCCGCAGCAAGGACAAGAGCCCCGCCTGGCGCAGGACCTGGGACGCCATGATCTTCGTCGGCAGCCTGCTGCCCGCGCTGCTGTGGGGCGTGGCGCTCGCCAACCTGCTGAAGGGCGTGCCGATCGACGCGTCGAAGAGCTACGTCGGCGGTTTCTTCGACCTGCTCTCGCCCTACACGCTCATCGCTGGGCTCGCCGCGCTCAGCCTGTTCGTCACCCACGGGGCGATCTTCCTGAACCTGAAGAGCACCGATCCGATCCGCGCGCGCGCGCTCGCGGCGATCAAGAGGATCGGCCCCGCGGCGACGGTGCTGCTGCTGCTGTTCGTGGTGGGCACCTATCTCTGGACCGACGTCTACGCTCGCCTGGGCGTCAACCCGGGTCTCGTGCCGCTCGCGGCGCTCGGCGCGCTGGTGAGCGCGGGCTACCTGATCCACCGCGAGCGGATGGGCTGGGCGTTCGTGATGACGACGCTCGCGATCGTGTTCGCGGTCGCCACGCTGTTCGTGGCGCTCTTCCCGCGCGTGATGGTCTCGAGCATCGACCCGAGCTTCAGCCTCACGATCTACAACGCCGCCTCGACGCCTTACACGCTCAGGATCATGAGCGTCGTCGCGGGGATCTTCGTGCCGCTCGTGCTGCGCGTACCAGGGCTGGACCTACTGGGTGTTCCGGCACCGGATCACGGCCGAGAGCCGGCTCGAGTACTGATAGCGTAGCCGGGTGCGTCACGTCGCCCGGCTGCTGCCCGAAGGCGTGGGCTCGCCCGCGCGCGGCCTCGCGCCGTCCGTGCTTTGCGGCGCGCTGGCGGGCCTCGCCGTCGTCGGCCAGGCGGCGCTGCTGAGCCGGGCGCCTCCACGCGGCCTTCCTCGCCGGGGCCGGGCTCGCGGCGCTCGCACCGCTGCTCGGAGCGCTCGCCGCGACTGCCGCCGTGCGCGCGCTGCTCGCGTGGCTCCAGGAGCTGCTGGCGCAGCGCTATTCCGCGGCGGCGCGGCGCGCGGTGCGCGACCGCCTGGTCCGCCGCCTGCTCGCGCTCGGCCCGCGCTACGCCACGGGCGAGCGCACCGGCGAGCTCGCCAACACGCTTTTGGGCGGTGTGGAGGCGCTCGACGCCTACCTCGCGCAGTACCTTCCGCAGTCGGCGCTGCGCTCGTCGTTCCGGCGCTCGTGCTCGCGCGTGCTTTCGGCGCGACCCGCCGTCCGCCTTCGTGCTGCTGGTGACGTTCCCGCTCGTGCCGCTCTTCATGTGGCTGATCGGCTCCGCCGCCGAGGCGCGCACGCGCCGGCAGTGGGAGACGCTCTCCCGGCTCGCCGCTGCCGCTTTCAC
>CAVRVE010000017.1:0-142389 GCA_963724555.1 uncultured Acidobacteriota bacterium
CCGAGGGCTTGGCCATCAGGCCGCGCATCCCGGCGAGCTGGCGGATCTGCTGTTTCGATCCGCGCGCGCCCGAGTCGGCCATGATGTAGATCGGGTTGAACTCGATGCCTTCCTTGTCCTGGCGCTCCATCTCCTTGAACATCGCGTCGGCGACCTTCTCGGTGATGGCGGACCAGATCGAGATGACCTTGTTGTAGCGCTCGCCGTTCGTGATCGCGCCGTCGAGGTACTGCTTCTCGACCTCGATCACGTCCTTCTGCGCGCCGCCGACCATCTTGTCCTTGCCCTCGGGGATGATCAGGTCGTCGATGCCGATCGAGATGCCGGCGCGCGTGGCGAACGAGAAGCCGAGGTCCTTGATCGCGTCGAGCATCTCGACCGTCTTCTCGAGGCCGAAGCGCAGGTAGCAGTACTGGACGAGCTGCTGCAGGCCCTTCTTGCGCAGCAGGCCGTTCACGTACGGCGTGCCCTTCGGCAGCGAGTCGTTGAAGATCACGCGGCCGACCGTGGTGTTGATCACCTGGCCCTTGAGCTGCTGGGGCTCGGTGTGCATCACGTCCTGGTCGTCGTAGACGGTGGTGAGGTCGATCAGCTCGCCGGTGTAGAGCAGGCGCACCGGCGTGAGCGTCTCGACTTCCTTGTGCTCGAGCGCGATCACGACGTCCTCGGGGCAGCAGAACGCGCGGCCCTCGCCCTTGGTGCCCTTCTTCTCCTTGGTCAGGTAGTAGCAGCCGAGCACGATGTCCTGGCTCGGGATCGCGATCGGCTGGCCGTTCGCGGGCGAGAGGATGTTGTTCGAGCTCAGCATCAGCACCGACGCCTCGATCTGCGCCTCGGGCGACAGCGGCACGTGCACGGCCATCTGGTCGCCGTCGAAGTCGGCGTTGAAGGCGGTGCAGACGAGCGGGTGGATCTTGATCGCCTTGCCCTCGACCAGCATCGGCTCGAAGGCCTGGATCCCGAGGCGGTGGAGCGTGGGCGCGCGGTTCAGCAGCACCGGGTGCTCGCGGATGACCTCCTCGAGGAAGTCCCACACCTCGGGCCGCTGCTGCTCGACCATCTCCTTCGCGGCCTTGATGGTCGTGACCAGCCCTTCCTTCTCGAGCTTGTTGTAGATGAACGGCTTGAACAGCTCGAGCGCCATCTTCTTCGGCAGCCCGCACTGGTGGAGCTTCAGCTCGGGGCCGACCACGATCACCGAGCGGCCCGAGTAGTCGACGCGCTTGCCGAGCAGGTTCTGGCGGAAGCGGCCCTGCTTGCCCTTCAGCGTGTCGGAGAGCGACTTGAGCGGCCGGTTGTTGGCGCCACGCAGCACGCGGCCGCGGCGCCCGTTGTCGAAGAGCGCGTCCACCGCCTCCTGCAGCATGCGCTTCTCGTTGCGCACGATGACGTCGGGTGCCCGCAGCTCGATCAGCTTCTTGAGCCGGTTGTTGCGGTTGATCACGCGGCGGTAGAGGTCGTTCAGGTCCGAGGTCGCGAAACGGCCGCCGTCGAGCGGGACCAGCGGCCGCAGCTCCGGCGGGATCACCGGGATCGCGTCGAGGATCATCCACTCCGGCTTGTTGCCGCTCTTGCGGAACGCCTCCACGACCTTGAGGCGCTTGGCGAACTTGATCTTCTTCTGGACCGAGGTCTCGGTCTTCATGCGCTCGCGCAGGTCGAGCGAGTCCTCGTCGACGTCGACCTTGCGCAGCAGCTCCTTGATCGCCTCGGCGCCCATCGAGCAGCGCAGGCGCGGGTGCTTCTCGCGCAGCACGCGGTAGCGCTCGTCGGAGACGAGCTCGTGGAGCTTGACCTCGGGGCAGTCACCCACGTCGATGACGACGTAGGACTCGAAGTAGAGGATGCGCTCGAGGTCGCGCAGCGAGATGTCGAGGATGTGCCCGATGCGGCTGGGCAGCCCCTTGAAGAACCACACGTGGCTCACCGGGCAGGCGAGCTCGATGTGGCCCATGCGCTCGCGACGCACCTTCGACTGCGTCACCTCGACGCCGCACTTGTCGCAGATCACGCCGCGGTGCTTCATGCGCTTGTACTTGCCGCACAGGCACTCCCAGTCGGTGATCGGCCCGAAGATCTTGGCGCAGAACAGACCGTCCCGCTCCGGCTTGAAGGTCCGGTAGTTGATCGTCTCCGGCTTGGTGACCTCGCCGTGCGACCACGACCGGATCTTCTCCGGGCTCGCGAGACGGATCCGGATGGCGTCGAAGTCCAGCATCGAGCGCCCCGGCTCCAAGTTCGGCCTCATCGGAATCATCACGCTCATTTTTTGCTCTCCGACCTTTCTTGGCGGATGCCCTCAGTGCTTGGTCTTGATCAGCTCGACGTCGAGGCAGAGGCTCTGCAGCTCCCGGATCAGCACGTTGAACGACTCGGGGATGCCCGGGTTGTAAGCCGTGTCGCCCTTCACGATCGCCTCGTAGATCTTGGCCCGGCCGTAGACGTCGTCGGACTTCGCGGTCAGCAGCTCCTGCAGGATGTGCGCGGCGCCGTAGGCCTCGAGCGCCCAGACTTCCATCTCTCCGAAGCGCTGGCCGCCGAACTGCGCCTTGCCGCCGAGCGGCTGCTGCGTGATCAGCGAGTACGGCCCGATCGAGCGGGCGTGGATCTTGTCGTCGACCAGGTGCGACAGCTTCAGCATGTAGATGTAGCCGACGGTGACCTTCTGCTCGAAAGGCTCGCCCGTCATGCCGTCGACGAGCGTGATCTTGCCTTGCACGAGCAGGTTCGGCCGCAGCGGGTTGCGCTCCTCCTCGCGGCCGTTCGCCTTGCCGAGCAGCTCCTTGATCTCCCGCTCCGAGGCGCCGTCGAAGACCGGCGTCGCCACGTGCAGCCCGAGCGCGCGCGCGGCCCACCCGAGGTGCGTCTCCAGGATCTGGCCGACGTTCATGCGCGAGGGCACGCCGAGCGGGTTCAGCACGATCTCGACCGGCGTCCCGTCCGGCAGGTACGGCATGTCCTCGTCGGGCAGGATGCGCGCGATGACGCCCTTGTTGCCGTGGCGACCGGCCATCTTGTCGCCGACCGACAGCTTGCGCTTCATCGCGACGAACACCTTGACCAGCTTGATCACGCCGGGCGGCAGCTCGTCGCCGCGCTTCAGGCGGCTCTCTTTCTCCGCGAACAGCGTCTTCAGCACCTCGATCTGGCGCTCGGTCTTGTCGACGATCTCCGAGAGCTGCTCCTCGATCTCGGGGCTGACGCGCAGCTTCAGGATGTCGGAGTGCCGCAGCTTCTCCAGCACCTCGAGCGTCAGCTCCTGGCCCTTCTTGATCACCTTCTCGCCGCGCAGGTTCACGAGGTCCGACACCGCCGTCTGCCCGTCGAGCAGGATCTCGATCCGCTTGTCGCGCTCGTCCTGAAGGATGCGAATCTCGTCCTTCAGGTTCTTCTCCATCATGAAGAGCTCGGCCTCTTCGATCTGCCGTGCGCGGTCGTCCTTCTCGACGCCCTTCCTCGAGAAGATCTTGACGTCGACCACGATGCCCTCGATGCCGGGCGGGCAGTAGAGCGAGGCGTCGCGCACGTCGCCGGCCTTCTCGCCGAAGATCGCGCGCAGCAGCTTCTCTTCCGGGGTGAGCTGCGTCTCGCCCTTCGGCGTCACCTTGCCGACCAGGATGTCCCCGGGCTTGACGCTGGCGCCGATGCGGATGATGCCGCTCTCGTCGAGGTTGGCGAGCAGGCCCTCGGACACGTTCGGGATGTCGCGCGTGACGTCCTCGGGACCGAGCTTGGTGTCGCGCGCCTCGATCTCGAACTCCTCGATGTGGATCGAGGTGTACATGTCCTCCTTGACCAGCTTCTCGCTGACCAGGATCGCGTCCTCGAAGTTGTAGCCGCGCCAGGGCATGAACGCGACCAGCACGTTCCTGCCGAGCGCCAGCTCGCCCATGTCGGTGCAGGGGCCGTCCGCCATGATCTGGCCCTTGGCGACGTGCTGGCCGACCTTGATGATCGGCTTCTGGTTCAGGCTCGTGTTCTGGTTCGAGCACTTGAACTTGGTGAGGTTGTAGATGTCGGCGCCGATCTCCTTGCCCTTGTCGGGGCCGTCCTGGGCCTCGACGCGCACGATGATGCGGCGCGAGTCGACCGAGTCGACGGTGCCCGCGCGCCGGCACACGACCGCGGCGCCCGAGTCCTTGACCGTGATGTGCTCCATCCCGGTGCCGACGAACGGCGCCTCCGAGCGGAGCAGCGGCACGGCCTGGCGCTGCATGTTCGAGCCCATCAGCGCGCGGTTGGCGTCGTCGTGCTCGAGGAACGGGATCAGCGACGCTGCGACCGAGACCAGCTGCTTGGGCGAGACGTCGACGTAGTCGATCTCGTCGCGCTTGGCCAGGATCGAGTCGCCGATCTTGCGCGCTTCCACGCGCTCGTCCATCAGGTTGCCGGCGTCGTCGAGCCGGGCGTTGGCCTGCGCGATCGTGTACTTGTCCTCCTCCCAGGCCGAGAGGTAGAAGCAGTACGGCTCGATCTCGGCCGGGCGCTTCTTGCGCTCGCGCGAGGCCTTGTTGTCGCGCTCCATCTCGTCGCGCTCGACGATGTCACCGACCTTGTAGTCGCTCTCGCCCTGCTCCATCACCTGCACGTAGTCGAGCACCCGGCCGTCCTTGACCTTGCGGTAGGGGCTCTCGATGAAGCCGAACTCGTTGATGCGGGCGAAGCAGCTGAGGCTCGAGATCAGCCCGATGTTCGGGCCTTCCGGCGTCTCGATCGGGCAGATGCGGCCGTAGTGGGTCGGGTGCACGTCGCGCACCTCGAAGCCGGCGCGCTCGCGCGAGAGGCCGCCCGGCCCAAGGGCCGAGAGCCGCCGCTTGTGCGTGATCTCCGAGAGCGGGTTCGTCTGGTCCATGAACTGCGACAGCTGCGAGGAGCCGAAGAACTCGCGGATCGACGCCATCACGGGCTTGGCGTTGATGAGGTCGTGGGGCATGGCCGTGGCCATCTCCTGGTAGACGCTCATCTTTTCCTTGATCGCGCGCTCCATGCGCACGAGCCCGATGCGGAACTGGTTCTCGAGCAGCTCGCCCACGCTCCTGACGCGGCGGTTGCCGAGGTGGTCGATGTCGTCCACGTCCTGCGGGTTGCGGCGCAGCTTCAGCAGGAACGCGATCACCGCCACGATGTCCTCGAGGTGGATGATCCGCTCGCTGAGCGGCGTCGAGAGGCCGAGCTTGGTGTTGAGCTTCAGGCGGCCGACCCGCGAGAAGTCGTACTTCTGCGAGTTCAGGAACATGCCCTCGAACAGGTTCTTCGACGAGTCGAGCGTCGGCGGGTCGCCCGGCCGCATGCGGCGGTAGATCTCGATCAGCGACTCCTCGGGAGTCTTGATCGAGTCCTTCTTGACCGTCATCGAGAGCATCGGCCCGATCTCGTCGCGCTCGGGGAAGAACACCTCGAACGCGTCGATCTGGCTGCCCTCGGCCAGCACCACCGACAGCACGCGCGGGGAGAGCGGCTCGTTGCCCTCGAGCACCACCTCGCCCGTCTTCGGGTCGACGATGTCGGACACCGTGAAGGCGCCCTCGAGGTCGGCCTCGGTGATCTCGATCTCCTGCACGTCGAGCCGCTGGATCTCGGCGAGCTGCGCCGCCGTGATCTTCTTGCCGGAGTGGACGATCTCGGGCTTGTGCCCGCTCGCGTCCTTGGGCCCGAAGATGCCCTTCGACAGCTTCATGCCGACGAGGTTCGGCGAGACCTTCCACGACAGCCGGCCCTCGCGCACCAGGATGCGGTCGGCCTTGAAGAAGCGCTTCAGGATCTCGGCGTCGGTCTTCATCCCGAGCGCGCGCAGGAACACGGAGGCGAGGAACTTGCGCTTCCTGTCGATGCGCACGTGCAGCAGGTTCTTGGCGTCGAACTCGAACTCGACCCAGCTGCCGCGGTACGGGATGATCTGCGCGGCGAACAGGCCCTTCTCCGGCTGCGAGAAGAAGACGCCCGGCGAGCGGTGCAGCTGGCTGACGATGACGCGCTCGGTGCCGTTGATGATGAAGGTGCCGTTCTCCGTCATCAGCGGGATGTCGCCGAAGTAGACCTCCTGCTCCTTGATGTCGCGGATGGTCTTGGCGCCGGTCTCGGCGTCCTTGTCCCACACCACGAGCCGGATCGTCACCTTGAGCGGGACGGCGAACGTCATGCCGCGCTCCTGGCACTCGTCGACGTCGTACTTCAGCTTGAGGCCGACGGGCTCGTCGCAGGTCTCGCAGGTCTGCGGCCGGTTGTCGTTCAGGTGCCCGCACTTCGGGCAGTGGATCTCGCGGTCGCCGCGCGGGTCCGTGATGATCGTGGCCTGGCAGAAGCTGCAGGCGCGGCCGAGCTTGTCGAGCCCGACGAGGCGTCCGCACTTGCACTCCCAGTTGCCGATCGAGTAGTCCACGAACTCGAGCGAGCAGTTCTCCCGAAGGTCCGTGATCGGGAAGATGCTCTTGAACACCGACTGCAGCCCGGCGTCCTCGCGGTCCGCCGCGAGCACGCGCATCTGCAGGAAGCGCTCGTACGAGTTCTTCTGTATCTCGATCAGGTTCGGAATCGGGATCGAGGTCTTGATCTTCGCGAAGTCGATACGCTCGCGGTAGATGTTCCTGGTCGCCGTAGCCATTTTCGTCAGCAACCCTCACGCATGCGGTCGTAGTTCACGGCCGCGAAAAAACGGAAACCGGACGCCCAACGCGGGGAGACACACGTCCCCCCTGCTCTCTGAAGCGTCCGAAAATACGGGAACCGGATCACCCGTTCTCGTGCCTTTTGCCCGAGAACGAGCTACTTGATCTCGACCTGGGCCCCGACTTCCTCGAACTTCTTCTTGATCGCCGCGGCCTCGTCCTTGGAGACGCCCTCCTTGACGACCTTGGGGGCGCCGTCCACCAGGTCCTTGGCCTCCTTGAGGCCGAGGCTGGTGACTTCGCGCACGACCTTGATCACGTTGATCTTCTTGTCGCCGGCGCTCGTGAGGTGAACCGCGAACTCGGTCTTCTCCTCGGCTGCCGCAGCAGCGCCGCCGGCCGCCGGAGCGCCCGCCGCCGCCACCATCACCGGGGCCGCGGCCGCCGCCGAGACTCCCCACTTCTCCTCGAGCGTCTTCACGAGCTCCGCCACCTGGAGCACCGTGAGGCCGCTGAGGTCGTTCGCGATCGCCTGAATGTCAGCCATCTTCGTTCCTTCATCCTCTCTCGTCTTTGACGACTTTACGAAGCCTTCGTCCTTGATTCCGTTCGAATGAGAGCTACTGGCTCTCGAGCTTGTCCTGGTGCGCCTTCAGCACGCGCACGGTCTGCGTCGCCGGCGTGCCGAGCAGGCGCACGAGCTGCGTCGCCGGCGCCTGCAGCAGGCCGAGCAGCCTCGCTCGCAGCTCGGGCAGGCCCGGCATCGTGCTGAGCGCCTTCACGCCGTTGGCGTCCAGCATCTGCGTTCCGGCCACGACCGCGGCCTTCACGGTGAGCGCCGGGTGGTCCTTTGCGAAGTCCACCAGCACCTTGGCGAGCGCCACGGGGTCGTCGCCCGTGTAGGCAATCCCCGTGTAGCCCTCGAGCTTCGCCTCGAGCCGCTCGAGCGCCGTGCCCTTCGCGGCACGGAGCGCGAGCGAGTTCTTGACCACGCGATAGCGCGAGCCGGAGGCCCGCATCTTCTTGCGGAACTCGGTCGCCGCCGGCACGGAGAGCCCCTTGAAGTCGAGCAGCACCGCGTTTGGCGCCTGCTCGAGCTCCTTGTGGAGCTCGTCGATCAGTTGCTGCTTCTCGCTGCGATTCATGTCCTCACCCGCCTCACGAGTGTCCTTCGACGGAGGCGAGGTCCACCCGCACCCCGGGGCCCATCGTCGACGACAGCGCGATCGACTTCACGTAGCGGCCCTTCGCGGCGGCCGGCTTCGCCTTGATCACCATGTCGATCAGCGTCTTCGCGTTCTCGAGCAGCTTCTCGGCTCCGAACGAGATCTTGCCCACCGGCGCGTGGATGATCGCGGTCTTGTCGACGCGGAACTCCACCTTGCCGGCCTTGATCTCGCGCACCGCCTTGCCGACCTCGAACGTCACGGTGCCGGTCTTCGGGTTCGGCATCAGGCCGCGCGGGCCCAGCACCTTGCCCAGCCGGCCGACCGACTTCATCATCTCGGGCGTCGCCACGACCGCGTCGAAGTCGAGCCAGCCCTCGTTGATCTTCTGCACCATCTCCTCGCCGCCCACGTGGTCGGCGCCAGCGTCCTGGGCTTCCTTCAGCTTCTCGCCGGAGGCGATCACCAGGACCTTCTTCGACTTCCCGCCGAGCCCGTGGGGCAGCACCACGGTGCCGCGGACCATCTGGTCGGCGTGCTTGGGATCGACTCCCAGGCGCAACGCCACCTCGACCGTCTCGTCGAACTTCGCGAAGGCGCTCTTGGTGACCGCCGCGACGGCCTCCGGAAGCGGGTAGCTGGGCTTCGCCGCCACGACCTCCTTGGCCTTCCGGTACTTCTTACCGACTCGGCCCATCATCGACTCCTTCCGCGCGCTCACGCAGCGCTACCACCAGGATCCGGAGAGCCTCCCCCGGCAGGTGGTGTCCTCTTGCGAACGACTAGCCCGAAATCTCCACTCCCATGCTGCGGGCGGTCCCCAGCACGGTGTTGACCGCGGCCTTCAGGTCCGCAGCCGTCAGGTCCGGCAGCTTCAGCTTCGCGATCGCCTCGACCTGCTTCATCGTGATCTTGCCGACCTTGTTGCGGTTCGGCTCGCCGCTGCCCTTCGCGATGCCCGCCTCGCGCTTGATCAGCACCGCGACCGGCGGCGTCTTGGTGATGAAGGTGTAGGAGCGGTCCGCGTAGACCGTGATCACCACCGGGATGATCAGCCCCTCGTCCTTCTGCGTCTTGGCGTTGAACGCCTTGCAGAAGTCCATGATGTTGACGCCCGCCTGGCCGAGCGCGGGGCCCACGGGGGGAGCCGGCGTCGCCTTCCCCGCTGGAATCTGCAGCTTGATCTGTCCGACGACCTTCTTCATGAACCTTCTCTTCTGGGGGTGCTGCGTCGCACCCCCGACCCTCTCGCTCGCGGGAGTGAATCCCGCTTCGCTTCGTGCCTCAACTCTTCTCCACCCGCTACAGCTTCTCGACCTGGAGGAAGTCGAGCTCGACCGGCGTCGACCGGCCGAAGATGGTCACCATCACCTTGAGCGTGTTGCGGTCGAGGTTGACCTCCTCGACCACGCCCTGGAAGTTCGAGAACGGACCGTCGATGATCCGCACGCTCTCGCCGCGCTCGAAGGTGTACTTCGGCTTCGGCTTCTCGATCGACTCCTTCACCTGGTTGAAGATCTGGTCCGCCTCTTCCTGCGAGAGCGGGACCGGACGGTTGCCCGAGCCGACGAAGCCCGTCACCTTGGGCGTGTTGCGCACCAGGTGCCAGGTCGCGTCGGGGATCTTCTTGCCGTCGGAGCCGTCCTCGGTCTCGATCTCCACCAGGATGTAGCCGGGGAAGAAGCGGGTCGCGGTCTGCACCTTGCGCCCCGCCTTCATCTCCACGACCTCCTCGGTCGGGATCTCGATGCGGCCGATCTGGTCCTCGAGGTCGTAGGCCTTCGCCCGCTGGCGGAGGCTCTCCGAAACCTTCTTCTCGAACCCCGAGTAGGTGTGGACGATGTACCAGAGCTTGGCCGTGGTCCCCGTCGTCACGCTCATTTACCTCGCCAGCACCAGTGACATCACACGCGAGAACGCCAGGTCCAGGCCCCAGAGATAGAAGCCGAACAGGATCGAGGTCGCGATCACCACCAGCGTCGTGGAATAGACCTCCTTGCGCGAGGGCCAGGTCACCTTCTTGAGCTCGCTCCTGACCTCGGTGAAGAAGGCGCGCAGCTCGGCGAGCTTGCGGCCCGGCCAGCCCAGGAAGCCCGGCAGGCCACCGCCGTGCGCCGGCTTGCCCTCGTCCGGCTTCTCCGGAGTGTCCACCTTCCCGACCCTTTCGACTTCAGCTACGGCCATTTAGAATCGCCGCTCCAGAACATTCGAGCCCCGTTCGTGGAAGCCCGCCGCCTTCCGGCGGCTGGCAGGCCAGGAGGGACTCGAACCCCCAACCCCCGGTTTTGGAGACCGGTGCTCCACCAATTGAGCTACTGGCCTGTAACCCCCGGAACCAACTAGTCTACCTCTACTTCGTTTCCTTGTGGGCGGTGTGCTTCCGGCAGAAGCGGCAGTACTTGCTGAGCTCCAGCCGCTCCGTGGTCTTCTTCTTGTTCTTCGTGGTGTTGTAGTTGCGCCGCTTGCAATCGGGGCACTGCAACACGATGTGGTCGCGCATCGGCCTACTCCAGGATCTCGCTGACGGTGCCGGAGCCGACGGTGCGGCCGCCCTCGCGGATCGCGAAGCGCAGCCCCTTCTCCATCGCTATCGGAGTGATCAGCTCGACCGACACCTGCGTGTTGTCCCCCGGCATCACCATCTCGACGCCGTCCGGAAGCTTCGCCACTCCCGTCACGTCCGTCGTCCGGAAGTAGAACTGCGGGCGGTAGCCGGTGAAGAACGGCGTGTGACGGCCGCCCTCTTCCTTCGTCAGCACGTACACCTCGCCCTTGAACTTCGTGTGCGGCGTGATCGAGCCCGGCTTCGCCAGCACCATCCCGCGCTCGATCTCCTCGCGCTCCGTCCCGCGCAGCAGCACCCCGATGTTGTCGCCCGCCACGCCCTCGTCCAGCAGCTTCTTGAACATCTCGACGCCCGTCACGACCTTCTTCGGGCTCTCCGGGCGAAGACCCACCAGCTGCGTCTCCTCGCCCACCTTCACCTTGCCGCGCTCGACGCGGCCCGTCGCCACCGTCCCGCGGCCCGAGATCGTGAAGATGTCCTCGACCGGCATCAGGAACGGCTTGTCGATCTCGCGCGTCGGCAGCGGAATGTACTTGTCCACCGCCTCCATCAGCTCCAGGATCGGCTTCGCCCCGGGGTCGTCCGGCTTGCCCGTCCCCTCCAGCGCCTTCGTCGCCGAGCCCCGGATCACGGGCACCTGGTCGCCCGGGAAGCTGTAGGTCTTCAAAAGCTCGCGAACCTCGAGCTCCACCAGGTCCAGGAGCTCCGGGTCGTCCACCATGTCCACCTTGTTCAGGAACACCACGATGAACGGAACCCCGACCTGCCGCGCCAGCAGGATGTGCTCGCGCGTCTGCGGCATCGGGCCGTCCGCCGCCGACACCACCAGGATCGAGCCGTCCATCTGCGCCGCGCCCGTGATCATGTTCTTGATGTAGTCGGCGTGGCCAGGGCAGTCGACGTGCGCGTAGTGACGGTTCGCCGTCTCGTACTCCACGTGCGACGCGTTGATCGTCACGCCGCGCTCGCGCTCCTCGGGCGCGTTGTCGATCTGGTCGTACGCCTTGAACTGAACCTTCGGGTTCGACGCCGCGAGCACCTTCGTGATCGCCGCCGTCAACGACGTCTTCCCGTGGTCCACGTGACCGATCGTCCCGATGTTCACGTGCGGCTTGCTACGGTCGAACTTCTCCTTGGCCATCTTTCTTTCTCCTGGGGGATGCTGCGCGCATCCCTCGACCCCTCTTCGCTACGCGGGAGTGAATCCCGCTTCGCTCCGAGTTTGTTGCCTCTAGCCTCTATTCCGCACCAGATTGGAGCCCACGATCAGAATCGAACTGATGACCTCGTCCTTACCAAGGACGCGCTCTGCCGACTGAGCTACGTGGGCGTTTCTTCGCTTCACCCCGCAACCGGCCCGGGTGATCTCCTTCGTTTCTGTTTCCGTCCGTTTCTCGCCTGCCGCCCGTCGTTCCGATCCGCCGTGTGGAGCGGGCGACGGGATTCGAACCCGTGACATCCAGCTTGGAAGGCTGGAGCTCTACCAGCTGAGCTACGCCCGCCTTGCACTGCTCGTCTCCCCGGTCTCTCCCGTCCCGAACGGCTGCAAGTGGTGGGGAGGGAAGGATTCGAACCTTCGAAGGCCGAGGGCCGTCAGATTTACAGTCTGATGCGTTTGACCGCTTCGCTACCTCCCCGCCGGGTGTCGTCTGACTCTTGCCCTCGCGACTCGCCCACGCCTCTCGGCGCTTCGGCAGCGGTTGGAGCTGGCGGAGGGAATTGAACCCCCGACCCGCTGATTACAAATCAGCCGCTCTACCGCTGAGCTACGCCAGCGACAAACGGTGAGTCTAGCAAACGGACCCACTGCCGTGCAAGCCCGATGCCGGCTCGGGCGCTAACGGCGCCTGCGGCGTCGCCGCCGCTTTCCCCCACCCCCGCCTCCGGGGGCTCCGCCCGGGGCCCCGGAATCGCTCGGACCCGCGCTGGCAGGCCCGTTCTGGGGCTCCGGACCGCCTGCCTGGGGCGGGCCGCCGCCGCCCGGAGCGCCTTCGCGCCGCCGCCCGCGCCTTCGCCTTCGGCCCTTTCGGTGCGGTGCGTCGCCCGGCGGAGGCGCGTCGCCACCGGTGGCCTCGGGCGGCGCCGGAGTGGGCCGCTCCTGTCCGTGCGTGTGCGGCCCACGCCGCTCGCCGTGCGGCCCGTGCCTTCGTCCCTGGCGCCTGCGGCCGTCGTTGCGACGCGCGCGGTCGAAGCCGACCGGCTTGAGCACGATCGGCCCCTGTCCCCAGGCCACGTCGTCGTGCAGGTCCACGTGCCGCACCGAGGGTGTCGCTTCGTCGCCGTCGTCCTCGGCGCCGTCGCCGTCGTTCGAGAGGTAGGGACGCGCGCCCGGATCGGCCTCGTCGTCGTCCGCGGCCGGCCCGACGATGTGGTTGTGCGCGGAGGGCCGCGACGGGATCGGCCGCACCAGGCTCGGCACGGCACGCCGCTGCCGCACGGCCTCGTAGAGCGCGATCCCGGCGGCGACGGACACGTTGAGCGAGCTCACGTGGCCGAAGTGCGGGATCGAGACCAGATGGTCGCAGTGCTCGCGGACGAGCCGCCGGATGCCGCGCCCTTCCCCGCCGAGCACGAGCGCCACCGGCCGCGTCAGATCGACGGCGTCCCAGCGCTCGGTGCCGGCCGCGTCGAAGCCGACGACCCAGATGCCGCGCGCCTTGAGCGCCTCGAGCGCCTGCACCAGGTTGCCGATGCGCGCGACCTTCACGTGCTCGAGCGCTCCCGCCGACGCGCGTCCCACCGTCTCGGAGAGCCCGGCGCTGTGGCGGTCGGGCAGCAGCACGCCGTCGGCGCCCGCGGCCTCGACGCGTGCGCAGGATGGCGCCGAGGTTGCGCGGGTCCTCGACGCCGTCGAGCGCTATGACGAGCGCGGGCTCGTGCGCCGAGCCGAGCAGGCTCTCGAGCGACAGCACCGGCTTCTCCGAGACCACGGCGATGATGCCCTGGTGCGGGACGCCGCTCGACATGCGGTCGAGCGTCTCGCGCATCTCGAAGCGGAGCGGGATCCCGAGGTTGGTCGCCCGGCGCATCGCGTCGGAGAGCCGCCGGCTGCGCAGGCCCTTCACGATCAGCAAGCGGTCGAAGTGGCGCGTCGAGGCGGCGAGCGCCTCCAGCACCGGGTTGATGCCGCAGATCAGGTTCATGAGTCCTTGTTCTCTTTGACGAGCAGCACGGTCGCGAAGGCGGCGATGCCCTCGCCGCGGCCGAGCGCTCCCAGGTGGTCGCTGCTCTTCGCCTTCACCGAGACGCAGTCGGCGCGCGCGCCGAGCAGGCCGGCGATCAGCTCGCGCATGGCGTCGAGGTGCGGCGCCAGCACCGGCTCCTGCGCGACCACGGTCACGTCGAGGTTGCCGAGGCTGTAGCCGCCGGCCTTCACCAGCCGCGCGACCTCTTCGACGAACACGCGGCTCGCCGCGCCGTGCCAGCGCGGGTCGCGGCTCGGGAAGTGACGGCCCATGTCGCCGGCGCCGATCGCGCCGAGCAGGGCGTCGCAGACCGCGTGCAGCACGCAGTCGCCGTCCGAATGCCCCTCGAGGCCGCGCGGGTGCTCGACCTCGACGCCGCCGAGGCGCAGCGGGCGGCCGGCCACCAGCCGGTGGACGTCGAAGCCCTGGCCGACGCGCGGCGTGTTCACGTGCGCAGGATACCCGCAACCACGCCTTCGGCCCACGCGAGGTCGTCGGGCGTCGTCAGCTTGCGGTTGCGCGTGGAGCCGGGGACGGCGTCGACGGCGCGGCCGAGCCGCTCGACGGCCATCGCCTCGTCGGTCAGCTCGAGGCCCGCTCGCGTCGCGGCCTCGAGCGCCTCGCGCAGGAGCGCGATGCGGAAGCCCTGCGGCGTCTGCGCCCCGCCCAGCTCGCTGCGGTCGAGCGTCTCCACCACGCGCCCGCCGCGGACGCGCTTCACGGTGTCCACGAGCGGCAGCACCGGCAGCGCCGCTCCCGTCGCGAGCGCCCGCGCGGTCACGGCCTCGACGAGCTCGACCTCCACGAGCGGCCGCGCCGCGTCGTGGATCAGCACCACGCCCTCGAACCCCTCGGGCAGCTGGGCGAGTCCCGCCAGCACCGAGTCCTGGCGCCGCTCGCCGCCCGCCACCACGGCGCGCAGCTTGGCGAGCGGAGCGAGCAGCGCGCGCGCCGCGCCCGTTTCCGCGTCCGGGACCACGGCGACCAGGCTCCCGACCGAAGGCGCCGCCTCGAACGCGCGCGCCGCGCGCAGCAGGAGCGGCTCGCCCCCGAGCTCGAGGAACGCCTTCGGCCGCTCGGCGCCCATGCGCTCGCCGCGCCCCGCGGCGACGACGATCGCGACCGCCTTCGTCACGAAGGCTCGCCCGCCGCGCGCTCGAGCGTCTTGACGACGGCGCAGATGTCCTCGCGGCCGAAGCCCTGGGCGCGCGCCGACTGGAACACCTCGCGCACGGCGGCGAGGCCCGGCATCGGCACGCGCGCGGCGGCCGCGGTCTCGAGCATCAGCGTCTGGTCCTTGACCAGGAGGTCGATCGCGAAGTGCTCGCTCCAGTCGCGCTTGCCGATCGCGGCGCCCTTGAAGGCGAAGTACGGCGACGCGAAGCCGGAGGCCTGCACGACCTCGAGGATCGTCTCGAGCGGCAGCCCGTGCTTCCTGCCGACGACGACGCCCTCGCAGAGCGCCTCGAGCATCAGCGAGATGAAGTGGTTGCCGATCAGCTTCATCGTGGAGCCCTGGCCCATCTCGCCGCAGTAGATGGCCTTCGTGCCCATCGCCATCATCACGGGCATCAGCTCGTCGTGGACCGCGCGCGGCCCGCCTGTCATGAAGAGCAGCGTCCCCTGGTCGGCGCCGTTCTTCGAGCCGGTCACGGGAGCCTCGAGCGCGTCGGCGCCCTTCTCGCGCAGCGCCGCCTGCACCCGCTTCGTGGTCTCGGGGCTCACGGTCGAGCACTCGAGGTAGCGGAAGCCTTGCCGCACGGCGTGGATCAGCCCGTCCTCGGCGAACACCAGCCGCTCGACGGCGGGCGGATCGGCGACGCAGGCGACCACCACGTCCGAGCGCTCGGCGAGCTCGCGCGGCGTCGCCGCGACCCTGGCGCCCTCGGCCGCGAGCGGCGCCGTGCGGGCGGGCGTGCGGTTCCAGACCGTCGTCTCGAACCCCTTCTTCACGAGGTTCCGCGCCATGCGGCTGCCCATCAGGCCCAGGCCTGCGAATCCGATCCTCTGGCTCATCGCGTCTTCACTCCTCTCATTCCCGGGGCTCGCCCGCTGGTTCCCCCCAGGCCGTGTGCGGACAGATCTCGCGGAAGGGGCACTGGCTGCAGGCGAAGAACGTCGGCCGCGCCTCGAACGCGCGCTTGCGGATGGCGGTCGCCGCCGCGCGGATCCGCGTCTCGGTCGCGAGCGCGTCCGCCTCGGTCGGGCGGCGCGAGGCGACGAGGTCGCTCTCCAGGAAGCGCAGCTCGACCTTGTCCGGCAGCCGGCCCTGCGTCTTCAGCTGGGCGAGCGCGTAGATGTCGAGCTGCAGGCTCTCTCGCGCGCGCCGGTCGGCGGCCTTCTGGTCGCGCACGTCGCCGGTCTTGAAGTCGACGACCGCCGTCTCGCCCGCGCTCTCGAGCACGAGATCGTAGCGGCCCTGGACGCGGTTGCGCTCGAGCGTGAACGCGAACTCCTGCTCGACCGCGAGCGGGCGCCACGGGTCGCTCGCCTGCTGCGCGTGGAAGCGCCGCAGCATCGCCTCGCCCTCGCGCAGGCGCTCGTCCTCGTGCTCGCGCGACAGGAAGCCCTCCGAGACCCAGGCGGAGCGAAAAGCCGCGATGAGCGCCTCGGCGTCGGGCGTCTCGCCGGCGAGCCGGCGCTCGAAGTAGCTGCGCACCGCTTCGTGCACCGCGTGGCCGTAGACGACGGCGTGATGAGCCAGGAGCGGCACGCGCAGCACGTGCAGGTAGCGGTACTTGAGCGGGCAGGTCTCGTAGTCGTCGATCTGGCGGTAGCTGAGCCGCAGCATCTCGTCTTCCGGGATCTCGGCTTCCAGCGGCGGGCCGCGGCTCCGGGGCCGGCGCCTCGCGCGCGAGGGCTTCGAGCGGGGCGGTCTTCCGCGAGATCGGGCGCGGCGACGGCAGGTCGAGCGCCTCGACCACGAAGCGCGAGAGCTTGCGCGCGCGCGAGGTGCCGTAGTCGGCCGCCGACGTCAGCACCAGCTCGTCCATGGCCCGGGTCATCGCCACGTAGAAGAGCCGCCGCTCCTCGAGCAGGTGGCTGCCACCGCTCAGGTCGAGCTCCTCCTTGGCGAGCTCGCTCGGCAGGCCGAGCGCCTCGCCGTGCCGCTGCAGCGGGAACTTCGACTCGGCGCAGCCGACCAGGAACACCACCGGAAACTCGAGCCCCTTGGCCTTGTGCACGGTCAGCACGTGGACGGCGTCCTCGTCGAGCGCCACCTCGGCGACGGCGGGGTCGTCGCCGGCCTCGCGCAGGAGCTCGAGGTGCTCGACGAACGCCGGCACGCGGTCGTGCTCGGCGACGTCGCCGTAGGCCTTCACGGCGTCGAAGAAGCGCGCGATGTTCCGGACCTTCGCCTCGCTCTCGGCACTCGCTTCCTTCGCGAGCTTCCCGAGCAGCCCCGACCACTGCAGGAAGCCGTACAGCACCTCGCCGGTGCGCCGCCTCGGCACCTCGCCGGCCGCGCGCTCGACGTCGGCGATCAGCCGCTCGGCCGCCGCTCGCGCGCGCCCCGAGACCGAGGCCAGCTCCTCGTTCGCGGGAAGCTCGCGCAGCACCTCGAGCAGCGGCCGCGTCTTGCGGCGCGCGTAGTGGTTGAGGCGCAGCAGGTCGGTCTCGGGCAGGCCGTAGAGCTCGGACCCCGCGAGGTAGAAGAGCGCCACCGAGTCGTCCGGGTTCGCGAGCACCTTCAGGAACGAGACCAGCAGCCGGATCTCCTCGCGCGCGTAGAGCCCGCGGCTGCCGCTGAAGCGATGCGGCACGCCGCGCACGTTGAGCGCGCGCAGGAACGGATCGGCATCCGCGTTGCTCCTCACCAGGATCGCGAAGTCGCGCGGGCGCCGGCCCTGCGCGAGGCGCTCCTCGATCTGCGCGGCGACGGCGTCGGCCTCCGCCGAAACGGTGTCGAAGGCGCCGTGGCGCACGGGCGGGCCGTCCGGCCGCGGCGAGCGCAGGCGCTTGTCGATGCCGAGGCTCGCCTCCAGCCGGTGCGGGTTGTTGTAGCCGACGAGGCGCGCGGCCGCGTCGAGGATCACCTGGGTCGAGCGGTAGTTCTCGGTCAGCACCACCTCGCGCGCCCCCGCGTAGTGGCTGCGGAACGCGAGCAGGTTGGCCGCGGCCGCGCCGCGCCAGCGGTAGATGGCCTGGTCGTCGTCTCCGACGACGGTCAGGTTGCCGGTCGTGCCGGCGATGAGCCCCAGCATCTCGAGCTGGGCGTGGTTCGTGTCCTGGAACTCGTCGACCAGGATGTACGCGTAGCGGGCGCGCAGGCGCGCGAGCGCGTCCTTGCGCTCGCGCAGCAGCGAGAGCGTCCTTCCGATCTGGTCGCCGAAGTCCACGAGCCCGGCCTCGCCGAGCAGGCGCTGGTGCGCTTCGTAGAAGGCCGCGAGCTCGAGGTGGGACGAGGCGAAGTCGCGCTCCTCCTCGGTCGTGGCCGCGGCGAGACGGGCCTCGGCCCACTCGCGATACTGCTGCGGCGAGACGTCCTCGTCCTTGGCGCGGCTCACGAGCGTCGTGAGCGCCTGCGAGATGCCGCGTCGGGTCGCCGAGCGGGCGGAAGCGGTCGAGCGGCAGCCGGAACAGCCGCTCGCGCAGGAAGATCACCTGCTCGGGCTGCGAGAGCACGCGGAACTGCGGATCGAGGCCGATCTCGAGCGCCCACTCGCGCAGGACCGAGTCGCCGAACGCGTGGAAGGTCGCGATCTGCGTCTCGGCGTAGCCCCACGGGATCAGCTGGTCGACGCGCTCCGCCATCTCCGCCGCGGCCTTCTCGGTGAACGTGAGCGCCAGGATCTCTTCCGGCTTCGCCCGCTTGGTGGCGATGAGGTGCGCGATCCGGCGCGTGAGCACCGTGGTCTTGCCCGTCCCGGCGCCGGCGATGATCAGGAGCGGCCCCTCGCCGTGCAGCACGGCCTCGCGCTGGGCCGGGTTCAGGCCCTCGAGAATCCGCTCCTCGGCGGTCACGAGCGCAGGGGCTGAGCTTGTCACTCTGCGCATCTTATAAGCGGCCCGCGTACGCCGGGGTCCGGACCCGGGCTCAGGGCAGGCGGCGGCGCAGCACCACCTCGCCGCCGCAGGCGCGGACGAGCGTCGCCGCCGTGCGGTCGAGCACGTCGTCGAGCCGCGCGGGCGCGTAGGAGGCGGGCGCGTACGCGACGGCGAGGCAGCGCGTCGTGGCGAGCGTGATCGACGTGCGCAGCGAATCGGAGGTGGGGTTGCCGAAGGGACCCTCGGCGTCGACCAGCACCGGGCGCCCGGCGACCTGCACCGGTCCCTTGCGGATGCCTTCGTACGACTCGGCCTCGCCACCGAGGCGGAGCGTCACGGGCGGCCGGACGCGGTCGAGATCGTAGAGCCCGAACGGCAGCTGCTCGCGCAGCGACGCGAGGTTGAGCGCGTCCACGAGCGTGTTGATGCGGTAGAGCCCCTCGCCCTTCAGCGCCCGGCGCAGCAGCGCCTCGTTCGAGGGCCGCGTCTTGGTGGGATCGATGCCGAGCGCCTTGTAGAGCGTGCGCGCGTCGGCCGCACCCGGCACTTCCGAGCTCTTGCCCGTCGCCGTAGCGGGCGCGCAGCGACTGGCACTCGGCGTCGATCTCGGCCGCGAGCGCCGGCGTCGGCCTCGCGCACGCTCACGCCCTCGATCGCGACGAGGCCGATCCGCACGCGGCCGGCGAGGCTCGGAGCGATCTCGAAGGCGAGCTCCATCAGCGCGCCTCCGCGAGCGCGATCGCGACGCGGTCGATCGCACGGATCGCCTCGCGGCTCTTGCCCGCGTGGTTGTTGACGAACACCGCGAACGCGAGCCGCTCGCCGCGCAGCGGTCGTCACGTAGCCCGCGAGCGCGTTGATGAGCTGCGAGGTGCCGGTCTTGGCGAGCACGCGCTTCTCGGCCGGCGTGCCGCGCATCCGCGTCTCGAGCGTGCCGTCGACGCCGGCGATCGGCAGCGAGTCGCGGAACGCGGCCGCGTGGGGATGGCGGTCCATCGCCACGAGCAGCGCGGCGAGCCCCGCGGGAGTGAGGAGGTCGGTGCGCGACAGCCCGGAGCCGTCCTGGATCGACCAGCCCGCCGCGGGGACGCGGAGGCGCTCCGCGAGCGCGAGCGCGGCGAGAGCACCCTTCTCCACGCTGCCCTCGCCGTTCTGCTTCAGGCCGACGAGCCGCAGCAGCATCTCGGCGTGCAGGTTCTGGCTCTCCTTGTTGACGACCTTCACCATCTCCGCCATCGGCAAGCCATCGTAGGCGGCGAGAACGCGCGCGCCCGCGGGAAGCGCGTCGCGCGACGTCGTGACTCCCGAAGCGACCGCGATGCCCTTCGCCTCGAGGACCGAGGCGAACACCGCGGCCGTGCAGCTCGCCGGATCCGCGACCGCGAGGCGGCCGTCCCAGCCTCCGCCGAGCGGCAGCCGCCCCGTGAAGCGCACGTCGTTCGAGCCGGGCTCGCGCAGCAGCGTCACCTCGTCGTAGAGGGGGCGGGCTTCCATCGTGGAGACGGTCGAGACGACGTTCAGGCAGCCCGAGTCCGGCACGAGCTTCAGGACCGCGGGGTCGGAGAGCCGCTCGCCCGGGGCGAGCCCGGCCTCGACGAGGTTGTCGGCGTACGACAGCGCCGAGATCTCGGTCCCGTAGCCCCAGGCGAGGTCCTCCCAGGTCCAGGACGATCCGCGGCGATCGCCGACGAAGGCACCCTCGTGTCCGATCACGCGGCCCTCGATGCGCTTGACGCCCGCGGCCACGAGCGCTTCGCTCATGGCCTCGAACGCGGCCGTGGGCCGTCCGGGCGAGAAGCGCGCCGAGAGGTTGGGGTCGCCGCGGCCCACCAGGAACACGTCGCCGAGGATCCGGCCCAGGGAGTCGAGCCGGCCCGCGGTCTCGAGCGTCGTGCGGATCCGCGCGTCGGGGCCGTAGGCGTCGAGCGCAGCCGCCGTCGTCACGAGCTTGAGCGTCGAGGCCGGCCGGAAGGCCTTGCCGGAGTTGAGCGCGTAGAGCGTGCGGCCCGACTCGAGGCTGCGCACCTCGATCCCCCAGAACGCCGTCGCCAGCTCGCCGCCCGAGACGATCGGCTCGATCGCCTTCTTCAGCTTGCCTGCCGACGGCTCCGCCCCGCGAGCACGCGGTCCCGAGCACACAGGATCGCCATGAGCACACAGGGGGCTGGGGGGACGCAGTCCCCCAGAACAGAACGCAAGCCCATCGCGCCCCTACGAGGATCCCCCTTGGGGAATACGAGCTTCCGTTTCTCAACTCCTCCTCCTGGCATCCCGCCGCGACGACCTGCCGCACCTGCTCCGCGAGCGCCTGAGCGGAGTCCGCCGACATCCCGGCGACCGGAGTCGCCGGATGAACGCGCAGGCGCACCGTGCCGGGGCGCAGGCTGAGCAGGCCGCGCGGCACGAGCGCCTTCACGCCGACGAGCGAGACGGGCACCACGGGCGCGCCGGCCTCGATCGCCAGGCGGAAGCTGCCGCGCTTGAAGTGCCCCACGGCGCCGTCGCGGCTGCGGGTGCCCTCGGGGAACACCAGGACACTCTCGCCCGCGCGGATTCGCTCGGCCGCCGCGTCGAGGCTGCGCCGGGCGCGGAACGGGTTCGAGCGGTCGATCGGGATGTGGCCCCCGAGCGCGATGGTCCAGCCGATGAACGGCACGAGCGAGAGCGATTTCTTGTAGATGATCCTGACGTCGACCGGCAGCCTCGCCAGCAGGACGAGGATGTCGAGCGAGCTCGAGTGATTCGCGGCATAGATCGCGGGCCCTCGCGGCAGCTGCCGCCAGGCCCTCGCTCGTCACGGCCACCCGGAAGAGCCACAACAGCAGCCGGCCCCAGTAGTGCGAAATCGCTCTCGCCCCGGCAGGGCTCGGCAGGCCGACGACGCAGGCGGCCGCCGACAGGACGAGCGTCGCCAGGACCGCCAGCGGCGCCTGAACGGCGAGGAAGACCAGGGACCGGAGCACCCGCGTCGCGGCGGCTCAATCGCCGCGGGGGGCGGACGCGGGCGCGTCGGCGGCCGGCGGGCCGGCCGGTCCCGCCTGCGCGGCGGGCGGGGTCGGCACCGCGGACGCGTCGGCGGCGCGCACCGGCTCGACCACAGGCGCCCGCTCGGGAGGCCGGTCCGTCTCGCGCCGGCTCTCGCCGCGGTAGTCGCGCCCGTTGCGCGGATCGCGCCTGTCGGGCGGGCGGCTCTCGCGGCGCTCGCCCTCGGGCTGGCTGGCGAGCCCCTCCGGCCACTTGCAGAAGATCATCTTGCCGGCCGGCAGCTGCAGAACGCTCGTCACCGTCACCTCGATCATGCGGCCGATCGCGCGGCGGCCCTGCTCGACCACGACCATCGTGCCGTCGTCGAGGTAGGCGACGCCCTGGCCCGCCTCCTTGCCCTCCTTCACCACCAGCACGCGCAGCACCTCGCCCGGCAGCACCACGGGCTTGAGCGAGTTCGCGAGCTCGTTGATGTTGAGCACGGCCACGCCGCGCAGCTGCGCGACCTTGTTGAGGTTGAAGTCGTTGGTGACGATCTTGCCGGACAGCCGCTTGGCGAGCTCGATCAGCTTGAGGTCGACCTCCTTCACCTCGGGAAAGTCGGTCTCGACGATCTGGACCAGGACACCCGTCATCTTCTGGATGCGCTGCAGCACGTCGAGCCCGCGGCGGCCGCGGTTGCGCTTCAGCGAGTCGGAGGAGTCGGCCACCTGCTGCAGCTCGCGGAGCACGAACTGCGGCACCACCAGCGTGCCGTCCAGGAAGCCGGTCTCGCAGATGTCGGCGATGCGGCCGTCGATGATCACCGAGGTGTCGAGCACCTTGTACTGGTGCAGGCGCGAGGCGTCCTTGAACGCGGCGATGATGCGCGCCGGCTCGAACCACTCGCCGCGCCGCGCGCCGATCACGATCCCGATGTAGATCAGGAACACGATCAGCACCGAGTGGATGAAGTGCTGGGCCACGAGGTCGAGGCCCTGGATGACACCCCACACCAGGCTCGCGCCCAGCAGGCCGGTGACGCCGCCGACGAGCGCCCCCACCATGTTGTGCGCCGGCACGCGGTGCAGCCGCAGCTCCAGCGCGATGATGACGAGGGCGGCCGCTACGCCGAGCGCGGCACCGAAGAGCGGCTGACCTGGCAGCGGGTCATAGTGCCAGCCGGCCCACGCCAGAGACGCGACGACCAGGCAACGGAACAGGACGAGCCACATGAGGTTGGCCTTTCGGGCGGGGGCCCGGGACGGCGAAGGAGTATGAAGAGCTGTGTGTCATGGCTGTGTGTCGCGCAATGATACAGCCGGCGGCGGCGGGCACAAGGCCCCGGTCGACTATGATGATCCGATGACCAGCACGGCCCGCGGATGAACCCCGCCTCCTCCAGCGGACGCGAGTGGCTGCGCGCGATCGCTCGCCGCGCGATGACGGAGCGGGGCTTCGAGCCCGACTTCCCCCCCGACGTCGTGCGCGAGGCGAACGCGCTCCAGCGAGCCCCAGGGCCCGCCCGGCGGCGCCGTCGACGACCTGCGCCGGCTCGACTGGGTCTCGATCGACAACGACGACTCGCGCGACCTCGACCAGCTCTCCGTGGCGGAGACGCTCGACGGCGCTTCCGTGCGCCTGCTGGTCGCGGTGGCCGACGTCGACTCGGCCGTCCGGCGCGACGGTGCGATCGACGAGCGGGCGCGGACCAACACGACCTCCGTCTACACGCCCGCCGAGATCTTCCCGATGCTGCCGGAGCGGCTCTCGACCGACCTCACGTCGCTCAATCCGGACGAGGACCGGCTGGCCGTGGTCGTGGCGCTCGACGTGCAGCGGGACGGCACGGTGGCCTCCGCCGCCCTGCGCCGCGCGCTCGTGCGCAACAAGGCGAAGCTCGCCTACGACTCGGTGGCCGCCTGGCTCGACGGCAAGGCAGAAGGCGCCAGAGGCGGTGGCGGCTTCGCAGGCGCTCGCGGCGCAGCTGCGCCTGCAGGACGGCGTCGCGGCGGCGATGAAGGAGCGCCGCGAGGAGCGCGGCGCGCTCGCGCTCGCGACGAGCGAGTCGAGCGTCGTGTTCGACGGCGACCTGCTCGCCGACCTGCGGCCGCACGAGGAGAACCGCGCGAAGGAGCTGATCCAGGACTTCATGATCGCGGCCAACACCGCGACCGCGCAGTTCCTGGACGCGAAGGGCTTCCCGTCGATCAGGCGCGTGCTGCGCGTGCCCGAGCGCTGGGAGCGGATCGTCTCGCTCGCCGCCGAGCTCGGCGAGAAGCTGCCGGCGGCGGCGAGCGCGCCCGCGCTCCAGGCCTTCCTGCTGAAGCGGCGCGCCGCGGATCCCGTGCGCTTCCCGGATCTCTCGCTCGCCGTCATCAAGCTTCTCGGCTCCGGCGAGTACGGCGTCGAGCTGCCGGGGCAAAAGGCGCCGGGCCACTTCGGCCTGTCGGTGAAGGACTACGCCCACTCCACGGCGCCGAACCGCCGCTACCCGGACCTCGTGACCCAGCGGCTCGTGAAGGCGGCGCTCGCGGGGGCGCCCTGCCCCTACAGCGTCGACCAGCTGCGCGAGCTCGCGCGCCACTGCACGGAGCAGGAGGACGACGCGGCCAAGGTCGAACGGCAGGTCAAGAAGTCGGCCGCGGCGATGCTGCTCGCGCCGCGCAAGGGCGAGCGTTTCGACGGCATCGTGACCGGCGCCTCCCCGAAGGGGACCTGGGTGCGGGTGTTCCGCCCGCCGGTCGAGGGCCGGCTCGTGCGCGGCGAGCACGGCCTCGACGTCGGCGAGCGCGTGCGGGTGGAGCTCATCGGCACCGACGTCGAGCGCGGCTTCATCGACTTCGCGCGGGCCTGACGCGAGGGCACTTCGGCCGCGGGCGGCTCAGTCGGCGAGCCGCTCCAGCGCCTCTTCGAGGCTGCGCACGCCGACGAGCTGGATCCCGGCCGGCGGATCGTCGGGCACGTTGCGCGCGGGCAGCACGCAGCGGGTGAAGCCCATCTGGGCGGCCTCGCGGACGCGCAGGGCGGCCTGGCTCGCGCCGCGCACCTCGCCGCCGAGCCCCACCTCGCCGAAGAGCACGGTGTGCTGCGGCACGCGGGCGGTTGCGGAACGACGAGGCCACGGCGGCGGCGACGCCCAGGTCGGCCGCGGGCTCGTCCACCTCGAGCCCGCCGGCGACGCTCACGAAGACGTCGTCGCCCAGCAGCTCCAGCCCGACGCGCTTCTCGAGCACGGCCAGCAGCAGGTTGGTCCGATTCGGGTCGATGCCGAGCGACATCCGGCGCGGCGTGCCGAACGAGGTCGGCGAGACGAGCGCCTGCACCTCGACCAGCACCGGCCGCGTGCCCTCGACGGTGGCGACGACCGCCGAGCCGGGCGACGTGGCCTGCCGCTCCGCCAGGAACAGCGCCGAGGGATTGGCGACCGGCTGCAGGCCCGTCCCGGTCATCTCGAAGACGCCCAGCTCCGAGACCGCGCCGAAGCGGTTCTTGACCGCGCGCACGATGCGGTGGTGCTGCCGCTTCTCGCCCTCGAAGTAGAGCACGGTGTCGACGATGTGCTCGAGCGACTTCGGCCCGGCCAGGCTGCCGTCCTTGGTGACGTGGCCGATCAGGAACGTGGTGATGCCGCGGCTCTTGGCGACGAACAGCAGCTGCGTCGCCACCTCGCGCACCTGGCTGATGCTGCCGGGGGCCGAGGGGAAGCGCGCCGAGTACACGGTCTGCACCGAGTCGACCACCAGCGCCTGCGGCTTCAGGCTCTCGACCTCCTGCAGGATCCGCTCGAGCGAGGTCTCGGCCATCACGTAGAGCCCGCCGCCCTCGATCCCGAGCCGCTCGCCGCGCAGCTTCACCTGGCGCTCGGACTCCTCGCCCGAGACGTAGAGCACGTTGCCGTGCGAGCGGCCGAGCAGGTGCGCCACCTGCAGGATCAGCGTGCTCTTGCCGATCCCCGGCTCGCCGCCGATCAGCACCATCGAGCCGGGCACGATCCCGCCGCCGAGCACGCGGTCGAACTCGCCGATCCCCGACGCGATGCGCGGCGCCTCGCTCGCGTCGATCACGTCCCAGGGCTTGGGACGCGACGCGGCTGCGCCGGCGAGCTGCGGGTCGGGGCGGCCCTTGCCGGGGGCCGGCAGGGCTTCCTGGCGCTCCTCGGCGAAGCTGTTCCACTCGCCGCAGTCGGGGCAGCGCCCGAGCCACTTCGAGCTCTCGAAGCCGCAGGCCTGGCAGGCGAAGAAGACCCTGGCCTTCGTCAGGCGGCCCCTCCGCGCCACTCGAGGTTCTCGAAGCGCGTGAACTCCTTGATGAACGCGAGCTTGCGCGAGCCGGTCGGCCCGTTGCGCTGCTTGCCGATGATGATCTCCGCGATGCCGCGGTTCTCGTCCGTCGGCTTGTACTCCTCCTCGCGGTAGATGAACATCACGATGTCCGCGTCCTGCTCGATCGCTCCGCTCTCGCGAAGATCCGACAGCTGGGGGCGGCGGTCGGTGCGCGCTTCCGGCGCGCGCGACAGCTGCGAGAGCGCGATCACCGGGCAGGCGAGCTCCTTGGCGAGGCCCTTCATCGAGCGGCTGATCGCCGAAAGCTCCTGCTGGCGGTTCTCGCTGCGGCCGGCCGACGTCACCAGCTGCAGGTAGTCGACGATGATCAGGGCGAGGCCGTGCTCCGCCTTGAGGCGGCGGCACTTGGCGCGCATCTCGAGCGGCGAGATGGTGGCCGAGTCGTCGATGAAGAGCCGCGACTGCGACAGGTCGTTGTAGGACTTGGCGAGACGGGCCCAGTCCTTCTCGTTCAGCTTGCCCGTGCGCAGGCGGTGGGCGTCGATCCGCGCGTCGGCGCACAGCAGGCGTAGCGCGAGCTGCTCCTTCGACATCTCGAGCGAGAAGAGCCCGACCGTCTCGCCCACGCGCAGCGCCACGTGCTGCGCGACGTTGAGGCAGAACGAGGTCTTGCCCATGGCCGGGCGCGCGGCCACGATCACCAGGTCGCCCTTCTGCAGGCCGCTCGTCATCTCGTCGATGTCGACGAAGCCCGTGGCGAGCCCGGTCACCACGTCCTTCGACTGCGAGAGCTGGTCGATCGTGCGGAAGCTCTCCTTGACGATCTCGCGCATCGACTGGAAGCCGGCGCGGATCCGCTTCTCGGCGATGCTGAAGATCGACTGCTCGGCCTGGTCGAGCAGCGCCGCCGCCTCGTCCTCGCCCTCGAGGCACGACTGCACGATGCGGTTGCCGGCGTGGATCAGGTTCCGGAGGACCGCCTTCTCCTTGATGATCCGGCTCCAGTGCTCGACGTTCGTGATGCGCGGCACGCCGTCCACGAGTGCCGCCAGGTAGGAGGCGCCGCCCACCGCCTCGAGCGCCGACTCGCGCGCCAGCTCGTCCTTGAGCGTCACCAGGTCGATCGGCTGGCTGCGCTCGGCGAGCGCCGCCATCGCGTCGAAGATGCGGCGGTGCGCGTCGCGGTAGAAGTCCTCCTTGGTCAGGAGCTCGGCCGCGGAGTTGAACGCCTGGTTGTCGACCAGCACCGCCCCGAGCACGGTGCGCTCGGCCTCGTGGCTGTGCGGGAGCGTGCGCTCCCTCGGGGGGGCCTCGGTGGTCAAGGCTCGGACGATATCAGAGGAGGTGGGCGAAACGGGACCGGAAAAATCACGACGAAACGGACGAACTAGACGGACAACGGACTACGGACAACGGACAACGGAAACGAACAACAGCAGAGCTCGCGCCGCTCCCGCGGCGCGAGGGCGAAGCTCGCGCCGCCTTGCAGCGCGAGTGGAATCAGCCTTCCTTGGTGACCAGCAGCTTGAGCGTCGCCGTGACCTCGGGGTGGAGCTTGATCTTGAGCTCGTGCTCGCCGAGGTGCTTGATCGGCTCGTCGAGCTGGACCTTGCGCTTGTCGATCTCGATGCCCTTCGACTTCAGGAACTCTCCGACGTCGCCCGCGGTCACCGAGCCGTAGAGCACGTCGTTCTCGCCCACCTTGCGCGGGGCGATGAAGCGCAGCGTGGCGACGCGCGCGGCGAGCTGATCGAACTCGGCCTTCTCCTTGGCGAGCCGGGCCAGGTGCGACTTCTGCTCCTTGTCGATCATCGCCTTGTTGGCGGCGGTGACCGGCATGCCGAGGCCCCTCGGCAGCAGGAAGTTGCGGGCGAAGCCGTCCTTCACCTTCACGATCTCGCCGCGGCGGCCCAGCTTTTCGACGTCGTCCCTCAGGATCAGTTCCATGACCTATCGTCCTCGCGTTTGAATCACGACACAGGCCCGGACGGGGACGGCCCCTTCGGGGGCTCGGCCCAGTGCCGGAAATCGAACCAGTTGTCGAACAGCCCCAGCAGCGCCAGCATCTGCGGGGCCCACGGATTGACGAGCACCAGCACCAGCGCGAGCGCGCGCACGAGCGGCGGCGCCGCGAGGCGCCGCGCGTAGAAGCCCACGACGGCGAGCCCCTGCAGCAGGAAGAAGAAGCCCACCACCAGCAGCACGTTGTAGGCGGCGGGCCGCATCACCGGCAGCGCCACCGCCGCGCCGGCCAGCACGAACGCCACCACGAGCGGCAGCGGGAAGCGCACCCGCTCGAACTCGCCGTCCTCGAGCCAGCCCGGGTCGCGGCGCAGCAGGTAGAGCCGCAGGAGCGCGGCGTTCACGCCCACGAGCACCGCCGCCGCGATCACCCAGAACGCCGGGTACACGACGCCGAGCGCGCCGTGGAGCGACGCGACCTGGTCCTTGAACTCGGCGATCGCGTCGGCCGGCATTCCGGAGGCCACGAGCTCCTTCAGCACGGCTTCCGAGCGCAGGCGGTCGATCGGCTCGAGCACGCGCTCGGCCATCGCGCTCGGCACGACGGCGAGCCCCGCGGCAACCTGCGCCACGAGGGCGAAGAACGCGAACGAGCAGCCGCGCAGCAGGCCGCGGCCGCGGGCGAGCGCTTCGGCGATCAGCAGCCCCGGAAGCGCCATCGCCAGCAGGAAGACCGTCGCAGCGGCCGGCACGCTGGCCGCCGCCACGAGCGCCGCGGCGAGCGCCGCCGCCAGCCACGCGCTCGCGGCGCCGCCCTGGAGGCGCTGGACGCAGAGCGGCAGCGCCGAGACGAGCGAGAGCGGAGCCAGCGGAGGCAGGAACCCGCCTGCGCCGAACAGCAGCGCCGAGGTAAACCCCGCCCCGACGAGCCCGCCGAGGCGCGGCTCGAGCCCGGCTCCGGTTCCGGCCGACGAACGGGTCCCCGCTCCGCCATCACGCGCCCTCTTCGCCTCGGACGGGCTCAGTCCGCGGCGTACGGGAGCAGCGCGATGTGGCGGGCCCGGTTGATCGCCTCGGTGAGCTTGCGCTGGTGCTCCGCGCAGGTCCCGAACATGCGCCGCGGCAGGATCTTGCCGCGCTCGGGCACGAACTGCGAGATCAGCTTGACGTCCTTGTAGTCGACGTAGTCGATCTTGTCCGCGCAGAACTTGCAGACCTTGCGGCGCCGGAAGAAGAAGCGCTTGCCGCCCTCCTTGCCCTTGTCGTCGCGTCCGCCCCCGCTCCCGCCACGGCCGCCGCCGCCCCCGCCGCCGCTGCCGCGCGGACGTCCGATTCCCCTGGGCTCGTCGCTCATCGACTGGGAGCTCACTGCTGCACCTCCTGCTCACGCGGGGGCTGGGCGCCCGGCCGCGACTTGCGCTTCTCCTCGGCGAGCGTCCGCTTGGCCTTGCGCCGCTCGGCCTTGCGCAGCTCCTCGTCGACCCGCACGGTCAGGAAGCGGAAGATGCCGTCCGTCACCCGCAGCCGGCGCTCGACTTCCTTCACGAGGGCACCCGGGCCCGACGTCGCGATCAGCACGTAGTAGCCCTCGCGGTGGCGGCCCACGGTGTAGGCGAGGCGCTTCTTGCCCCACATCTCCCGCTTCTGGATGCGTGCCGCCCTCTTTTTCGACGAAGCCCTGGACCTGCGCGGCGAGGGCCTCCACCTCCGGCTCCCCGAGGTTGGGGTCGGCGATGAACAGGATCTCGTAGACTCTTTCGCTCAAAATCTGGTCCTCCTCCTGGACCGCCTGCGCCACCCCAGGTGACGCCGGCGAGCCCCTTTCGGGCCCGAAGGGCCCTACCGGGAGCAAGGGTTCCGCGACGGGACGACAGCCGTCCAGTTGCGGGAACGTCGAGTATACCTCAGGCGCCCGGCCGTTGAAACGGTTCATGGCCTCGGCCGGTCCCTCCTGCACCAGGCAGGCGACGGCGTCCGCCGCGAGGCCGATCACCTCGCGCAGGCGCTCGATCTCCTCCGGCAGGAAGTCCGCCAGCACGAAGTCGCGCAGCTCCATGTCGGGCGGCGGGTCGATCCCCACGCCGATCCGAACGCGCACGAACGCGTCGGTTCCGAGCGACGTGATCAGCGAGAGCAGGCCGTTGTGGCCGCCGTCGCTGCCCTCGGGCCGCACGCGCAGCCGTCCGAGCGGAAGCGCCACGTCGTCGACGACCACGACGAGGTCGGCGGGCGAGGCCGAGGCCTCGGCGAGCAGCCGGGCAACGGGCTCGCCGCTCAGGTTCATGAAGCTCTGCGGCTTGACGAGCAGCGCCTCCTGGCCGGCGAGCTTCGTCTCGGCGAGCCAGGCGTCGCGGTCGACGCGGCCCGCCGCCCGGGTACGGGCGGCGAGCTCGTCGATCACCATGAAGCCGGCGTTGTGGCGGGTCCGCGAGTAACGCGCGCCGGGGTTGCCAAGCCCCACCACGAAGCGCGTTACTTCTTCTCCTTCTTCTCGCCCTTCTCGGCCTTCTCGGGCTTGGCGTCCGCAGCCTCGCCCTCGACCTTGTCGGTCTTGCCCTTCTTGATGACCTCGGGCTCGGCAGCGGTCGCGCCCTCGGCCACGGCACCCTCCACGGGAGCGGCTTCGGCGACGACCTCTTCGGCGCGCGGCATCACGACGTGGACGATCACGACGTCGGGCGCCATCAGCACGTCCACCTTGTCGGACACCTTGAGGTCGGAGACCCGCAGGTGCTTGCCGAGCTCGAGGTGCGAGATGTCGACCACGATCTTCTCCGGGATGTCGGCCGGCAGGCACTCGATCTCGAGCTCGCGCGTGACGAAGTCGACGATGCCGCCCTGGAGCTTGACGCCCACGGGGGTGCCCTCGAGCTCGATGTGCACCTTGACCTCGAGCTTCTTGTCGAGCGCCACCTCGTAGAAGTCGGCGTGCAGCAGCTTGCCGCGCAGCGGCTCGCGCTGGAACTCCTTCAGGATCACCTTGCGGCGCTTGCCGGAGATGTCGAGGTCGAAGATGGTGTTCTCGCCCGCAGCGCTCTTCAGGATCGTGCCGATCTCGCCGGGCGAGACCTGGACGGCCTCCGCGGCCTTGCCCGTGGCGTACAGCACGCCCGGGATCATGCCGCGGCTGCGCAGCTTGCGGTTGGCGTTCTTTCCGGTATCCGTCCGGCTCTCGGCCGGCACGACGTATTCAGGCATTTGACGCTCCCACGGAACCAACGACTATATCTGAAATCTCAGACGAACAGGCTGGTGACCGACGTCTCCTCGTGTATGTTCTTGATCGCACGGGACAAAAGCCCTGCGACCCCGAGCACCACGATCCGCCCGTTCTTGAGCTTCTCGGGCCCGAGCGGGATCGAGTCGGTGGTGATGAGTGTGGCGAGCGAGCTCTTCTCGATCCGCTCGATCGCGTGGCCGGACAGCACCGGGTGCGAGCAGGAGGCGAGCACCTCGCGGGCGCCGGCGGCCTTCAGCGCCTCGGCGACCTTCGTGAGCGTGCCGGCGGTGTCGACCATGTCGTCGACCACGAGTGCCGTCTTGCCCGCGACGTCGCCGATCACGTTGTGGACCTCGGCCACGTTCGGCTGGTCGCGGCGCTTGTCGACGATCGCGAGGCTGGCGTCGAGCCGCTTGGCGTACGCGCGCGCGCGCTCCACGCCGCCGGCGTCGGGCGAGACCACCACCAGCTCGGGCAGCTTCAGCTGCTGCACGTACTCGATGATCACCGCCGCCGCGAACAGGTGGTCGACCGGGATGTCGAAGAAGCCCTGGATCTGCGCCGCGTGCAGGTCCATCGTCAGCACGCGGTCGGCGCCGGCGGTCTGCAGCAGGTCGGCCACCAGCTTGGCGGAGATCGGCACGCGCGGCTTGTCCTTGCGGTCCTGGCGGCCGTAGCCGTAGTACGGGATCACGGCCGTGAGCCGGGCGGCGCTCGCGCGCTTGAACGCGTCGAGCATCAGCAGCATCTCCATCAGATGCTCGTTGACCGGCGCGCAGGTGGGCTGCACCACGAACACGTCCGCCCCGCGCACGTTGTCGTGGATCTGGAACCAGACCTCGCCGTCGCTGAAGCGCGCGAGATGCGCCCGGCCGAGCGGAACGCTCAGGTTCTGAGCGATCGCCTCGCCGAGCGCGGGATGGGCGCTGCCTGTGAAGACCTTCAGCTCTCGACGCATGAACGAACGCTCGTGCCGCCTTTTCGGGGTGGCTGGGGCGGAAGGATTCGAACCTTCGGTCCGGGGTCCAAAGCCCCGCGCCTTACCACTTGGCCACGCCCCAACGCGGGGGGTTTGCTACCCCTGCGAGCCCTCCTTTGCGGCGGCTTCGCCGGAGGATTGATGAGACGAAGGACTCGCGCCGACGGCGACCTGCTGCTTGTAGACGCCGAGGATCTTCTCCTCGAGGTACTGGCGCATCTGGTTGTTGAGCGGATGGGCGATGTCCTTGAACGTCCCGTCCTTCCGCTTCTTGCTCGGCATCGAGACGAACAACCCCTTCGGACCGTGAATCACCTTGAGGTCCGTCACGACGAAGCAGTGATCGAAGACGATCGACACGAACGCCTTCAGCTTCTCGTCGTCCACCGGGATGACCTTGACGTCGGTGATCTCCATGCTGACCGCTCCTCCTCACTGCCTGAGTCGGTTCCGCGAGCGTCCCCATGCGCTGCGGTATTGCTCGAGCGTCAGCGTCCGAGCGCCGAGAGCCCGCAAGCCCTCGGCGGCGAGCGCCGCGCGCGCCCGTTTCGCGGGACGCGCGTCCTCGAACAGCCCGAAGTAACTCGATCCGCTCCCGGAGAGAGATGCGAGGCACGCGCCCTCCCTCAGGAGAACGGCCCGAATTCGGCCCGTCTGCACACGCAGCTCGGGCGCTTCTTCGAGCGCCGCCTCCTCGAGGTCATTCTGCAGGAACCGGTACCCCCCCGGTCCCTCCAACTCCCTCGATACAAAGTAGTAAATGCTATTACTGTTCTCACGGGTAGTCAATCTTCCGTCCAAGCGGGCGAAGACACGGGCCGTCGAGACGTGTACTCCGGGATCCACAATCACAATGTGTCCGCGTATTTGACGCCTGAGTGGATACACCTCGTCCCCGCGCGCGAGGCCGAGCGCGGTGCCGCCCAGCAGGAAGTATGGCACGTCAGCGCCAAGTTTGACCGCGAGCCGGTGCATTCCGTCGGGACCGAGGCCGAGCTTCCACAGGCGGTCGAGGCCGAGCAGCACCGCGGCGGCGTTGCTCGAGCCCCCACCGAGCCCGCCGCCGACGGGAATGCGCTTCTTGATCCGGATCTCGACTCCCTGGCCGACCTTGCCGAAGCTGCGCAGCAGCTCGGCGGCCCGCGCCGCGAGGTTGGAGTCGTCCTGCGGCACGAGCGGGTGGTCACACACCACGCGGACGCCGCGCCGTGACGGCAGCAGCACGATCTCGTCGGCGAGGTCGATCGTCTGGAACAGCGTGCGCAGCTCGTGGTAGCCGTCCTCGCGGACGCCGAGCACCTCGAGCCCGAGGTTCACTTTGCGCGAACGAACGAAGACGGAGGGATCTCACTAGCGTCCTCCCAGCAGCCGTCTGGCTTCGTCGGCGTCGATCGTGCGGCAGCCCGGGCAGGGCGGGGGCTCGAAGGCGGCCGGCGGAAGCTCGACGTCCTGCTCGGCCTCGTCGACCCTGGCGTCGAGGCGGGTGCCGTCCAGCAGCTCGGCGCGCACCCGGCGCGGGAGCGTCCCGCCCCACTCGGCCTTGTAGGTCCTGACGCTGTTCGGCGGAGCGCCCACCAGCACGTCCATCAGCTCCGAGGGCGCGAGCGCTATCCCGATGAGCGCCTCGAGCTCCTGCGGGCCGGCGGCGCTCGCGAGCATCGCGCGTTCCGCGGGAAGCACGGCGGTCAGCCTTCCCGCCGCCGTAACGGCGACGAGGCGCGCGCCCGAGGGGCCGGGGATCTCGATCCGGACGTTGTCGGGGCGGCGGAAGGCGACGAGCGCGCGCGAGCGCCCGCGCAGCTCCGGACCGCGCACCGACACGCGCAGGCTGCCCGACCAGGAGTGCGCGGCCCGGGCTTTCTCGGCGACGCCCGGTGCCGGCGGCCGCGCCGTCGCGCAGGCGACGGCGATCAGCAGCGCGGCGGCGGCGAGCTCAGGGCGTGGGCGGCGGAGTCCTCTGCTGTTGGGCTTGAAGCGCCCCCTGAGCCTCACGGATCTTGGCCTCCACGCGCGTTCGGTCGAGCTCGCCCTCGTCGTCCTCGCCCTTGGCCGCCTGCTGCCAGTAGCCGAGCGCTTCGGCCACGCGGCCGCGCTTGGCGACGATGTCGCCGAGGTGGTCGAGGATGACCGCGTTGGCGGAGTCGCGTTCGAGCGCGCGGCGGACGGCCTCCTCGGCGGCGTCCAGGCGGTTCAGGCGGTAGAGCGCCCAGCCGAGGCTGTCCTGGTAGGCCGCGCTCTGCGGCTCGATCGCGACCGCCTTCTGGATGAGCGTGTAGGCCTCCTCGACCCGCACGCCGCGGTCGGCGTTCATGTAGCCCAGGTAGTTCAGCACCGGCGCCGATTCCGGCTCGACCTGGAGCGCCTGGCGGAAGATGCCCTCGGCCGCCTCGTGCTTCTTCTGCCGCTCCAGCACGGCGCCGAGCTGGAAGAGCGTCCCGAGGTTCTTGGGGTCGGCCGCCAGGGCCTGCCGCAAGGCGCTCTCGGCCTCGTCGAAGTCGCCGGCGCGGCGATAGAAGTCGGCGATGCGCGCGAGCACCTTGGGGTCGCTCGGCGACTTCGCCCGCAGCTGCGAAACGATCGCGAGCGCCGCGTTCTTGTCGCCCTTCTCCCGCAGCAGCGTCGCCTCCAGCGTCGCGAGGTCCAGGTCCTCCGGGAAGCGCGCGCGCGCCTGCCGCGTGGCCTGGAGCGCCTCGTCCTTCTGCTTCGCGAGCGAGAGCGACTCGGCGTGCAGCGTGAGCAGGTTGGCGTCGGGCGGCGCGCCAGCCGCGATCGCCTGGCCGAACTCGCGCGCGGCGTCCTTGTGGCGGCCGAGCTGCTGGTACGCGAAGCCCAGGTGCACGTGGAACAGGCGCTGGTTGCCCGGATCCTCCGAGGCCGCGGGGCCCGCCAGGATCGCCTCGAGCAGCGCCGCCGCGCGCACGTAGTCGCGGCGCTGCTCCGCGATCGTGACCTTCAGATAGTTCGTCTTCAGGTCGTTGCGGTCGGCGGCGAGCAGCCGGTCCGCGAGCGCGTCGGCCTCGTCGAACCGGCGCAGGTCGCGGAGCGCCCGCGCCTTGAGGTCGAGCGCGAAGCGGTTCTGCGGATCGCTGCCGAGCACGGCCTCGGCCTCGGCGAGCGCGTCCTGCGGCCGCTTGGCGTCGAGCAGCACCTCGCCGAGACCGAGCCTGATCCGCACGTTCCCCGGATCGACCTCGAGCGCCTGCTTGTAGTTCTGCACCGCCTCGTCGGGCTTGCCGGCGCGCCCGTTGATCTCGCCCAGCATCTGGTAGGCGCGCGCCGAGCCGGGCTGCAGCTGCAGCGCCGTCTGCATCGCCTCGGCGGCCTCCTCCGACTTGCCGGCGAGCAGCAGGTGCGTGCCGCGCTGGATGTGCGCCTCGAAGTTGCCGGGGTCGAGCACGAGATACATCTCCCAGGCGCGCGCGGCCTCCTCGTGCTGCTGGAGCTGGCCGTAGAGGCCGGCGAGGTTCAGCAGCGACTGGCCGTCGGTCGGGCGCAGCCGGATCACCTCGCGGTACTCCTCGATCGCGCGCTGCAGCGCCTTGTCGGCCTCGGGACCCGCCGCCTGGATCTGCTCGAGCTGCGCGAGGATCAGGTGCGCGTCGGGATCGTCGCGATCGAGCGCGATCGCCGCCCTCGCCTCCTGCGCGGCTTCGTCGAGCCGCCCCATCTCGCGCAGCAGGCGGGAGGTCTCGACGCGGATCGTGGACGTCGTCGGATCGAGCTTCTGCGCCCTGCGGTACTCGGCGAGCGCGGCGTCGACGTTTCCGGAGAGACGCTCCTGCAGCCCGAGCGAGAAGTGGTAGTAGGCCTCGGCGCGGGCGGAGTTCTGCGGAGTGGCGCTCTGGGCCGCAGCGGTCCCGGGCGACACGGCGAGCGATAACAGCGACAGGATTAGGACCACGGGTGAGAGGACCCCCTCAAGATCGATTCTCCCACGCGTTTTCCGAACGAGTCAAAAAACCTTTTTCCCGCACGGATTTTTGCTTTGCGGGGGGGCGCGCGGAGCGGCAGATCGGTCACGGCGCGAAGCGGACGGATTCACTCGCGCGTAGCGAAGGGGGGGATCTGGGGGGTGCGACGCAGCACCCCCCAGAACACCGTCACGCCGCGTTCTCGCGTTGGGTCCGAAACTCGTCGAGGATCCAGGCCTTGACGCGCTTGGTGTCGGCGCCGTTGCCCTCGATCGACCGCAGGTAATCGAAGAAGCGCCGCTCGTTGCCGTTGCCGAAGGCCCGGCTCGGAAACGTGACGTAGACCTCGCCTTCCGGCGAGCGCCAGAGCGAGAAGCCCACCAGCTTCATCCCGGCGAGCGGCCCGGCATCGGCCTCGAACATCAGCTCGGCCTCGCACACCAGCCGTTCCGGCGCGCTCTCCCGCACCACGAAATTGACACGCATCGCACCCTCCTTGGTTGACTGCTAGCGCCGGAGGGGAGAGCTGCGCCGGCAGCGGCAGACTACCCCGCGCCGGTGCCGGCCGAGGTCCGCTCCCCGCTAGCTCCGTTGCGCGGCCGTACGCTAAACTCGGCGCCATGCCGATCGACCCGGAGCTCTTGGAAATCCTCGCCTGCCCGGTGTGCAAGACGCCGGTCCAGGTCGTGAAGGACGGCGCCGGCCTGCGCTGCGCGACGTGCCGCCGGGTCTACCCCGTCCAGGACGACATCCCGGTGATGCTCGTGGACGAGGCGAAGATCGAGGAGTAGCCCGGGCGCCGGGCGTCCTCTTTTGACACTGGAGCGGGCCCGGCTCGGACTGCTCGCCGCCCTCGCGGCCACGATCCCCGTCTCGATCTTCGCGAGCGAGCTGCTGCTGGTGCTGAGCGTGGTGCTGCTCGCCGTCCGCATCCTCCGGCGAAGCGCCTCGTTTCCGCGCACGCCGCTCGACGGCCCGCTGCTCGCGCTCGTCGTCTGGACGCTGCTCGCCGCTTCGTTCGCGAGCGAGCCGCTCGTCGCGCACGAGGAGTCGAAGAAGCTCGTGCTGTTCGCGCTTCTCTACGTGGCGGTCGAGACGCTCGCCCTGCGCGAAGCGCGCGAGCGCGTGCTGGCGGCCGCGCTCGTGGGCGGGCTCGCCCAGTCCGGCCTGATGCTGCTGCAGCGCTACGCGCTCGGCTTCGACACGCTCACCCGGCGCCCGCCCGGCTTTCTCGGCCACTACATGTCGGCGGCCGGCGTGACGATGGCGCTCCTGCTCCTGGCCATAGCACGCCTCGCGACCGGTCCACGGGAGCGCGTGCGAGCGGCCGATCTCGCGCTGCCCCTGGGCGTGCTGCTGGGCGTCTTCGCCGTGGCGTTCGCGGCGGCGCACGGGCACGGACTGATCGCGACGCGCGTGTTCGTGCTGGCGCTCGCCGGGCTCGCGGGCTTCGTGGCGCTCTCGCGAGGCGCCCTCGCCCGCGCGGCGCCAGCGGCCGTCCCGTACGTGGTGCTGCCGTTCGCCGCCTGGGCTCTCGTCGTCTCGCAGACGCGCAGCGCGTGGATCGGGACGGCCTGCGGCCTGGGCGCGCTCGGCGCGCTCGCACTGCTGCGCGCGCCACGCTGGGCCTGGCCGGCGCTCGCCGCCGGTGTCGCGCTCGTGCTGCTCGTCCCCGGCGCGATCCGCTCCCGGCTCACGCTCGTCGACGAGAGCAGCCGCGACCGCTACTACATGTGGCAGGCCGGCCTCGACATGGTGATGGAGCGGCCGGTGTTCGGGCAGGGGCCGGGCATGGTCGAGGTGATGTACCCGCGCTTCAAGTGGCCCGAGGCCCCGAATCCCCGCCAGCCGCACCTGCACAACAACGTGCTCCAGATCGCGGCCGAGCGCGGCCTGCCGGGGCTCGTGTTCTTCCTCTGGTGGGTGGGCGTCGCCTTCCTGGCGGCGCTGCGCGAGGCGCGCCGGGCGGCGGTCGAGCGGCGCGGGCCGCGCTGGGCCGCGGCGGGCGCCCTCGCCGCCCTCAGCGCGGTCTTCGTGGCCGGGCTCTTCGAATACAATCTCGGCGACTCCGAGGTGCTGATGCTCGTGCTGCTGCTGACCGCGGTGCCGTTCGCCACCCGGCGCGAGCCGGCGCCGGCCTGACGAGCGTGCCGCTCATCGGGCTCCGCCGCGCGAAGGCGCTCGTCGACGCGATGCGCGACAAGCGCGTGCTCGTCGTCGGCGACGTGATGCTCGACGAGTTCGTCTGGGGCAGGGTCTCGCGCATCTCCCCCGAGGCGCCGGTGCCCGTGGTTCAGGTGACCGGCCAGAGCTTCCACCTGGGCGGCGCGGGCAACGTGGCGGCCAACGTGCGCACTCTCGGCGGCGCCGCCGCCCTGGTCGGCCTCGTGGGCCGCGACGCGGCGGGCGGGCGCGTGCGCGAGGCGCTCGCCGCGAGGGACGTGGCGGCGCGGCTGGTCGACGCGGGCGCGTCCCGGCGCACGACACTCAAGACCCGCATCGTCGCGCACGGACAGCAGGTCGTGCGGGCCGACCAGGAGGACACGGGCGAGCTGCCGCCCGCGCTCGAGCGCGCGCTCGTCGCCGCCGTGCGCAAGGAGCTGCCGGCGGCTGCAGCGCTCGTCGTCTCCGACTACGAGAAGGGCGTGGTCACGGCCGGGCTGCTGCGGCGCCTTCTGCCCCTCGCCCGCAAGCTGCGCGTGCCGGTGCTGGTGGACCCCAAGCCGCGCCACTTCCGCTTCTATCGCGGCGCGACGGTGGTGACGCCGAACCAGCTCGAGACCGAGCAGGTGACGGGGCTGCGCCTCTCGGGGCCGGCGCAGCTCGCGGCGGCCGGGCGCCGCATCCTGGCGACACTCGGATGCCGGGCCGTGCTCGTCACGCGCGGCGAGCTCGGGATGAGCCTGTTCGAGCGCGGCCAGCCGGCCCGCCACGTCCCCGCCTCGGCGCGCGAGGTGTTCGACGTGACCGGCGCGGGCGACAGCGTGATCGCCACGGCCGCGCTCGCGCTCGCGGCCGGCGCGTCGCTCACGGAAGCGGCGGTGCTCGCGAACGCCGCCGCCTCGGTGGTGGTCGGCAAGCTCGGAACCGCCCAGGCGACGCCCGGCGAGCTGCTCCAGGCGCTGCGCACGGGCCCGAGGCGCGGCCGACGCGCCGCGAAGCGGCCGCCGCGGCGGCTCTAGCGCATCGCCAGCCGCTCGGCGCGCGCCGAGACGAGCACGGGAAGCTCGGCATCCGCCTCCGCCCAGCCTGCGAGGAAGGCGTCGTATGCGGCGCGGCCGCCGGCCGCGTCGCCGGTCTGCGCACGCGCGCGGGCGAGCTGGAGCCCCGCGAGTGCTTCGAGCGGCGAGAACGGATCGACGCCGCGATGGTCGAGCACCTGCTGGAACTGCTCGCGCGCCGCCGCGGCGGCGCCGTGCTGCAGCAGCGCGAGGCCGCGCAGGAAGACGGGCGCGAGCACGGCGATCGAGCCGAGCTCGTAGGGCTGCGCCAGCTGGAGCGCCTCGAGCGCGCGCGCCGGCTCCCCGCGCGCGAGGTGCACCGCGGCCTTGGCGACCGGCACGTGCACCCTGGACACGAAGAGGTCGTCCGCCTCGCTCGCCTTCACGGCCGCGATCGCGCGCTCCGCCCCGGCCGGGTCTCCCGAGAGCGCGAGCGCCGCCGCGGCGCGCAGGCGCGGCGCGGCGCTCGGGTCCGCGTCGAGCACCGCGCGCGACTGCTTCACGGCGAGCGCGCGGTTGCCGTAGAGCGCCTCGGTCCAGGCGGCCTGCGCCGCGTAGCCGAGCCCCACCTGGAGCAGGCCCTGGGCCCGCGCCAGCTCGGCGGCCTTCTCGTAGAGCGGCCGCGCCCGCGACAGCTGGCCGAGGAACGCGACCGCCTGGGCCTGTGCGCCGATCAGGTCGAACTCGCGCGGGCGTCCCCTGCCCCACTCGAGCGTCGCGTCCGCGAGCGCGCGGTCGCCGTCCATCAGCGCGAGCTGGTAGAGCAGCCGGCGCAGCGGCAGCGTCTCCGTCTTGCGCGCCACGGCCTCCTCGGCGGTGCGCCGGGCGTCGGCGAAGCGGTTCGCCCCGCGGTAGGCGTAGGCCAGGTTCGAGCGCGGGAACGGGTGCTCCGGGTTTCGGCGCTGGGCCTCGAGCGCCTCCTGGATCGCGCGGTCGTACTGGCCGAAGCGGTTGAGCGACAGCGCGAGCGCGTTGGGCGCGCGGTAGTCGCGCGGGTAGAGCTGCTTCCAGATCTCGAGGATCTCGCTCGCGCGCCGCTCGTCGCCCGTCGCGTCGTAGTGCTGGTACTCGATGAAGAGCCGCTCGCGCTCCGTCACGTGGCCGCGGTTCTCGTAGGCGAGCCGCGCGTGGCTCGCGCGCTCCTCGGGCTCGCCGAAGCCGCCGAAGATCGCGCTGAGCGCGCTGTGCGCGGAGGCGAACGCGGGGTCGAGCATCACCGCGTGCTCGAGGAACGGGATCGCGCCGAAGTCGTCGCCTTTCGCGCGCTGCGCGACCCCGAGCGCGTAGGCCTTGAGCGCCTCGAGCGAGCGCGTGGTCGCCTCCTCGATCGGCACGTCGAACTGGCGCACGGTCGCGAGCGATTCGCCGAGCTGGCTGCGCATCGAGGACGCCATCGGGCCGAGGGCGCGGAGCACCCGCTCCTTGCTGTCGACCTGCGCCTGCTCGCGGGCGAGCGACTCGCCGGCGCTGCAGCCGATCGCGTCGAGCGTCGCCACGTAGCTCGTGCCGATCCTGTCGAGCTGGCCCTCGAGCAGCGCCTTGGCGCCGGTGCGCTCGCACACCTCGCGCGCGAGCGCGTGCGTCAGCCGCTCGTCGGCGGCGCGCGTCATCATGCGCAGCGTCTCGCGGACGCGGTCCTCGGGCACGATCGCGAGGAACGGCGACTGGCTGAGCTGCACCGCGAGCGCCTCGCGCAGCGTCAGGTCGAACACCGGGTCGCCGGTGTTGTTCACGAAGTCCGCGAGCAGCACGAAGTCCTTCTCGGTGAGCGGAGCGCGCGCGAGCCGCCCCCGCCACACGAGCCCTCCCGCGACCAGCAGCAGCGCGAGGCTCGCGAGCACCCACCCCCGCCAGCGTCGCCAGGCGCGGCGGTAGCGCAGGAGCGCCGCCAGCTCGAGCGTGGAGGTCGAGGCGCCTTCGAGCCTGCGCCGGATCCTGCGCAGGTCGAACGCCAGCCCCGCGCTCGTCGGATGGCGCTGCTCGCGGTCCTTCTCGAGCGCCTTCGTGATCACGGCCTCGAGCTCGACCGGCACCTCGGGGTTGAGCGAGGTGGGCACGGCGGGGGCGCGGTTCAGGATCGCGTCGTAGACCGCGGCCGGCGTCGTGCCCGCGAAGGCGCGCTGCCCCGTCGTCATCTCGTAGAGCACCGCGCCGAACGAGAAGATGTCGGTGCGCTCGTCGAGCGGCTCGCCGCGCGCGAGCTCCGGCGAAGCGTAGGCTGGCGCCTGGGAGCCGAGACCGCTGCGCGTGGCCACCGAGGGTGTCGTGTCCGCTTCGGCGAAGGGCGGCGGCTGGATCCGTTTCGGGTGCCCGCTGCGCAGCTGCGGCAGCCCGAAGTCGAGCACCTTGGCGTGGCGGCCGTCGTTCGAGACGAAGACGTTGGCCGGCTTCAGGTCGCGGTGGATCACGCGCTGCGCGTGCGCGGCCTCGAGCGCCTCGGCGATCCCGATCCCGAGGTCCAGCACCTGCTCGCGCGGCAGCGCCCCGCCGCGCAGCATCTCCCGCAGCGGCTTCCCCTCGAGCAGCTCCATCACGATGTACGGGCGGCCGAGGTGGTCGCCGACGTCGTGGATCGTGCAGATGTTGGGGTGGTTGAGCGCGGCGGCGACGCGCGCCTCGCGCTTGAACCACTCGAGCGCTTCCGGCTCGGCGAGCAGGTCCGCGGACAGGACCTTGACCGCGACCGGCCGCTTCAGGCGCAGGTCCTCCGCCCGGTACACCGTGCCCATCGCGCCCCCGCCCAGCTCCTCGAGCAGGCGGTAGTGACCGAGCGTCTCCCCGATCATCCGCGGTGCTCGACCGACGGGGCGGGCGCCATGCGTGGCTACGATACACCGCCCGCGAGCCGCTCAGGAGCCGTGCTTCTGGTGCTCCGCGCGGGCTGCGGCGAGGACCGGAAGGTCCTCGTCGGCCTCCCGCCACGCCTCGAAGAAGACCTTGTAGGCCTCCGCCGCCTGGTCGTGCTCGCCCGCCGCGCGCAGCGCCCGCGCCACGCCGAGCGGCGCCAGCGCGCACACCGGCGAGAACGGGTCGGGGCCGCGGTTCGCGAGCAGCTTCCGGTACTCGTCGAGCGCCTTGCGCGCCTCGCCCGCCCGCAGGTAGGCCTCGGCTCGCAGGTAGAGCGGAATCAGGGCGGCGACGGCGCCGGTCTGGTAGTCGGCGGCCGCGCGCAGCTCCTCGATCGCGTCCGCCGGACGGCCCTGTCCGAGCGCGATCGCGCCGCGCGTCGTGGGCAGGATCACGCCCTTGACCAGCGTCGACTCGGGCATCTGCTCGGCGAGCGCTTCGGCCATCCGCGCCGCCTCCGGCGCGCCGAGCAGCCCGAGCACGGCCAAAAGCCGCACGCGCGGCAGTGCGTCCGACGGTACGCGTCCGTCCTGGCGCTCGAGCGCCCCGCGCGCGAGCGCCAGCGCCTCCTGGGGACGCCCGTAGAGCGCGCGCGTGAGCGCGTCGTGCGCGACGTAGGAGAGCCCCGTCTCCGCGAGCCCCTGGCCGTCGGCGAGCGCGACGCTGCGGCCGTAGAGCTCGCTCGCGCGGCGCAGCTGCCCCGAGAAGGCCGCCACCTGCGCTTCGGCCGCCACGATGTCGAACTCGCGCGACTTGCCCTTCGCCCATTCCAGCTGCCGGGCGGCGGCGGCCGCGTCGCCGCGCATGACGGCGAGCTGGTAGACGAGCCGCCGGGTCGGGACGGTCGCGACACCGCGCGCCACCGCCTCCTCGGCGACGCGCCGCGCCTCGTCGTAGCGGCCGAGGCCGCGATACGCGTGCGCGAGCTGCGAGACGGCGAAGGGGTGCCCGGGCGTCCGCAGCAGGGCGTCCTTCGCCTGCTCGACCCCGCGCTCGTAGCGGCCGAGCCGGTTGTCGATGATCGCGAGCGCGTTCGGCGGCTGGAAGTCGTTCGGGTAGGTGCGCTTCCAGACCTCGAGCGTGTCGGCCGCCTGCGAGAAGTTGCCGGTGACGCGGTCGTGGTACTGGTAGACGATGAAGAGCCGCTCGCGCTGGCTCACGCGGTCGCGCTGGGCGTAGGCGAGCCGCGCGTAGTCGACGCTCTTCGTGCCCTCGCCGAGGTTGCCGTAGACCGTCGACAGCGTGGTGGCGGCCGCCGCGAAGGCGGGATCGAGATCGAGCGCGCGCTCGAGGAACGGGATCGCCTCGACCTCGCCGCCCTTCCGGCGCTGCTCGATCGCGAGCGTGTAGGAGCGCAGCGCCTCGAGCGACGGCGTCGTCGCCTGCTCCACCGGCACGTCGAAGGCCTGCACCGACTTGATCGACTCCCCCACCCGCGTGCGCAGGCGCGTCGCCATCTGGCCGAGCGTCGGCAGCACCTGCTCCGCGCTCTGGGCCTCGCCCTGCTCGCGCGCGAGCGAGGCGCCGCTCGCGCACTCGGTGGCCTCGAGCAGCAGCACGTAGAGCGCGCCCAGCCGCGAGATCGAGCCGCGCACCATCGCGCGCGTCGCGAGGCGCTGGCACACCTCGCGCGCCAGCTCGGGCGTCAGCCGCTCGTTCGCGTCGCGGCCCATGAGCGGCAGCGTCTCGCGCACGCGGTCGTCGGTCACGATGTTGAGGAAGGGCGACTGCCCGAGCTGCACGGCGAGCGCATAGGGCAGCGTCTGGTCGAACACCGCCTCGCCGGTCTTGTTCTCGAAGCCGGCGAGCAGCACCGGGTCGCGCCCGCTCAGCGGGCGCGGCCGCTTCCACAGCAGCACCCCCGCGAGCACCAGGCCGGCGGCGAGCGCCACCAGCGCCATCGCACCGAGCGAGCGCCGGTGCGCGCCGAGCCAGACCGCCGAGCTCGCCTCTGCGGCGCTCGAGGTCGTGCTGCTGCGCGGCTCCTGCGCCGCGAGGAGGCGCGAGACCTGCGCGAGCTCGGCGATCAGCTCGCCGGCGCTCGGATGGCGCTGCTCGGGCGGCTTGGCGAGCAGGCGGTCGAGCACCACCTCGAGCTCGACGGGGACGCGCGGGTCGACCTTGCGTATGCGGCGCGGCTCGCGGTTCAGGATGCGGTCGAAGACCGCGCCGGGCGTCGTGCCCGGAAAGGCGCGCTCGCCCGTCACCATCTCGTAGAGCACCGCGCCCGAGCGAGAAGAGGTCGGAGCGCGGGTCGACGGTCTGGCCGAGCGCCTGCTCCGGCGACATGTAGGCGACGGTGCCGATCGCCATGCCGGGCCGCGTGAGCTCGGTCGGATCCTCCGCGCCGGGGTCGGTGTCGGCCGTGGGCGAGACGGGCGAATCGTCGGCCTCGGAGAGCTTGGCGAGGCCGAAGTCGAGCACCTTGAGCTGGCCCGAGGCGCTCACGAACAGGTTCGCCGGCTTGATGTCGCGGTGGACGATGCCGCGCTGGTGCGCGGCGTCGAGCGCGCCCGCCATCTGCATCGCGAGGTCGACGGCCTGCGCGACCGGGACCGGGCCCTGCTTCAGCAGCTGCTTGACGCTCTGCCCGTGGCACAGCTCCATGACGATGAACGGCCGTCCGTCGTGCTGCCCGATGTCGTGGACGATGCAGATGTTCGGGTGGTTGAGCGAGGAGGCGAGGTTGGCCTCGCGGTCGAAGCGCGCGAGCGCGGCCGGGTCGGCCGACATCCGCGGCGGCAGGAACTTGAGCGCCACGTCGCGCCCGAGCTCGAGATCGTGCGCGCGGTAGACGACACCCATCCCGCCGGCGCCCAGCTCGGCCTCGATCCGATAGCGCGAGACGGTCTCGCCGATCATCGAGACCTCATGATAGCCGCCGGAAGCGGCGGGGTCGGGCGGGGCGTCGTCCCCCGCGGAGAAGGGGTCGGGAGTACGGACCACAGCCGACGGACTCTCTGGGACTGGCTTTTCGGGGGGCTTCCGCCCCCCGTGCCCCCGGGTGCGTCAGTGTTTGAAATGGCGCACGCCCGTGAAGACCATGGCTAGCTCGTGCTCGTCGGCGGCCGCGATGGTCTCTTCGTCGCGGACGGACCCGCCGGGCTGGATGATCGCGACGGCGCCGGCCTTCGCGATCTCGTCGATCCCGTCGCGGAAGGGGAAGAAGGCATCCGAGCCGACGGCGGTTCCGGCGAGCGGCAGCACGGCCTTCTGCGCGGCGATCCGGGTCGAGTCGACGCGGCTCATCTGGCCGGCCCCGACGCCGACCGTCTGGTGCTCGTTGGCGAAGACGATGGCGTTCGACTTCACGTGCTTCGCCACCGTCCACGCCAGCAGGAGCGCCTTCCACTCCGCGTCGGTCGGCTTGCGCTTGGTGACGGCCTCGCAGCGCTCGCGCTCGAGGCGGTGCTGGTCCCACTGCTGCGCCAGCAGCCCGCCCACCACGCGGCGCAGGTCGAAGCCGCTCAGCTTGTGGAGCCCGGTCGTGTCCATGCTCATCACGCGCAGGTTCGTCTTCTTCGCGAGCGCCTTCAGGGCCTCGGCCTCGACGCCGGGAGCGATCACCGCCTCGACGAAGCGCTCGCCGAGCGCGCGCGCCGCGGCGGCGTCCAGCTTGACGTTGAACGCGATCACGCCGCCGAACGCCGAGGTCGGGTCCCCCGCCCAGGCGCGCTCGTACGCCTCGAGCGGGCCCGCGCCGAGCCCGGTGCCGCACGGGTTCGTGTGCTTGACGATCACGCACGCCGGCTCGTCGAGCTCGGTCACCAGGCGCCAGGCCGAGTCGAGGTCGAGGATGTTGTTGAACGAGAGCTCCTTGCCCTGCAGCTGGCGCGCCGCCGCCACCGAGTAGAGCGTCGAGCCGAGATCGCTGTAGAAGGCCGCGCGCTGGTGCGGGTTCTCGCCGTAGCGCAGGTCCTGCACCTTCTCGAAGCCCAGGTTGAGGCGGTACGGGAACGTCTCGTCGGACTCGGCCGGCACGAAGCGCCCGTCGCGCACCTCGACCTGCGCGAAGTAGGCCGCGATCGCGGCCTCGTAGCGGCCGGTGTGCCGGAACGCCTTCTGCGCGAAGTAGAGCCGCGTCGCCGCGTCGATCCCGCCCTCGCGGTCGAGCTGCTCCAGCAGCAGCGAGTAGTCGGCGGGGTCGACCACCACCGCCACCGACTCGAAGTTCTTGGCCGCCGCGCGCACCATCGTGGGGCCGCCGATGTCGACGTGCTCGATCGCCTCGGCGAAGCTCGCGCCCTTCGCGACCTTGTCCTCGAAGGGGTAGAGGTTCACGACCACCACGTCGATCGGCGGGATGCCGTGCTTCTCGAGCGCCTGCAGGTGCTCGGGCAGGTCCCGGCGCGCGAGGATCCCGCCGTGGATCTTCGGGTGCAGCGTCTTCACGCGCCCGTCGAGGATCTCCGGCGATCCCGTGGCCTTCGAGACCCCGGTCACCTTGACGCCCGCCTTCTCGAGCTCGCTCGCGGTGCCGCCCGTCGACAGCACCTCGAAGCCGCGCTCGACGAGGCCGCGCGCGAGCTCGACGATGCCCTCCTTGCGCGACACGGACAGGAGCGCTCTGCGGGCGAGGGCGGTCATGGGGCCTCCGGGTTGGGGCGCAATTCCTTGGCCCGCGGAGTGTGGGTGGTGTCGCCGTGCGCCTCGCGCCACACCGCGAGCCAGCTGCCGGCCACGGCCGTCACCGCGCGCGAGTAGGCGAGCGAGGACACGGCCCAGGCGGGCGAGCGGTAGTCGAGGCGGCGGTGGTCGACGACGCGGCCGTTCACGAACAGCTCGCCGCGGATCACCGGCGCCTGGTCGCGGCCGCGGTCGACGAGCGACTGCCAGAGCATCGGCAGCTGCTGGCGCTTGAGCTCGAGCGTCTTGGGATCGTCGAGCACGACCGGCATCTTGGCGAAGTTCGCGGCGAAGAGCGCGTAGTACTCGCGGGTGACGCCGGGCGGCCAGCCCTCGGGGCCGACCGCCAGCACCGGGTCCGAGAGATCCGCGGCGATGCGCAGCAGCCCGCCGAGGCGAATCAGGCCCTCGCTCGCCTGGCCCTGCTTCAGGAGCGAGAGCGCGGCGTCGGCCTGGGACTCGAGCGCCTGGATCGTCTCGGGGCGCAGCCGCCCCGTCGGCAGGTCCAGAGCCAGCGCGTGCGAGATGTCCGGCGGAAGGCGCTTCGCCTCGTCGAGCACCTGGCTCTCGCGCTCGCCCAGCAGCCGGTTGAGCGAGCGCGGCAGGAGCTTGCGCGCGTCGCGCGACAGGGCCGTGATCGTCTCGGCCGGCCAGGCCGAGGCCCGCGGCGCTACGCCAGGCGCGACGAGCAGGATGGGCAGCAGGACGGCGAGCGCGCGCCTCACGGCCTCACTTCACCACCTTGGCCTTGAGCGACACCTTGCCGTCCTTGGTCTCGAGCCGGAAGTCCACGGCCGCGGCGCCCTTCTCGGCGCGGATCTTCTCCGCCTGCTTGCCGATCAGGGCCTGGAAGCTGTCGAATGCCGGCGCCGCCTCGCCGACGCGCTTTCGCTCCTCGACGTAGTGGTCGTAGAGGGCACGCACGGCAGTGGCGTCGCGCCCGGCGTCCACCACGCGGAACTCGCGGGGCGTCTCTGCGTGTGGCGCGTGCGTGAGCGCTTCGGCGAGCGCCGTCGGACGCATCGGGGCGCTCTCCTCCGCCTTGATGCCGTGGCGCCCGAACGCGCGGCCCTCCTCGCGCGCGCGCAGCCTCTTCTGCCAGAGCTCGTTGAAGGCCGTGTAGCGCGCGCTCAGGCCCTGGAAGCGGAAGCGGTCGCCGTTGTTGCGGATCTCGCTGTTGGCGAGGCGTTTGATCAGCGTCTCGACCTGGGTCTGCAGCTCGGAGGGCGGCTTCCTCTCGGCGCCGTTGAAGAAGAGGTCCCACTTGACCTGCAGCTGACGCAGCATGACGTCGATGCGGTCGAAGTCCTCCTGGATCGTCCCCACTAGGCCTCGCCTCCGACGAACATCCACACGAGCGGCAGCCACAGCTCGTGCGCGTACGGCAGCTTCTTGCCGTCGATCCGCACCTCGAGGTCGGGGCGCTCCTTGACGATCTCGAAGAGGTCGCGGAGCGTCCGCGCGTCCTTCGCCTCGAACGCGGCGTGGTACTCGGGACCCTCGCTTCCGACGGCCTCGCGGAACTCGGGCGACTTGCGCGCGAGCTCGAGCGCCGGCGCCAGCCCCGGCCCGTCGAAGCGGTCGAAGCGCAGGCCGACGCGGAACGGACGCGGCCGCCGCCCCGGGTAGAGCAGCTCCGACATCTCGTCGGAGAGCGACGAGATGTCCGCTTCTTCCTTGGGGACCACACGCGGCAAGCGATCGGCGTAGCCCGGCGGGCGCTCGCGAGCCATGGGCGCGAGGATATCACGTGTATATTCGAGGGATGCCCGCGACGACCGACGTCGATCCGCGGCGGCTGCTGCCCTCCGTCGACCAGGCGCTGCAGCGACCCGAGCTCGCGCCGCTCGTCGCCGCGCACGGGCGCGAGACCGTGCTGCAGGCGCTGCGCGCCGCCCTCGCCGCGCTGCGCGAGCGGGCCGCAACGGGCGACGCGGGCGTGACGGGGGCGCTCGCGAGCCTCGAGGCCGACGTCGCGGAGCGGATCGCGGCGGCGGGCCGGCCCTTCGCTCGTGCGCGTGCTGAACGCGACCGGAGTCGTGGTGCACACGAACCTCGGACGCGCCCCGCTCTCGCGCGAGGCGGCGGCCCGGGTGGCCGAGATCGCGTCCTCCTATTCCAACCTGGAGTACGACCTCGAGAGCGGCGAGCGCGGCTCGCGCGAGACCCACGCCGAGGCCCGCCTGCGCGAGATGCTCGGCGTCGAGGCGGTGGTGGTCGTCAACAACTGCGCCGCCGCCGTGCTGCTCGCCGTCAACACCCATGCCGAGGGACGCGCCGTGCTGGTGAGCCGGGGCGAGCTCGTCGAGATCGGGGGCTCCTTCCGGATTCCAGACGTGATCCGCAAGGGCGGCGCGCGCCTCGTCGAGGTGGGCACCACCAATCGCACGCGCATCTCCGACTTCAAGGACGCGACTCTTGGCTCCGGCGGTCTCGGCCTGATCCTGAAGGTGCACCCGAGCAACTTCCGGATCGTCGGCTTCACCGAGCAGCCGAGCCGCGGCGAGCTCGCGGGAGTGGCACGCGAGGCCGGACGGCCGCTGCTCGAGGACCAGGGCAGCGGGCTCCTCGCTCCGCTCCCCGGAGCGCTCGCCGACGAGCCGCGCGTCGCCGACGCGATCGCCGACGGGGCCGACATCGTCACCTTCAGCGCGGACAAGCTGCTCGGCGGACCGCAGGCGGGAGTGGCGGCGGGCCTGCGCGAGTACGTCGAGCCGATGCGGAGGAACCCGCTCTACCGCGCGCTGCGCGTCGACAAGATGACGCTCGCGGCGCTCGACGCCACGCTGGTCGAGCACCAGCTGCGGGGCGAGGAGGCGCGGCTGCCGGTGTTGCGGATGATCGCGGCGACGGCCGAGGAGCTGCGGGGGCGCGCCGCGGCGCTGGCCGGGCGGCTCGCAGCCAGCGCTCCCGCGCTCGCGCCGGCGCTCGTGCCGGGCGAGTCGATGGTCGGCGGCGGTGCCGTCCCCGACCGCGGCGTGCCGACGACGCTCATCGCACTCGAGCCCGGCTCGCGCGGCGCCGACCGCATGGCACGCGCGCTGCGGCAGGGGACGCCGCCCGTCGTCGCGCGCGTGGCGGAGGGTCGTGTGCTCGTCGACCTGCGCACGATCCATCCGGACGAGGACGAGCTGCTGCTCGCCGCGCTCGTGGCCGCCGCTCGATGACGCTCGACGTCTCGAGCCGCATCGTCCGCTCCCTGTCGCTGCTCCTCCCGCTGCTGCAGCTGCCCGTCGCGGCTTCGGCACAGGAAGTCGTGCGCCGCGTCGGCAACGTCACCTTCCGCGCCGACGTGACCCAGGCCTTTCCGGGCGGTGTCGTCGTGGTGCGGCTCTCCTCACGCGGGCGCCTGGGCGCGGCGTGGGCGCTGCTCGACGGCCGCCGAGCGCCCTTCTACTCGGACGGCGGCGTGCCGCGCGCGCTCGTGCCGGTGGCGGTGACGACCGCTCCCGGCCCCGCGACCCTCGGCGTCGGCGTCGCCGCGCACGGCGGCGAGCAGCGCATCGCGATTCCGATCACGATCGCTCCGCGCGAGTACCGCGCCCGCTACGTCTACCTGAGCGAGGAGCAGCGCGCGCTCGTGCTGCGCGAGGAGGCGGTGCGCGACGCGCGCCGGCTGCTGGGCCAGGTACGGACGGAGTCGACGGCTCCCGCGCCCGGCCCGCTCGCGCCGCCGGTGGCCGGGCTCGGCAGCGGCTTCGGCGATCCCCGCAACTACACCGGCATTCCGGACGTCGAGACGCGCTTCGACTCGCTGTCGAGCGAGCGGCACCGCGGGCTCGACTACCCCGTCCCGCTCCAGACGCCCGTGCGCGCGCCCGCGGCGGGCAGCGTGCTCCACGCCGGCACGCTCGGCCTCGGCGGCAGCTGCGTGGTGATCGACCACGGCCAGGGCGTCGTGAGCGTGCTCCAGCACCTCGGCAGCGTCGCCGTGCGCGAAGGCGACGTCGTGGCCGCGGCGGCTGTCGTCGGCCTGTCGGGCCAGACCGGCCTCGCCCTGGAGCCGATGCTCCAGTGGCGCGTCTACCTCCACGCGGTCGCCGTCGACCCGCTGGTGCTGGGGCTGCTGCTCTAGAACAAGCCCCGGCTCGCGAGCCGCGCGAGCGTCAGCACCGGCGTGGGCCAGAGGCCGAAGAGCAGCGTGACGCCCGCCGAGAGCACGAGCGCCAGCACGGCGGCCGCCGGGACCGCGGCGAAGTTGTCCTCGCCGAGCGGCGGCTCCATGTACATCGCGACGACGACGCGCAGGTAGTAGTAGGCCGAGACGACGCTCGTGAGCATGCCCACGATCGCAAGCACGATCCCGATCTTGCCTGCCGAGATCGCGGCTGCAAAGAGATTGAACTTGCCCACGAAGCCCGCCGTGACCGGGATCCCGGTGAGCGAGACCAGGAACACCGTGAGCGCCGCCGCCAGCGCCGGGCGGCGCTCGGCGAGGCCCGCCAGGTCCGCGACGGTCGAAGGCTCGCGGCCGTCGCGCGCGAGCGCGGCGATCACGCCGAAGGCGCCCAGGTTCACGGCCGCGTACGCGACCAGATAGAAGAGGATGGCCTCGCTCGCGAGCGCCGGACGGGCGACGAGTGCCGTCATCAGGTAGCCCGCGTGCGCGATCGACGAGTAGGCGAGCAGCCGCTTCAGGCTGGTCTGCGCGAGCGCCGCCAGGTTGCCCAGCAGCATCGTGACGATCGCGAGCGCCGCCACCAGCGGCTGCCAGTGGCTCGCCAGGCTCGATGAGCCCGCCGTCGAACACGCGCAGCAGCGCCCCGAAGGCGGCCGCCTTCACGCCCGCGGACATGAAGGCCGTGACGGTGGTCGGAGCCCCTTCGTAGACGTCCGGCGTCCACATGTGGAACGGGACGCTCGCGATCTTGAAGCCGAAGCCCACCAGCAGCATCGCGGTTCCGAGCACCGCGAGCGGCAGCGCCTGCGGACCCATCACGCCGAGCGCGCGCGTGACGCGCTCGATCGAGGTGCTGCCGGTCACGCCGTACACCAGCGCGACGCCATAGAGGAAGAAGGCCGACGCGAACGATCCGGTGATGAAGTACTTGAGCGCCGCCTCCTGGCTCTCGCGCCGCGCGCGGTCGATGCCCGCGAGGCCGTAGAGCGCCACCGACATGATCTCGAGCGCCACGAACATCGAGACGAGCTCGAGGCTCGAGACGAGGCCGAGCATGCCCACCACCGAGAACAGCAGCAGCGCGTAGTGCTCGCCGCGCTCGATCCCGTTCGCGCCCAGGTAGCCGGGCGTGAGCAGCACGGTGACGATCGCCACCGCCAGGATCACGGCCTGCAGGAAGAGCGAGAAGCCGTCGGCCGAGAGCGCGCCCGCCAGCACGGCGCCGCGCGTCGGCTCCTGCCCGAGCAGCCACACCGAGGCGAGCGCGCCCGAGAGGCCGGCGAGCGACAGCGCGGCCGAGGGCGCGCGCTGCCCCTTGGGCGTGAAGGCCTGGGCGAGCAGCGTCACGAGCCCGGTCAGCGCCACGAGCGCGGCCGGAATCACCGGCCGGAGGTCGAGCGTCTCGCTCATCGCCGGGCCTCCGCGACCGGCGTCGCGACCGGCGCGGGCGCGACCGCGCGCCGTCACTCCGGCCGGAGCCGCCTGCGTGCGCGCGCGGACCTGGCGCACCAGCGCGTCGGCCGACGGCTCGATCCGCCGCGTGAAGATCGGGCTCATCACGCCCATCACGATCGTGAGCGCCACGAGCGGCAGCAGCACCGCGGTCTCGCGCGGCGACAGGTCCGGCAGGCCCTGGTTCTTCGCGTTCGTGAGCTCGCCGTAGAACACGCGCTTCACCATCCAGAGGATGTAGGCCGCCGCCAGGATCACGCCCAGCGACGCCACCGCCACGAGCGTCGGGCTGAAGCTCCAGGCGCCCATCAGGATCAGGAACTCGCCCACGAAGCCGTTCGTGCCGGGCACCGCGATCGAGGAGAGGCTCGTCAGCAGGAACATCACGAAGTACCAGGGCATCACCGAGCGCAGCCCGCCGAACTCGGCGATCTGCCGCGTGTGACGGCGCTCGTAGAGCATCCCGACCAGGAAGAAGAGCGCGCCCGTCGAGATGCCGTGGTTCAGCATCTGGTAGACCGCCCCGGTCACGCCGATCGTGGAGAGCCCGGCGATCCCGAGCATGACGAAGCCGAGGTGGGACACCGACGAGTAGGCGACGAGCTTCTTGAGGTCGGGCTGCACGAGCGAGACGAGCGCGCCGTAGACGACGCCGATCACGGCGAGCACGCCGACGAGCGGCGCGAGGCGCACCGCCGCGTCCGGGAAGAGCGGGATCGCGAGGCGCAGGAAGCCGTAGCCGCCCATCTTCAGCAGCACGCCCGCCAGGATCACCGAGCCGGCCGTGGGCGCCTCGACGTGCGCGTCGGGCAGCCAGGTGTGGAACGGCCACATCGGCACCTTGATCGCGAACGCGAGCGCGCAGGCCAGGAAGAGCCACGTCTGCAGCGCCGGGTCGACGGGCGTCTCGACGAGCTTGGGGATGTCGAAGGTCCAGGAGCCCGTGTTGCTGTAGAGCACGAGGAACGCGACCAGCATCAGCACGCTGCCGGCGAACGTGTAGAGGAAGAACTTGACCGCGGCGTAGATGCGGCGGTCGTGGCCCCAGATCCCGATCAGGAAGTACATCGGGATCAGCATCGCCTCCCAGAACACGTAGAACAGGAAGAGGTCGAGCGCCACGAACACGCCGATCATGCCCGCCTCGAGCAGCAGCATGAACAGCACGAACTCGCGCACGCGCGACTCGATCTGCGTCCAGGAGCCGAGCAGGCACAGCGGCGTCAGGAACGTCGTCAGGATCACGAGCCAGAGCGAGAGCCCGTCGATCCCCACGTGGTAGCTGATGCCCCAGCTCGGGATCCACGACACCCGCTCCTCGAACTGGTAGCTCGCGACGTCCTTGAAGCCCTTGACGAGCCCGAGCGAGATCACGAACGTCGCGAGCGTGACGGCGAGGCCGACGAGCTTCTGCAGCGACACGGACTCGCGCCGGGTGAGCGCGACCACGAGCGCACCCGCGAGCGGGAGCAGGATCAAGAGCGAGAGCAGGTGCGGCAGCTGCGGGATCACGGGTGCACCCGTCCGGCGGAAGAGAGCAGGTAGGAGACCACGGCAACCGCGCCCGCCAGCAGCAGCAGCGCGTAGTGCCGCACGAAGCCGGTCTGGACCGGCCGCAGCGAGCGCGCCAGCGAGCGCATCAGCGTCCCCAGGCCGTTGACGGCGCCGTCGATCAAGCCGGCGTCGACGCGCGTCCACAGCAGGAGCTCGCTGCCCTTGACGACCACGTGCCGCACGAAGCCGTCGTAGACGTGGTCGAAGTAGTACTTGGCCGAGAAGACGGAAAGCGCCGGCCGCAGCACGCGCGCGAGCCCCGCGCGCACGCCGGGCATCGCCAGGTAGAGGTACCAGGCGATCAGGATGCCGAGCACGGCGCTGAGCGTCGCGGCGATCGGCAGCCAGGTCACGGGCGCGAGGTGCGACTCACCCAGGCGGAACACCGGCTGGATCACCTCCGGGAGCCGGACGCGCGCGCCGGCGTTGCCCGGGAACAGCTCGTAGCCGGCGACCACCGAGCCGATCGCGAGGATCACGAGCGGCCCGAGCATCGTCCAGGGCGACTCGTGCAGGTGGTGCTCGGCCTCGTGGCCGCCGCGGAACTCGCCGAAGAAGGTGAGGAACAGCAGCCGCGACATGTAGGCCGCCGTCAGCAGCGCCGTGAAGAGCGCGATCCCGAAGAGCGACGGATGGTGGATCGCGGAGAGCAGGATCTCGTCCTTGCTGTAGAAGCCGGCGAAGAACGGGATCCCGGCGATCGCGAGCGTCCCGATCAGGAAGGTCCCGAACGTCCAGGGGATCTTCGTGCGCAGCCCGCCCATGCGGCGCATGTCCTGCTCGCCCGACATCGCGTGGATCACCGAGCCCGAGCCGAGGAACAAGAGCGCCTTGAAGAAGGCGTGCGTGTAGAGGTGGAACACCGCGACACCGAAGGCTCCCATGCCGGCGGCCAGGAACATGAAGCCGAGCTGGCTGACGGTCGAGTACGCCAGCACGCGCTTGATGTCGGTCTGCACGATCGCGATCGTGCCGGCCATGAGCGCCGTGACCGCGCCGACCACCGCCACCACCATGAGCGCCGTCTCGGACTGGTGGTAGAGCGGGCCGAGCCGCGCGGTCAGGTAGACGCCGGCGGTCACCATCGTCGCCGCGTGGATGAGCGCGCTCACCGGCGTCGGGCCTTCCATCGCGTCGGGCAGCCAGACGTGCAGCGGGATCTGAGCGCTCTTGCCGATCGCGCCCACGAACAGCAGCAGGCACGCGATCGTCACGGGCCCGAAGACACCCATGGCCTCGGGCGCGAGGCCGCCCGCGTTGTCGACGATGTCGACGAGGTCGAGGCTGCCGAAGGCGTGGAAGATGAAGATCATCCCGAGGATCAGGCCGACGTCGCCGATGCGGTTGACGACGAAGGCCTTGAGCCCGGCGGCCGAGGCGCTGTCCTTCTTGTACCAGAACCCGATCAGCAGGTAGGAGCAGAGCCCGACGCCCTCCCAGCCGACGAAGAGCAGCGGCAGGCTGCCGCCCATCACGAGCAGCAGCATGAAGAACGTGAACAGGTTCAGGTACGAGAAGAAGCGCACGCGCTCCTCGTCGTGCGCCATGTAGCCGACCGAGTAGATGTGGATCAGCGAGCCGATCCCGCGTGACGACCAGCATCATCACGCACGAGAGCGGGTCGATCAGCAGGTTCAGGGGCACGCGGAAGCTCGCGGCCTCGATCCACTCGAAGCCGAGGTAGGGCTGGGTGAAGCGCAGCCCCTCCTTGCCGCCCGCGACGGCGTAGAGCCGCAGGCAGGTCGCGACGGCGAAGCCGAACGCGGCGAGCACCGTGCCGCACGCGAGCCAGCAGGCGCCGCTCTGCTCCTTGTCCTTGTTGATCCAGTCGCCGAACAGGGCGAGCACGACGAAGCCCGCGAGCGGCAGCAGCAGCACCGCGAACGGCAGCAGCAGGTCGAGGGTGGTGAGCTCGCTCACGCTAGCCCTTCATCACGTTGAAGGCGTCGATGTCGAGGGTGTCCCTGTGGCGGTGGAGCGCGATCACGATCGCGAGGCCGACGGCGGCTTCCGCCGCGGCCACCACCATCACGAAGAACACCAGCACCTGCCCGTCGAGCGTGCCCGCCGCGCGCGAGAAGGCGACGAAGGCCAGGTTGGCGCCGTTCAGCATCAGCTCGATGCACATCAGCACGGTGATCACGTTGCGGCGCAGGAAGACGCCGAGCGCGCCGATCCCGAACAGCACGAGGCTCAGCAGCACGGCCTGGTGGACGAAGCCGGGCTCGGCCATCAGGCGTCCTTCTTCGCGAGCGCCACGGCGCCCACGAGCGCGGCCAGGATCAGGATCGAGGTGGCCTCGAACACGTAGAGGAAGTGCGGCGAGAACAGGATCTGGGACATCCGCCGCGTCGAGGCGTCGAACGCGGCCGCCGGCGCGAGTGTCGTGTTCCAGAGCACGAAGCCGGCCTGGCCGGCCAGCAGGGCGACCAGCACCACCGCGATCGACGCGAGCGTGCGGCCGCCGCGGCCGGGAACGTCCTCCTCGCGCTTGACGTTGAGCAGCATCAGCACGAACAGGAACAGCACCATGATGGCGCCGGCGTAGACGATCACCTGCAGCGCGGCGATGAAGGGCGACCCCAGCAGCCCGAAGATCACGGAGAGCGAGCAGAGCGTCACGATGAGCGCGAAGGCGGAGTAGATCGGGTTCTTCTGGCCGATCACCACCAGCGCGGAGACGACCGCGAGCAGGGCCGCCGCGTAGAAGAGCGCCTGGTCCATCGCGCTACCAGCCCGCCAGCGCCACGCCGGCGGCGGTGACGAAGATCCAGACGGCCGCGACGGGGATCAGCACCTTCCAGCCGAAGTGCATCAGCTGGTCGTAGCGGAAGCGCGGCAGGGTTCCGCGGAGCCAAATGAACACGAACAGCAGGAACGCCACCTTGGCGCCCCAGAACACGAAGCCGAGCAGGCCCTCGGACGGCACGCCGGGGATGCCCGAGTGCCAGCCGCCCAGGAACAGGCTGGTGGCGAGCACCGTGACCGTGATCATGTTGACGTACTCGGCCATCTGGATGAGCGCGAAGCGCATCGACGAGTACTCGGTGTGGAAGCCGGCGACGAGCTCGGTCTCGCCCTCGGGCAGATCGAACGGCGTGCGCGCCACCTCGGCGGCCGCCGCGATGAAGTACACGAGGAAGGCCGGGAACTGGCGCACGCAGTTCCAGTGCCAGAACCCGCCGGCCTGCCCGGCGACGATGTCGCCGATCTGGAAGGAGCCCGCCAGCATGATCACGGTCACGAAGCTCAGCCCGAGCGCGAGCTCGTAGGAGAACATCTGCGCGGAGGAGCGCAGCGCGCCGAGCATGCTGTACTTGTTGTTGGCGGCCCAGCCGGCGAGCACGACGCCGTACACGCCGAGCGCCGTGATCGCGAAGATGAAGAGCAGCCCGACGTCGATCGTGGCGATCTGGAACTGGAAGTCGCGCCCCTGCAGCCACTCGGGCAGGAAGCCCCAGGTCGGCAGCTTGAACGGCGGCCCGTAGGGCAGCACCGCCACCGCAAGGAAAGAGGTGGTGACCGCCACGACCGGCGCCGCGAGGAACGCCCACTTGTTGGCCGCCGCCGGCATCACCTCTTCCTTGAAGAAGAGCTTGATGCCGTCCGCGATCGGCTGCAGCAGCCCGAAGGGCCCGGTGCGGTTCGGGCCGAGCCGGAACTGCATGAACGCGAGCACGCGCCGCTCGATCCACGTCATCAGCGAGAAGACGCCCTGCAGCGCGGGGATGATCAGCGCGACCTTCACGGCCGCGAGGATCAGCTCCTGCAGCGCCGGGCTCAACGCCTGTAGCGTCGGGCCCGGGTTCACGCGCCCACCGTCGCGCCGCTCTTCGCGAGCGCCTGCTCGAACGTGGGGGCGACCGACTTCCAGCAGCGCTTCTCGCGCACGTGGTAGTCGAACTCGGCGCGGAACTTCTGCGAGCGACGACTGCGGCGGCACGATCGCGCCGTCGCCGAAGGGGCAGACGGTCTTGCCGGCGATCGAGTCGGCCACCTTGAAGAGCAGGTCGATGTCGGCTCGGCTGCCCCTCTCCCGCCTCGATCTCTCGTCAGCAGGCGCAGCATCCAGCCGGTGCCCTCGCGGCACGGCGAGCACTTGCCGCACGACTCGTGCTTGTAGAAGTAGCTGAGGTTCTTCGCCATCCACACCATGCAGGTGGAGTCGTCCATCACGATGGTGCCGGCCGAGCCGAGCATCGAGCCGGCCTTGGCGACGCCGTCGAAGTCCATCGGGATGTCGATCTCGGCCGCCGTCAGCACCGCCGTCGAGGAACCGCCCGGGATGACGGCCTTCAGCGTGCCGCCGCCGCGCATGCCCTGCGCGTAGCCCTGGCCGTAGATCAGCTCGCGCAGCGTGATCTTGCCCATCGGCGCCTCGTAGCTGCCGGGGCGCGCCACGTGGCCGCTGATCGAGTAGAGCTTGGGCCCGCCGTTCTTCTCGGTGCCGTAGGCCGCGAACCACTCGGCGCCGCGCGTCAGGATCAGCGGCACGTTCACGAGCGTCTCGACGTTGTTGACGATCGTCGGGCAGCCGTAGAGGCCGACGACCGCCGGGAACGGCGGCTTGATGCGCGGCTGGCCGCGCTTGCCCTCGAGCGACTCGATGAGCGCCGTCTCCTCGCCGCACTCGTAGGAGCCCGCGCCGCGGTGGACGTGGATCTCGACGTCGACGCCGGTGCCGAGGATGTTCTTGCCGACGTAGCCCTTCGCGCGCGCCTCGGCGAGCGCCTTCTCGAGCGTGCGCGCGCCCTCGTGGAACTCGCCGCGGATGTAGATGTAGGCCGTCTTCGAGCGGATCGCGTGGCAGCTCACGACGATGCGCCTCGATCAGCCGGTGCGGGTCGCGCTCGATGATGACGCGGTCCTTGTAGGTCCCGGGCTCGCTCTCGTCGGCGTTCACGCACATGTAGCGCGGCTTCGGGTTGTCCTTGGGCAGGAAGCTCCACTTCATGCCGGTCGGGAACCCGGCCCCGCCGCGCCCGCGCAGGCCCGACTTCTTGACCTCGTCGACGATCGACTCCGGCACGCGCTTCAGCCACTCGCCGAGCTTGGCGTAGCCGCCGCCCGCCTCGTAGACCGCGAGCGTCGTCGAGCCTTCCTTCCAGACGTTCGCGAACAGGATGTGCTCGCCCGGGCTCTTCGGCCACGCGAAGCTGCGCGCGACCGTTCTCGCCGGCGATCACCTTGTCGACGTCGGCGCTCGTCGCGTGCTCGAGCCACTCGCCGTTCACCTGCACCGCCGGCGCGCCACCGCAGGCGGCCAGGCACTCGACGCCCTTCACGGTGAACTTGCCGTCGGCCGTCGTCTCGCCCGGCTTCACGCCGAGCCTGCGGCAGGCGTGCTCGACGAGCTCTTCGGCGCCGCCGAGCGCGCACGACAGTGTCGTGCACACCTCGATCAGCGTCTTGCCCTCGGGCTTCAGCCGGAACATCGTGTAGAAGCTCGCCGTGTCGTGGACCTGGGCCGGCGACAGGCCGAGCAGGCTGCCGACGTAGGCGAGCGCCTCGCGGCTCAGCCAGCCCTCCTGCTCCTGCACGAGGTGCAGCGCGGGCAGGAGCGCCGAGCGCTTCACCGGGTAGCGCGCGACGATCTCGTCGAAGCGGGCCTTGTTCTGGGGCGTGAGCTGCATCGCGGGGCGGTCGGCTACCAGTCGAGCGCGCCGGACTTCCAGGCGTACACGAATCCCCCGCCGAGCAGCGCCATGAAGACGCCCATCTCGACGAGGCCGAAGACGCCCAGCTCGCGGAACGTGAGCGCCCACGGATAGAGGAAGGCGGCGTCGACGTCGAGCAGGATGAAGATCATGCAGACGAGGTAGAACTTGATCGGGAAGCGCTCGCGCGCGTTGCCGATCGGGGGCACGCCGCACTCGTAGCTCGCGCTCTTGGCGGCCGTCGGACGCGGCCGGCCGAGCAGGTACGACGCCACGAGCGTGAAGACGCCGAAGCCGAAGGCGGCGGCACCCAAGATCAGGATCGGGGCATAGCTGGGCATGAGGGTCTGAGTACCGCCGAAATCCTGCAAGGCGGTGAGCCGGCGAACTATAGCGTTCGGTCGAACGGAGTGTCAATCTAGCCTCTATACTTCCCGCAACCATGCGCCGGACCAAGATCGTCGCGACCGTGGGCCCGGCGTCCCGCAGCCCCCAGAGGCTCGAGCAGCTCATCCAGGCGGGCGTCAACGTCTTCCGCCTGAACTTCTCGCACGGCAGCCACGACGAGCACCTCGCGGTGATGACGAGTGTCCGGGAGATCGCGACGCGCCTGCGCAAGCCGGTGGCGCTGCTTCAGGACCTCTCGGGCCCCAAGATCCGCACCGGCAAGGTGAAGGACGGCGTCGAGCTCGTGAACGGCGCCCGCATCACGATCACGACCGAGCCGCTCGTCGAGGGAGACGGCGAGCTCATCTCCACCACCTACGAGGCGCTGCCGCACGACGTCAAGCCCGGCGACCGCGTGCTGCTCGACGACGGCAACCTGGAGCTCCGCGTCCAGCGGACGTCCGGCACGCGAGTGGAGTGCGAGGTGGTGGACGGCGGCCCGCTCCGCTCGAACAAGGGCATCAACCTGCCGGGTGTCGCCCTCTCGACCCCGGCGCTGACGGAGAAGGACCGCCGCGACCTCGCGTTCGGCGTCGAGCACGGCGTCGACTTCATCGCGCTGTCCTTCGTGCGCCAGGCGCAGGACCTGGAGCAGGCGCGGGAGCTGGTGCACTCGCTGGGCGCGAACACCTCGCTGATCGCGAAGATCGAGAAGCCGCAGGCGCTCGACAACCTGGAGGCGATCCTCGCGGCCGCGGACGGCGTGATGGTCGCCCGCGGCGACCTGGGCGTCGAGCTCGGCACCGAGAACGTGCCGATCGCGCAGAAGCGGATCATCGCCGCCGCGAACAACGCCGGGCGCGTGGTGATCACCGCCACCCAGATGCTCGAGAGCATGATCGAGAACCCGCGGCCGACGCGCGCCGAGGCTTCCGACGTCGCGAACGCCATCCTCGACGGGACCGACGCGGTGATGCTGTCGGGCGAGAGCGCCGTCGGCAAGTTCCCGGTCGAGACGGTCGAGACGATGGCGCGCATCGCGCACTTCACCGAGGAGCACGGCGCGAGCTCGATGCGGCGCCGCGACAGCCGAAGGAGCGATCAGCCGCGCGGGCCCCAGGCACCCGGCACGCCCATCACGCGCAGCCTGGCGCGCGTCGCCGTCTCGGTGGCCGAGGAGCTCGGGTGCAAGCTGATCCTGGCCTTCACCGAGTCCGGCATCACGGCGCGCCTGCTGGCCATGCATCGGCCGCGCGTGCCGGTGGTCGCGGTCACGCCCTCGGATCAGGTGTACCGCCAGCTCGCGCTGTCCTGGGGCGTCGTGCCGGTGCGCGCCGACCTGGCGGGCAGCACCGACGACCTGCTCACGATCGGCGAGCAGCAGCTGCGCGAGCGCGGCATCGTCGAGAGCGGCGACACGATCCTGATGCTGTCCGGGCACTCCGCCGCCGCGGCCGCGACGAACATGCTGCGCGTGCACACGGTGGCATGAAGCGGCCGCTTGCCCTGGCCGTCACCGTGGGACTGCTTGGGCGCGTGCTCGCACAATCCGAACCCGAAGGACTACAAGTTCCCGCCGCCGGAGCTGGCGGCTCGCGGGACGATCGTCGAGGGGGTCGCGTCCTGGTACGGGCCCGGGTTCGACGGAAAGAAGACCGCGAGCGGCGAGAAGTTCGACCAGGACGCGCTCACGGCCGCCCACGCCTACTGGGCGTTCGGCACTCTCGTGAAGGTGACCTTCCCGTCCACCGGCAAGAGCGTCGTGGTGCGGATCAACGACCGCTTCCCCACGCACAAGGGGCGCGCGATCGACCTCTCGAAGGCCGCGGCCAAGGCCATCGGCCTGATCGGCCCCGGCACGGGTGTCGTGCGGCTCGAGGTGATCGGCTAGCCGCCTACGGCGCGGCGCGCTTCGCGAGCGCCGGGTCGACGAGCGCCGCGAGAGCGTCGGTGAAGCGCGCGGGCTCGGCCTGCGCGAGGTTGCAGAGCACGATCACGGTGAGATCGCTGCCCAGGAAGCGCGCGATCTCGGTCTTGAAGCCCTGCCACGCGCCGGCGTGGCGCTCGACCTTCTGGCCCGCCACCTCGAAGAGCCGCCAGCCGAAGCCGTACTGGGTCCGCGTGCCGTCGCGGAGCGTCGCGGGCGTGAAGACCTGCTCCCAGCTTTCGGGCTTCAGCACGGCTCGCGCCCGCAGGCCGCGGTCCCAGGCCACGAGGTCGAGGAGGCTCAGGTAGAGCGACCCGTCGGCCATGGTGTTGAGCTGCGGCGACACCCAGTCCTGGTTCTCGAGCTCGCCCTTCTTCAGCTCGTAGCCCGCCGCGCGGTTGGGCACGATGTCCGCCTCGCCGATCACGCGCGCCGTCTTCATCCCGAGCGGCGCGAACACGCGCTCCGCCAGCACGTCGCCGTAGAAGCGGCCCGAGACCTTGCGCACGATGAAGCCGAGGAGGGCGTAGCCGGTGTTGGAGTAGCTGAAGCGCGTGCCCGGAGGGAACTCGAGCTTCAGGCCGAACGCCACGCGCGCGAACTCGTCGTCGCCGTAGTCCCTGCGGTAGTCGACGTTCGCCTGCCCGTAGTCGGCGATGCCCGAGGTGTGGTTGAGCAGGTTCCGGATCGTGATGCGGCTCCAGCCCGGCGGAGCGTCCGGGTAGAAGCGCGTGAGCGGATCCTCGAGCGCGAGCGTGCCGTCCTCCACCTGGAGCATGACGGCCGCAGCCGTGAACTGCTTCCCGAGCGAGCCCGACTGGAAGATCGTCTCGGGCTTCACGGGCACCTGGTGCTCGACGTTCGCGAGCCCGTAGCCCTGGAGCTTCACCACTTCCCCGCCGCGCACGATCGCGATCCCGACGCCGGGAACCCGCTGCGTCGCACGCTCGGCCTCGACGAGCGCGTCGAAGCGATCGGGCTCGGCCGCGCGAGTCGGACCAGCGGCGAGCGAGAGGCAGACGAAGGAGGAGAGGGCGAATCGGCGCATCAAGGCGGCTCGCGGCACGCGCTATGATGGGCGACGCCGCGCCCGTAGCTCAACCGGATAGAGCACCAGGCTTCGAACCTGGGGGTTGGGGGTTCGAGTCCCTCCGGGCGCGCCAACTTACGAGCCATCGCCCGGCTGGGGTTGCGCCGGGGTTGCGGGGTCCCCGGCGCAACGTTACGCGAGCTAGGCGGCTCCCGGGGGCAGGCTCCCCCGAACGTGACCTGGTAGGGACGGCGGCGTTGTGGCGGCGAGAGACGGCCTGCGCTCCCGCGTGTCGAGGGAGAAGCTGAAGAGCTTCCACACCTTCATGCTTGCCCTCATGGGGCGCTTGCCGACCAGCGGGACGAGGATGAGGCCCGCGCAGACGACCACGAGGCACACCACGAGCGTGGTTGTTGTCATCTCCGCGCTACTTCTTCTTCGCGTTCAGGAGTGCGCGAGGATCCATGGCCGCGCCTGCGACGATCGTGTCCACATCGTGCTTCAGCACCGCGCGGGCCACGTCCCCGGCGATGTCGGCCCCGCTGAGCGCTTGACGCTGCATCCCCGCAGTCACCTTCGGTGGCTCCGAGAATGCCTTCACGATCTGGTTCGCCTTGCTGACCTTTGCGCGAAGTGAGCCAGTAGTCTTCGTCGCCTCTTTGATCAGCTGCTCCAAGAGATCGGGCAGCTTGTCCACCGCCTCGGCTCGAAACACGCGAGGTGCGTTGGCGAAGAGCCACAGGTCACCGCGCTCGCTGTCGTCGCGATAAGCGCCCTCACGCTCTCGCACCGCGACGCCCCAGGTAGAACCCACCTTGGCGTAGCCGAGTTCGAGCAGCCAGTAGGTCTGGCCGTCATCTGAGTCGCCACCGCGAATCAGGACCCAAGTGGGGACGCCCAGATTCAGGAACTGGAGGGTCTGATCGAGTGCGGCGATCTGCTTGCCCAGCTCACGGGAGACGTCGTTGAGCTGCGCAGCTATCGCCTTGAGCTGCTGAAAGGAGTTTGCGACCTTCTCGGGAAGGGCAGCGTCGTCCGTCATGTCGTCCTCCCTTGGGTTGATGGCCCAAAGAAACTTCGCGGCGGGATTGCCGCAACGTCCTACGTCTCTAACCCGCCGCTTTTAGGGCGACGGTCGGCCGACTTACCGGCTTTCGCCGGCGCTGGCCCCGTGCCAGCACGACCATCACCAAAGTATCACGGGGGTCACGACGAAGGCGAGGGGACAATTCCGGTCGTGACCAGACGGTCCGCGAACCGTCACACGCACGCGATGCTGGTGGGCCTCCCCCGAGGAGACTAGGCGGCGATGCGCTACGTCATCTTCAGCAAGGGTGGTTGGCCCGCGCTGGTCCGCGAGGACGAGCTGCTCAACTGGCGCTACCGCGAGCCCATCGCGGTCTGCGACACGCAGCAGAGGCGCTCCGGCTCGTCGAGGAGCTAAAGCGGAGGGCGCGAGCCCTCGCGTCGATGAACTAGGCGAGGCTCTCGAAGGGCCGCGTGCCGGCGGGGCCGCTCAATGCTCGTCTGCTTCATCCCTTTGTTGGGCGACACGCGTCATTGACTCACAATTCGCAGCTTCACCGGGCCAGCAAAGACACGCTCGATGCGGTCCCGCGGAGCACTGATCCCGAAATCGACAACCAGCGCGTACGTGCCGGCATCCGCCATTTGCCACAGATCGAGAGGCCTCCAGACCCAGTTAGGGCCAAGCGACCACTTGAGCTTGTCGAGGTCGATCCTAATCGCGCGAATCTGACCCGCCTGAAGTTGGAGTCGCACCGTTGAACCGTCCGCGTAGTAGCCACCAAACTGACCCGTGGCCGGGTCTATTGATGAATACAGCGTTGACTGCTCGCCACCTGTTGCCGGCTGATCCAGACTTCGCAAGGTGAGTTCAACGTACACGGAGTAGTCCAACGGGGCGTCGGTCAGGTTCCGGAACTCCACCTCAACCTTCGGGCTGGGAGCCGCGAGAGCCCGAACGCTCACCGCGACGCTTCTCGGGCCCTCGCCTGCGGACACTAAGAAGCCTGGGAATGCGAAGGCGACGCATGCCAGACTTGTCCGCATCATCGTCGCACTCCTCAAGTTCGCCCAACACCGGGGATAAGCTGCGAGCGTTCAGTATGCTCAACGCTCGTCTGCTTCATCCCCTTGTTCTGCGGCTTCGTGGCTCCTGTCTCATCGGTCAGGCCGTGACTGCGCTGAGTGGGCATCGCCGTGTAGGCCCAAAGGGTTTGAGGAGATAGGGCGGCGCCGTCCGCCGATTCGCACAAGGATTGCTCCGCCCAGCAGGCCAAAAACACCCAGAGCGATTACGATCGGACGCAACGCCGGTAGGCCCGACCAGAACATCCAGACAAACCCTGCGGCGACGATGAGACCCGGGAAGCCACCCAAGGCGATGCGGCTCATGTTTGGCCCGCGGTGTGGCGTCTGATAGTTGGCGTCAACGGGCGACGCCTCTGGCCCCCCACGAAGATGCATGAGCACGGCAGCGACGACCGCCAGGGCTGCAAGCAGCCCCAGTATTGGAGCCAAGCCTTCAAAGCCTGCAGGAAGCGCGAGTGCAAAGAACGCCAAGCCGCCGATGGCGGCGACCACCCTCACGTCTCGCGCAACTTCAAGGCCGCGCCACGAACCTAGCCGCATGTGGCCTCCTCGCACCTAGCACCGTCCGCCGAACACCGGGGATAAGTTGCGAAGCTCCATTATGCTCCCCCGGTGGGAATGCCGGTGCTCGGGATGATGCCACCTACGAACCCGACGCTTCGGTCCCCACCTACGCGCCCGCGGCGATTTCATCCGGCGAGTGCGAGATCAAGCAGGGACGTAGGCCAACCTGATCACGTCCTCGCCAATCCGATCATTGGCCATGAGGCGGAGCGGCGGCCGGGGCCCGGCGAAATAGGGCTTGCCGTGACCCAGCACGACGGGGTGCAGGTAGATTCGATACTCATCGATCAGGCCAAGTTCGGTCAGGCTTTGCGCCAAGTCCGGGCCAGCAACTTCGATCTCCCCGTCGCGCTCGGCCTTCAGCTCGCGGATCGCGCTCTCGAGATCATCCCCAACAAGCCTGGCGTTGGGGCCGACCGACTTCAACGAGCGCGAGACGACCCATTTCGGCTGCTTCCGCCACGCCGCCGCGAAGGCGTGTTCCTCTGCACCCCATTCAGGATGATCGTCGTCCCAGTAACGCATGACCTCGTACATTTGGCGACCGTAGACACTGCCCGCCTGCCCCTGAGCCTCCTCGATGAAGTGGCGGAAGAGCGTGGGGCTTGGCGCAAACGCCATATGGTCGACGTAGCCGTCCAGGGACTGGTTCATTCCGAACACGAGCCTCGCCATACCACTTCCTTCCTCACGCGGCACATGCGCGCGGTTCAGATTGCGTCATGCAATCGGTTGTAAGCCAGATCGACTGATTCTGGTATCGTCCCTTGCGTGTCTCGCCTAACGCTTGGAGTGATCTGCGGCGTCGTCTACGGGGCGCTCTCCGCGGCCTCCATGATTCCTCTGAGCTTCCCCGACAAGCGGGCGGCCCTGATGGGTGCGTTCATCAACCGCTTCTCGATCGGATGCGTGATCGGGGCCATCGGCGTCCCGTGGCCGGGATGGCTGAGCGGCTTGGTGGTCGGGACTCTGCTTAGCCTGGCGGATGCCGTAATCACCAAAGCCTATGCACCGATCCTCATTCTCGGCGCCATCGGCGGCACCGTCATCGGTTGGTTAGTCGAGAAATTCGGGCACTAAAGCGTTCGTTTCGCATCCATCCGTGCCGAACGCTTCCCAAACCGTCACAAGGCCCGGTGTCCGCTGGCCTTCATTCGGTCAGAGTGCCCGGCCATGCGCTACTTCATCGTTCGGAAGGATGGCTGGCCGGCGGTCGTCCGCGAAGACCAGGTCCTCGACGGCCAGGACCTTCGGCCCGTGGCGGTGTGCGAGACGCGGGAGGGGGCGCTCTGGATCGCGGAGGAGCTCACGCGAAGGGCGGTAGCCCGGCGAGGCACGCTCGCGAGGCTCCAGTGGGCACTGCGGTCCTTGCTGCGGGGCACGCCCGCCGCGGTCGTCGGTGGGAGTTACCGGCCGAGCCGGTAGACGACGCCCACCGCGAAGCGGGGATCGGCGTCCCAGTTTCCCTCGCCCGACAGCAGCCGCAGGTGGAACAGGCCGCGCACCGACCAGCGGTCGCTCAGCCCGAAGTCGAGGCCGCCTCCGAGAGCGAATCCCCAGTCCGAGTCGGAGTCGCTCACGGACGCGTCTCCCGTGTCGACGCTCAGCGACGTGCGGACGATGCCGACGAGCCCGTCGGCGAACGGCCGCAGCCGTCCCCGTAGCGGAGCTCCAGCGGCCGCCGGCCATGAGGCCGATCTGGTCGAAGTCGGCGCCCGCGAACGAGCCGTCGTGGCCCGAGAGGTCGAGCACCAGCCTGAACGTGTCGCCGACCGGCAAGGTGCCCTGGAGGCCGATGCCGTTGAGGCTCGCGTCGCCGGCTTCGGTGTAGGAGTAGCCCAGGAAGACGTCCGGCGCAGGCGGCGTCGCCGGCGCCGCCTTCTGGGGGGCAGCGCCGGCGAGGCTGGCCGCGAGCCCGAGGCCCGCGGCCAGCGTGAGAACGCGCCGGGCGCGCATCAATCCTTCTGGACCTTCACCTCGGTCGCGGTCACGTTCGCGGTGGACGTCGTGCACGTCATCAGCGTGCCGCTCACGTGGACCTTCGCGCCGGACTTCACGGACGCCTTGCACTCGGCGTCGCTCGACGTCTTGGCGCCGCCCACGCACTTGAAGCTCGCGGACGCCGCGTTCACGTCGATCGGGAAGCCGGCGCGCCCGTTCACCGACATCTTGAACGCAGCGGAGCTGCCGGACTCGACGTTGCCTTCGAGCTCGATCTTCTGGCCCAGCGTGCCGCCGTTGACCGAGCAGCTGCTCGTGTTCGTGGGGTCCGTGTTGGATCCGGAGCCGTCTTCGACCTTGATCTCGACCACGATCAGCTGGCCCGCCGTCACCTGGACGACGATCTTGACCTCGGAGCCGTCGCCCGCGGTCACGACCACGCGGCCGACCTCGACTCCGTCGGCCAGGAACACCAGCGTGAAGGTTCCACTCGGGATGCCCGTGAGCTGGAAGGTGCCGTTCGCGTTGACGTCGACGGTGAGGGTGGTGCCTTCCACCTTCACCGTTACCTTCTTGGCCTGAGACGCTTGTGGGGACCGCGTGTCGGCGGCGCTCGCCGAGGCGCTGTCGCCCATCACCACGCCCTGGACCACGACACCGCCGCCGTTGCGCGCCCGTGGGACTCTCGCCCCCGCAGGCCACGGCGATGAGGGCCGCGATGACGACGGCCGCCCACCGCATCAGGACTAGTCGTTGCATGACGATCCTCCCGAAAGACATCAAGACCAGACTAGCGGAGGCGTCCCGGAGGGGTTGTGCGGGGCCTCACCGGCGTGATCCCGCTCACGCAAAACATCGTTGCCGCGCGAACGCCGCTTTCCGGCCAAACTGCTCGAAAGAGCCGTGTTAGACTCCCCGCTGACGGAGGAGACCGAGCATGAAGAAACGCCCGACGCGCCAGGCTTACGAGCGCCCGAAGGTGGTTCGCGTGCGCATCGTCTCCGGCGAGATGGCCGTCACGGGCTGCAAGACCCGCGTGAGCACGACCGGGCCGACGACGGGCTGCTTCCGCGGCGCCTGTCGCGCGATCGGCAGCTAGCCCCGCGTGGCCTCGCCCGCCGCCTCGAGCCGCGTCGCGGAGGTCTCCTTCCTGGAGTTCCGCGAGCGCGCGGGGCTCGACCGCCACCGCATCCCGATCGAGGGCACGATCGAGACGACCTATCGCTGCAACCTCAACTGCGTGCACTGCTACGTGAACAAGCCGGCGGGCTCGCGCGAGGAGCGCGAGCGCGAGCTCGGCCTCGAGCGGCTGAAGCAGCTCGTCGACGAGATGGTGGCCGAGGGCACGCTGTTCGTGCTGTTCACCGGCGGCGAGGTGCTGGTGCGGCGCGACTTCCCCGAGCTCTATCTCTACGCGCGCGCCAAGGGGCTGCTGGTCACGATCTTCACGAACGGCACGCTCGTCACCGAGCGGATCGCCGACCTCTTCGCCGAGCACCGCCCCGAGAAGATCGAGATCAGCCTCTACGGCATGACGCGCGAGACGTACGACCGCGTCACGCGCGTGCCGGGCTCCTTCGACAAGTGCATGGAGGGGATCGAGCGCCTCGTCGCGCGCGGGATTCCGCTGACGCTCAAGACGATGGCGCTCGCCTGGAACCACCACGAGATCGAGGCGATGGATGCGTACGCGAAGAGCCTCGGGCTCGTGTTCCGCTTCGACAGCTCGCTCAACCCGCGCGTCGACTGCGGCGCCAACCGCAACTCCGAGCTGCAGCTCGATCCCGAGCGCGCGCTCGCGCTCGACCTCGGCAACCCCGAGCGCATGCAGGACTTCCGCGACTTCTGCGAGCGCTTCGCGCGTCCCGACGCGCGAATACGGCACCGAGCAGGTCTACAGCTGCGGCGCGGGCCAGAGCTCGTTCACCGTCGACCCCTACGGCCGGCTGCAGATGTGCCAGCTCTCGCGCAAGAGCTTCCACGACCTGAAGCGCGGCCGCTTCGCGGAGGGCTGGCACGAGCTCTTCCCGATGCTGCGCGCGCGCACCTGGCAGAAGAACGAGATCTGCCGCAAGTGCAGCCTGATGTCGCTCTGCGGGAGCTGCCCGGGCGCCGCCGAGATGGAGACGGGCGACATCGAGGGCGTGGTGCCCGCCTTCTGCGAGCTCGCGCACCTGCGCGCCTGGGCCGTGATGGGCGAGGGCTCGGGCCACCGGCGCGACGCGACCTGCTGCTTCGGCACGGGGGCGCTCGCCGCGCGGCCCGACGCCGAGGCGAAGGCCGCGCTGTCGGGGGGCTGCGGCTCCTGCGGCCACGCCGACCCCGGCGCGACCGAGCCCAGGCTGATCCAGCTCGAGCGCCGTCCGCCGCAGCGGGCCTGAGCGCTTGCCGCGGCGGACGCTGCGGCTGCGCGTCGGCGGCCTCGTGCTGCTCGTCGAGGCCGAAAAGCCGGTGGCGGCGCTCGACCCGCCCGAGGCGCTCCGGCCGTTCCTGACGAGCCGCGGCGGCGACATCCGCCTGCGCTACCGCGAGCGCCGGCCGGCGCGCCCCGCCAAGGGCGAGCCGCTCTTCGACTCGGGCGGCGTCTGGCGCGTCGAGCGCGCCGGCCCGCGGCTCGTCTACAGCTTCAGCACGCGCAAGCGGCGCCCGCCGCTCTACAAGCTGGTGTCGATCGACGAGGCGCTGCGGCGCGGCACGCTCGACTTCGAGGACGGCGCCGGGCGGCCCGCACTACGCGCTCGACTACCCGCTCGACGAGCTCTTGTTCCAGCACCGTCTCGCCCGCGACGGGGCGATCGAGGTGCACGGCTGCGGCGTCGTGTGGCGGGGCCGCGCGCTCGTCTTCTGCGGCCAGTCCGGCGCGGGCAAGTCGACGACGGCGCGGCTCTGGCGCCGTCACGCGAAGCAGGCCCGCCTGCTCTCCGACGACCGGCTGGTGCTGCGTCCGGGCCGCCGCGCGGTCCGCGTCTACGGCACGCCCTGGCACGGCGACGGCGGCTTCGCGTCGCCCGAGAACGCCCCGCTCGGCGCGCTCTTCTTCCTGCGCCACGCGACGCGCACCCGGCTCGTCCCGCTCTCGCGCGGCGAGGCCGCCGCCCGGCTCTTCGCGCGCAGCTTCCCGCCGCCGTGGGACGCTGTCGGCGTGGCGCGCGCGCTCGACGCCTGCGCCGACGCCGCGGCGCTCGCGCCGGCATACGAGCTCGCCTTCCGGCCCGACCGCGCGGCGGTCGCCGCCGTGCGGAGGCTCGCGCGGACGCTCGGCCCCTGAGCCTGAAGAGCGGGGCGCTATACTGAGCCCTCCGCCGCATGAGCCCCCGGACCATGAACGAGAACGTGCGACGGGTGTACTCGCCTGCGCCGGTTCAAGATCGTCGTCGCCCTGCTCACGGCGATCTTCCTGCCGATCGTGGTCGGCAGCTCGCTGCTGATCTACCAGTACCTGCGCTTCAGCGTGATGGTGCAGCAGCGGCTCTCCGGCGAGAAGGGACGCCTGCCGGCCCGCGTCTACGCGCGGCCGCTCGTGCTGCGGCCGAGCATGGAGCTCGACCGCGGACGAGCTCGTGAAGGCGCTCAACGGGCTGCGTTACGCCGAGCGCCAGCTGCCGAGCGAGCCGGGGCAGTTCGCGGTGTCCGACGCCGGCGTCACGCTCTTCCCGCGGCCGGTGCTCGACGGCGCGAGCGAGCCGCTCGTGGTGTCCTTCGCGACCGACAAGCTGAAGGTCACGCGCGTGAAGGACATCCGCAGCCGCGACAAGCGCAAGGTCGCGCAGCAGACGCTCGAGCCGCAGCTCGTCACCTACCTCTACGGCGAGGACCGCGAGAAGCGCCGCCGCGTGCGCTACGAGGAGCTGCCCCAGCACCTGGTGCGGGCGGTGCTGGCGATCGAGGACCGCCGCTTCTTCAGCCACCCGGGGCTCGACCCGATCGGGCTCACGCGCGCGGTGATCCACAACCTGCGCAGCGACAGCCAACACGCAGGGCGCCAGCACCATCACGCAGCAGCTCTGCAAGAACTTCTTCCTGCGGCACACCGACGAGCGCGGCTACCGGATGGCCGAGCGCAGCTTCAGGCGCAAGGCGCAGGAGGCCCTGCTCGCGTTCGTGCTCGAGCGCAGCGCGACGAAGCAGGAGATCCTCGAGATGTACCTGAACGAGGTCTACCTGGGCCAGTCGGGCTCGTTCGGGATCAACGGCGTCGGCGAGGCGGCGCGCATCTACTTCGGCAAGGACGTGACGAACCTGACGCTGCCCGAGTCGGCGCTGCTCGCCGGCATGATCCAGTCGCCCAACCCCTACAACCCGTTCCGCCACGAGGCGCGCGCGACCGAGCGCAGGAACGAGGTGCTGCGCGCGATGAAGGACTCGGGCTTCATCGACGAGCCGACGATGGAGGCGACGCTCAAGGCGCCGCTGCTCGTCGAGCGGCCGACGAGCGACAGCACGGACGCCCCGTACTTCGTCGACCTGGTCGGCCAGCAGCTCGCCGAGCGCTACGTGGCGAAGGACCTGGCGACGCGCAACCTCTCGATCTACACGACGCTCGACCTGCACCTGCAGGGGCTCGCGCAGCAGGCGCTGCAGCGCGGGCTCGCGCGCGTCCAGGAGATGATCAAGAAGCGCACGACGCAGACGGTCGAGGGCAGCCTGGTGGCGCTCGAGCCCGCGAGCGGGCGCATCGTCGCGCTCGTGGGCGGCCGCTCCTACGGCCGCAGCCAGTACAACCGCGTGATGCAGGCGCGCCGCCAGCCGGGAAGCACCTTCAAGCCCTTCGTCTACCTGACCGCGTTCGAGGCCACCTTCGACGACCCGAGCCTGCCGCCGATCACGCCGGCGACCGTGGTCGAGGACGCTCCCGCCGTCTTCTTCTACGAGGACAAGGAGTACATCCCGACCAACTACGAGGACACCTACTTCGGGATGGTCACCCTGCGCACGGCGCTCGCCAAGAGCCTGAACGTCGCCACCGTCAAGGTGGCGGAGATGGTCGGCTACGACAAGGTGGCGGCGCTCTGGTCGCAGAAGATCGGGATCGGCGCGCCGATCCAGCCCTATCCCGCGGTGGCACTCGGCTCCTTCGAGGCGACCCCTTTCGAGATGGCGAGCGCCTACAACATCATCGCGAACGGCGGGCTCAAGGTGCCGCCCGCCACGATCCTGAGCGTCGCCGACGACAAGAACGTCGTGCTCGAGCAGCTCCAGAGCCCGCCGCCCGAGCGGGTGCTGCACGAGGAGTCGACCTACCTGGTGACGAGCATGCTGCAGAGCGTGATCCGGGAAGGCACCGCCGCGAGCGCCGCGGCGCTCGGCTTCACCGCCGAAGCCGCGGGCAAGACGGGGACCACCAACGACTACCGCGACGCCTGGTTCGTGGGCTTCACGCCGGACCTGCTGTGCGTCGTGTGGGTGGGCTTCGACGACAACACTCCGGTGGGCCTCTCGGGCACGCGCGCGGCGCTGCCGATCTGGGTCGACTTCATGAAGGCGGCGCTCGACGGCCGCACCCCGACCGAGTTCCCGCCCGCGCCGGAGGGCATCGTCTACGTCGAGATCGACAAGGACACGGGCCTGCTGGCGCGGCCGGCCTGCCCGCACAAGCGGATGGAGCTGTTCGTGGCCGGCACCGAGCCCCGGGAGCCCTGCGGCGCCCATTGAGCCGGAAAGCCTTGTCAGGGCCTCCGGAGAGCGCTACGCTCGAACCTTAATCGTCTGGGCATCATTTCGGGCCGAAATTCATCGGTAAGGATCGCCCTATGCGCGCTCGTCTTCCCTTCGCTCGCATCGCGGCCGTAGGCATTGCCGCCGCCGCACTGCTCCAGTCCTCGTGCGGAGACTCGGCTCCTTCGTCCTCGACTCCGCCCACCACGATCGCCCGGCCGAGCCCCAGCCCCACCGTGGCGGCCGGAGGGGGGGACCCCTTCCACGACGCGAGCTGCACGCTTCGGCCCGGGCGACCCCGATGCCGAGTGCGCGCGGAACAGGGCGGGGTCGGGGGACCTGCTGAGCGAGTACGAGAGCGCGATCGACCTCCTGGCCCAGCAGAAGCCGAACATCTTCGACATGCACGACCAGTCCGCTCCCGACACGCGCACCTACAAGGTGCTCGACAAGGACGCCTACATGGACGGGCTGGTGCGCAACCTGCGCGCGGCGCACCTGTGCGCGGAGCGGGATCCCGACGACAGCGAGCAGCAGACGATCCGGATCAAGGACGCGAGCGACTTCTCCGAGGACTACGACACGCTGACCTCGGACATGCACGCGCGGCGGGGCGCCGGCGCCTACCGCCAGAGCTGTACGCCGTCCGCCTTCCCCGTGAACCGCGAGCAGAACGCCCCGCCGATCGGCAGCGGCTGCGGCCGGCCGTATCCGCCCGAGGTCACGCGCTTCAACTGCAAGGTGCACATCAAGGCGCCGGATCGCTACACGCTCGATTCGACGCCGCTCGTGGGACCCGACCCGGCGTACTGCGCCGCGATCGGCTACACGGACGGCCGCACGATCTGCCCGGTGCGCCCGGAGGGCACGCCGGATCGCGAGGCCTGCGAGAACTGGCGGGTCGGCCACGCCCGCGACACCGGCCGCCCGGGTCCCACCTGGACCAAGGCGGACGGCAGCTTCTGCACGGGCCCGGCGAGCGGCTGCGAGAACCACCCGTCCTCGCAGTACTCGCTCTTCACCTACGTGCCGCGGCACCTACATCGTGACCGCCGAGAACGGGGCCGAGTGCACGGTCAGCCACTGATCGCCCCGGCTTGACCCCCGGCGGCGGTGGCCTTTATCCTTTCGTTTGCCCTGACGGGCGCTTAACTCAGCGGTAGAGTGCCACCTTCACACGGTGGAAGTCGTAGGTTCGAATCCTACAGCGCCCACCATCCTTCAAGAACTACGGGCACCGCGCCATGCCGGGAGGTTTCATGAGCCTCGTCGGCCGTGATCTTGCTGCGACCATCCGGGCCACCAAGCAGCGCCTCAAGGCGCAGATCGCCGATCGCAGGAAGGTCTTTGCCGAGGTCGAAGAGGACATGCGCCGCGAGGTGGAGTGGATCCGCGACGCGCGGGCGCAGGGCCGGCCGGTGATTCCGTCGGTCGATTACTCGAAGCTGGGGAGCGGCGGCGTGCCGGAGGACGTTAGGCAGGAGATCCGGCGGCGCGGCGCGGTCGTCGTGAGGGGCGTGTTCTCGGGTGCGCAGGCCACGGCATGGAACTCGGCCATCGGCGAGTACCTCGCTCGCAACCGCTATTACGAGCAGCCGGCCGATCCGTCGCTCGACAAGTACTTCAGCAAGCTGGAGTCGGGCCGGCCACAGATCTTCGGCATCTACTGGTCGAAGCCGCAGATGGAAGCGCGGCAGCATCCGGCCCTCGCCGAGACGCGCGCCTTCCTGAACCGGCTGTGGCGGCATGAGGGCGAAGGTGGTTTGCATTTCGACCCGGACCGCGAATGCACGTATGCCGATCGCATCCGCCGCCGTGAGCCCGGCGATCGGACCCTGGGCCTGTCGCCGCACATGGATGCGGGCTCCGTCGAGCGCTGGATCGACCCGGCCTATCGCCAGGTCTACCGCCACGTGTTCGCCGGCGATTGGCGGGCCTACGACCCCTTCGACGGCGCGTTCCGGACGGCGACCGAGGAGATCCCCTCGCCCGCCGTCTGCAGCATGTTCCGCACGTACCAGGGCTGGACAGCGCTCACGGCGCAGGGGCCGGGGGACGGCACGCTGCAACTGATGCCGATCGCCCGGGCGATCGTCTATCTGCTGCTTCGGCCTCTTCTGGACGACGTGCCGGAGGACGTGCTGTGCGGTGCCGAGCCGGGCCGCGCGCTCTCCATCACGCCCGATTGGCACCCTACCCTGATGCCGGCTCTCTCGCCCATTCCGCAGGTCGAGCCGGGCGACACGGTGTGGTGGCACCCGGATGTCGTGCATGCCGTCGAAGACGTGCACGAGGGCCGCGGCTACAGCAACGTGATCTACATCGGCGCGGCTCCCCATTGCGCCAAGAACGCCGCCTATCTCGAGCGGCAGAAGGAGGCCTTCCTAAAGGGCGAGAGCGCGCCCGACTTTGCTCCGGAGAACTACGAGGTGCGCTTCGATGGCCGGGCAACGGTGGACGACGTGAGCGAGCTGGGCAGGAGGCAGATGGGGATCGAGCGGTGGTGAGGCTCCCTCACCGGTCCAACACCTCCCGCACGATTCGTGGCGGGTTGCGTTGGCCTTGCCCGACAAGGTGCATGGCACGCCAGACCGACCGAAGAGGTAACGATGCGTGGAGCTGTGTTTGCGATCGTCGCGCTGCCGCTAGCGTCCTTGGCCTGGGGAGACGCTGGTGCGGACAAGCCGCCCGCAGGTGCCGTCGTCCGCATCGCGGAGCTCGAGATCGATCCCGCGCAGCTCGAGAGCTACGAGGCGGCGGTCAAGGAGGAGATGGAGGCCGCGGTGCGCCTCGAACCCGGCGTCCTCGCGATCTACGCGGTGGCCGAGAAGGATCACCCGACGCGCCTGCGATTCTTCGAGATCTACGCGAGTGAAGAGGCCTACCGGTCGCATATCGATTCGCCGCACTTCAAGAAGTACGTGGCGGTCACGAAGCCGATGATCCGGTCCCGCAGACTGATCGAGACGGTGCCGGTCCTTCTGGCCGCGAAGCAGAAGTGACTCTCACGGCGCCCAGGACCGAAGACGGAGTCTTGATGCCGTCTTGAGGCCCTTCGGCCTACCTTGGCTCGGACTGATGAGCCAATCGGCCTTCGTGCGCCCCAGCGCCCCGGCGCAGATCCGTCGCGACTCGGACGCCCGCAGGAGCTCCAACTGGAGAGCCTGGCTGATCGGGCGGCCGCTCTCGACGGCGGACGCGCCGCACCAGGCGATCGGAAAGGCCGTCGGACTCGCGGTCTTCTCCTCGGACAACCTCTCGTCGACGGCCTACGCGACCCAGGAGATCCTGATCATCCTCGCGATGGCCGGGACGGCGGCGCTCAGCTGGGTGCTGCCGGTCTCGGCCGCCATCGTGGGACTGCTCGTGATCCTGACGATCTCCTACGAGCAGACGATCCACGCGTACCCCTCGGGGGGCGGCGCCTACATCGTCGCCCGCGACAACCTCGGCGAGTTTGCGGCGCAGGTCGCGGGGGCGGCGCTGCTCATGGACTACATCTTGACGGTCTCGGTGTCGGTCGCTTCGGGAGTCGCCCAGCTCACCTCCGCGTTTGCGGCGCTCTACGAGCACCGCGTGGCCCTTTCGGTGCTGCTCGTCGGGTTCGTGATGTTCGTGAACCTGCGCGGCGTCAAGGAGTCGGGGCTCGTCTTCGCGCTGCCGACCTACTTCTTCGTGGCGATGATGTACCTGACCGTCGGCGTCGCCCTGTTCCGCCACTTCACCGGGACGCTGCATCCGCTCGCCGATCCCCCGCCGCTCGAGATCGTGCCGACCCGCGCGTTCGGACTGTTCCTGCTGCTCCATGCCTTCTCGAGCGGCACGACCGCGGTCACCGGCGTCGAGGCGATCTCCAACGGCATCCCGGCCTTCAAGCAGCCGCGCAGCCGCAACGCGGGGATTACCTTGCTGTGGATGGCGGGCATCCTCGGTACGCTGTTCCTCGCCATCAGCTACCTCGCCGTTCCGATCGGCGCCATTCCCTCCGAGCGCGAGACGGTCATCTCGCAGCTCGCGCGGGCGGCCTTCGACGGTCGCGGCGTCCTGTACCTCGCGGCGATCGCGGCGACGACGTTGATCCTGGTGATGGCCGCCAACACTGCCTACGCCGACTTCCCGCGCCTCGCGGCGCTGCAGGCGGCCGACGGCTTCCTGCCGCGTCAGCTCACCTACCGCGGCAGCCGCCTCGTCTACTCGAGGGGCATCCTGCTGCTGGCGCTCGTCGCTTCGCTGTTGATCGTCGTGTTCCAGGCCAGCGTCACAGAGCTCATCCCGCTCTACTGCGATCGGCGTCTTCATCTCCTTCACCCTGTCGCAGGCCGGGATGGCGCGGCGCTGGCACAAGGTGGGCCGGCTCGCCGCGGGCGAAGAGCGGAAGGAGCGCGGCTCGGTCCTGAAACCCGACCGACGCTGGCGGGCGAAGATGATCGTGAACGGCGTGGGCGCGGTGATCACGGCGCTCGTGACGCTGATCTTCGCCACGACCAAGTTCACGAGCGGAGCCTGGGTGGTCCTGATCGTGATCCCGTCGCTCGTCGTGTTCTTCTACGCGATCCACCGCCACTACCTTCGGCTCGCCCGCGCGTTGTCGCTCGACGCCTTCGGCCCGCCGGTCCGGGTCGACCGCCACCGCGTGATCCTCGCCGTGAGCGGCGTCCACCGCGGGACCGTCGCCGGCCTGCACTACGCCCGCTCGCTGTCCGAGGACGTCACGGCCGTCTACGTGGCGACCGACCCCGAGGCCGCCACCGCCGTCCAGGAGAAATGGGGCTACTGGGGAGCCGGAGTCCGGCTCGTGATCCTGGACTCGCCCTACCGTCTGCTGATCGAGCCGCTCGTCGGCTACATCCGCGAGCTCGCCGCGCGGCGGCAGCCCAACGAGGTGATGACGATCGTGGTGCCGCAGTTCGTGCCGGAGCGCGGGTGGCACAACATCCTGCACGCGCAGACCGCGATCATGCTGCGCTTCGCGCTGCTGTTCCAGCCGGGCGTCGTGATCACGAGCGTGCCCTACCAGGTCAGGACCGAGGCCTAGCGCCGGCCGGCTTGGCGCGAGGCGCCGAGCGAGCTAGGATCCGACGCCTTCCCCCTCATGACGACACCCGCCAGTCGCTCGGAGCCCGGCGCGTCGCGCCAGTACCGCTACTACGACCTCGTGATGGCGGCGTTCGTCACGGTGCTGCTGTGCGCGAACGTGATCGGGGCCGCGAAGGTGGCGCGCCTCGGCGGCTTCACCTTCGGCGCGGGTGTGCTCTTCTTCCCGATCAGCTACGTGTTCGGCGACGTGCTCACCGAGGTCTACGGCTACGCCCGCGCGCGCAAGGTGGTGTGGGCGGGCTTCGGGGCGCTCGCGTTCGCCTCGTTCATGAGCTGCCGCGGTGCTCGCGTTCCCGCCGGCTCCCGGCTGGCCGCACCAGGCGGCGTACGAGACGGTCTTCGGCGGCACGCCGCGGATCGTGCTCGCCTCGCTCGTCGCCTACTTCTGCGGCGAGTTCTGCAACTCCTACGTGCTCGCGAAGATGAAGCTCGCCACCTCGGGGAAGCTGCTGTGGAGCCGCACGATCGGCTCGACGATCGTCGGCGAGGCGGTCGACTCGACGGTCTTCTACCCGCTCGCGTTCCTGGGAGCGTGGGAGAGCGAGCTCGTCGTGCGCGTGATGCTCACCAACTACGCGCTCAAGGTGCTGTGGGAGATCGTGATGACGCCGGTGACGTACCGCGTCGTCAACTTCCTGAAGCGCGCGGAAGCCGAAGACTACTTCGACCGGGGTACGAACTTCACGCCGTTCTCGCTGCAGACTGACAGACCGCTCCACCATCCGGGACTGCGAGCAAACGGGCAACGGTTGCTCTCCTTCCTGTTCTGGGCGACGACCCCCCAGACCCCCGGGGTCGTCAGTCGGTCGGGCCCGGGTCGTCGTGGTGGGCCCAGGCGAGGCGACCTGGCCGGGCGTCGTGCGGTCGAGGTCGAGCTCGGGGAGCTCGCCGCGCGGGAAGAACGCGACCGCGTCGACCTCGTGGCTGGTGGCGGGCTCGCCGTCGAGCAGCCGGCAGCCGATCAGCACCTTGTAGGTGTAGTCGAGCGACACCGGGTGCTCGTGACGCGCCTTGTCGAGCAGCGCGAACAGCTTGTGCGCCTGCACGCGATAGCCGCTCTCCTCGAGCGTCTCGCGCTCGGCCGCGTGCCCCGGCGTGTCGCCTATGTCCGCCCAGCCGCCGGGGAACGTCCAGCGGCCGCTCTTGCGCTCGCGCACCAGCAGGAGCTCCCCGCTCCGGAACACGACCGCGCGCACGTCGACCTTCGGCGTCGGGTACCCGAGCGCCGAGGCGAAGACCACGCGCACCTCGTCGACCGGAAGCTCGACGCCGGCGGCCGCGATCTCGAGCGCGATCCGGCGCAGCTCGCCGTAGCGCTCGAGGTCGTAGGGATCCTTCGCGTAGGTGAGCCCCGTCTGCGCGATCGCCTGCAGACGCTCGGCCCAGCGCAGCCAGGCCGGGCGCGACGGCGTCACTGCGAGGCGGTCCGCGTCTTCGCCCCGGTGCGCGCGAGCTCGTCCTCGATCACCTGCTGGAACGCCTCGAACGGCAGCGCGCCCACGAGCGGCCGCCCGTTCACGAAGAACGCCGGCGTTCCCGAGACGCCGTACTCCTGGCCGGCGCGCAGGTCGCTCTCGACCGCGGCCGCGAAGCGACCCGAGTCGAGGCAGGTCGCGAACTCCGGGGCCGCGAGCCCGAGCGTCGCAGCGTGCGCCTTGAGGTCGTCCACCTGGAGCCTGCCCGGGTTGTCCCAGAGCCGATCGTGCATCTCCCAGAACTTGCCCTGCTCGCCGGCGCACGCGGCGGCCTCGCCCGCCTTCTGGGCCTGCGGGTGGAAGTCGAGCGGGTAGTGCCGGAAGGCGAAGCGCACCCGGTCGGAGTAGAGCTCGCGCAGCCGCGTCATCGTCGGCCGCACGCGCTGGCAGTAGGGACACTGGAAGTCCGAGAACTCGACGATCGTGACGGTCGCCTTCGGGTTGCCGCGCACCGGAGCCTGTGCCAGCTCCACCGGCACGCGGAACGGCTCGATCAGCACGCGCACGTCGTAGCGTGCGCGCAGCTCGCGCGTGTAGGCGGCGCGCCGGTCCGTCTGGCGCTGCTGCAGCAGCGACGCTCGGATCTGCTCGAGCGCCGTGGCCTCGGCCACGCTCGCGAAGCGGGCCTTGTTGTTGGTGTACGCCGTCTTCACCTCGGCGTCGGTCACGACCGCCTTGGCCGCCACCTCCGCCTGCTCGAGCGCCTCGGGCGTCATGCCGCGGGCCTTGGCCTCCTTCTCGATCAGCGTGCGGCCGATCAGCACCTCGACCGCCTGGCTGCGCAGCTGGTACTCGCGCGAGCGCATCTCGAGGAGCTGGGGCTTGATGAGCTCGTCCACCTCGGCGAGGTCGATCGGCGTCCCGGCCACGGTCGCCACGGCCGCCGAGGGGGCCTTGTGGCCCGGGGGTGGCGCTTCCGCCGGCACCTGGGCCGAGGCGGAGGCCGCAACGAAGACTGCTAGCGCCAGGGCGCTCTCAAAGGCTCTGCCGGCCATGACCCCTCCTGAGCCGCCCGCACCACTTGCGACCCGATTCAGTCATGGTACAACGCCGCATGCAGATTACCCGCCCGGCCGCCCTCTTGATCCCGCTCGTGCTCACCGTGCCCCTGCTGGTCGACGCCCGCGCCACGGAGCCCGGCCCCGTCCCGGCCGGCCAGCGTGCGCTCGTCGCCCACGAGAAGGAGATCGACGCGCTCATCGCGCAGATGACGCTCGACGAGAAGGTCGGCCAGATGACCCAGCCCGACCAGATGTTCCTCGCCGCCCCGACCGACGTCGCGACCTATCACCTGGGCTCGCTGCTGTCGGGAGGCGACTCCGACCCCAAGAAGTCCAACTCGTTCGCCGACTGGCGCGAGATGATCGACGGCTACCACGCGCAGACGCCGCAGTCGCGGCTCAAGATCCCGCTGCTCTACGGCGTCGACGCCGTCCACGGCCACAACAACGTCGTGGGCGCCGTCGTGTTCCCGCACAACGTGGGGCTCGGGGCGACGCGCAACGCGAAGCTCGTCGAGGAGATCTCGCGCATCACGGCGCAGGAGGTGCGCGCGACCGGCGCCAACTGGACGTTCGCTCCGTGCGTGACCGTGGCGCGCGACGAGCGCTGGGGCCGGAGCTACGAAGGCTTCGGCGAGGACACCGCGCTCGCGAAGGAGCTCGGCGCGGCGGCCGTGCGCGGCTTCCAGGGTGCCGACCTCAAGGGACCACAGGCGGTGGCGGCGTGCGCCAAGCACTACGTCGGCGACGGCGGCACCAGCTGGGGCACCGGCCTCAAGGACGCCTCGGGCGCGCAGGGGATCGACCAGGGCGAGACGAAGGTCGACGAGGCGACGCTGCGCAAGATCCACCTCGCGCCGTACTCCGACGCGATCGCGGCCGGCGTCGCGACGATCATGCCGTCCTACTCGAGCTGGAACGGCGTGAAGTGCTCGGGCAGCAAGCAGCTGATGACCGACATCCTGAAGGGCGAGCTCGGCTTCCAGGGCTTCCTGATCTCCGACTACGCGGCGATCGACCAGCTGCCGGGCGACTACCGGAGCGACGTCAAGACCTCGATCGGCGCCGGCATGGACATGGTGATGGTCCCGCAGAAGTACCAGGAGTTCATCGCCACGCTGAAGAGCCTCGTCGAGGCGGGCGAGGTGCCGCAGTCGCGGATCGACGACGCGGTCCGCCGGATCCTGCGCGTCAAGTTCGCGATGGGCCTCACGCCGGGCACCACGACCGCCTCCGACGCCGCGATGGTCGCGGGCTTCGGCTCGGCCGAGCACCGCGCCGTGGCGCGGCGCGCGGTCCGCGAGTCGCTCGTGCTGCTGAAGAACGCCAGGCACGCGCTTCCGCTCAAGAAGACGGCGAAGCGGATCCACGTGGCGGGCCGCGGCGCCGACGACATGCCGATGCAGGCCGGCGGCTGGACGGTGCGCTGGCAGGGCCTGCGCATCAAGGACAAGCCGGACATCGCGATCCCGGGCACGACGATCCTCGCGGCGATCAAGGCGGCGGCTCCGTCGGCGAACGTGACCTACTCGAAGGACGCCTCGGGCGCCGCGGGCGCCGACGCGGTCGTCGTGGTCGTGGGCGAGGAGCCGTACGCGGAGATGCAGGGCGACCGCTCCGACCTCTCGCTCGGCCCCGAGGACAAGGCCGCGATCGCGGCGGCGAAGCAGAGCGGCGCCCCGGTCGTCGTGGTGCTGCTCTCCGGCCGCGCGATGATCGTCACGGACGAGCTCGACAAGGCCGACGCGTTCGTGGCGGCCTTCCTGCCGGGGACCGAAGGCGCGGGCGTCGCCGACGTGCTGTTCGGCGACTACAAGCCGACGGGCAAGCTGCCGGTCAGCTGGCCCCGCTCGATGGCCCAGATCCCGACGAACGTCGGCGACGCCACGTACGACCCGCTCTTCAAGTACGGCTACGGGCTGACGTACTAGCGGCGATCCCGGTCGAGCCAGGCCTCGAGGCCCTGGGCGTTGAGCTCGATGTCGACGTCCAGGAGGGCGTCGACCGCGGGTAGCGGGAGCGGCGTGCCGTGGTCTTGCACCCAGCCATGCACGAGCTCCCGCACGCCCTGGCGCAGCCGCGCGGCGCGGTCGGGCGTGCCGTCGGCGGCCAGGCCGAGTGTCGCGAGCTCGCCGATCTGGTGGCGCAGCTCGCCGGCGAGGCGCTCGATCTCGGTGACCCGCGAGTAGTGCGTGAGCAGCATCGCCTGAGGCTCGTGGCCGACGAGGCGGTCGATCGAGGCCACGAGCGCCTCGGGCTCGAACTGGACGGGCGTCGTCGTGGGCATCACGAAGCGTCCGCGGTCGGACGCGAGCTCGCGGTACGCCAGGCCGAAGGTGTCGCCGGTGAACATCGAGCGCGAGGCTTCGTCCCAGACGCAGAAGTGGTGGCGCGCGTGGCCGGGCGTGTCGAGGAAGCGGAGCGGCCGGCCGCCGAGCTCGAGCGTGAAGCCGTCGGGGGCCTCGATCACGCGCGCCCCGTCGACCGGAACGAGCGTGCCGTAGTTGCGGCGCATGACCTCGTCGCCGTAGACGGCCGTCGCCCCCGCCCAGAGCCGGCGCGGGTCGATCATGTGGCGCGCGCCGCGGGGGTGGACGACGAGCTTCGCGTGCGGCAGCAGCCGCATCATCTCGCCCGCGCCGCCGGCATGGTCGAGGTGGACGTGCGTGACGATCACGTAGTCGACCGCCTCGTGCGCAAGCCCGAGGCCGGAGAGCGCCGCCAGCAGGCCGGGGACGGAGAAGTTGGTCCCCACGTCCACGAACGCGGCGCGGCCGCGCTCGACGACGAGGTGGCTCGCGTCGAAGTACGGCCTCACGAAGCCGGTGTCGATCGCGTGGATGCCGTGGCCGAGAGCTTCGATCGCCGGCATGTCCGCATTCTCACCCAGGTGGGCTAGGATCAAGGATCGTGGCGACCGCGACTCCTCACAGCTGGGTGTGCCCGTCCTGCGGGCGGCGCGTGCCGCTGCGCGCGGAGTCGTGCCACTGCGGGATGACCCGGGCGCGCGCCGAGGCCTTGCAGGCCGCCCAACCCCCGGAGGCCGAGGCCCCCGTCCAAAGACGCCCGAGCCTGGTGAGCGCCCGCGATCGCCAGGAGGCCGTCGCCGCCATGACGGGGGACGTGAAGCTGCTGCTCGCCGGAAGCGCCCTCGCGCTCGTGGCCGGGCTCGGCTTCATGATGTTCGGACCGAAGCCAAAGCCCGTCCCTGCGGTGCTCGGTTACGTGGATCCCGGGCCGCCCCGGCCCAAAGCGACCCCGGACACGAAGCCGCCGTTCAAACTTCCCTGGTGGAAGTAACGGCCCGCGGCCTGGGGTTCGCTCGTATCTCACTGATCCTTGGGTCGTTAGCGTCTCATCCGGGGCTCAGGTAGCTCTCAGCATTCAAGACTTGCGTTGCCCCTTGAAAGCCTCCATCTTGTAGGAGATCGAAAAGTCGATTCCCGCGCTCGAAAGGGCGACATCGGGAGATCGACGTCGTTGTCGCACCTCTTCGTTCAGACCCGTCCCGCTGCGCCGTGAGAGTCGGCGAAACGGCAGGGATGCTGCCCGAGCTTCACCCGCCTCTCCGGGGATGGCCGGGCTCCACGGCGCCAAACCGGCGCCTATTCGGCGCGGGAAGGGCCAACGCAAGCGCCCCCACCGAAAGCCGGAAACGGCGCTCGTGCGCGCCGGCCGAGGACGGCCGGCCGTGTCGAGCGATGGTCAAACGTCTGAACAGGAGCTCGTGAATCATGAGATTCGCAGCAAGGCTGGTTGCATTCGCACTGGCGTTCGCGCTGGTCGCGGGCCTGGCGCCCGCGGCGTTCGCGCAAATCTCGACGGGCAGCATCTACGGGAAGGTCACGGACGAGCAGTCGGCCGTCCTGCCCGGGGCCACCGTCACGCTCACCGGCGCCAACACCGGCGCCCGCACCACCAACTCGGGTCCGGGGGGCGAGTTCCGCTACCTGAGCCTCGACCCGGGCACCTACACGGTGACCGTGGCGCTCAGCGGCTTCTCGACCACCCAGCGCACCGTGATCGTCAACGCCGGCGTCAACGTCGAGGTCCCGTTCATCGCCAAGGTCGCGAGCGTGGCGGAGACGGTGACCGTCGACGCCGAGACCCCGGTGATCGACTCGAAGAGGATGGGCACGGGCACGACGCTCAACAGCGACGAGCTCAGCAAGCTGCCCAACTCGCGCGACCCGTGGGCGTTCATGCGCGCCGTTCCGGGCGTGCAGATCGACCGCGTCAACCAGGCCGGCTCCGAGAGCGGCCAGCAGTCGGGCTACATCGGCAAGGGCTCCGCGCAGGCGGACTCCATGTGGGTGCTCGACGGCGTCGTGATCACCGACCCGGCGGCCGTGGGCGCGAGCCCCAACTACTACGACTTCGACTCGTTCGAGGAGGTCGCGATCACCACCGGCGGCGCGGACGTGCGCGTGGCCACGGGCGGCGTCGGCATCAACATGGTGACCAAGCGCGGCACCAACGCCTTCCGCGGCTCGCTGAGCGGCTTCTACGCGAGCGACAAGCTCGAGGCCTCCAACCTGCCGAGCGAGCTCGAGGGCGATCCGCGGCTCCTGGGCAGCGACAAGGCCGACCACGCCGAGCAGCTCTCGGAGTACGGGGCCGACCTGGGCGGCCCGATCGTCAAGGACAAGCTCTGGTTCTGGGGCTCCTACGGCAAGCAGGACCTGCGGATCCAGCGGCTCAACCAGAGCCACGACAAGACGGTGCTCAAGGACTACAACGCCAAGCTGAACTGGCAGGTCACCTCGTCGAACATGTTCTCGGCCTACTGGTTCCTGGGCGAGAAGATCAAGCTCGGCCGTCCCAACACCCGCGGGCTCGGCACCGAGACGCCCTCCCACTCACGCGATCAGGGCGGCGTCTTCCAGCCCGACAACAACTGTCCGCACGGCTTCCTGAAGATCGAGGACAACCACGTCTTCAGCCCGAGCTTCATGGTCAACGTGAAGCTGTCCCACTACAACCAGGGCTTCGGGCTGGTGCCGATCGGCGGCCTCGACCTCTCCGAGGGCCTCGACATCGTGAACTCGATCGCCTACGGCTCGTCCAAGCAGACCCAGTCGGTGCGGCCGGCCGACACGATCAACGCGGACGCCAGCTACTTCCTCGGCAAGCACGAGTTCAAGTTCGGCTACGCGTACCGCCGCGCGAGCGCCCAGAGCTCGAGCCTGCTGCCCGGCAACGGGATCGAGGCGCGCATCGAGACGGCGCGCGGCAAGATCGCGCGCATCCAGCGCGAGGTGGTCTCCGAGTTCAAGGGCAGCTACAACTCGCTCTACGCGCAGGACACCTACAGCTCGAGCCGGCTGACGCTGACGGGCGGCCTGCGCTTCGACCTCCAGAAGGCCGAGAACGCGGCGTCCACCGCCAAGGCCAACCCGCTCTTCCCCGAGATCCTGCCCGACCTCGTCTACGACGGGGCCGGCACCAAGATCTCGTGGAGCGACATCTCGCCCCGCGTCGGCTTCACCTACGCCCTCAACGACTCGCACAAGACCCAGGTGCGCGGGAACTTCTCGATCTTCACCCAGCAGCTCGCCATGCCCGACGTGACGGTCGTCAACCCGATCGGCGGCGTGGCGCGGATCGACTACCGCTGGATCGACGCCAACAACAACAACCTGGTCGACGACCGCGAGCGAGGTCGACATCGCGGGCGGCTCGCTCGGAGCGCCGGTGAACGCCGTCGCTCAGCACGGCCAACCAGATCGATCCGGACTACAAGGCGCCGCGCGACATGGAGATCCTCGGCGGCATCGACCACGAGCTGGCGCCGAACTTCTCGGTGAGCGCGACCTACACCTACCGCCGCACGTCGGACGTGCAGGTACCTGTCGTACATCGGCGTCAACGGCACCGACTGGGTGCCGTGCGACTCGGTGAGCGGCAACGGCTACACGGTCGCCCTGCCTCGACCTCGGCCCGACGAACGCAGCGGCGGCCGAAGCCGCGAACTTCGGGCAGGTGCTCGGCAACCGCCCGGACTACCACCGCAGCTACAGCGGCATCGAGCTGACCGCGGTCAAGCGGCTGTCGAATCGCTGGATGGGCCGCGTCGGCTTCGGCTACAACAACTGGACCGAGTCGTTCGACGGCCGGGCCGGCATCCAGAACCCGCAGCCGGTCCTGTACGACGGCTACGGCTACTACGGGCTCAGCACGGCGATTTCCGACGCCAAGAAGAGCGGCGGCCAGATCGGCTACCTGAGCACGGGCTCGGGCACGCTCTACTGGATGCCGTCGAAGTGGCAGTTCTCCGCGAACGCCCTCTACCAGATCGGCAAGGGCTTCGAGATCGCGGGCAACCTGTACTCGCGCCAGGGCTACATCCGGCCGATCAACCTCACGGTCAACAACACGTTCGCGGACACCGTGATGGCCGTCGACATCGGAGACCAGCGGCTGCCGGACATCTTCAACCTCGACCTGCGGCTCGCCTGGAACAAGACCCTGGGCGGCCGGGCACGCCTCAATCTCACGGCCGACGTCTTCAACGTGTTCAACTCGGGCACGGTGCTGCGTCGAGTCGACTCGGCGGACGGCGCCTTCGACCGGATCGACCAGATCCTGAATCCGCTGCTCGTACGCTTCGGGGCTCGACTGAGCTTCTAGCTTGAAGGAGGGGGGGCACTACGCCGTGTCCCCCCTCACCCCCCCGCTACGCTCGCCCGAGTGAATCGGGCTCGCTCCGCAGCCCGTTGCTCAGGCGCTTAGTGGTGGGCGCGGCCTCCGGGAGATACTGGCTCCCGGGGGTCGCGCCTTTCGTGTTTCTGCCGATGCTCTCCTCACGACGAGCCGTCCGCCGAACGCTGCCCGCGCTCCTCGCGCTGCTCGTCGCGGCCTGCGGCGGCGGTCGCTCCGCCTTCCGGTCATGCGGCTCGCTCCTCGAATGCGCCGGTCGTGCTGGTGTCGATCGACACCTTGCGCGCCGACCGCTTGCCGGCCTACGGCTACAAGGGGGTCGAGACGCCGGCGATCGAACGGCTGCAGCGCGACGCGATCGTGTTCGAGAACGCGTACAGCCACTCGCCGCTCACGTTCCCGTCGCACGCCTCGCTGCTCACCGGCCTGCTGCCGCCGGAGCACGGCGTGCGCAACAACATCGGCTACAAGCTCGAGCCGAAGCACGAGACGCTCGCCTCCGTGCTGCGCGCGCGGGGCTACGCGACGGGCGCCGCCGTCTCGGCGTTCGTGCTGCGTCGCGCGACGGGCATCGACCAGGGCTTCGACTTCTACGACGAGGTGGTGACGGCCGCCGGCGCGAAGGCCGTCGGCGAGGTGCAGCGCGACGGGCCGACGACCGTGGCGCGCGCGCTCGACCTGGCTGCGCGGCGTGGGCGGCCGGCCGTTCTTCCTCTTCGTCCACCTCTACGAGCCGCACACGCCCTGGACGCCCCCGGCGGACCAGCTCGCGCGCTACGGCGCGACGTACGAGGGCGAGATCGCGGCGGCCGACGCGGCGCTCGGCCAGCTGCTCGAGGGGCTGCGCCAGCTCGGCCGCTACGACGAGGCGCTGGTGGTGCTCGTCTCGGACCACGGCGAAGGGCTCGACGACCACGGCGAGGCGGAGCACGGGATCCTGCTCTATCGCGAGGCGATCCACGTGCCACTGCTCGTCAAGCTGCCGCGCGCCGAGCGGGGCGGCAGCCGCCAGACGGCGCTCGCGGGATTGCGCGACGTCGCACCCACGATCGCCGCCCTGCTCGGCGTGGCGCCGCCCAGGGGCGCCCATGGCCGCAACCTGCTCGAGGCCGCGAGCGCCGCCACGGCCTCGGTCTACAGCGAGACCTACTACCCGCGGATCCACCTCGGCTGGAGCGAGCTGCGCTCGCTCGTGGACGCGCGCTACCACCTGATCGACGGCCCGCGGCCGGAGCTCTACGACGTCGAGCGCGATCCGACCGAGAGGAGCGACGTCCTCTCCGAGAAGGCACAGACCGCGACGGCGATGCGCAGCGCGCTCGCGAGCGGCATCGCCGACTTCAAGCCGCCCGCTCCCGCCACGAAGGAAGAGCGCGAGAAGCTGATGAGCCTCGGCTACCTGGCCGGAGGTGCTTCGCCCCCGGAGCCGGGCTCGTCGCTACCCAACCCGCGCGACAAGATCGCGAGCTACGCGCGCGCCCGCGCCGCCTTTGCGCTCGTCGCGCAACGCAAGGACAAGGAGGCGGTCGCGGCCTTCGACGCGATCCTGAAGGAGAACCCCGCGTTCGTCGACGCGCTGACGGAGCGCGCCGCCGCGCTCGGACGCCTCGGCCGCTATCGCGATTCCGCGCGAGCCTACGAAACGGCCATCGCGAGCGCGCCGGACCTGGCGGCCCCGCTGTCGCTCACGCTCGCGCGCGTCGAGCTCGAGATGGGCGACTTCGCGAAGGCCTCGGCTTCGGCCCGCAAGGCGCTCGCGGCCGAGCCGGCCACGGCGCACGAGCTGCTCGCGACGATCGCGCTCGCCCAGGGCCAGCTCGACGAGGCCGAGCGCGAGGTCGCGCTGGTCGCCGGCGACGCGGGCGCCGAGGCGCGCGCGGCCGTCGTGCTGGCCGAAGTGACCGCGCGCCGGGGGCGGCCCCAGGAGGCTCTCGAGCGGCTGCAGTCGGTGCACGCCGCGAGCGCGTCGCTCGGCCCGGTGCCCTGGCTCGAGTTCGTGCGCGGCGACGTGCTCGCGCGCCTCGGGCGTCACGCGGAGGCCGAAAAGGCGCTGCGCGAGGAGATCCAGGCGTTCCCGAACCACGCGCGCGCCTACGCGAGCCTGGCGATCGTGATGGCGCTTTCGGGCCGGCCGCTGGCGGAGAGCCGCAGCCTGCTCGTCGAGATGAACGACCAGGCGCCCGGTCCGGGCTCGCGCAGCCTGGCCGCCAAGGCGCTCGAGTTCATCGGCGACAACGAGGGAGCCGCGAGCTGGCGGCAGAAGTCCGCCGCCGCGGAGCTCGTCTCGCGCTAGGAGGCCGCGCTACGCGCCGGTGCCGGTGTGCGTGCGGTCCTGGCTCGACCGGCAGGGGCCGGCGCAGAGCAGCCCCCACTCGTACATCGCACCCACCACGGGCCGCAGCGTCTCGCCGAAGGGGCTGAGCGAGTAGGAGGCGCGCCGGTTCGAGTCGGGCCGCACCTCGCGCAGCACCAGGCCGATGCGCTCCATCTCGGCGAGCTCGCGGCGCAGCGTCTTCTTGGTCACGTCCGGGACGTGGCGCATCAGCTCCGAGAACGGGCGCGGGCCCCAGAAGAGCGCCCACACGATCAGCGGACGGAACGGGCCGCGCAGCACCTCGACCGTCAGCTCGATCGGCGTGCGCGACCGGGGCAGCGGTCGCGGCACCTGTTGCTTCGGCGCGGCCGGGCGCGGCGCGAGGCGCGGCGCCGGCACCGGCCGCAGGACACGGAACTCGGCTGGGCTGCTCATGACTCAGGCTCCTCTCGGCTGCTCTCGGCGGCCAGGATGCTGTCCGTCGGCGGGGCGACGGGGCGGATGCCGGCGAGCGCGGCGCGCACCGCGAGGCCGACGTCCGCACCGACGGGAACGCCCGGGCCGGTCAGCATGCGGCGGTCGAGGCGCGCCGCCATCAGGCCCTTGCCGTGCGGCAGGGCGGGCACCAGCGCGTGAACCAGCTCGTGGGCGACGACGCGCGACAGGCCCGTGCCGAGGCGCCGGGCCGCGTGGACGTCGAGCCGCATGCCGGGACGCAGGCGGTCGATGCCGACCGCGGTTGCGACGCTCGGCACGTGCACCCACACGTGGGGCTCGCCGGCGAACTGCGTCGGCGTCGCGCCGAGCACGGGCAGGCCGTTCTCGAAAACGCCCGGGCGCGGGAGCAGGATGATGCGCAGCTCCCCCGGCCGCGACAGCTCGTGCGGATCGCCGCGCCGCCAGCGCGCCTCGACGCCCATCTCGCGCAGCAGCTCGGTCACCGCCGGCTGCGCGACCTGGTCGGCCCCGAGCGCGATGCCCGCCGGATCGAGCCAGACGAGCCGCGCGACCGGCATCGCCGGCCGCGCGAGCGGCGCCGACTCGCGAGCAGCGGCTCGGCGGGGCGGGCGGGCGTCACAGGCGTGACGGAGGTGGTACCCGTCCACAGGAACAGCTCGGGCACGGGGAACTCGGTCGCGGTCGCGGCGGCGGGAACCCAGAGCGAAGCGGAAGCGAGAGCCAGTGCGGCGAAGCGGCCCGTCATGCATCCTCCCTCGAGCGGCAGCGGCCCCCCGGTCCCTCCGCTCCAATCGCGACTCGACGCGGCGACTACTGACCCGAAGACGCCGGCCGTGCGGACACAGTTGCCTTATTTGGCCGAAGGCGGAGGAGAGCTAGGGCTGAGCGGACAACACGAGCGGAGCGAACGGCTTGCCGAAGAGCTGTGAGGAGGCGAGCGCAGCGCGCGATGCAGACGCCGACTTCAAGCAGCTGGACGCACGGACACGGCGTTGGATGCGCCGTTTATCCGGCTGGATGCGCCTACTTGAGGCCGGTGACGACGTGCAGATCGGAGAGCCGGCGCTGGAAGGTGTAGGCCCAGGCCTCGCCGTCCGCCGCGACGTTGACGTCGAGCACTCCGAAGACGCCCGCGCGATCGCGCGGCGCGAGCTCGGCGAGCGTCGTTGCCTTGCCCGTCTTCGGCTCGAGCCGCAGCAGCGACTCGGCCTTGTCCATCGCGCGGTCGCGGTAGTAGAGGCGGCCCTGCGCGTCGACGCTGATCGCGATCCACTGCTTCTGCGCGCCGGGCACCGGCGTGGGCTTGCCCAGGGCGGTGTCGTAGAAGCAGCTGCCCCCGTAGCCGGCGTCCTCCGGACACGAGGCCACGAAGCGCGAGCCGTCCGGCGAGAAGGTGTTCTGCCGCAGGATGCGCCCGTCCGGCAGCGGCAGCAGGCGCGGCTCGCGGCCCTGGACGTCCGTGAGCCAGGTCGCGCGCTTGCCCGCGGCATCGCGCCCGGTCACGAAGATGCGCGTGCTGTCGGCGAGGAAGCCCGCGTCCTCGTGCGCGGCGATTCCCGGAATGCGCACGTGGCGGATCTCGCCGGGGCCGGTCGGCGTCAGGTCGAGGCCGGCCGCGTTGCGGATGTCGACCGACATCACGAAGCGGCCGTCGGGCGAGAGGTCGAGCGCGCGCCCCGCGCCCAGCCGCACGGGCGCAGAGCCGTCGGTCTTGCGCAGGAAGGTCGCGTACTCAGGGCCGCCGCCCTCGCCGCTCTCGTAGAAGAGCACGGTGTCGCCCTTCGGGCTGATCCCGACCACGGCGGAGAAGTCGAGCCAGGACAGGTCGCGGTCCTCGTGCTCCGCCGCACGGCGGAACACGATCTCCGAGCGAAAGGACGCGCGCTCGAGCAGCACCCGCCCGTCGGGCGCCGTGTCGTGCAGCACGAAGCGTCCGCTGCCCGAGAGCACCATCCGCACCGTGCCGTCGAGCGAGAGGCCGCGCAGCGAGTTGTCGGCGCCGGCCTCCGAGGCCGTGAAGTAGACCTCGCGGCCGCTCGGCGCCCAGGCGATCCCGTCGAGGCTCCCCCACTCGGGGCTCGCGGCGACGCGGCGGCCGTCGCGGTCGACCACGACCACGAGCCCGCGGTCGTCGTTCAGCACCGGATGCTCGGTGTAGGCGACGTAGCGCCCGTCGGGCGAGATCCGGAGCCGGCCCAGCCGCGCGGGCGTCTCCGCGAGCACGTGACCGGCCGGGAACTCGATCTTGGTGCGGACGGCCTCCCAGCGAGAGACGGCGAAGTCGCGCCCGTCCGCGGTCCAGTCGGCCGCCCCGATGTCCTTCAGGACCTCCTTCGCGGGCCCGCCCGCGAGCGGCGCCCGCGCCAGCACTCCCGCGCCGCAGGAACGCGACCTCGCCCGAGCTCGAGACGCCGACCACCATGGCTTCCTTGATGTCGAGCGTGCGCGAGTCGCGCCCGTCGGAGCGCGTCACCTGCAGCTCGCGCGGCGCGCCGTCCCAGGCCGCGGAGTAGACCACCTGGCCGTCGGGCGCGAAGCGGGCCGAGTTGAGCGCGCCGCGCCTGAACGTGATGCGGTGGAAGGTCGGCGCCGAGGGCGGCTCGGCCGGCCGCTGCCGCCAGAGCACGAAGGCCACCGCGAGCAGGCCCGCGAGCGCGACGAGCACGAGGGCGAGCGAGCCGCCGGACCGCGCGTCCGGCGCGGCCGCGGGCAGCGCCGCCGTGACGGCTCCCGACGAGGCGTCGACCGCCGGCTGCGCCCCGGAGCCATCGGTGGCGATCGGACGCGGCCACTCGCGCACGACCGCGCCCGACGTCTCCGACTGGACGGGGCCGGCCACCCAGCGGTAGCCGCGCCGCGGCAGCGTCTCGACGTAGCGCGGCGCGTTGGCGTCGTCGCGCAGCGCCGCGCGGATCTGGCGGATGCAGAAGTTGAGCGACTGCTCGAAGTCGACGAAGGTGCCCGCGGGCCAGATCTCGGCCTGGATCTCCTCGCGCGTGACGACGTCGCCCGGACGCCCCGCGAGCAGCAGCAGGACCTTGAGCGGCTGGGGCTGCAGGCGCACGGTGGTGCCGTTGCGCCGCAGCTCGCCGCTGCGCACGTCGAGCTCGAAAGGACCGAAGCGCAGCGCGAGCAGCCGCGGCTCCGACGTGTCGTTCAACGGGTTGGACGCGCGCTGCATCACGGATCCTCGTCGGCTAGACTCCGCCTTGTATGTCTAAGACGCAGCATAAGCCTCGGACGTTCATTTCGTCTCTTATCTTTTGCGCCGCCGCTCTTTTGATCGCGAGCGCGAGCCGCTCGCGCGCCGACGTCGACCCGCTCGCGAGGGTCCGGGCTCTGCTCGCACTCCATCCCGTGATCGACGGGCACAACGACCTGCCGTGGGCGATCCGCGAGAGCACGGCGGCGCCCCGCGACGTGCTCGCCTACGACCTGCGCCGCCGCACGACCGGCAACACCGACTTCGAGCGCCTGCGCCAGGGCGGCGTGGGCGGACAGTTCTGGTCGGTCTACGTTCCGGCCGAGAAGGTCGCCGCGAAGACGCAGCTCGAGCAGATCGACATCGCGAGGCGCGTGATCGCGCTCTATCCCGACCGGCTCGCGCTCGCGACGAGCGCCGCCGAGGTCGAGCAGGCGATGCGCGGGGGGCGGATCGCGTCGCTCCTGGGCATGGAGGGCGGCCACGCGATCGAGAACTCGCTCGGCGCGCTGCGCGCTTACTACGCGCTCGGTGCGCGCTACATGACCCTCACCCACTCGCAGACGCTCGACTGGGCCGACTCCGCCACCGACGAGGCGCGGCACGTCGGGCCTCACGCGCTTCGGCGAGGAGGTGGTGCACGAGATGAACCGGCTCGGCATGCTGGTCGACCTCTCGCACGTCTCGCCGGCGACCATGGAGGACGCGCTGCGCGTCTCCGAGGCGCCGGTGATCTTCTCGCACTCCTCGGCGCGCGCGCTCTGCGACCACCCACGCAACGTGCCCGACGACGTGCTGCAGTCGGTGCGGACGAACGGCGGCGTCGTGATGGTGACGTTCGTGACCGCGTTCATCTCGCCCGAGCTCGCGCGTGCCAGCCTCCCGCTCTGGAAGGAGTACGAGGAGCGCGCGAAGACCGCTGAAGGACCCGAAGGACCGCGAGAAGCTGCGCAAGGAGATCCAGGACCGCATGCCGAAGGTGCGGGTGACGATCTCGGACGTGGCCGACCACGTCGATCACATCCGGAAGGTCGCGGGCGCCGAGCACGTCGGCCTCGGCGGCGACTACGACGGCAACGACAGCTGGCCCGAGGGGCTCGAGGACGTCTCCGGATACCCGCGGCTCTTCGCCGAGCTGGCGCGACGGGGCTGGAGCGACGAGGACCTCGGGCGCCTCGCGAGCGGCAACATCCTGAGGGTGCTGCGGAAAGCCGAAGAGGTGGCCACCCGCCTGCAGAAGGCGCGCCCCGCCTCGAACGCGACGATCGAAGAGCTCGACGGCCCGCGCTGAGGCCCGCGGACCGCCCCCGCCGGGCGTTGCGGTATAGTCCTTCTGCCCGGAGGACGGCGTGGCGGAGACGACTCTCAAGACCCTCATCGACAGATTCCGGGGCCGGCCCGAGTGGCAGCACAGCGATCCCGCGGTACGGGCCGAGGCGGTGCTGCGCCTGCCCGCCTCCGACCGCGAGCTGATCCTGGCGCTCGCGCGCGAGGACGCCGACGCCCGGGTGCGCCGGGCCGCCGTCAAGCGCATCGACGAGATGGCGCTGCTCGTCGAGATCGCCGGCTCCGACGCCGACGGCGGGGTGCGGGAGGAAGCCGCCGGGCGCATCGCGCACGCCGCGCTCCACGCCCACGACGAGGCCGCGGCGCAGGCGGCGGTCGCGGGGCTTTCCGATCCGCGACACCTCGCGAGCGTCGCGAAGGGCGCCCAGCACGCCGCGGCGCGCGAGGCGGCGATCCGCGCGCTCGCCGACCCGAAGGCGCTCGCCTCCGTGGTGCGCGAGGCACAGGACGCGCGCGCGCGCCTGCTCGCGCTCGGCGCGCATCGAGGACGCCGCAACGCTCCAGGCACTCGCGCAGAACCTCGAGCAGAAGGCGCTCGCGGTGGCGGCGGTCGACCGCCTCTCCGACACCGCGGCACTCGCGGCCGTGGCGGCCAAGGCCCGCGTCGGCGCCGCCGCGCGACGTGCGCGCGCGCGGCTCGAGACCGGCGAGCCGGCGCTCCCCGCGGCGCCGCCCCCACCCCCGCCGGTGGACGACGAGAGCGAGCGACGAGCCTACGAGGAGGCCCGCATAGCACTCGAGCGCGAGGCGAAGGCCGCGCGCGAGCGCGACGCCGAGGCACGCGCGGCGCAGGAAGCCGAGGCGCAGAGCCAGGAAGGCCAGGCGGTGCTCGCGCGACGGGAGACGCTCGCGGCGCTCGTCGCCGAGGCGGAGGCGCTCGCGGCCCAGGAGCTCGCGGCGGCCCGCGCGGCGTTCCAGGGTCTCGAGGCGCGCTGGCGCGAGGCCGCGAGCGGCATCGAGGCCGGCGAGCTGGGCTCGCGCTTCGACGCGATCGCGGCGTCGCTGCGCGCGCGCGCCGACGCCGCGCGCGCCGAGATCGCCGCGAAGGAGCGCGGCCACGTCGAGGCGGTGCAGGCGCTCGCCGAGCGGGCCGACGCGCTGATCGCGGCGGACACCCACGCCTCGCTCCGCGACACCGACCACGCGCTGCGCGAGATCAAGGAGGCGCTCGAGCACCCGGGGCACTTCCCGAGCCGTCGCGAGCGCGACCAGCTGCTCGCGCGGCTCGAGAGCGCGCGCCGCAAGCTCTATCCCCTGCTCCAGCAGCTGCGCGAGGACGCCGACTGGAAGCGCTGGGCCAACGTGTCGGTGCAGGAGGAGCTCGCGCAGCGCGCCGAGAAGCTGCGCGACGAGCCGAACCTCGACCGCGCGGGGGCGGCGCTGCGCGAGCTCGAGCACAGCTGGCGGCAGGCGAAGGAAGCCCCGAAGGACAAGGGCGAAGCGCTCTGGACGCGCTTCAAGGCCGCGCGCGACGAGGTCCGCGCCAAGGTCGACGCCCACCTCGCGAAGCAGGCCGAGGAGCAGGCCGCGAACCTGCGCAGGAAGGAAGCGCTCTGCGAGAAAGCCGAGGCGCTCGCGGAGTCCACGGACTGGATCAAGACGGCCGAGGCGCTGCGCGCGCTCCAGGCCGAGTGGAAGGCGAGCGGGCCCGTCGCGCACGCGATCTCGCAGCGCATCTGGGAGCGCTTCCGCAAGCCCTGCGACCGCTTCTTCACGCGCTTCCAGGAGCACCGCGAGGAGCGCGGGCGCGAGTGGGAGCAGAACCTCCAGAAGAAGGAAGCCCTCTGCGAGAAGGCCGAGACGCTCGCGGCCTCGACGGCCTGGGACGAGGCGGCCGCCGGGATCAAGCAGCTGCAGGCGGAGTGGCGCGCGATCGGCCCCGTCAAGAAGAGCCGCGCCGACGCGGTGTGGCAGCGCTTCCGCGCCGCCTGCGACCTCTTCTTCGACCGCTACAAGAACCGCGACGCGCACGCCCGCGACGCCGCGCGCCAGGCGCGCGAGGGCATCTGCGCCGAGCTCGAGGCGCTGGCGCCCGCGGACGCGCCGCCCGCCGAGCCACCCGACGACCTGGTGGGCCGGGTGCAGGCGGCGCAGACGGCCTGGCGCCAGGCGGGGGGATTGCCCCAGGACGAGCTGGCCGCGCTCGACCAGCGCTTCCTGACGGCACGCGACCGGCTGCTCGAGGTCTTCCCGCGCGCGTTCGAGGGCAGCGAGCTCGACCCCGAGGCGAGCCGCAAGCGCGCCGAGAAGCTGGCCGCGCGCGTCGAGGCGCTGCTCGCGGAGCTGCAGCCGGCGAAGGCGAGCGACGCGCAGTCGGCGCTCGACCTCGCCGCGCGCCTGCGCGACGCGCTCGCCTCCAACACGATCGGCGGCCGCGAGGCGGTCGAGCAGCGCTGGCAGTCGGCCGCGAACGACGTCGAGGCCGCGCAGACGGCCTGGCGGCGGCTCGGGCCGCTGCCCGGCGCCGAGGGCCGCGCGCTCGTCGAGCGCTTCGAGAGCGCCTGCCGGCGCTTCGCCGAGCAGCGGCCGAAGAGCGAGCGGCCGCGCGCCGAGGGGCCGCGGCCGGAGCGGCCGCGGCGCGACCGCGAGCGCCGCGACGGCCCGCGCTCGGAGCGAAGGCCGCGGCACTGAGCGTGCGCCGCGCCGCCCGCGGACCCGCCGACCTCTTCGAGCTCTTCGTGCTCGCGCCGGACCCGGGTCAGGAAGAGGCCGCGATCCTGGCGAGCTATCGGAGCGCGCGCGTGCTCGAGCGCTTCCCGCGACGAGGCGGCGAGAGCGGCGCGCGCTGGCGCCGCATCATCGGGATGCACGAGCGGACGCTCGCCGAGCTCGACGGTCGCGGCAAGGGACGCGGGCTGCCGGACGGCCGCGAGCTGCGCGCCTTCGGCCGCGACCTCTTCGAGACGCTGCTGCCCGGCGACGTGCGGCGGCTCTTCGACGTGGCGCGCGAGCAGCGGCGCAGCCGGCCGCTCGACCTCGTGTTCACGTCGATGCTCGACTGGGTCGCCGACAAGCCGTGGGAGCTCGCCTTCGACCCGTCGCGCCGGGAGTTCCTCGCCACCTCTTCCGTCAACTTCGTTCGCAACGCCTACACCGCGGTGCCCGCCGACTGGCCGGCGCGACGCCGCGGCCGGCTGCGCGTGCTGGTCGCCGTCTCGCGCCCGAAGCGGCAAGCCGCCGCTCGACGACCGCACGGAGACGGCCGGCCTGCGCAAGGCGTTCGCGCCGCTCGTGGACAAGGGTGTGGTCGAGATCGAGCTGGTGACGCGTCCGACGCCGGGCGCGTTGCAGCAGCGGCTCGCCAAGGGCGGCATCGACGTGCTCCACTTCGTCGGTCACGGCCACTACGACGCGAGCCAGCGTGAAGGCTTCGTCGTGCTGGAGGACGAGCGCGGCGGCGCCCGCCCGTTCGGGGCCGAGGCGCTCGGCCAGCTGGTGTGCAAGCGCGGGCTGAGCCTCGTGTTCCTGAACGCCTGCGAGACCGGGCGCGGCGGCCGCGTCGACTGGAACCGCGGCACGGCGCCTGCGCTCGTGGCGGCCGGCGTTCCCGCCGTGGTCGCGAACCAGTACGCCGTGCTCGACACCGCCGCGACGCTCTTCGCGCGCGAGCTCTACGCGGAGCTGGCGCAGGGCCGGGCGATCGGCGACGCGGCGCGCGAGGCGCGCATCGCGCTCGGCCGCGAGCTCGGCGCCGCGCGGCTCGACTGGGCGGTGCCGGTGGTCTTCGCGCGCGACCCGCGCGAGCCGCTCCGGTGACGCGGACGGCGCTCGCCCCGCTCGCGATCGCGCTCGTGCTGCGGCTCGCCGTGGTCTTCGCCTGCGACGGCGTCGTCGCGGACGTCGAGCGCTACCAGCGGGTCGGCCGCCACCTGCTCGACGTCTCGTGGAACCCGTACGAGACGCAACGGCTCTACCCGTACCCGCCGCCCTGGGCGGCCGTCGAGGCGTCGGCGCTCTGGCTCGAGCGGCAGGGGGTCGGCCGCTTCGCCGTCAACGTGAAGCTTCCGGTGCTCGCGGCCGACCTCGCGATGGTCGCGCTCCTGGCGCGCGCGGCGGCGCTCGGGATGGCCTCGCCGCTCGCGGCGTGGCTCTACGCGCTTCACCCGGTCGCCCTGCTGATCGGCTCGGCCCACGGCCAGTTCGACGCGATCCCGCTCCTCTTCCTGCTGGCCGCGGTGCTCCTCGTCGAGCGCGGGCGACGCGACGCCTCGGCGCTCGCGCTCGCGGCCGGCATCGCCACCAAGTCCTTCCCGGTGCTGGCGCTGCCCTTCCTGGCGCTGGCCGGCGGCGCGTCGGCGCCGGCCGCACTGCGTTACGCGCTCATAGCACTCGCGCCGGGAGCGCTGCTGCTCGCGCCTTTTGCGGCGCTGGACATCGAGGCGCTCCGCCGCGAGCTCTTCGGCTACGGCGGCATCGCCGACTTCGGCTGGACGGGGGTGCTGCGGGGCGCCGAATGGCTCGCGACCGGCGTCCTGCCCCGCAGCGAGGCGCGCTTCTGGCCCACGGCCGCCGCCGTGTCGCGGGAGCTCTTCCTCCTGGTGTGGGCCGCGCTCGTGATCGCGGTGACCGCGCGGCGGCTCAAGCTGCCGGCGCGGCGGGCCGTGCTCCTGGTGCTGCTCGCGTTCTCCGCCTGCTACGGCCTGCAGAGCGCGCAGTACCTGCTGTGGGTGGTGCCGTTCGCGCTCCTGCGCCCGGACCCCGCGGTGGCGGCGCATGCCGCGGCGACGAGCGCCGCGCTCGTCGGCTTCTACGTGTTCCTGGCACCGGGCGTGCTGTGGCCGGCCGCGCTCGCGGGCGACTCGCTCGGGCGTCGCGGGGCGCGTCTGGCTCTTCGGCAGCGCGACGGCGCTCTGCGTCACGGCCGCGTGGCTCGGCGGCGTGCTGCGGGAGGCGAAAACTTCCTTGCATGGTGCCGGGCCGCGCGTATAGTTAGGGCACTCGACCGAGGAGGCCCGCCCCTCATGGCCCTGCCGCGGTTCTGCTCCCACTGTGCCGCGCCGCTGCCTGCGCCCCCGCCGGTCATCTGCCGGTCGTGCGACACCAGCCACTGGCTCGACGCGAAGCCGTACGCCGGAGCGCTCGTGAGCCGCGACGGCAAGCTGCTGCTCGTGCGGCGCGCCCAGCAGCCGTGGAAGGGGGCGTGGGACCTGCCGGGCGGATTCTGCCGCGTGCGCGAGCATCCGAAGGCGGCGGCGGCGCGCGAGGTCCGCGAGGAGACGGCGCTCGAGGTCGAGGTGGACGGCGTCCTCGGCATGTGGATCGACGGCTACGGGCCCGAGGGCTCCGACAAGATCACGCTCAACATCTACTTCCACGCGAGCGCCTCCGGCTCGACCGAGACGCGTCCCGACCCGCACGAGATCGCCGAGATCGCGTGGTTCGCTCCGGACGAGCTCCCGCAGGAGCTCGCGTTCCCGAGGCACCTGCCCGCCGTGCTCCGCGCGTGGCGGGCCAGCCTCGAGGAGGCGCCGCGCGCGGCGCCGGCGCGCCCGCGGGCGCTGCCGCGCAATCCCGAACCGTTCGTCTGAGCGCGCCGCGCGTGCCCGGCCGGGGTTAGGATCGAAGGCCGGCCGTGAACTACATCGCACTCTCGATCCCCGTCTTCTTCCTCCTGATCGGCGTCGAGCTCGTCTTCACGCGGCTGCTCGAGCGCGACACCTACCGCGTGAGCGACTCCGTGGGCGACCTCTCCTGCGGGCTGCTGCAGCAGGTGACCGAGGTGTTCCTGAAGACTTCGGTGTTCGCGGCGTACGTCTTCGTCTACGAGAGCTGGCGGCAGTTCGAGGTTCCCGCGGGTGCGGCGTGGGCCTGGACCTCGTGCTACCTCGGCTACGACCTGCTCTACTACTGGTACCACCGCCTCAGCCACGAGGTGAACGCCGGCTGGGCCTCGCACGTCGTGCACCACCAGAGCGAGGAGTACAACCTGACCGTCGCGCTGCGGCAGAGCGCCATCCCGGTGTCGTGGGTGTTCTACCTGCCGCTCGCGCTCGTCGGCTTTCCGCCGCAGATGTTCCTGGTGGTGTCGGCGATCGACACGCTCTACCAGTTCTGGATCCACACCCGGCTCGTCGGGCGGCTCGGCCCGCTCGAGTGGGTGCTCAACACTCCGTCCCACCACCGCGTCCACCACGGGCGCAACCCGCGCTACATCGACCGCAATCACGGCGGCACGCTGATCGTCTGGGACCGCCTGTTCGGGACCTTCGCCGAGGAGCGGGAAGAGCCCGTCTACGGCATCACGAAGCCGCTCGCCAGCTTCAACCCGCTCTGGGCCAACCTCCACTACTGGGTCGAGATGTGGGACGTCGCGCGGCGCACGGCGCGCCCGCTCGACAGGCTGCGCGTGCTCTGGGCGCGGCCCGGGTGGCGGCCCGCCGACCTCGGCGGTCCGCTGCTGCCGCCCGAGGTGGACCGCTCGAGCTACGTCAAGTTCGACGTGCCGCTCGCGGGCTCCCGCAGGCTCTACGTGCTCGCGCAGCTCGTGCTGGTGCTGCTCGCGGCGACACCCTACCTGCTGCGCAGCGGCAGCCTCGCCGTCCCGGCGCGCGTGCTGGGAGCGACGCTCATCGCGTGGAGCGTGGTGAGCTTCGGGGCGCTCCTCGACGGGCGGCCCTGGGCCGCTCCGCTCGAGAACCTCCGGCTCGCCGCTCTCGCGCTCGGCGCGGCGCTCGTGCCGCGGGCCGGCGCTCGCGCGCGGCGGGCTCGTGCTGCTGGCGTGCGCGTCGGCCGTCTGGCTGAACCGGGAGCCGCAAAAGACCCTTCCCCTCGCCCCGGAGCTGCGCTAGGATCCCGATCGTTCGGTGTCGTTTGGAGCGTCCACTCTCAAGGACGAGGTCCTGTCATGGTTACAGTCTGCGCGTGGTGCCAGAAGTACATGGGCTCCATGGAGCCCCTCAACGAACCCCGCATCAGCCACGGACTCTGCGGCGATTGCGTCGAGCGCGACTCGCTCGACGACGCCCCCGTGCTGGTCGTCAGCCCCGGGCGGGCGCGGGCGGTCCCGGTGCTCGCAGAGCCTGCTGCGAGGCGCGCCCGAGATCGCGATCGTGATCGACCGCCGCGCGCGCGACCGCCGCGGCGAGCCCGGACGCGAGGCCGATCACGGGCGCCCGGTCGCCTACGTGGTCGAGCGCCGCGAGACCGACCGCCGCCGCGCACCGTCGCTGTATCTGGTCTGAGCCGCAGTCGGCAAGGCAACGCCAGGCGGCCGGGCAATGCCGAGGTCGCCACGGGTAGCGGCAACTCCTCTCGAGTCCCCGCCCCCCTGCAGTCGATCCATCAGGGGGGCGGCGGCGAGCAGGAGTTGCCGCGGAGACGTCGACCTCGGCCCTTGTACGGCCGAAGCTACTGCGTCGCGCCGAAGACTCTGGCGAAGATCGCGTCGACGTGCGTCAGGTAGCGCTCGAGCCGGAAGACCTCCGCGATCTCCGACTCGCTCAGCACCGCCCGGACCGCCGGGTCCTCGCGCACCCGCGCGGCGAAGTCGCCCTCGGTCTTCCAGGCCTCCATCGCGTGGCCCTGGACCACGCGGTAGGCGTCCTCGCGCCGCATCCCGCGGCCGGTGAGCTCGAGCAGCAGCTGGCCCGAGAACACGAGCCCGCGGCCGAGCTCGAGGTTCCGCAGCATGCGCGCCTCGTCGACGCGTCATCCCCTTCACGATGCGCGTGAAGCGCGCGAGCATGTGGTCGAGCGCCAGGAAGCTGTCCGGCACGATCACGCGCTCGACCGAGGAGTGCGAGATGTCGCGCTCGTGCCAGAGCGCGATGTTCTCGAGCGACGCCAGCGCGTTCGTGCGCACGAGCCGCGCGAGGCCCGCGACCTGCTCGCAGCCGACGGGGTTGCGCTTGTGCGGCATCGCCGACGAGCCCTTCTGTCCCGAGCCGAACGGCTCCTCGACCTCGCGCACCTCGGTCTTCTGCAGCGCGCGGATCTCGGTCGCGAACTTCTCGAGGCTCGCGGCCAGCAGCGCGAGCGTCGTCATCACCTCGGCGTGGCGGTCGCGCTGCAGGATCTGCGACGAGACCGGCGCCGGCAGCAGGCCGAGCTTCGCGCAGACGGCCTCCTCGACCTCGGGCGGCAGGTGGGAGAAGGTGCCCGACCGCGCCCGAGAGCTTGCCGAAGGCGATCGTGGCGCGCGCGCGGTCGAGCCGCATCGAGCTGCCGCTGCAGCTCGGCGTGCCAGAGCGCGAGCTTGAGGCCGAACGTCATCGGCTCCGCGTGCACGCCGTGGGTGCGCCCGATCATCGGCGTCGCCTTGTAGCGGAAGGCGCGCTCGCGCACGACGCCCATCAGCTCGACGACGCCCGTGCGCAGCAGGTCGCAGGCGTCGCGCATCAGGATCGAGAGCGCGGTGTCGACGACGTCGGAGGAGGTGAGCCCGTAGTGCAGGTAGCGGCCCTCGGGCCCGACGCTCTCGGCCACGCACGACACGAACGCGATCACGTCGTGCTGGACCTCGCGCTCGATCTCCTCGATCCGCTTCACGTCGAAGCGCGCGCGCGCGCGGATCGCCTCGAGCGCTTCCTTCGGCACGGTCCCGCGCTCGGCCAGCACCTCGGTCGCGGCGATCTCCACCTCGAGCCAGGTCGCGAAGCGGTTCTCGTCGGACCAGAGGCGGGCCATCTCGGGACGCGAGTAGCGCGGGATCATCGGTTGCTCCTCGGCGGAAGGCGCCTAGCCTAGCACGAGGCGGAAAGGCTCCCGCTGCGCGGCCGCGCGCCGGGGCGTAGTAGGATTCCGCCCCCTCCTCGTTTCTAGGCGCGGGGTGTCGCGCGGCCGTCGGAGCGTGGAGGATCGACCCGTGATGGAGACGTACCGGCGGAAGCGGGGCGCGGACGGCCGCGAGCGCGTCGAGGTCCGGCTGCGGGGCACGCAGCTGCTCAACCACCCGATGTACAACCGCTCGACGGCGTTCACGGGCGAGGAGCGGCGCGAGCTCGGGCTCTCGGGGCTGCTGCCGGACGTCACCAGCACGATCGACCAGCAGGCGCGCCGCGCCTACGGCAACATCGCGCGCAAGAGCGATCCGCTCGAGCGCTTCATCGGCCTCGCCGCGCTGCAGGACAGGAACGAGCACCTGTTCTACCGCGTGCTCGCCGACCACCTCGAGGAGTTCCTGCCGATCGTCTACACGCCGACGGTCGGGCTCGCCTGCCAGCAGTACAGCCGCATCTTCCGCCGCGCGCGCGGGCTCTGGATCACGCCCGACCACAAGGGCCACATGAGCGAGGTGCTCACCAACAACCCCTACGAGGACGTGCGCCTGATCGTGGTGACGGACAACGAGCGCATCCTGGGCCTGGGCGACCAGGGCGCCGGCGGCATGGGAATCCCGGTCGGCAAGCTCGCGCTCTACGTGGCGGCCGCCGGCATCCACCCGGCGCAGACGCTGCCGGTGAGCCTGGACGTCGGCACCGACAACGAGGAGCTGCTCCGGGACGACCTCTACATCGGCTGGCGCCACGCGCGGCTGCGCGGCGACGCCTACGACGCCGTGGTCGACGAGTTCGTGCGCGCCGTGAAGCAGCGCTTCCCGAAGGCGCTCCTGCAGTGGGAGGACTTCAAGCAGTGGAACGCCTTCCGGCTGCTCGAGCGCTACCGCAAGGAGCTGCCGTCCTTCAACGACGACATCCAGGGCACGGCGGCGGTGGCGGTGGCGGGGCTCTTCGCCGCGTCGCGCGCCGCGGGCCGGCGCTTCGCGGACGAGCGCGTGGTGATCGTGGGAGCGGGCGCGGCGGGCGTCGGGATCGCGCGCCTCGTCCGGCGCGCGCTCGAGCGCGAGGGCATAGCACCGGAGGCGCTGTCGGCGGCGATCGCGCTCGTCGACTCGAAGGGCCTCGTGGTCGGCACCGACGACGAGTGGCGCAGCGACCTCGCGTGGCCGGCGGAGCTCGCCGCGGCGCACGGCCTGCAAGCGGCCGCGCCGCTCATCGACGTCGTGCGCGCGCTCAAGCCGACCGCCCTCGTCGGAGTGACCGGGGTGGCCGGCCTCTTCGGCGAGGAGGTCGTGCGCACGATGGCCGCGCACGTCGAGCGCCCCGCGATCTTCCCGCTCTCGAACCCCACGAGCTCGTCCGAGGCGCGGCCCGCCGACCTCATGGCCTGGACCGGCGGCCGCGCGCTCGTCGCGACGGGAAGCCCCTTCGACCCGGTCGAGGTGGACGGACGGCCGGTCCGGATCGGCCAGGGCAACAACGCGTTCATCTTCCCCGGCGTCGGGCTCGGCGTGCTCGTCTCGGAAGCGCGCGAGGTGACGGACGCGATGTTCGCCGCGGCCGCGGACACGCTCGCCGCGCAGGTTTCGGAGCGGGACCTGTCGGCCGGGATCCTGTTCCCGCGCATCGCCGAGCTGCGGCGCATCACGGCGAAGGTGGCCGAGGCCGTCGTGCGGCAGGCCGGCACCGACGGCGTCGCCCGCAATCCCACGGACGACGCAGCCGAAGCCGTCGCGACCGCGATGTGGGACCCGGTGTACCCGGCGATCGACGTGGTGTGAGACGGCCTCGTCGTCCACCAGGGATAGGACTGGCGAGGCAACGAGGCTAACGGCTCGTTGTCGGCTTTCCTTGTTCTGGGGGGTGCGTCGCACCCCCCAGGCCCCCCGTGGGTTGCCCGGGCAATGGTGCGGCGCCGGGAAGGCGGATGTGCACGCTGGTGCCTTGCCCCGGCTTGCTCTCGGCGCTGATCGTGCCGGCGTGCTCCTCGACGATCTGGCGGGCGATCGCGAGCCCGAGCCCGGTGCCCTTGACCTTGGTCGTGTAGTGCGGCTCGAAGATGCGCTCCACGTCCTCGACGCCCGGCCCGTCGTCCTCGACGCGGATCAGCACGCCGAAAGGCTCGCTCCGCGTCGAGAGCCGCAGCGTGCCGCCCCGCTCGCCCATCGCCTCGAGCGCGTTGTTGATGACGTTCAGCAGCACGCGCTTGATCTGGTCGGCGTCGGCCTCCACGGCGGGCGCGTCCGGCGCCAGCTCGGTCTTGATCTGGACGCGCTCGGGCGGCGTCTTCGTGTAGGGCTCGAGCGCCTCCAGCACGAGCTGGTTCGCCTCGAGCCGCTCGGGCCGCATCGGCGGCAGCCGCGAGAAGCGCGAGAACTCGCCGATCAGCTCCTTGAGGTCGCGCACCGCTCCCAGGATCATGTCGATCGCGGAAGGAAAGACGGCCGCGAAGCGCGCGGGGTCGCGGCCCCACGCCGTCTTCAGCGTCTCGCCCGCGAGGCCGACCGGCGTGAGCGGGTTCTTGATCTCGTGGATCACGCGCTCGACGGCCTCCTTCCAGGCCTCGAGGCGCTGCGTGGCCAGGATCTGCGTGAGGTCCTCGACCACCACCACGGTGCCGAGCGGCCGGCGCCCTTCGCCGTGGAGCGCCTTCACCACCAGCGAGAGCGTGCGCCGTCCCTGCGGCAGCGCGCACACCACCTGGGCCTCGTACGATTCCTCGCGGCCGTCGCGCACCACGGCGACGGCCTCCACGAGCCGCGCGTTCTGGGGCCCGGCGAGCGCCTCCTCCAGGACGCGGCCGCGCGCCCGCTCCGGCTGCAGGCCCAGGATCTCGCCGGCCCGCTGGTTGAAGGTCTCGATGCGGCCGCCCTGGTCGAGCGAGAGGACACCCGTGCCGACGTTCGCGATCACCGTCGCCAGGTGGTTCTTGAGCCCGAGCAGGCTGGCCTCGGACGCGCGCAGCTCGCCCGTGCGCGCCTCGACCATGCTCTCGAGATTCCGGCTGTAGCGTTCGATCTGCTGGCGGCTGGTGTCGAGCTCCCCAGCCATGCGGTTGAACGACTCGGCGATGCTGCCGACCTCGTCATGCGAGGGGACCTCGAGCCTGACGCGCAGGTCGCCGGTGGCGGCGCGCGCCATCGCGTCGTGGACGCGCTTCACCGGCCCGAGCACCATGCGCGAGAGCAGCAGGTTCAGGAACAGCAGCACGAGGACGAACGAGAGCGAGACCCCGCCGTAGAGCAGCGAGCGCGTGAGCCGCTCGCTGCGCTCGAGCGGCGCCAGGCTCTTCAGCAGGTGCAGCCGGCCGTAGGGCTCGCCCGCCGCCTGCAGGGTGGTCATCATCGAGAGCACGCGCGCGTCGCCGAACGCGGTCTCGCGGAACTCGTCCTGCCCGGGGGAGGGCCCTGACCGTCGGCGCGCGGCTCCTCGCGGGCGGCGCGGCGGCCGGAGAGCAGCGGGCGGCCGCCCGGACCCACGAGGTCGGCCTCGCCGTCGCGGTCCACGAGCAGCACCACGCCGGGGTGCCCGGCGTACGGCTCGGCGTCCTGACCCACGAGCCGCAGCACCACGCCGCGGTCGGCGGAGGCCCCGAGGTCGAGGTCGCCCGCCTCGACGCGCGCCCACAGCAGGCCCTCCTGCGACGCGAGGTCGGCGAGGTGCACGGCGAGCGAGTCGCGGTTGCGGCTCAGCAGGTCGTAGATGAAGTCGCGCTCGTAGTTGCGCCGCAGCGTCGAGAGCAGCCGGCGGTCCTGCTCGAGCAGGCGCTGGCGCTGCTCGCCGAGCACCGGCTGCAGCACCAGCAGCAGCACGCCCAGGCTGCCGAGGAACACGAGCGCGAGCGCGAGCGCGACCTTGCCGCGCAGGCTCAGCGCGGCCGCCGAGCGCAGCAGGCTGCTCACCGCTCGCCCAGCCAGCCGCGCGGCCGCACGCGCATCCCCTCGGGAGTCGCCTCGACCGCCTGCAGCGCGACGCCCTGGATGCGGTCGCCGTGCGCGTCGAAGCGGACGCGGCCGGTCGTCGCCTTCAAGTCGGTGCGGGCAATGGCGTCGCGCAGGCGCGTTCGCGTCTCGTCGCGGCCGGACTCGAGCGCCTCGGCGCCGAGGGGCCCGAGCGTGCGCAGCCCGGCCGCGATCACCTCCACGGCGTCGTACGCCAGCACCGCGCGGCAGCCCGGCGCGTCGGCCTCCTCGCCGCGTCCGTAGCGCTCCTCGAACTCCGGCGAGCGCGGGCAGAGCTCGACGTAGTAGGCGGGTCCGGGCGGCGCGCCGCGCTGGAAGAGCAGCGGGCTCGACCACGCGTCGCCGCCGAGGAAGGTGGCGTCGAGGCCCACGGTGCGGGCCTGCGCGGCGACGAGCGTCGCGTCGGTGAAGGAGCCCGGCAGGAACACGACGTCGGGGTCGAACTCGCGCACGCGCCGCAGCTGCGGCAGGAAGTCGGTCTCGAGCGCGAGGTAGAAGAACTCCTCCACAACGCGCCCGGCGCGCGTGTCCTCGAAGCGGGAGCGGAACGTCCGCGCGAGCTGCTGGCTGTACTTGCGCCCGACCTCGTAGAGCACGGCCACGCGCCGCGCGCCGAGCCCGTCCTTCGCGAAGTCGGCGAGCAGGCGCCCCATCACCTCGTCCGAGGCGCACATGCGGAACACGAAGCGGCGCCGGCCGGTCTGCGGATCCCAGGTCAGGTCTCCGGCAGTGGACACGTTCGAGATCTGCGGCACGCCGCTCGCCTCGGCCACCTCGGCGATCGCGCGGCTGAGCTCGCTCGAGTTCGCGCCGACGATCGCGAGCGCGCCGTCCTTGGCGGCGAGTGCCGCCGCGTGCTGCACGTCGACGAAGTAGCTGCCGGTGCGGTACTCCAGGAGCCGCAGGCGCCGTCCGTTCACGCCGCCGGCGCGGTTGCGTTCCTCCACCGCGAGCCGCGCGCCCTGGAGCGACTGCAGCCCCGACGCGGCGTAGCGTCCGATCGTCGGAAAGACGGCGGCGATCGTCAGCGTGCCGTCCGCCGCGACCGCGGTCGGCGCGAGCACGACGGGCTCCATCGGGTCCGCGGCGAGCGCTCTGCGCGGCTCGGTCCCGCCCCGCAGGCAGGCGAGCCCGGCGAGCGCTATAGCGGCGGGTAACGCGGCCTTCGCCCGCGGCGCCATCCGACCGGCAGCGTAGCACGTCGCGCCCGCGCGGAGCCCCGCGCAGCGGCCGTCAGAACAGCCGCAGCTGCCCTCGAATCGGAGCCGCGGCCTTGCCGGACGGGCTGACGTCGATCCAGCCCGTGCCGTCGGGCTCCGCGAGCGTCACCCGGACGTCGCCGCGGCGGGCGCGCGCGAGCGCCTCCTCCGAGGTCATGAGCGCGAGCTCCGGGTGGTTGTTCTTGCGCGAGAGGTGCGCGAGCACCACCCGGCTGCAGTGCGAGCCCAAGCCCTTCTCGAGCAGGCGACCGACGTCGCCGTTCGAGAGGTGGCCGAACGGACCGAGGATCCGCTCCTTGAGCGACCAGGGATAGGGGCCGTCGCGCAGCATCGCCGGGTCGTAGTTCGACTCGACGAGCACGGCGTCGCAGCCGCGGAGCGCCGCGACGAGCGCGCGGCTCAGGTGCCCGAGGTCGGTCGCGTGGCCGAACGAGGCGGTGGCCGTCGACACGACGAAGGCGAGCCGGCGCCGCCGCGTCGTGCGGGACCGCGATCGTCTTCACGATCAGCCGCCGGATCGTGCGCGTCTCCCCGGCCGTCACGCGCTCGTAGGCCGGCGATCCGCGTGCGCTCGAAGCCGGCCGCGACGAAGGTGCCCTGCGTGCCGACGAGCGGCACGCCCCACTTCCGCGAGAAGCCCGCGGCGCCCCGGGCGTGGTCGCCGTGCTCGTGCGACACGAAGACGGCGTCGAGCGAGGCCGGATCGACCCCCGCCGACTCCAGCCGCTCGGCCAGCTGCCGCGGCCCGAGCCCCGCGTCCAGCAGGACGCGCGCCCCGCCGCCCTCGACGAGCGTCGCGTTGCCCTCGCTCCCCGACCCGAGCAGCCTGAAGCGCAGGCTCACACCGTCAACTCTGCTTGGCTCGGGCGCCAGCCCTTGAGATTGCCGAGGACACTCGCGGCGAGGCGGCCCGAGAACACCCGCGACGCGACGCGTCGCACGTCGTCGGCGCTCACGGCCTCGACGGCGCCCAGGATCTCGTCGAGCGGGATCTGCTTGCCGTACGAGAGCTCCTGGCGCGCCAGGTGGTTCATGCGCGCGCCCGAGCTCTCGAGCGACAGCAGCAGGCCGCCCTTGACGTGGTCCTTCGCGCGGCGCAGCTCCTCGGCGGGAAGCGGCTCGCCGCACAGGCGCCGGATCTCCTCGAGCGTGAGGCGCACCACCTCGCGCGCCGACTCCGGCCGCGTGCCCGCGTACACCGTCAAGAGCCCGGTGTCGGAGTACGCGGTGACGCCGGAGGAGATCGTGTAGACGAGCCCGCGCTTCTCGCGCACGTTCTGGAAGAGGCGCGACGACATCGAGCCGCCGAGCACGGTGTTGAGCAGGTAGCACGCGTAGCGGTCGGGGTGGTCCTGCGCGTACGCGCGCGCCCCGAGGCAGAGGTGCACCTGCTCGAGGGTCTTCTTCGAGCGCACGACCGTGCGGCAGGCGGTGGCCGGCTGGCGCATCCCGAGGCGGCCGTTCCTGCCGTCCTCGGCCCGCGCCTCGAGGCCGGCGAAGTGGCTGGCCACGAGGCGCTCCAGCCTGCCGTGCTCGAGGTGCCCGGCCGCGGCGATCAGGATGTTGCCGGGGTGGTAGACGCGCTGGAAGTGCGCGGCGAGGTCCGCGCGCTTGAAGCGGCCCACGCTCGCGCGCGTGCCGAGGATCGGCCGCCCGAGCGGGTGACGAGGCCAGAAGGACTCGGCGAAGACCTCGGTGACGAGGTCGTCGGGCGTGTCCTCGACCATGCTCATCTCTTCGAAGATCACGCGCTTCTCGCGCGCCATCTCCTCGGCGTCGAAGAGCGGGTTCTGCACGATGTCGCCCAGGATCTCGACCGCGAGCGGCAGGTGCTCGTCGAGCACCTTGAGGTGGAAGGACGCGTACTCCTTGGCCGTGAAGGCGTCCATGAAGCCGCCGATCGAGTCGACCTCGGCCGCGATGCGCTCCGCCGAGCGGTGCTTGGTGCCCTTGAACACCATGTGCTCGATGAAGTGGCTGATGCCGCTCGCCTTCTCGGTCTCGTGGCGGCTGCCGCGCCTCACCCACACGCCGATCGTCACGCTGCGGACTTCCGGCATCGCTTCGGTGACGAGGGTGAGTCCGCTGCTGAGCGTTTGCTTGACGATCATGCGACCCGGCGCCGGCAGAGGAGCACTGCGGCTGAGACTAGCATGGCGGACGGCAGCCGTCGCATCGGAAACTCAGGGGCGCGCGAGCCCGGCCACCACGGGAGCGAGCGACTCGGCCGCCAGCCGGTGGGCGAGCTCGTTCGGGTGATGGTCGACGGGGTGCACCCAGAGCTCGGCCGTGCTGCGGCCCTGGAACGCCGCGAGCAGGTCGTGGTGGGCGATGCCCGCGGAAAGGCAGAAGCGCTCGATCGCCTGGTGCGCCTCGGCGAACGGGTAGCCGCGCTCGAGCCCGACGAGGAGCGGCCACGGGGCGACCAGCACGCGTGCGCCGCGCGCGTCGAGCGAGCGCTTCATGGAGCGCAGCCGCTCCCCCGTCTCGCGCCAGCCGGGATTGCGGTCGCTCCACATGTCGAGGTACCACTCGGTCGTCGCCCGGCCCACGCGCCACGCCTGAACGCGCTGGCGTACGAAGTCGAACACGCGGAGGCGATGGCCGGACGGCACGGGCTCGTCCGGCGAGCGCTCGCGGTCGAGGATCCAGTCGTTGACGAAGGACTGGCGCGCGCGGAACTCCTTCGGCTGGACGGCGTCGTTCAGCGTGAGCGCGTAGACGACGAGGTCGGGCTCGTAGACGAGCGCGGCCTCGAACGCTTCCGACAGCTCCGGGAAGTCGAGCCCGCGGCGGCCGGCGTTTCGCACCTCGAAGCGGCCGGGAGCGCGCTCCTCGAGCCGCTGCCCGAGCTGGACGGCGAGCGTGTCCATCTCCTTCACGCCCTGGCCCTCGGCGAACGAGTCGCCGAAGACCAGCACGCGCAGGACGCCCGGGCGTTTGGCGTCGGGCTCGCGGTCCCGGAACCGAAGCGAGTTGTACCGCGACTCGACGGCCCAGGGGTGGCCGCGCGCGATCTCGTCGAAGCGGTGCGGTGCGATGCCGCGGTAGCGCTCGGCGGTTGCAGCCTGCCGCAGGTCGATCTCGAAGTAGCCCCGCGGGTTCGAGGGGTAGCAGTCGAGGAGCGTCGTCCAGCGCGCGTCCACCATCCGCCGCACGGCCGGCTCCGGCGGCGCCATGAGGCCTGTCGTGCGCGCGACCAGCTCGAGCAGCAGGAGGGCGACCGCGAGCGCGCCCAGCGAGAGCGCGAGGCTGCCCAGGAAGGAACGCAGCCGCGGGCTCACGGCGCGGGCGATGCGCCCGGGGGAGGCCATGCGAAGTCCGGGCGATAGACGAAGATCGAGTAGCCGATCCGGGCCACCGGCGTGAGCCCGCGCAGCTTCTCCATGAGCGGGCGGTCCTCGGGATCGAGATAGACGCCCTGCAGGTTGGTGGCACTCACCGCGACCGTGTCGCCCGGCTCGATCTCGCGCGTGATGCGGGCCGCGTGGGGCGAGGTGTAGCCGGGCAGCGCCTCGCTGTCGATCCCGTAGTACGCCGGGTCCGCGCTGCCGAAGTACGACAGCTTCAGCTTCCCGACGTGGTTCGCGCGCGTCCACTCGGCGAGCCGCTTCAGGTCCTGGCCCCAGTCGAGGTTCGAGTCGACGAGCAGGCGCCACCCGTTGCGCGAGCCTCCGGCGATCTCGTTGAAGTAGGCGAGATGGTGCGGGTGCTGGAGCAGCGTGCCCCCCGCGTACCAGAGCGCGAGCGCCCCCGCGAGCCACGCGCCCTTCGGCGCGCGCCAGGCGACGAGCGCGGCCGCGGCCTCTCCCGCCGCGACGAACAGAAAAGGATAGATCGGCAGCAGGTGGCGGTGGCCGATCTGCAGCCCGCGCGTCGCGGTCGCAGCCAGGTAGACCGCGACCGGGAGCCAGAGCAGGAAGGCCTCGCGGCGCGGCAGTCGCGGTATCCGGAAGAGCGCGAGCGCCGCGAGCAGCAGCAGCGGCACCGGCGTCTTCAGCAGGAACGTCACGGCGAAGTAGGACGGGAAGCCGGAGTCGCGCCGCTCGCCCAGCAGGAAGGTCGGGCGGGCGGCCGAGTGCTCCGTGACGAAGAGCAGCCCGCGCGAGAAGTCTTCGGGCACGAGGCGCGCCCGGCCGGCCCAGGCGACGGCGCTGCGCAAGAGGCCGGCCTGCTCGCTCACGAGCGGTCGCCGCAGCTCCTCCCGCAGCGCGGGATCCGAAGTCAGCCTGCCGTGGAAGCCGTAGCTCGACCACACCACGAGCAGGCTCAGCGCCCCGACCGCCGCCAGCCATCCGAAGACGTGCGCGAGCCGCGCGAGCCTTGCCTTCACCTCGCGCGCCTCGCCGACGAGTGCCGTCTCGAGCGGCCGCGACCGCAGCAGCACGCGCAGCGCGAACGCGGCGAAGACGAGGAGCAGGATCGGAGCCGAGAACTTGGTGGCGAACGCCGCGCCCGTGGCGAGGCCGGCGGCGCAGAGACGCCTCGCGCGTCGCCTGCTCCAGCAGGCGCTCCGTCGCCACCACCGACAGAAAGAAGAAGAGTGCGAAGGCGAGGTCCGTGGTGACGAGCGACCCGTGGGCGAGCACGTCCGGGCTGAGCGCCGCGAGGAGCGCCGCGGCGAGCGCCGCCGTGCCGCCGAAGCGCCGCTCGGCGATCAGGAACACGGCGATCACGAGGCACGCGGCGAGCGCCACCACCGGAAGCCGCCCCAGGAACAGCAGCCGGTCGCCGTCGTTCCAGCGATAGAGGAAGCGCCGCCCGAACTCCCACTGCCTCGCCTCGGTCCAGGAGACGTCCGTGGTCTTGACCTCGGGCCCGAGCGCGACGAGCGGCGCGGCCGCGAGCAGCTTCACGAGCGGCGGCTGCTCCGGATTCAGGCGGTGGTCGAGGAGCGCCAGGTGCGTGTAGCCGGCCGGCAGGTGGGCGCCTTCGTCGAACGTCGCCGAGCTGCCGCGCATCGCGTGGACGCTCAAGCCCACCTGGAGCGCCACGGCGGCCGCCACGAGGCCGGCGCGGGCCGCGCCGCTCATGGACGCGCGGGAGCCGGAGGCCGCGCCACGACCTCGTCCACGGCGCGCGCGATCGCCTGCGCCGCGATGCGGTGGGCGATCTCGTTGGGGTGCTCGTCGTTCGTGCCGTCGACCACCAGCAGCCGCCAGTCGACGCTCGCGTAGCGCGGCAGCAGGTCGACGACCTTGGCACCCGCATCGCCCGCTGCCTGCGCGACCTTCGCGTGCAGGTCCGCGAAGGGATAGCGCGCGTCGAGCGGGTTCGCGAAGAGCGGGAAGATCACCACCACGAACGGCACGCCGTGCGCCCGGCACATCCCGCCCATCGCGGCGAGCGCGCGGCGCGCCGCGGCCCAGCCCTTGTAGTCGTCGGCGTACATCGAGCGGTAGCCGGTGATGCGCCGGCGGTTCTCGACCGTGGCCGCGACCCGCGTCCGCACCAGCCGCACGAGCGCGGAGCGGTCGAGGAACGCCTCGGTCGCGCTCCGCTCGCGCTGCTGCTCGTCGGCCCAGTCGACGGCGCGGCGCGCCTCGGCGGCGTCCTCGTCCTCGCTGTCGTTCATCACCCAGCCCATCACCACCACGTCCGGGCCGTAGCCCCAGCCCTCGCTCTCGAGGCGGCTCGCGTACTGCACGGCGTTCATCCCCGGCTCCGCGAGGTTCACCGCCTCCCAGCGCTCGCCGCGCGTCGCGCGACAGCGTCCGCTCGATCCGCTGCGGCCAGGCGTCGTCGAACAGCACGCCGACGCCCCAGGTGAACGAGTCGCCGAGGCACACCGCGCGGCGCACGCCCTCGGGCTTGGGCTGCGCGCGGTCGAGGTCGCGATAGCCGAGCGCGTTGACCGGCTGGCGGTCGCGGCGGCCGGTGTGGAGCGGGGCGTAGCCGCTGCCACCCCCGCCCGAGCCGACGAGGCGCACCCCGACCTCGGCGAGCAGCAGCGCGACGACGATCGAGGCCAGCAGCAGCGTGACCTCGGCGCGGCTTTTCCCGGCGGGCATTCGGTCGCCATCATAAGGCCGCCGCGGCGCCCGGGACGGCCCGGGGCCGCGTGTTATGCTCCGCGCAGCCGATGCTGTCGCGCGCTACCCATGGCGGTCCCCTCCCCGCACCGGCAACGTTGCTGGCGGCCTGCCTCATCACGCTCGGGTGGGCCCCGATGGCGCGGGCACAAGCGGTCGGCGAGGACGCGATCGGCATCCCCGGGCAGCAGAACCTGACTCTCGGCTCCGGCGCGCGCGCCTTCGGGATGGGAGGCGCATTCCTCGCTCGAGCCGACGATGCCACGGCGGCGTCCTGGAACCCGGCGGGCCTCAGCTACCTGCGTGCGCCCGAGCTGTCGTTCGTGGGCGTCTACAACAGCTTCACGACCACCCAGAACCTCGACAACGACAGCCTGAAGGGCAGCTCGGTCGACTTCGCCGCGTTCACGTGGCCCGTCGGCGCGGGAGAGATCCGCGGCGCCGTTCAGCTCAGCTACCAGCGCGCCATCTCGTTCGACGGCACGCGCCACGTCGACCAGTACGGGCCGCGCTTCGACAGCGCCGGAAACCAGATCGGTACGCAGCTGCTGCGCGTGGACGACGGCGAGAGCAACGGCGGCTTCGACGTGGTCGCGCTGGGCACGGGCCTGCGCCTCAGCCGTCACGTCCGCGCGGGCTTCACCGTGAACCGCTGGGTGAGCGGCTACCGGCAGAGCCTCGAGCGGAACATCTACAACCTTCCCACCAACCGGCCTCGCCGGCACTTCGATCTGGGCTTCAAGCCCAGCGGCTGGAGCTTCAACTTCGGATTGATCGTCTCGCCGGTCGAGTCGCTCAACCTGGCCGCCGTCTACAAGACCCCGTTCACCGCCAGCGTGGGCGTCAACCGCTCGCGCCGCGACTACTACGACTCGGCGGTAACGCCCAGCGAGGTCACGACCAATTCCTTCTCGAGCGAGTTCGTGCGGCTCGACTTCCCGTCCTCGTTCGGCTTCGGCATCTCGTGGCGGCCGCAAGGACACGCTGACGTTGTCGGCCGACTACACGCGCAGCAACTGGGAGGCGGGACGCATCCGCGACTACTTCGCGGTCGCCGCGACGCCGGCCTCCGACGAGGACGGCATTCCCGCGCAGCCGCCGCCGCCCGTCTTCATCGACGAGCTCCAGTATCCGACGCTCGAGCGGGTGCCCGACCCGGACAATCCGACGGACCCCCTGCTGCTGGTCGCCCAGCAGGACGCCGAGCAGATCCGCGCCGGCGTCGAGTGGGTCCTGATCAAGGGGCAGGTGCGGATCCCGCTGCGCGTCGGCTACTTCAACGACCGCCAGATCGCGCCGGCGACCGGCGGCGGAGGGGCGATCCGCTTCAACGGGCTCACGGCGGGCACCGGCCTCATCCTCGGCGCGATGCAGCTCGATTTCGCCTGGGTCTACGAGTTCGGCGAGTATTTCGTGGCCTCGACCGGCCAGCAGGCCCCGATCCGCAACGCGCTCACCACGAACCGCGTGTACGCGTCGATCATCTACCGCTTCAGCGGGCGCTGGCTGCCGTGAGCGGAGCGGCCCGGCCGCCGCTCTCGTCGGTCGAGACCGTCCGCGAGGAGCTGCGCCGGCTCGGGTACCTCGACAGCTCGCTCGACCGCTTCGTGCTGGGTGACGCGTCGGGCCAGGGCCCGCTCGCGGCCTCGCTGCGCGCGGCCGTGCGCGTCGGGCTCGTCGGCGGCGTGCTCTTCGGCCTCACGGCGACGCTGGCGGCGGCGGGGCTCGACCGCCGCCTGCTCGACGAGCCGCGCGACCTCGTCGTCCTCGCGCTCTACCTGACCGTCGCCTGCGGCCTGCTGAGCGTCGGCGTCGCCCTCGTGGGCGGCCTGCTCGCGGCCTGGGCCCGGCGGCGCGGCCGGGCGCCGGGGGCGAACCTGCCGCGCCACGTCGGCCTCGCGATGGCGACGCTGGCCGCGCTTTATCTCGCGCTCTGGTGGCGGTCGCACCTCGTCGGCGCGCCGGTCGCGGTGCAGGTCGCTCGCGCTCGCGGTCGGGTTGTTCCTGTGCCTCGCGCTCTCCCGCTTCGCGTCACTCGCCGCAGTCGCGGTGCTGTCGCCTGGGCGGCGGAGCGCAGCACCTGCCTCCGGCGAGCCTCTCGCGCCGGCGCGTGCTGCCGCTCGTGCTCGGAGCGGCTGCGCTCTTCGCGCTCGTGCTCGCCGTGGCGCCGCGGCTCGCGCGGTCCGCCGCCGTCCGCACGCCCGACTTCGCCGTGGTCCCGACGGGGCTGCGCGTCCGCGTGCTCGCGATCGACGGCCTCGAGCACCAGATGCTGGAGCAGCTCACCCTTCGCGGCGAGCTGCCCGCGATCGCGACGCTCATGGGGAAAGGCGCGCGCGCGCGGCTTCGCGCCGAGCCCGAGCGCGTGCCGGTGATCGTGTGGACCACGATCGCGACCGGCCGCGGACCGGAAGCCCACGGCATCCTGTCGGCCGACACGCGCCGCCTCACGGGCCTGCGCACTCCCGTGGGCCTCGACGCCGAGGCCGGGCCGTTCGCCGCGGCGCTCGGACGCGCGACCGACCTCGTCCGGATCACGCGCGCCCAGCCCGCGACGGCGGCGCTCCGAAGCGTGAAGGCCTTCTGGAACGTCGCGTCGGAGAAAGGCCTGCGGATCGGCGTCGTCAACTGGTGGGCGAGCTGGCCCGCCGACGCCGTCAACGGCTGGCTGGTGAGCGATCGTGCGGCCTTCAAGCTCGAGAAGGGCGGGCCCGCCGACCGCGAGGTCTATCCGCCCGAGGCGTTCGAGGGCCTGCGCTCGCTGCTCGACGCTTCCGAGCCGGAGCGCGCACGCCGGCTGGACCGCTTTCACCTCGCCGCCGCGCGGCGGCTGCGCGCGTCGGCGCCGACGGACCTCGAGGCCGTCTACCTCCCCGGCCTCGACATCGTCACCATGCAGCAGCTCGGCGACGCTCCCGCGAGCGACCTCGCGGTGCTCGACGCGAAGCTCGCCGCCGTGCGCGAGCAGTATCGCTTCGTCGACCGGCTCGTCGGCGAGGAGGTGGCGAGCCTGGGGCCGAGCGACGTGCTCGTGCTCGTCGGCGATCCGGGGCGGCTGGCGCGCGCCGCGCCGGGCGCCGAGGGCCTGCTGGTGCTCGCGGGCCCGCCGGTCGCGCCGGGCGACCTCGAGGCCGTTTCCGAGCGCGACATCGCACCGACGGTGCTGCACCTGCTGGGCCTGCCGAAGAGCCGCGAGCTCGAGGGCCGGGTGCTGGAGGCGGCGCTCAGCGAGACGTTCCGGAAGCGCGCACCCGGTGCGCAGCGTCGACACGCTACGGGCGCCGTCCGCCGTCGCGCCCGGCGGACAGCGCCTTCGACCAGGACGTGCTCGAGCAGCTCAAGAGCCTCGGCTACATCCAGTAGCCGCTGCCTAGCGGACGACGTTCATCGTCACGTCGATCTTGACCACTTCACCTGTGACCGGGTCGGTGGAAGCGACCGTCTGCAGGCTCTGGCCGTCACGCAGCAACAGGTCGAAGCTCGTGTTGAAGCTGCGGAAGAGGGGGACGCCGGTCGGGCCACCCTCCACGGGCGCAGGGTTGCCACTGGAGGGGCCTTTCTCGAACGCCAACGCGGACGAGTTCTCGACGCCGATGTTGAGCTGGTAGCGCCCGTCTCCCCTGTCAATGGCCCCGCAGTCGATGTTCGTGCCGACGTTGCGGTACTGAATGGAGGTCGTCTGCTTGCCGCTGTCGGACGTGGAAGTGACGGGGACCGGCGTGTCCACGCCCATCCGCATGCGGGCGCGCCCGCCGCCGGTCGTGCTCAGCAGCGTGTAGGGAAGACTCGCCACCTTCCTTTCGCCCTGGAAGCGGCTGATCACGAGCTGGACGCGCAGCGTGACGCCCTGCGGGCCGTGGCGTTCGGCGGCCCCTTCCTTGGCGGTATCCGCCTTCGGCGCCTCCGGCTTCGCGGCTTCCGGCTTCGGCTTGTCCTGCGCGTGGCCGCCCCCCGGCAGGGCGAGCAGCGCTGCCGCGACTGCGGTCGAGAGCATGCGACGGGTCATGGCGTTCTCCTTCTCTCTACGTCCCGGCGGACTCGGCCGGGTCGAGCGGGACGATCTCGAGCGGCTGGATGTCGATGGAACCGATCTCGACCGAGCCGGGCTCGGCCAGGTCGGGCGACGGCTGGCCCGCGGCGCCCATCACGGGCGCTGCGAGCCTCTCGCGATTGAGCCGCGCGACGAGGCGCAAGAGCGCTTCGGCCTCGCCGGGCGGAACGATGATCTCCGGCTCGGACGGGGCGACCGGGCGTGCGAGCGTCTGCCGCGCGAGCGTGATCGCGAGGAACGGGGCGCGCGGCCACAGCGCGCGGCCCGCTGCCGGCGCGGACGGGATTCCGCCTGGTGCCTCCGGCGAAGTCGTCGGCTGCGGCACGCGGCCCTCGGCGGTCGCGACGTGCGTCTGCGATGGCTCCCGCCGTGCGAGAAACGCGACCGCGAGCATCAAGGCAGCGGCCGCAGCCAGCGCGGGCCACAGCCATACCGGGCGACTCGTGGTCTGCGGCTCGGCCTCGGCGGCCGCCCGGCGGATGCGCACCGCGAGCTCGGGAGACGGCTCGGCCGCGACGCAGCTGGCGCAGCTCGGTGTCGACGAGCGCGAGCGTCCGGCGCAGCTCCTCGAGCTCCTGCCGGCAGCGCGCGCAGCCCGCCAGGTGCGACTCGAGGCCGGCGGCCGGCGGAGCGCCTGCCGCCGTCTCGGTCAGCGCGTCTTCGTATCGTTCACAAGCCATCGCAGTCTCTCCGCCAGCATCGTCCGCGCCCGGTGCAGCCGCGACTTCACGGTGCCTTCGGGCAGCTCGAGCAGGCGCGCCACCGAGGCCAGGTCGTGCTCCTCGATCGCGGCCAGCACGGTCACGATCCGCAGCTTCTCCGGCAGCTCCGCCACGGCCGCGCTCACGTACGCCCGCAGCTCCCCGCGCACCGCGTCGGTCTCCGCCGAGTCGGTGCGGGCCGGCGTTTCGAGCGCCACCGTGTCCTGGCGCCGCGTCCGCCGGCGCTCGCCGCGCAGCCGGTCGAGGGCGAGCCTGAAGGCCGTGCGCACCAGCCACGCCCGGAAGCGGTCGCGGTCGCGGATCCCGGAGAACGCACGCCGGGCGCGCAGGAAGGCGTCCTGGGCCACGTCCTCGGCGTCTTCGCGATGCCGGAGCACGCTCAGCGCCACCCGGAACGCCAGCGCGGACGAGTCGGTGATGCGCTCCTCGAACTCGCGCTCGAGCGCCGGGTCCAGGCTCACCGCCCCGGCCCAACCCGCCGACATCGCGTCATCCAGCAGCACCTCGGACCTCGACAACCAGACGCCACGGGCCGTGCGGGGGTTCAGTCCTCTTCGTCGATCCCCTTCGGGTAGACCCTGATGGAGTCCCAGCGTTTGAGCTGGACCTGGCCGGGGGCGAAGCCTCTCGGCTTGCGGACGTCGGCGACGCGGCAGACGTGGACCTCGACCTTTCCCGAAGCACCGCGGGCCTTCGAGTGCCAGGCGGCGAGCTGGGCGGCGCGCTCGAGCACGGGCCGCGGCAGCTCGTCGAGCTCGAGCGGGTTCCGGACGATCACGTGGCTTCCGGCCGGGCCGGCGACGTGCAGCCAGATGTCGCGCGGCTCGGCGATGCCGAAGGTGAGGCGATCGTTCTCCGCGTCGCCCTTGCCGACGAGGATCTCGAAGCCTTCGAACTCGACCTGCCGATACCCGCGCCCCTTGCTCCCCAAGCCGTTCCCTCGCGGGCGGCATGCTACGCTCGCCGCCGCTCTCGTCTCAAGGCGGTTCACACATGCTGGAGTTCGATCTCGACGCGGAAGACGTGCGAAAGCTCGGCGTCCGGGCGGCCGAGCTGGTCGCCGAGCACCGCGCGGGCCTCGCCGCGGGGCCCGTCTTCGGCAAGGTCGGCGAGGGTGCTTCGGCCTTCGACGAGCCGCTGCCGCAGACCGGGCAGCCGGCCGAGGAGGTGCTGCGGGCGGTGCGCGAGCGGATCCTGAACCACCCCTTCGGCAACTCGCACCCGCGCTTCTTCGCGTTCATCAACGCGACCGCCGACCCGCTCGGCATCGTCGCCGACTACCTCGCGGCGTCGATGAACAGCAATTGCTGGGGCGGCGATCACGCGGCGATCCACGTCGAGAAGCAGGTCCTCAAGTGGCTCGCGTCGATCCTCGGCCTGCCGGAGAGCTCCGAGGGCATCCTCACCTCGGGCGGCTCGATGGCGAACTTCACGGCGCTCGCGACCGCGCGGCGCGCCGTGTCGCCCGACGTGCGCGAGACCGGCTTCGCGGGGACCGAGCCGCTCGTGGTGTACGTCTCGGAAGAGGTCCACAACTGCGTCGACAAGGCCGTCGACCTGCTCGGCATCGGCTGGAAGCAGCTCCGGAAGATCCCGACCGACGACGGCTTCCGCATCCGCGTCGACCTGCTGAAGCAGGCGATCGCCGACGACCGGCGCGCGGGACGCAAGCCCGCGATCGTCGTGGGCAACGCCGGCACGGTGAACACGGGCGCCATCGACCCGCTCGACGAGCTCGCCGAGCTCTGTGCCGCGGGAGGGCCTCTGGTTCCACGCCGACGGCGCCTACGGCGCGATGGCGACGATCTCGCCTCGGCTGCGGCCGCTCTTCCGCGGCCTCGAGCGCGCCGACTCCGTCGCCGCCGACCCCCACAAGTGGCTCTACGTCCCGTACGAGGCCGGCGCGACGCTCGTCCGCGAGCCGGGCCGGATGGCCGAGGCGTTCGAGCGGCCCGCACCCTACCTGGTGCACGACCCCGAGAGCCCCGTGCGCGGACCGGTCTCGTTCAACGAGCGCGGGCCCGAGCTGTCGCGCGGCTTCAAGGCGCTCAAGGTGTGGATGGGCCTCAAGCGGCACGGCGTCGCAGGGCTACGCGGCCGCGGTCGACCACGACGTGGCGATGGCGCGCGAGCTCGCCGCCGCGGTGAGCGCGCACCCGGACTTCGAGCTGCTGGCGCCGCCCGTGCTGTCGATCGTCGCCTTCCGCTATCGGCCGGCCGACGCGTCGCTCGACGAGGCCGCGCTCGCCCGCCTCAACCGCAGGATCGTGAACGAGCTCGTCGGCAGCGGCGCCTTCTTCCTGGCGCCGACGCTTCTCAAGGGCCGCACGGCGATGCGCGTCGCGATCGTGAACTTCCGCACGCGCGAGGAGGACGTCCGGGCTCTCGTCGAGGAGGCCGCGCGCGCGGGCCGGCGCATGCTGTCGGCAGCCTAGCCTCGCGCGCGTGACACAATGAGCTCGTGACCGCTGAAGCCGCTCGCCGCGTCACGGTCGCGGGCCTGGCGCTCACGGCTTCCGCCTTTGCCGCGGCTTGCGCCGGCGCGGGCCCGAGCGGCGGGTCGGACGCCGAGCAGCGCATCCAGACGGTGATCTCCGAGATCGCACTCGGGCCTCGCCACCGCGCGACGCGAGGTGATCCGCGACGCGGCGGGCTGGTCGCGGCTCTGGGCGGAGATCCACGCGGGCCGCACGCCCGCGCCCGAGCTGCCGGCCGTGGACTTCGCGCGCGAGATGCTGATCGCCGTGGCCACGGGGACGCGCCCGAGCGGCGGCTTCTCGATCCAGGTGACGGGCGTGACGACGCACGGCGACACGCTCGAGGTCGCCGTGCTCGAGCGCTGCCCGGAGAGCGACGCGATCGTCACGCTGGCGCTGACGCAGCCGGTCGAGGTCGTGCGTGTCGCGAAGCTCGCGCAGACCCCGACCTTCCGCGACACGCGCACCGGGGCCTGCCGCTGACGTAGGATCCCGGGTGCCATGGCGGAGACACCGGGCGGCCCGACCCCTGCGCCGGCCTTCAACGAGGCGCGCCGCGAGCACAAGAGCCTGACGGCGGCCGCCGAGAAGAAGCTGCTCGTCTGGATCGCCGAGCGCCTGCCGCCCTGGATCAACGCGGACCACCTGACGTCGCTCGGCCTGCTGGCGTTCCTGGCGGGAGGCGTCTGCTACTGGCTGTGCGCGCGCGATCACGCCTGGCTGCACGCCGTGAACGCCTGCCTGGTCCTCAACTGGCTCGGGGACAGCCTCGACGGCACCGTGGCGCGCGTGCGCCAGAAGCTGCGGCCGCGCTACGGCTTCTACGTCGACCACATGGTCGACGCGCTCGCGGCGCTCTTCCTGCTGCTCGGCCTCGCGTACTCGACGCTCATCACGCCCGCGGTGGCGATCGCGCTGCTCGTCGCCTACTTCTTCCTCACCATCAACATGGGCTACGCGACGCACGCGCTCGGTGTCTTCAAGATCTCGTTCGGGGCGATGGGCGGCACCGAGATGCGCATCCTGCTCGCGCTCGTGAACCTCGCGGTGTTGCGCTGGCCGCAGGTCGAGATCGCCGGCCGCAGCGTGCTTCTGTTCGACGTCTTCGGGCTCCTCGCGACCGTCGCGGTCGCGGTGACCGCGCTGCGCTCGACGGCGCAGGTGGCCAAGCGCCTCTACGACCTCGAGCGGCTGTAGCTAGCCTGACGCCTACCAGGCGCCGCCCAGGTCCGAGAGCACGACCGCGAAGGTCGCGATCCCGTCCCACAGGTTCCGCAGCCGCAGGTTCTCGTCGGGGGCGTGCTGCGAGTTGTCGTGGTTCGCGATCGGCAGCAGCACGACCGGCACGCCGAACGTCTCGACTGAAGAGCTGCATCGGGACGCTGCCGCCGAGCGTCGGCAGCGCGATCACCGGCTCGGGCAGGCCCTCGCTCACGACGGCGAGGAGCCGCCGCGAGAACGGCAGGTCGAGCCGCGTGCGGCCCGCCGGGTAGCCCGGCCCCCACTCGAGCCGGACGAGCTTCGGCGTCGCGCGCCGCTCCTCGAGCGTGGGCTCCGCGTGGATCACGTTCCATCCCTGCGCGCGCAGGTGCGCCTCGAAGCGCTCGCGCACCTTCTCCGGCGTCTGGTCGGGGACCAGCCGGAAGTCGATCGACGCGCGCGCGTCGATCGGGATCGCGTTCTGCGCCTTCGCCCCCACCGCACCCGACGCGAGGCCGCGCAGGTTGAGCGCCGGCAGCATGATCCGCTCGACGAGCCGCGCGCCCGCGGCTTCGGTCGCCGCGAGCGAGAGCTCCTGGCGCATCGCCGCGTCCACGTCCGGCACGGCCGCGAGTGCCGTGCGCTCGGCCGGCGTGATCGGCCGCACGTCGTCGTAGAAGCCGGCGATCGTGGATGCGGCCGTCCGCGTCGCGCAGCGAGGCGACGAGCTGCGCGAGCGCCAGCGCCGGGTTCGGCGCCCAGTTGCCGTAGTGCCCGCTGTGGACCGCGCGCGCGGGTCCGTAGACCGTGATCTCGACGTCCGTCACGCCGCGCGCGCCGAACACGACCTGCTGGACGCCGGCTCTGGTGGACCGGGCCGTCGCAGAGCAGCCAGGCGTCGGCGCGCAGCAGCTCGCGGTTCTTCGCGAGCACCTGCGGCGAGGTGCGGCGACCCGGCCTCCTCCTCGCCCTCGAAGAACAGCTTGAGGTTGACGGACGGCTTCGCCCCGAGCGCCTCGAGCGCGTCGAGCGCTGCAGGGATCGCGAGGATCGGCGCCTTGTCGTCGGAGGCGGAGCGCGCGAAGATCCGCCACTCCGGGTCGAGCGGGCCGCTCGAGCGCCGCGAGGTCGAGCGTGCGCGCGCCCGGCCGCAGCGGCCCGTCGCGCAGCACCGGCGTCCAGGGCGGGCTCGCCCAGCGCTCGGGCTCGACCGGCTGGCCGTCGTAGTGCGCGTAGATGACGACCGTCTTCGGCGCGCCCACCGAGAGCTCGCCGTAGACGACCGGCGGGCCGCCCTCGCCGTCGAGGAGCCGCGCCGCGACGCCGCGACGCCTCGAGCATGCGGGCGATGGCGGCGGCGTTCTTGCGGATGCCGGCGTCGTCCGAGGCGAGGTTCGGCAGCGAGAGAAGGGCGATGTACTCCTGCAGCAGCGCCATCTCGCGCTCGCGCACGAAGCCCAGGACCCGCTCGCGCAGCGGCGGAAGCGGCGTAGCGCCTGGGCGTTGCCCCAGGAGCCGAGCAGCATCAGAAAAGAAATGAGCCCGGCCCGGAGGCGAGCGCGCCCACTGCTAGACAAATAGCACCTCACAAGGCGCCTGCAGCATGTCGGATTATGCTCCGGACAGCCGCGGCGCCTTCCTCCGAACCCGTGGGATCGTCTAAGGTTGTGACGCACGCCGACCTGCAAACGGTGCGCCCCCCACCGGCATCTCAAGGTTCGGAGAGTCGTGAGATGGAGGGGCTCGTCGGAGTGGTCATCGGAGACACGCGAATCGCGATGCGCGAGGACGAGGACAGACGCGCCACGGAGCTGCGGCTCGTCCGCCAGGCGCAGGCCGGCGATCTCGTCGCCTTCGAGCGTCTCTACCGCGACAACGAGCGAAAGGTGTTCGGCTTGTGCTTCAGGTTGTCGTCCGATCCCGCGCTGGCCGAGGAGCTGACGCAGGAGGTCTTCGTGCGCGCCTGGCGCAAGCTCTCGAGCTTCCGCGGCGAGAGCGCCTTCTCGTCCTGGCTCTACCCGCTGACGGTGAACGTCGCGCTCTCCGAGCGGCGCTCGCGCCGCCGGCGCGACGCGCGGATCGTCGCGACCGAGGACCCGGCGAGCCTGGAGCGGGCCCCGCGCAGCCCCGCGCCGGAGGCCGGCTTCGATCTCGAGAAAGCGATGGCGACGCTGCCCCCGGGCGCGCGCGCCGTGTTCGTGCTCCACGACGTGGAGGGCCGGACGCACGAGGAGATCGCACAGCTTCTGGGCCTGGCGCCCGGAACCTCGAAGGCGCAGCTGCACCGCGCCCGCCGGCTGCTCAGGGAGGCACTCGCGTCATGACCTGCCAAGAGCTCGACCTTCGGCTCGACGACTGGCTCGACGGCGCGCTCACGGGCGACGCCGCGCGCGAGGTCGAGTCGCACCTCGCGGGCTGCGCCGCGTGCCGCGAGCGCGAGCGCGAGCTGCGCCAGCTGCTCGCTCACGCCGCGGCGCTGCCGCGCTCGCTCGCGCCTGCGCGCGATCTCTGGCCGGGGATCGCCGAGCGGGTCGGCAGCGGCGGCTGGCTCGGCTGGGGCGCGCGCGGCTTCCAGCCGCTCGCGCTCGCCGCGGCCGCCGTGGTCGTGCTCGGCCTCGCCGCGCTCGTGCTCGCGCGGCTCGCGCCCGAGCCAGTGCGCACCGTGACGATGCCGGCCGCGACCCCGTCCGCGACGACGTTCGTGGCCGGCGGATCCGCCGCCGACCCGGTGCTGGCGCAGGCCGAGCGCGAGTACGAGGACGCGGCCAACGCGCTGCTCGAGGCGCTCCAGCGCCACCGCGGCGCGCTGCCGGCCGAGGACCTGGCGCGGGTCGAGTCGAACCTGCAGGTGATCGATCGCGCCCTCGCCGAGGTCCGCGAGGCGCTCGTGAAGAACCCGAAGAACCCCGAGCTCAACCGCATGCTGGTCGCCACCCATCGCAAGAAGGTCGACGTGCTCCGTCGCGTGGTCCGCCTGTCGACGGCGCTTTGAGGAAGGAACAGGAGAAAAGATCATGAGGCGCGCAGCGCTCGTCCTCGCCACGGTGCTCGCGGTCCCCGGCTGGGCCTCGGCCCAGACCCCGGTCGACCAGAAGCGGCCGGCGGCGCCCGACGGCACCGTCAGCATCGAGAACATGGCCGGCACGATCAAGGTCACGGGATGGGACAGGGCCGAGGTGCAGGTGAAGGGCACCGTCGGCGCGGGCGGCGAGCTGAGCTTCGAGGGCTCCGGCAAGAGCACGCACATCGAGATCGAGGCGGACCACAACCCGATGGGGATCCGCAGCGACCTCGACGTCTACGTGCCCGCGGCGAGCACGGTCGAGATCGAGGGCTTCCAGGCCACGATCACGGCGATCGGCGTGACGGGCTCGGTGAAGGCCGAGACGGTGAACGGCTCGATCACGCAGTCGGGAGCCGCCAAGAACGTCGAGCTGCAGAGCGTCAACGGCGACGTCGACGTCACGAAGGCGAACGGCCGCGTCAAGGCCGAGTCGGTGAACGGCAGCGTCGTGCTGCACGACGCCTCGGGCGAGCTCGAGGCGTCGACCGTCCACGGCAAGCTGCACGTGCTCGGCGGCTCCTGGCAGCGCGCCGAGATGGAGTCGGTGGCGGGCACGGTGCGCTTCGAGGCGGCGATCGCGCCGCGCGCGACCGTCTCGATCGAGACGGTGAGCGGCGCCGTGCAGCTCTTCCTCCCCGCCAGCGTCGGCGCCGAGTTCGCGGTGTCGAGCTTCAGCGGCCAGATCAACAACGAGCTCGGCCCCGCGGCCCAGAAGTCCAGCAAGTGGACGCCGCAGACCGAGCTCAACTTCACGACCGGCGCGGGCGGCGCGCGCGTCACGGTCGAGACGCTTTCGGGCGCGATCGAGATCCACAAGCGGCCGTAAGGGCGGCCGCAGGTCAGAGTTCACGAGGGAGAAGAGCGATGAAGCGACTGGCGATCCTGGCGGCAATCGTGGCGGCGGCCCCGGCGCTCAGCACGGCGGACTCGGATGAGTTCCGCTGGAACGGCAAGCTGGCGGCGGGGCAGGTGATCGAGATCAAGGGCGTCAACGGCGGCATCACCGCGAGCGGGACGAGCGGCGGCGAGGTCGAGCTGGTGGCGGTCAAGAAGGGCCGCCACAGCGACCCGCACGCCGTCAAGATCGACGTGGTCGAGCACGCGGACGGCGTGACGATCTGCGCCGTCTACCCCTCGGCCGACGGCAAGGCCAACGAGTGCGCGCCCGGCAAGGCCGGCCGCATGAACGTGCGCGACAACGACGTCAACGTCGAGTTCAAGCTGAGCGTCCCGGCGGGCGTGCGCTTCGTGGGCCGCACCGTCAACGGCGGCATCGACGCACGCGGGCTCCAGGCGGACGCCGAGGCCGAGACGGTGAACGGCGGCGTCGACCTCGACTCGACCGGCACCGCGCGCGCCCAGACCGTCAACGGCGGCATCACCGCGCGCCTGGGGCGCGCGGACTGGACCGGCACGCTCAAGCTCGCGACCGTCAACGGCGGGATCGACGTGACGCTGCCCGACGGCCTCAACGCCGACGTGCAGGCCGCGACCGTGAACGGCGACATCTCGACCGACTTCCCGATCACGGTGACGGGCAAGTTCGGCAAGCGCAAGCTGAACGGCACGGTCGGCTCGGGCGGACGCCTGCTCGAGATGAACACGGTCAACGGCGGGATCGAGCTCAAGAAGGCCGAGCGCTAGAATAGCGAGGCAGTGGCCTCGCCCGGCGGGACGGCCGGCATCGCGTTGATGCGGGGCGTCCCGCCCACGCTCGCGAGCTGCGAGCTCACCTTCCACGCGCGCGAGCCGATCGACCTCGGGCGCGCGATCGCGCAGCACGCGGCCTACGCCGAGCTCCTGCGCGGGCTCGGGCTCGAGGTCGTCGAGCTCCCGGCCGATCCTGCGTATCCGGACTGCTGCTTCGTCGAGGACGTCGCCGTGGTGCTCGACGAGCTCGCGCTGGTGACGCGGCCGGGCGCCGCGTCGCGCCGCGGCGAGATCGCGGCGGTCGCGTCGGCGCTGGCGCGCTATCGCCCGACGCTCGCCACGGCCGAGCCGGCGACGCTCGAGGGCGGCGACGTGCTGCGCGTGGGCCGCCGGCTGTTCGTCGGCCGCTCCTCGCGCACGAACGCGGAGGGCATCGCACGCCTGACGGACGTGGCCGAGCCGCACGGCTACCGCGTGATGCCCGTCGCCGTCACCGGCTGCCTCCACCTGAAGAGCGCGGTCACGGCGCTCGACGACGAGCGCCTGCTCGTGAACCGCAGCTGGCTCGACCCCGCGCCGTTTCGGGGCCTCGAGCTCGTGGACGTCGATCCCGACGAGCCCGAGGCCGCGAACGTGCTGCGCGTGGGGCGCCACGTGGTCGTGCACGCGGGCTTCGCGCGCACGCTCGAGCGCATCGCCGCGCTCGGCTACGCCGTGCGAACGCTCGACGTCTCCGAGTTCCTGAAGGCGGAGGCCGCGCTCACCTGCAAGAGCCTGCTCTTCACGCGAAAGGCGGACGTCTGACTGCGTCCGGACGGAGTCGGCGTCGAGGAATCAGACGGTCCAGTCTTCACAGCGCAGGCCGCGGACGCGACCGAACTCTTTCGTGTTGTTCGTGATCAGCCGGGAGCGAAGCGCGATCGCTTGAGCGGCGATCATCAGGTCGAGCGGACCGATCGGCGTGCCTGCCGCGTCGAGCGCGGCGCGGATCCGCGCGTAGACCCGCGCGACGTCGGACGTCAGCGGCACGACCGTGATTCCGGAGAGGAACTGCTCGACGAGCGGCGCGATCCGCAGGCGCGGGTTGCGCGCCAGCCCGTAGCGCAGCTCCATCTCGGTCACGACGCTCAATCCCACCTTCGCCGCCTTCGTGCGCCGCAGCCTTCGCTCCAGCGCCGGCGACGACCTTCGGATGTAGAAGCTGACGGTGTTGGTGTCCAGGAGGTAGGCGACGGCCATCAGCGCCTGCGGACTCTGGAGAGCACGTCACCGCGCTCGTGAGGCCGGCTTCGCTCCCCGACGTCGAAGGCAGGCGCGGATCCGGCCAGCTCCCAGAAGGCTCGCGGCCAGCCCAGCTCGTCCTTCTCCAGCTCGACCGGCTCCAGCACGAGGCTTTCACCCTCTCTTCGAACCCTGACCTCGCTGGCCGAGACGCGGAACGCGCGCGGGATGCGGATCGCCTGGCTGCGACCGGTCCAGAAGACCTTGCCGCGACCTTCGGCCCCGGCATCGGCGTTACGGCGGCGAGGCTTGCGGGCGCCGCGCAAGCGTGGCATATACCAAAAGTATATATCAGTCGCGGCCGGCAGTGGACGGGTCCCGGCAGCTCCCCCGTCAGGGGATCGGCGCGCCCGGGTCGAGCTTGCCGATGCCGCTCTCGTAGATCAGCTTGTTGAGGGCCGGTACGTCCGTCTGCTGAACCGCCTTGATCGCCGCCGCGGCCTCGTCCAGGTCGCGCTCCGTCTGCTCGATCACCCGCTTCTGCTGCGCCGTCGGCGCGCCCTCGAAGGCACCGAGGCCGAAGCTCAGCGAGCGCGCGCGCGGGAGCAGCGGGTCGGGATCGCTCGCGAGCGGCGCACCCGCAAAGCCGGTCGGGGTCTCGAGGCTCAGCCGGGAGGCGAGCGGCGCCGTCTTGTCGAGCAGGTCGTTGATCCCCTTGGAGACGGCGTCGGGTGTCCCGGCCCTCTTCTCCATCGCGGTCTTCAGCTCCTCGAGCTGCTTGCGGATCGACTTGATCGCCTTGTCCGCCGCGTCGGCCTTCGTCCAGGCCCGGCCGGCGCGCAATTGCGCCTCGTACCACTCGCGGCGCTCGGCGTCGCCGACCGCGATGCGCGAGTCGTCCTCGACGACGACGCCCTGCGTCGCCTCCTTGCCGGCCGCGGCGACCTTGACGGTGTAGGTTCCCGGCAGCACCAGCGGCCCGCGCGGCGGGCCCTGGAACGAGCGCTCGGCGCCCTCCTCGGGCTTCACCGGCGGCTCGCGCCGCAGGTCCCAGCTCGCGCGGTTGATCCCGATCGAGGGCTTCGGGCCCTTGATCTCTCGCACGACCGCGCCCGAAGCGTCCGTCACCGTGATCTTCACCTCGTCCTTCTCGCCCGGCGTGCCGCCGAGCCAGTAGGTGACGAGCGCGCCCTCGGGCGGGTTGGGCGCCAGGAACAGCTTGTGGCCGGTGTTGGCCTTGTGGTCGTTGAGCCGCCACTCGGCCGCGGCCCGGATCGGGAACAGGTGGAGCGCCTCGCCCGCCGCCTTCGGAAGCGCCACGAGCGGGTCGGCGTCGTCGAGGATCCACACGCCGCGGCCGTGGGTCGCGAGCACGAGATCGCCGTCGCGCGCGTGGATCTGGATGTCGTCGACCGGCACCGTCGGCAGGTTCTTGCCGCGCAGCGCCGTCCACGAGGCCCCCTTGTCCCAGCTCGCGAAGAGCGCGCGCTCGCTGCCGACGAAGAGCACGTCCGCGTTCTTCGGGTGCTCGCGGATCACGCTCAGCGTGCCGCCGGCCGGAAGGTTGGAGGAGACGCTCTTCCAGCTCTGTCCGTAGTCCGCGGTGTAGAAGAGGTAGACGCCGAAGTCGTTCGCGCGGTGGCCGTCGAACGCCACGTAGGCGGCGCCCTCGCCCGTGCGGCTCGCCTCGACGCGGCTCACGTAGGTGCCCTTCGGGACTCCCGGCACCCTCGCGGCCACGCTGGTCCAGGTGGCCCCGGAGTCGCGCGACACCTGCAGGTTGCCGTCGTCGGTGCCGGCCCAGAGCACGCCGGCGCGCAGCGGCGACTCGCTGAGCGTCGTGATGGTGCCGAAGTGCACGACACCGTCGTTGCGCGACAAGAGCTCCTTCGCGGGCTTGCCGAAGATCGGCGTCGCGTCGCGCTTGACGTCGTCGCTCGAGGTGAGGTCGGGCGACACCAGCGTCCAGTCGTCGCCGCGATTCTTCGAGCCGAAGACGCGGTTGCCGCCGTAGTAGATCGTCTTCGAGTCGTGGCGCGAGACCAGGATCGGCGAGTTCCAGTTGAAGCGGTACTTCTCGCCCGGCGGCGGCTCGGGCCGGATGCTGCGACGCTGGCCGCTCGCGCGGTGCAGCCGCGAGACGCTGCCGTCCTGGCTCTCGACGTAGACGACGTCGGGGTCCGACGGGTCGGGCACGCAGTAGAAGCCGTCGCCGCCGCCCACCCGCAGCCACTCGTCGTTCGAGATCCCCTGGCGGAAGAAGGTGCGCGACGGCGCTTCCCAGCTGCCGTTGTCCTGGAGCCCGCCGTAGACGTGGTACGGGCGCTGGTCGTCGAGCGCCACCTCGTAGAACTGGGCGAGCGGGACGGTGTTCACGAAGTCCCAGCTGCGGCCGCGGTCGAAGCTCACGTGGATCCCGCCGTCGCTGCCGAGCAGCATGTGGTCGGAGTTCGCGGGATCGATCCAGAGCGCGTGGAAGTCGCCGTGGATCTTGTCGACCACGTCGGTCTTGAAGGTCTTGCCGCCGTCCTCCGAGGTGTACATGGACGCGCCCAGCACCCAGATGCGGCGGTCGCTCGCCGGATCGATCCGGATCTTGCTGTAGTAGGACGGCCGCGGGTTGGTGGAGGACATCTTGCTCCAGCTCTCACCGCGGTCTTCCGAGCGGTAGACGCCACCCTCCTTCGCGTGCTCGACGAGCGCGTAGACGATGTTGGGCTCGCGTGCGTAGACCGCGACGGCCGATGCGGCCGATCTCGCCCTCGGGCAGGCCCTTCGTGAGCTTCGTCCAGCTCGCCCCGCCGTCGATGGTCTTCCAGAGGGCGCTGCCGGGTCCGCCGCCGTTGAAGCCGAACGGCGTGCGCCGCCGCTGGTAGGACGCGGCGTAGAGCGTGTCGGGGCTCTCGGGATCGATCGCCACGTCGACGAAGCCGGTGTCCTCGTCGACGAACTTCGTGTTCGTCCAGGTGCGCCCGCCGTCCGTCGTCTTGTAGAGCCCGCGCTCCTTGCCCGGCCCCCAGAGCCGCCCGAGCGCGGCGACGTAGACGACGTCGGGATTCCGCGGGTGCACCACCATGCGGCCGATGTGGTGCGTCTCCGCGAGCCCGAGGTGCTGCCAGCTCTTGCCGCCGTCGAGCGTCTTGTAGACGCCGTTGCCCCAGGAGGAGGACTGGCGGTTGTTCGGCTCGCCGGTTCCCGCGTAGACGATCTGCGGGTCCGAAGGTGCGATCGCGAGGTCGCCGATCGACGACACCAGCTGATCGTCGAAGACCGGCTCGAACGTCGTGCCGCCGTTCGTGGTCTTGAGGATTCCGCCCGAGGCGGTCCCGACGTAGAAGATGGACGGGTTCGACTCGACGACCGCGAAGTCGTCGATGCGGCCGCCCATGATCGCGGGGCCGATGTTCCGGAACTCGAAGCCCTTCAGGTGGTCCGGCGTCAGGGTGGCCGCCTTCGGCTGGGCGCTCGCGGCGGCGGCGAACGCGGCGAACGCGAAGGCCAGGAATGCGGCGTTGCGGCGGAGGCAGAGAGTCATGAGGGGCTCCTCGGGGGCTCGACGCGGCACGCGGTCGCGATCTTACTCCGACGCCGCTTCGGCTATGCTTGAGGCTTCATGGCCAAAGTCACGCACAAGGGCAACCCGATCGACCTCGCGGGCAGCTTCCCCGCGGTCGGCCAGACGGCACCGCCGTTCACGCTCGTGGGCAAGGACCTGAGCGAGGTGCAGCTCAAGGACTTCGCCGGCAAGCGCAAGGTGCTCGACATCGTCGTCAGCCTCGACACGGGGATCTGCGCGGCCTCGGCGCGCAAGTTCAACGAGACGGCGGGCAAGCTGCCCGACACGGTCGTGCTCGTGATCTCCGGGGACCTGCCGTTCGCCGCCTCCCGCTTCTGCACGGCCGAGGGGCTCGCGAACGTGGTCCCGCTCTCGACCTACCGCGGCCAGAAGTTCCTCGAGGACTACGGCGTCGTGATCACGAGCGGGAAGCTGATCGGGCTCGCGGCCCGGGCCGTCGTCGTGCTCGACAAGAACGACAAGGTCGTCTACACCGAGCTCGTTCCCGAGATCGCGCAGGACCCGAACTACGACGCGGCGCTCGCCGCGCTCGCGTAGCTCGAGCCGCCGCCACGCACGCGTCCCTGGCGCTTGCCGCCGCGGCCCGACTCGCCTAGGCTCACGCGCACGTGGCTGCGCGGCTCCTTGCGACGCTCGACGCCCTGATCGCCGCGTTCGCCGCGCTCGTCCTCGTCTACCTCGCGGCCGGGGGCTTCGACCTCGGCTTCCTGAGCGCGCGCCGGTTCTCGAAGCCGTTCCTGGTGCTGCTGGTGCTGGGCGCGGTCCGCGCCGCGATCCCGCGGTCCTCGTGGCTCCTCCGTCTGCTGCAGCAGGGCGCCGCGCGCGTGTCCGCCGCACGCTCGCGGCTGGAAGCGCGCTCGCCATGGGTGCCCTCGGCCTTCGACGCACTGGTCGCCGTCCTGAGCGTCCACGTCCTGACCAAGGGCACCGCGTTCCTCGCCAACCTGCTCTTCGGCCCCGCGCGGCCGCGCCCGTTCCCGCTGCCGTTCGAGTCGCTGCGTTTCGCGGAGACCTTCGCCGCCTGGGACTCGGGCTGGTACTTCGACATCGCCCAGCGCGGCTACTACTGGAGCGCGAGCGGCCAGAGCAGCCTCGCGTTCTTTCCGCTCTACCCGATGCTGATGCGCGCGCTCGCCTGGCCGTTCGGCGGCGGCGACCGCGCGCTCTGGATCTCCGGCATCGTGATCGCGTACGCCTGCCTGCTCGCCGGGCTCACGGTGCTCCACCGCCTCGTCGAGACGCGCTTCGGCGGACGCGAGGCCGCACGCCGCACCGTGCTCTACGTGGCGGTCTTCCCCTTCGCCTACTTCTTCACGCAGGTCTATGCGGAGTCGCTCTTCCTGCTCGCGAGCGTCTCGGCGGTCGCGAGCGCCTTCGCGACGCGCTGGGCGCTCGCCGGCCTCTTCGGCGCGCTCGCCGTCCTCGCGCGGCCGAACGGCATCCTGATCGGCGTGCCGCTCCTCCTGCTCGCGCTCGCCGACCGGCCGCGAGCGGCCGAGCTGGCGAGGCGCCTGGCCGTGCTCTCGCCCGTGCCGCTCGCGCTCCTCGCGTTCTGCGCCTTCGCCGAGCAGCTGTCGGGCGACCCGCTCGGCTGGCTGCACGCGCAGGCGCAGTGGGGCTACAGCGTGGGCCACCGGCCCTGGGTCGAGCTGATGCGGCTCTTCGACGGCATCGAGCGCTACGGGCTCTACGGCTATTTCTTCTCGGACCCGCTCGCCGCCTACTACTTCCTGCACGGGATGCTCGCGGTCGTGTTCGTGGCGCTCCTGCCGAGCGTCTTCACGCGGCTCGGCTGGGCGCTCGGCGCCTACGTCGCGGTGAGCCTCTACGTGCCACTCAGCGGAAACGCGCTCGAAGGCATCGGCCGCTACGCGGCGACCCTGTTCCCGGTCTTCGTGCTGCTCGGCAGCGGGGTGACCTCGCGCCGCCTGCACGAGTTCCTGCTCATCGGCGGCGCGCTGCTGCTCTCCCTGCTGAGCGCGCTCTTCACGACATGGCATCCGATCTACTAGCATCGGGAAGCGGCCGGCACTCGGCTTGGCTCTCAACCATCTTCGTAGGGGATCGAAAGGCCGGGCTGCTGCCTCCTTCTTGAGATGGGGGCTCGTCCGCCCTGCCCTGCGGTATATGCTGAACGGTCGGGAGAGAGCCTGATGCTCGACTTGCGCAAGGTCCGCGAGCAGTTTCCGATCACGCGGCAGAAGTTCGAGGTGCTCGGCCACGCCGAGCCGAAGCCGCTCATCTACATGGACCACGGCGCGAGCACGCACCCGCCGACGCCGGTGCTCGAGACGTACAAGGACTTCCTCGAGTGCTCCTACGCCAACGTGCACCGCGGCCGCCACACGCTGTCGGAGAAGGCGACCGAGAGCTTCGAGCACGTCACCGAGGACATCTTCCGCTTCATCAAGGGCCGTAGCGCCGGCAACACCGTGATCCTGTGCGGCAACACCACCCAGGCGCTCGACCTCGCGTCCCACGTGATGGCCCACCGCGAGGGCGTCACGCTCGTGTCGCTGATGGAGCACCACTCGAACGACCTGCCGCACCGCTCGCGGGGCAAGGTGGTGCACTTCGGCGTGAAGGACGACGGCACGCTCGACTACGACGACCTCGAGACGAAGCTGCGGCCAGTACCCGGTGAAGCTGGTGGCGGTCACCGGCGCCTCGAACGTCACCGGCTACCTGCCCGACATCCACCGGATCGCGCGCCTGGCGCACGCGCACGGCGCCCGCATCCTGATCGACGGCGCGCAGATCCTGGCGCACGCGCCCGTCGACGTGCTGCCCGACGAGGACCCCGGCCACCTCGACTTCTTCGCGGGAGCGGGCCACAAGGCGTACGCGCCTTTCGGCTCGTCGTTCCTGTTCGGGCCGGTGGAGCTCTTCGACGCGGCGCCTCCCTACATCCCGGCGGGCGGCACCGTCGTCTACGTGACCGAGGACGAGGCGTACTACAAGAAGTCGCCCGACCGGCACGAGGGGGGCACCCCCAACATCGCGGGCGCCGTGGCGCTCGCGGCGGCGCTGCGCTTCCTCGAAGAGGCGGGCATGGAGGAGGTGCGCGCACACGAGCGCGCGCTCGTCGCGCAGGCGATGGACGGGCTCGGCAAGCTCGACGGCGTGCGCCTGCTCGGGCATCCGGCGCCGGAGAAGCGGATCGGCGCGCTCTCGCTCACGATCGAGGGCGTCCCGCACGAGCTCGTCGCCAGCATCCTCAACCGCGAGGCCGCGATCGCGGTGCGCAACGGCTGCTTCTGCGCCCACCCGTACCTGCACCGGCTGCTCGGGCTCACCGACACCACCGAGCTGCGCCGGAGGCTCGTCGCGGGCGAGGAGGTCGACCTGCCGGGGGCCGTGCGCCCGAGCTTCGGCATCTTCAACGACGAGCGCGAGGTGGACGAGCTCGTCCGCATGATCCGCCTGATCCGCGACCGCGGCTGGAAGGGCGACTACGTCGACATCCCCCGCGCGGCGGCCTGCCGGGAGCTCTGAGCCTCAGTCCTTCGGATCGCGCACGCGCAGCTCGGGCAGCGTGGCGAGCAGCGGCACGGGCAGGATCCGCTCCAGGTCCTCCGGGCCCTTCACCGAGGCGTCGCGATGCTCGGCGACGAGCGCGGCGACGAGCCCGAGCGTCAGCCCGAGGAGCGCCCCCACCAGCCCGAAGACGAGCGGGTTCGGAGCCTCGGGCGCCGGCGGGATCGCCGCGGCGCCGAGGAGCTTGAAGCGCACCCCCGGCCCGCGCACCGCCGCGTCGGCCGGCGTCGCCGCTTCGGGGGCCTGCGCCTCGAGGGCCGCCACCAGCCGGTTCGGAACCAGCGCGGCTTTCTGCGCGTCGCGGTGCACGTACTCCACGACGTACGAGCTCGGGGTGAGCGGGCGCACGCGCAGGTCGGCGAGCAGCCGCTGCATCTGCTCCTCGGCCGACGGCAGGGCGCCGCTCGCGCGCGTGTAGGGCCGCGTCTCGCGCAGCACCTGCTCGACCAGCACGCGCTCCGTCAGCCGTTGGCGCACGAGCTGGCTGCGCCGCTTCGCCACTTCGGGCTGGCGCAGCACCGTCTCGTCCGCGTCGTCCCAGAGCGCCGCGACGAGCGCCGAGCTCCTGTAGTGCTCGGGCAGCGTCAGCGCGAGCAGCGCCGCGGCCCCCGCCAGCAGCAGCGCGGGCGCCAGCACCAGCCGCGGCCGCCGCAGCGGCGCTTCGAGGTAGTAGCGGAGCCTCGTCCGCGACGATCGACCTCGTGGCATGCGTTCCCTGAGCTTGCCACAGGTCGACGGACGCCGGCTTGGTGAAAGCCCGAGGGTCGGTTAGCCTTTCCCTCCCAACCCATGGCCACCACGAGCCGCTACGACCAGCTCCGGGACGAGCTTCGCGCGAGGCCCCGGCACTGGCTGGTCACCGGGGTCGCGGGCTTCATCGGCTCCTCGCTGCTCGAGGCGCTGCTCCAGCTCGACCAGCCGGTGACCGGCCTCGACAACTTCGCTACGGGCAAGAAGGGGAACCTCGACGAGGTCCGAGCGGCGGTGGGGCCGCAGCGCTTCGAGCGCTTCCGCTTCGTGGAAGGCAGCGTGGCCTCGCGCGAGGACTGTGCCGAGGCGACGCGCGGCGTCGACGTCGTGCTGCACCAGGCCGCGCTCGGGTCGGTCCCCCGCTCGATCGAGGAGCCGCTCGAGACGAACGCGGCCAACCTCACGGGGCACCTGATGCTGCTGGAGACGGCGCGGCGGGCCGGCATCCGGCGCTTCGTCTACGCCTCGAGCAGCTCGGTCTACGGCGACAGCCCCACGCTGCCGAAGGTCGAGGCGGAGATCGGCCAGCCGCTCTCGCCCTATGCCGTGACCAAGCTCGGCGACGAGCTCTACGCGAACGTCTACGGCGCGCTGCACGGGATGGGCACCGTCGGGCTGCGCTACTTCAACGTCTTCGGCCCGCGCCAGGACCCCGAGGGAGCCTACGCGGCCGTGATCCCGAAGTGGGTCGCGACGATGATCCGCGGCGGCTCGGTGCGCATCAACGGCACCGGCGAGATCAGCCGCGACTTCTGCTACGTCGCGAACGTCGTCCAGGCCAACCTGCTCGCCGCGACCGTCGAGTCGACGGACGCCCTCAACCAGGCCTACAACGTCGCGGCCGGCAAGCGCACGACACTCGCCGAGCTCTTCGAGCTGCTGCGCGCACGGCTGGCGGTGCGCCACCCGGCGCTCGCCGGCCTCGTGCCGGAGCAAGGGCCGTTCCGGGCCGGAGACGTCATGCACTCGCTCGCCGACATCGGCAAGGCCCGGCGGCTCCTCGGCTACGAGCCCACCCACCTGATCGACCGCGGCCTCGACGAATCGCTCGCCTGGTACGAAAAGAACCTGGGCTAAGACGGGGGGTGCGGCGACCGCACCCCCCGATAGCACCCCCCGCTCGCTGCGGCGGAGTGAATCCGCCTTCGCTCGCCGCTGCTGGCGCGCACTCGCCGTCTAGAACGCCACCCCGAACCGAGGTAGTAGAGCGTGTCGCCGCGCTCCTGGAAGCCGTGCGCGACCGATACCTCGGCCCGCAGCGGCAGCGTGTAGCCGATCGCCGAGTCGAGCCCGAGCGACGCGCCGAGCGCCGTCTTGAGATCGGACGCCTCGAACGAGCTCGACCACGCGTTCGCCGCGTCGAAGAAGACGCTGCCTCGCAGGTGGCGCAGGAAGAGCGGCACCGAGCGGTAGCCGCGCTGCGGCGAGAACAGGGGAAAGCGGTACTCGGCGTTGAAGGCGGCGTAGCGCCGCCCCGTGAAGGCGTTGTCGGGGTAGCCGCGCAGGAGCGCCTCGTTCGTGCGCACGATGTCGAAGAGGCTCGCGTCCGGGTAGCCGCCGACGGCGAAGGAGCGCTGGAAGCCCGGCTCGCCCCACGTCGTCCCCCCGCCCAGCCGCAGCGCCAGCACGTCGCGCGCGCCGAAGATGCGCTGGTAGAGCCGTGCGTCCGCCGTGAGCTTGTCGAGCGTCACCTCGCTGCCGAGCGCTTCCGCCTCGTGCAGCCAGCTCACGCGCAGCCGCGAGCCCTCGGAGGGCGAGATCGACATCGGATACGCACGCGCGCTCGACCAGATCCAGCTCGTCTGCAGCCCGCCGAGCTCGGCGCGGTCCTCGGGCGCGCTGCTGCCCAGCACCTCCTCGCGCTCACGCCTGTAGGCGAGCGAGAGGCTCTGGATCGAGCGGACCGTCCGCCGCAGCGGCATCGACGCCTGCAGGTTGAGCTGGAGCGTCCGCAGGTCGCCTCTCTCGGAGACGGCCGTGGTGTTCTGCCCGCTGACCACGAGCGTGGGCCGGAAGCGGTCGTAGAGGTAGAACCCGTTGAAGTTGAGGCGCTCGGTGCCGGTGCCGTAGGTGAGCCGCGCGGCCCAGACGTGCCGGAAGAGCGCGTCCGAGCCGCCCGTCGCGAGCCCGAGGCGGTCCTCGCTGTCGCCGAGCTCGATCCAGGGCGACCAGAAGCGCGGCACCAGCATCGACCAGGGCCGATAGGGCGAAGAGGCCGAGGCCTCGGGCACGGGATCCGGCCGCGGCGCCTTCAGCTCGTCGACGAAGGCGCTCGCAGCCGGCGCGGGCTGTAGCTCGAGCGGCGCCACGCGCACGTCGAACCCGAGCGACGAGTAGTCGGAATAGGCGACCGTGCGTCCGTCGGGGCTGACCGCGGGCTGGAACGCGCCGCCGAGCACGTTCGTCACGCGCAAGAGCGAGCGGTCGGCGATCCGCAGCGCGTAGAGGTTCGAGATGCCGTCGCGATCCGAACAGAACACGACCGCCTGGCCGTCCGGCGTCCAGCTCGGCTCGACGTCCTTCGCGCGGTCGTGGGTCAGCTGCTGGACGGCTCCGCTCGCGGGGTCGACGAGCACGATGTCGAGCCAGCCTCCCGGCAGCAGCCGGGCGGCCACGATCGCCGTCCCGCTCGGGTCGAAGCGCGGCCCGCTCCACTCGACGCCTTCGACCGACCGGGTGAGCGTCCGCTCGCCCTGCCCGTCGATCCCGATCACGGCGAGCTCGGAGCGGTCGCCGAGCTTCCGCGCGAACACCACGCTCCGGCCGTCGGGAGCGACGTCGGGGTCGTAGGCCCGCGCACCGCGCGTGAGCCGCCGCACCGCCCCGCTCGCGATCGTCACGACGCTCAGGTCGCCGTAGATGGCGAACGTCTTGTGCACCTGCAGCTCGCCGTAGACCAGCTCGCGGCCGTCCGGAGTCCACGCGAGCCCCGAGCCACCGTTCCGCAGCGCGACCCGCCGGTCCTCCGTGCCGTCCACGCCCACCAGCCGGATCTCCGGGTAGCGCGTGAGCGTCTGGCTCGCGTAGGCGACTTGCCGCCCGTCGGGGCTGAAGCGGGGCGAGCCCTGACGGATCCCGCGCGTCGTGAGGGCGCGCGCCTGCGTCAGGCCCGCGCCTCTGCGCGCCTGGGCCTCGCCTTCGAAGCGGGCCGAGGCCGCGTCCGCCCACGTCTGCCACTGCGCGTGCAGCCCGGCGCCCGTCACCTTGTCGAGCGTCCGGCCGTCGAGCCAGGGCGGGAACTGGACGGCGTGCTGCCGAGCCAGCCGCGGCAGCGTCTCCGCGCCGGAGAGCGTGCTCAGCCGGCGCAGGAAGGCCTCGCCGAACAGGTACGGGGCCTGTCCGCCCGGCCAGGCGTCGAGCGCGTAGATCGCCTGGTCCTCCTTGGGGAAGCGCCCGTCGACCGTCGCCATCCGCAGCACCATCCGCGAGTCGGCGTTGCGGCCGCGGCCGAAGGCCGTGAGCTCGGTCTCCTCGTACGTCGCGAGGCCCTCGATCATCCACGACATCGCGAAGCTGTTCGGGAACAGGAACGGCGCGCGGCCGAGCAGCGTGCGCCCGGCGCGCCACACGCCACGCGCCTCCTCGAGGTGCACGGTGTGGGCGAGCTCGTGGCTCAGCACCAGCCGCAGCCAGCCCTCGTGGTTGCCGAAGCTGTCGCTGCCGTCCGGCGACACGGCGCGGATCGTCACCAGCGGGTAGGGCAGCGGCGTCGCGAACCCGTTCGGCAGGTCGTCCGAGTCGACGATCACGAGCTGGACGCGGCCGACCTTCGTGCCGTAGCGCGCCTCGTGCTGCGCCAGGATCTCGCTCGCGATGGCGGCGGCCGTGCGCGCCATCGGCTCGAAGCCCTCGTGGAAGTGGACCGACACGCGGTCGCTGTTGATGGTCCGGAAGTGGTACTCGGGAGGATAGGACGCGGCGCGCGCGGCGGCCGGCGCGGCGAGCGCCGCGACCAGGACCGCCGGCAGGGCCATCATCCGGCGGGCCGCGGCGCGGGACATCCGTGCCGCGCAGGGTAGCACGGCCGGACCCGGCGCTCGCAGGCGTGAGAAGATCCGGCGCCATGAAGAGCCTGCCGGCGTTCGTGTCCCGCCGCTTCGTGCTGTCGCTTTCGGGAGGCGCCTCCGCCCTCGCGCTCGGCGGCGCGCCGGACGCCCTCGCACAGGCGGGCGAGGAGCTGCCGGCGCCGATCCGCGCGCTGAAGCCGCTCGGCGCCGAGCCGATGCCGATCGGCGTCGACGAGCACCGCGGGCGCCTCGCGCGCGCGCAGGCGCTCTTGGCCGACAGCGGCCTCGACGCGATGGTGGTCGGGCCCCGGCTCGAGCCTGCGCTACTTCACCGGCGCCGAGTGGGGGCTGTCCGAGCGCTTCTTCGGCTTCGTGCTCGGCCGGCGCGGCGACCCGGTCTGGGTGGTCCCCGGCTTCGAACGGGACCGCGGGCTCGAGCAGATCCGCGTCGGCGGCGACGTGCGCGCCTGGCAGGAGGACGAGGCGCCGCACGCGCTCGTGGCGCGGGCGCTCCAGGACCTCGGCGCGGCCGGCCGCGTCGGGATCGAGGAGACGATGCCGTTCGCGTTCTCGGACGGGATCGCCCAGGCGGCACCGGCGCTGCGCTTCGCGAGCGCCACCCCGGTGTCGGCCGGCTGCCGGATGGTGAAGGACGCGCACGAGCTCGCGCTGATGCGGCGCGCGGCCGAGGTCACGCTGCGGGCCCACCGCGCGGTCTTCGAGTCGCTGCGCGAGGGCCTCACCGTGAGCGACGCGGCGGCGTGGAGCGTCGCGGCCCACCGGCGGCTCGGCGCACGCGGCGGCTCGCTCGTGCTGTTCGGCCCCGACGCCGCCTTCCCCCACGGCACCGAGAAGCCGCGCACGCTGCGCGCCGGCGACGTCGTGCTGATCGACGGCGGCGGCCGCGTCCACGGCTACGCGAGCGACATCACGCGCACGGCCGTCTTCGGGGCGCCGCCGAGCGAGCGGCAGCGCAGGGTCTGGGACGTGGTGCGCAAGGCGCAGCAGGCCGCCTTCGCCGCGGCCCGTCCGGGCGTCGAGTGCCAGGCGATCGACGCGGCGGCGCGCAAGGTGATCGAGGACTCCGGCTTCGGGCCGGGTTACAAGTACCTCACGCACCGGCTCGGCCACGGCATCGGGCTCGACGGCCACGAGTGGCCGTACATGGTCCGCGGCAACGCGACGAAGCTCGTCGCGGGAATGACCTTCACGGACGAGCCGGGCATCTACATCCCCGGCGAGCTCGGAATCCGCCACGAGGACGCGGTCGTGGTGACCGAGAACGGCTGCGAGAACCTGTCGCTCAAGTGGTCGGGCTCGCCCGAGGACCCGGCGGTGGTGTGAGCTGACTGCGGCCAGCGGTACGCTCAACCACGCGAGCGCACCACCGGTACCAGCCGGTCGCGGATCTCGTCACGCACGCGACGGAAAACGGCCATCTTCTCCTCGTCGGTGCCCTCGGCCGCCGCGGGGTCGAAGAACGAGAGGTGGATCTTCTCCACCGGTCGGGGGAAGGCCGGACAGGCCTCCTGCGCCGAGTCGCAGACGGTCACCACCAGGTTCCACGGCTCGTCGAGGTAGGCGTGGACGTACTCGGGCTTTCCACCCCCGATGTCGACGCCGACCTCGGCCATGGCGCGCACCGCGAGCGGGTGGACTCGCGCGGCCGGGGCTGTACCTGCGGAGCGGGCTTCCCAGCGCTCGCCCAGCAGAGCGTT
>CAVRVE010000018.1:0-221204 GCA_963724555.1 uncultured Acidobacteriota bacterium
GTGTCCTCTGCTTCGTACAGTTGGTGTTGCTAAGGAGGCCATCAGGGTGTCCTTGCCCTCGCGGATGGACTTCTCGAGCTGGGCATCGGCCGTCGCCTTCTGCCACTCCGGGTCCTTGAAGCTGCGCACGCCCATCTTGGCGAAGGTCTCGTTGGGCTGGCCCTGGGCCCGTGGCAGAGCGCGCAGGTCTTCGCGTAGATCTTGGCGGCGTCGGGCTCGGCCGCGCGCGCGGGCGCGGCGAGGAAGGTCACGGCGAGGACCGACGCGGCGAGGCTCGTGCGGCAGACACTCACGGTCAGATCCTCCGAAGGAATCCCCACCATTCTGGGCCACAAGCGAGCGGGGCGCAAAGCAGCGGCTGGGGCTCGTGAAGCGACGCGGCCTATACTCGGTCTTCTCCAGGAGAGCGACGCTTGAGCCTGGAAGTCGGAGAGCGGCTCGGCCGTGCGGATCAGGAGCGCCCTCGGCAGCGGGGGCATGGGCGAGGTGTACCGCGCGCTCGACCCGCGGCTCGGGCGCGAGGTGGCCGTCAAGATCCTGCCCGAGGAACTCGGGCGCGACACGGACCGCCTCGCGCGCTTCGAGCGCGAGGCGCGGCTACTGGCGGCGCTCAGCCACTCGGGGATCGCGGTCATCCACGAGGTAGGCGAGACGCAGGGCAAGGGCGGGACGCCGCTCCACTACCTGGTGATGGAGCTCGTGGCGGGCGAGACGCTCGCCGAGCGGCTTCAGACGCGCGGCCCGCTCCCGCTCGCGCGAGGCGCTGCGCGTGGCGCGACCGACGATCGCCGAGCGCGCTCGCGGCGGCGCATCGGCAAGGGCATCGTCCATCGCGACTTGAAGCCGGCCAACATCAAGGTCGCGCGCCGGCGGCCAGGCGTCAAGCGTGCTGGACTTCGGTCTCGCCACGGCTGCTCGGCCCAGACCGCCGCCGAGCGCGAACGGCGCCGCCCGCGGCGAAGACGGTCACGCGCCCGGCGTGACGCAGATCGGCACCAGCGGCTCGGCACAGCCGCTCTACATGTCGCCCGAGCAGCGCGCGGGCGGCCGGTCGACACGCGCGCAGCGACATCTGGGCGTTCGGGTGCGTGCTGTTCGAGATGCTGACCGGGCACCTCGCTTTCGACGCCCCGAGCGTGCCGGACGTGATCGCCGCGGTGCTGACGCGCGGCCCCCGAGCTGGTCGAAGCTGCCGCGCGCCACGCCCGCTCCGCTGCGGCGCCTGCTGGAGCGCTGCTCGAGAAGGACGTCGACCGGCGTCTGCGCGACGCCGGCGACGCGCGGCTCGAGCTCGACGAGCTGCTCGCGGTCGCAACCGCCAGGCGCTCGGCCGTCGTGGGCGTGGCTGATCGCGGCGGCGCTCCTGGTCGTGCTCGCCGTAGTGCTCTTGCGCCCGCGTGGCGAGGCCGCGCGGGACAGCCTGGCCGCGGCGCGTCAGCCAGCTCACCAGCGACGGCATCGAGAGCGGGCCGGCCTTTTCCCCCGACGGCAAGAGCCTCGCGTTCGTCTCGGAGGAGTGGGGGTGCGCTGGATCGTGGTCAAGCGGCTCGACGACGGCCAGGAGCGTACGCTTCGGGGATCCGGCTTCGACGACATCCAGCCGGCGTGGTCGCCGGACGGCCTGCGCCTGCTGTTCGTGCGTGGCCAGAAGCCGGGGGTCAAGCTGGAGCCCGGCGACGTGTTCGGGCAATACGACGGCGGCGACCTCTGGGACGTCGAGCTCCTGGGGGGTCGCGAGACCCGGCGGCTGGAGAACGCCTTCAACCCCGCCTGGTCCCCCGACGGCCGGCAGATCGCCGTCGATGCCTCCTGGGCGGGCCCGCGCCGGCTGTGGGTCGTCGACAGCGAGGGGCGCAATCCCCAGCAGGCGAGCAGCGACGTGTCGGAGGCCGTGGGCCACTTGCGGCCACGCTGGTCACCCGACGGCGCCCGGCTCGTGTTCCAGAACATCGAGCGAACCAAGTTCGACATCCGCGTGGCGGACCTGGCAAACAAGCGTCTGCTCTGGGTCACGAACGACATCGCCCGGGACATCGATCCCGAGTGGTCCCCCGATGGACGCTTCATCTACTTTTCGTGCGACCGTGGCGGCGGCTTCAACATGTGGCGAGTGCCCGTCCTGGCTAGCGGAGAGCCGCGCGGGCCCCTGCAGCAGCTCACGACCGGGGCCGGCCAGGACGTGGAGCTGGCGCTGTCCAGGGACGGGTCGCGCCTGGCCTTCTCGATCCTCAAGCAGAACGCCGACCTGTGGCGCCTTCCCGTGGATGCCACGGGCCGCCCCGCCGGAACGCCGGAATCCCTGGTGGCCACGACCCGCGAAGAGAGCCGCGGCTCGTGGTCCCCAGACGGCCAGAGCGTCGCGTTCAACTCCGACCGCGCCGGCGAGATGAACCTGTGGGTTCACTCCGTGGGCAGCGGCGAGGACCGGCCCCTCACCTCGGGGCCGGGGGAGACTACCAGCCGGCCTGGTCCCCCGACGGCCGCACGATCGTCTTCTTCTCGGCCCGGTCGGGCAACGCCGACGTCTGGAGCGTGGATGTCGCTTCGCGGGAGCTCCGCCAGCTCACCCGCGGCGCTTCCCTCGACATCAACCCCAGCGTCTCGCCGGACGGGACGCATATCGCCTACCAATCGGACCAAGCGGGGCGGCTCGAGGTCTGGATCATGAACGCGGACGGGGGACAGCCCCGCCCCTTGACCCACGTCGGCGTGAGCGGGCACTTCCTGCGCTGGAGCCGCGATGGCCGCGCCGTGGTGTTCTGGCGCCCCGGCGGCGCCGAACCCCCGGGACGTCGACGCCCGTCGACGGGGGCGAGCCAGCGTCGCGCGCAGACAGTGACGGCAGCAGCCACATCTCGTTCACGCCCGACTATTCGAGGGTCGCCGACGTGCTCGGCCACCAGACGGTGTGGCTCTCGCCCGTGGCGGGAGGCGAGCGCACCAGGCTCTTCGCATTCGACGACCCGCGCGACCGCATCGACTACCCGGTGCTCTCGCCCGACGGCCACGCGCTGCTCTTCGACGTGTTCCGGCCGAGCGGCGGCGACATCTGGGCGCTCGAGGGGCTGGCCAGCAGGCCGCGCACGCTGAGCCGCACTCCCGCGGGCCGGCGCGCCGGATGGCGGTATAGTCGCGGTTTCGGGAGGCGAAGCGACGAGGTGAGAGCCACAGGTGTGTGGATCGGGCGCTGGCGCAAGAGCGTGGCGGCGCTCGCCGTGGTCGCGCTCGCGGCCGGGCCGCGTCGTGCAACCGCAAGGCCTCGGTGCGCGGACGCGCCGCCGCGACCGTGTTCCCGATCTACGACCTCGCGCGACGCGTGGCCGGCGACCGGCTCGAGATCCGCCTGATCCTCGCGCCGGGGCTCGACCCGCACCACTACGAGCCCCGGCCCAAGGACGTGGTGGGGCTCGAGGACGCGGGCCTGATCTTCGCGGTCGGGCTCGACCTCGACCCGTGGGCGCAGGCGCTGGCCCGCAGCGCCGGGGCCGGCGAGGCGCGCGTCTTCGAGCTCGGTCCGCTGATGGACCCGATCCTCGCGCCGCCGGGGATGATCCGGCCCGAGCCGCTCATCGACCCGCACTTCTGGACCGACCCGGTGCGCGCGCAGCGCGCGGTCAACGTGATCGTCGAGGCGCTCTCCGGGCTCGACCCGGAGGGCGCTCCTTTCTACCGGGAGCGCGCGAGCGCCGTGCGCCGCTCGATCCAGGCGCTGCACGTCGAGGTAGGCCGCGAGTCGCGAACCTGGAACAACCGCAAGATCGTGACCTTCCACGGCTCGCTCTTCTACTTCGCCTCCCGCTACGGGCTCTCGGTGGTCGGCGTCGTGCAGCCGGTGCCCGGCAGCGAGCCGTCCGCCCAGCACATGCAGGCGCTCGTGGCCGAGCTCAAGGCCGAGCCGCCCGCGATGCTGTTCACGGAGCCGCAGCTCGAGTCGCAGCTCGCGTTGGCACTCGCGCGCGAGGCGGGCGTCGCCGCGCACCCGGTCGACGCGCTCGGCGGCGGCCCGGGGGCCGAGAGCTACGAGGAGCTCGTCCGCGGCATCGCCAAGGCACTCGGCGGGGCGCTGCGATGAGCGCGGCGCTCGTCGCGCGCGACGTCGTGGTCGAGCTCGGCGGCCGGCGCGTGCTCGAGGGCGTGAGCTTCGAGGTGAAGCAGGGCGAGTTCGCGGCGCTCTGCGGTCCGAACGGCGGCGGCAAGACGACGCTGCTGCGCGCGGCGCTCGGGCTCGTGCCGCTCGCGGGCGGCGCCATCGAAGTGCTCGGAGCGCCGGCGGGCACTGCGTCGGCCGCTGTCGGCTACCTGCCGCAGGCAAAGCCCGTGAGCACGTCGTTCCCGGCGCGCGTCGTGGAGGTGATCGCGGCAGCGCGACGCGGGTCGTGGCCGCTGCTGGTGAGCGCCGAGGAGCGGGCGCGCGCGCGCGCGAGGTGCTCGCGAAGGTCGGCGGCGAGCGCTTGCTCGACGCGCCGCTGCGCGGCCTCTCGGGCGGCGAGCTGCAGCGGGTCTTCCTCGCACGCGCGCTCTGCGCGGAGCCGAAGCTGCTGCTGCTCGACGAGCCGACGGCGGGCGTCGACGAGAAGGGGCGCGGCGAGTTCCTCGAGCTGCTCGACGGCATCGCCGCGCGCACGGACCTCGCGGCCGTGCTCGTGACCCACAGCGCCGAGGCGGTGCGCCGGCTGGCCGAGCGTGCGGTCTACCTCGACCGCACGCTGCGCGCGTGGGGGCCGCCGGCCGAGGTGCTCGAGCGCGAGTGGGCGCGCGGCTCGGCGTTCGGCAGCCACGACCACGAGACGCGGATCGACGCGCACTGCGAGAGCGCCTGATGCGCGGGCTCATCGAGCTCGTGGCCGCACCGCTCGGCCAGGCCTTCGTGCAGCGCGCGCTCGTCGCGGGCCTCGCGCTCGGGACCGCGGGGGCGCTGCTCGGCGTGTTCGTCGTCCAGCGCGGGCTCGGCCTGGTGGCGGACGGGCTCGCGCACGCCACCTTCGGCGGCCTCGCGCTCGGGCTGCTGCTCGGGGCGACGCCCGACCGGGCGATCTGGATCGCGCTGCCCTTCACGGTCGTGGTGGCGCTCGGGATCCAGCAGCTGCGGCGGCGCACGACGCTCGGCGGTGACGTCGCGACGGGCGTCTTCTTCGCCGTCTCGTTCGCTGCGGGCGTGCTGTTCCTGGGGTTGCGCGCCTCGAGCGCGCCGCCGGCCAACGTCGAGGCGCTGCTCTTCGGCAGCCTGCTCGCGGTCTCGCCGGAGTCGCTCGTGGTCACGGGTCTCGTCTCGGCGCTGGTGGTGGCGCTGCTGCTCGGCGTCGGACCGCAGCTCGCCTACGCCACCTTCGACCCCGAGCTGGCGCGGCTGTCGGGCGTGCGGGTCGCCCTGCTCGAGTCGCTGCTGCTCGCGGTGACGGCGCTCGTGGTCGTGGTCGGGGTGAAGACGGTCGGCGTCGTGCTGGTCTCGGCGTTCGTCGTGATCCCGGCGGCGACCGCGCAGCTCGTCGGCCGCACGCTCGGGGCGATCCTGGCGCTCTCGCTCGCGACCAGCCTGTGCGCGACCGTGTCGGGACTCCTCGCGTCGTATCACTTGAACGTCGCCCCGGGAGCGACCATCATCCTCGTGCTGGGCGCGATCTTCCTCGTCGCGCTCACGCTGCGGCGACGGTGAGCGAAGCGACCCACACGGCGGCACGCGCCCGGCTCGCGAGGCTCTTGGGCGGCCTGGGCCTCGAAGCGTCGCCGCCGACGCCGTGCCCGTACCTCCCGGGACGCGACTCGCGGCTCGTGGCGCTGCGGCCGAACCGGCTGACGCCGCGGCTCTACGAGCTCTTCCTCGAGCTCAACTTCCGGCGCCTCTCGGACCTCGTCTACCGCCCGCAGTGCGACGGCTGCCGCGAATGCCGGCAGCTGCGCGTGGACGTCCGCACGTTCCGCCCGAGCCGCGCGCAGCGGCGCTGCCTGAAGCGCAACGCGGACGTCGTGGCCGAGACCGGCAGGCCGGCGCCGAGCGAGGAGAAGCACGCGCTCTACCGCCGCTACCTGGAGGCGCGTCACGACGGCAAGATGAGCGGCAGCTGGGACGAGTATCTCGATTTCCTCCACGCGGCCCCGGCCTTCACCGAGGAGGTGGTGTTCCGGACAGGGGCGCGTCTCGTCGGCGTCGGGATCTACGACGCGACGCCTTCGGCGCTCTCGGCGGTCTACTTCTACTTCGACCCGGAGCTCGAGCCCCGCTCGCCCGGTACCTTCAACGTGCTGTGGCTGATCGAGGAGGCGCGTCGGCGCGCGCTGCCGTGGCTCTATCTGGGGTACTACGTGGCGGGCAGCCCGCGCATGGCGTACAAGGCCGGCTTCCATCCGCACCAGCTGCTCGACGACGAGCTGCGCTGGCGCGGGGAGCCCGCGCGGAGTGGCGGTAGAATGACGGCATGATGCTGCGTGCCGAGCCGGCGCGGCCCCACGACCTGCGCGGGGCGCTCGAGCTCCTCGGCCGCTCCGAGCTCACCCAGCAGGACGTGGGCGAGGGATGGGGCCACTACTTCGTGGTGCGCGAGGACGACGGCCGCGTGATCGGCGTCGCGGGCCTCGAGCTGCACGGCGAGGACGGCCTGCTCCGCAGCGTCGCCGTCGACGAGGACTATCGCGGCCAGGGCCTCGCGGGGGCGCTGATCGAGGCCGTGCTCGAGCGCGCGCAGCGCGTGGGCCTGCGCTCGGTGTACCTGCTCACCACCACCGGGCGCGACTACTTCGCGCGCCGCGGCTTCAAGGACTGCGCGCGCGACGCGGCGCCTTCGGCGATCCGCGAGTCCTGGGAATTCAAGAACGGCTGCCCCTCGACCGCCGCGTTCATGCAGCGACAGGTCGGCTGAGCGCTCAGGCCCCGTGCGGGTAGAGCACCCGCGAGCGCTCGATCTCGGCGTCCATGCGGTCGCGCCACAAGAGCGCGTACATCCGGATGTCGCCGCGCAGCGACCACAGCGGATGGCGGAAGGTCGCGGGCTTGTTCTTCTCGAAGCAATAGTGGCCGATCCACGCCGGCCCGTAGCCGGCGAGCGGCACCACGAGCGCCCACCACGGCGACAGCGTCGCGGCCGCGGCCACGCAGGCGACCGCGAGCGACGTGCCGAGGAAGTGCAGCGCGCGGTTGGCGGGGTCGCGGTGCTGGGCCACGTAGTACGGCCAGAAGGCCTCGAACGACGCAAGCCGCTCTTCCATGGCTGAACTAGGCGAATCTTGTTTCGCGAGCGAGCCGCGTTGCAAGCACTCTTTCGTCGCACGCCAAGTGCTTCGTTGACGACGCCTTCGGCGTGCGGCGATACTGCCGCTCCCCCGCGACCGGAGGTCCCATGTCCCGCTCGACTGCCTGCATCACGCTGCTCTGCCTCGCCTGGCTCGCTCCGGAGCCGGCCGCTGCCGCGCCTGCCTTCACCGCGGCCGAGATGATGAAGCTCAAGCGGCTCGCCGATCCGCAGCTCGCGCCGGACGGAGCCGCGGTCGCGTACGCGCTCACCGAGATCGACCTCGCGGGCGCGACGCGGAACGCCGACATCTGGCTCGGCGCCGCTCTCGGGCGGGGAGCCGCGGCGGCTGACGTCGGACAAGGCGAGCGACACGCGACCGCGCTTCAGCCCCGACGGCAAGGCGCTCGCGTTCCTCTCGACGCGCGACGGCTCGTCGCAGGTCTGGCGGCTCGAGCTCGCCGGCGGCGAGCCGCGCAAGCTCACGTCGCTCAAGACGGGAGTCGACGCGTTCGAGTGGCTGGGGCCGGGACGGCTCGCGCTCGTGAGCGAGGTCTTCCCCGAGTGCGGCGCGGACGACGCCTGCAACGCGAAGAAGGCTGGATGCCGCCGGCAAGCCCTCGAGCGCGCGCGTCTACGACGAGCTGCTCTACCGCCACTGGGACAGCTGGGACGACGGACGGCGCAGCCACGTGCTGTCGCAGCCGCTCGACGGCGGGCCGCTCGTGGATCTCACGCCCGGCGCCGACGACGCGCCCGCCTACAACCTGGGAGGCGAGGACTGGGGCGTCTCGCCCGACGGCAGCGAGGTGTGCGTCGCGAAGAAGGACGCGAAGACCGAGGCCTGGAGCACGAACGCCGAGCTCTTCCTGATTCCCGCGGCGGGCGGGACGCCGAAGAAGATCTCCGACTCGCCCGGATACGACAGCGGCTGCCGCTACAGCGCGGACGGTCGCCTGCTCGCCTATCGCACGCAGCTGCGCGCCGGCTACGAGTCGGACCGCTGGCGGCTCGTGGTGTACGACCGCGCGAGCGGCAGCTCGCGGACGCTCACGGAGGCCTTCGACCGCCAGGTCGACCCCGCGGTCTTCTCGCCCGACGGCAAGACCCTCTACTTCACCGCGGAGGACGGCGGCCTCTCGCCGGTCTACGCGGTGCCGGTCGCGGGCGGCACGGTCTCGACCGTGCTCGGCGGAGCCGGGACACTCGGCGACCTCGCGGTGACGCGCGACGGGCGAACGCTGGTCGCGACGCAGGCGACGCTCACGCATCCCGCGGAGCTCGTGCGCTTCGGCGCGGACGGCAAGGGCCTCGCGCGCGTGACGCGCGTCAACGACGCGCTGCTCGCGGGCTACGGCCTGCGGCCCGGCGAGAGCGTGAGCTACGTGGGCGCGGCGGCGAAGCAGGTGCAGGCCTGGGTGGTGCGGCCGCCCGACTTCGACCCCGCGAAGAAGTACCCGCTGCTGGTGCTGGTCCACGGCGGGCCGCAGGGCGCGTGGCCCGACGGCTGGAGCTTCCGCTGGAACGCGCAGGTGTTCGCGAGCGCGGGCTACGTCGTCTTCCAGCCCAACCCGCGCGGCTCGACCGGCTGGGGCCAGTCGTTCACCGACGACATCAACGGCGACTGGGGCGGCAAGGCCTTCGAGGACGTCATGAAGGGCACCGACTTCGCGCTGACGCTGCCGGGCGTCGACAAGACGCGCGTCGCGGCGGCCGGCGCGAGCTACGGCGGCTACCTGATCAACTGGATCGCGGGCCACACCGACCGCTTCAAGGCGCTCGTCACGCACGACGGCGTCTTCGACCAGGTGTCGATGTACGGCTCGACCGAGGAGCTCTGGTTCCCGGAGTGGGAGCTCGGCGGGCCGTACTGGTCCCACGCCGAGGGCTACGCGCGCCAGAACCCGCGCGACTTCGTGAAGAACTTCAAGACGCCCACGCTCGTCGTGCACGGCGAGCGCGACTACCGCGTGCCGCTCGAGCAGGGGCTCGCGATGTTCACGGCGCTGCGGCGACAGGGCGTTCCCGCCCGGCTGCTGCTGTTCCCCGACGAAGGCCACTGGGTGCTCAAGCCCCAGAACTCGGTGCGCTGGTACGCCGAGGTGATCGGCTGGCTCGACCGCTGGACCAGGCCGTGACGGCGTGGGCGACCCCGGCCGGGCGATGGTAAGCTCCCCGCGTGAGCGACTCGCAGGAGCCCCAGGCCGAGCCCCTCTCGCTCGAGGAGACCGCGCGCGCTGCCGCGGAGCTCGCGACGCGCGCCGAGGCCGGCCGGCTGGCGGCCGCCTTCCTCGAGCTCGTCCAGCGCTGGGCGGCGCCGTCGGCCGTGCTCACGGCGGTGCGGGACCCCGCGGGTGTCGCGGGCTTCCGGCTGGTGCCGTCGCTGTGCAGCGGCTCGATCTCGCTCGGGATCGAGAAGACGCTCGCGAAGCTGGTGGAGGAGACGCCGCAGTGCCTCGCGCGCCCGACGCTCGTGCGCGGCGAGGAGATGCCGGGCGTCCGCGTCCGCGACAACGTGGTGGTGCCCTGGTGGTGTGAGGCCGACTCGGGCCTGCTGGTGCTGCGGGGCGTTCCGCGCCCGGTCCGGCCAGGCCTCGGCGAGGCGCTCGCACTGACCGCGGCGGTGGTGTGGCCGCGGCTGCTGGGCAGCCCCGCGACCCGCGTGGAAACGCTGGTGCAGGAGCTGCAGGCCGCGGCGGCACGGCTCGAGAGCGAGTCGGGACGCCAGCTCGATCGGCTCAAGGTCGCGGCGTCCGCGGCGGCCGGCCCGGCTCCGGCCGCGGAGAGTACGGACGCGCCGCGCATCGCCGAGCTCGAGGGAACCATCGCCAAGGAGCGGCAGGAGCGCGAGGCTCAATCGCGCGCGCTCGCGGACCGATCGAGCGCGCTGGAGGAGACGAGCACGAAGCTGCGCGTGCGGGAGACGGAGGCGCGCGATCTCGAGGGGACGATCGCGAAGCTGCGCCAGGAGCGTGAGGCCCAGGCGCGCGAGTTCGAGGACAAGGTCGCGAAGCTGCGGAAAGAGCGCGAGTCGCAGCCGCGCGAGCTCGAGGACACGATCGCGAAGCTGCGCCAGGAGGGCGAGGCCCGCGCGCGCGAGCTCGAGGCGGCGCGCCGCGAGAAGGAGACGGCGAGCCTCGACCTGGCCGCCGCGAAGCAGCAGAGCGAGAACGCGAGGCGCGAGCTGGCCGCGGCGCTCGAGGAGCGGCGGACGGCCGAGCGCGACCTCGACGTCGCACGCCGCGAGCTGGCCGCGCGGATGGCGACACCCGCAGCGGCTCCCGCTCCGCCGCCGGAGCCGCCCGCGGAGACGGGAGGCGCCAAGCCGCCGGCCGCCGACGCGCGCGGGGCCGAGGCGCTCAAGCTCGCGATCGCCTCCGTACGGCGCGCCGCCTTCGTGCCGCCGATGCTGCGCGTCTCGATGGAGGAGTTCGCCTCGCTCGCCGCCGTGGAGCCGCGGCCCGCGCGGCGCCACGGCATCGCGCTGCTCGACCGCGACGTGGTGGCGCTCGAGTCCGTGGCGACCGAGCTGGAGCAGGCGGGAGTCGAGGTTCGCCTCGCGAACCAGCCGGAAGAGATGGCGCTGCTGCTGCGGGTCGACGCCAGCTCGATCGACGCGGTGGTCTGCGACGTGATGAGCTTCCGGCCCGACCAGAACGTGGCCGGCCTGCTGCGCGCCTGGGACAAGGACCGCCCCGGCCTCGCCTTCTTCCTGAGCTACGACGCGCAGAGCCCCGTCGAGGTCGAGCGCGCGCGGCGCACGCCGATGTCGCTCACCGCCGGCCACATCCAGCGGCCGCTCACCGGCGCACGGCTCAGCGAGACGCTCGAGAACCTCTCCGCCAAGCGACAGCCGAAGACCTCGTAAGCGCCGAGGAGAATCCCATGGCGGCAAGCGACGTGCGCATCGGCGTCCTGCGCGGGCGGGAGAACTCGTTCCCCGACGCCTTCATCGCCAAGGTCAACTCGCTCGGCAAGGGCGTGAGCGCGGAGTTCGTGCAGCTCGGGGGCACCAAGCTCAACGAGCCCGTCCCCTACCGCGTGATCCTCGACCGCATGAGCCACGAGGTGCCGTACTACGCGGTCTACCTGAAGATGGCCGCGCTGCAGGGCTGCTACTGCATCAACAACATCTTCTGGCGCAGCGCCGACGACAAGTTCTTCGGCTACGCCGCCGCGGAGAAGCTCGGCATCGTCGAGCCGAAGACGGTCGTGCTGCCGAACCGCAGCTACGTCGACGACGTGACGGCCGAGAGCCTGCGCAACCTGTGGCCGACCGACCTCGCGATGTACGCCGACTACGTGGGGCTGCCCTGCATCATGAAGCCGGCCTTCGGCGGCGGCTGGAAGAACGTCCACAAGATCCACTCGCTCGACGAGCTCAGGCACCAGTACGACGCTTCGGGCGCGCTCACGATGATGCTGCAGGAGTTCATCTCGTGGGACACCTACATCCGCGTGCCCACGATCGGACGCCGCTTCGCGCGCGCGATCCGCTACGATCCGGCGCCCGGCGGCCTCGGCGGCTACAACCAGGACTACGACATCCTGCCGCGCGCGCTCAGGGACAAGGCCGAGCAGCTCTCGCTCGACTACAACAAGGCGCTCGGCTACGACATGAACGCGCTCGAGTTCGCGGTGAAGGACGGACTCTTCTACGGGATCGACCTCACCAACTACACGCCCGACCTCGACTACCGGAGCCTGAAGGACGCCCACTTCCCGTGGGCGGTCGAGAAGATGGCGAGCTTCGCGATCGAGAAGGCGCTCTCGAAGGAAGCGACACCGAAGACGCCCGACTGGAAGAGCCTGCTCACGTCTAGTGCTCCAGTAGGGGTCAGGTCTTGAATGGATGCATTGTCACGGTGTCAATGCGCAAATCCAAGACCTGACCCCCTTTCGTCACCAGCCCGACCGGCGTGCCGAACTCGTCGCGCGGGAAGAGGTCGCGGTTGAAGCCGACGCGGGCCGTCGGGTTGCGGTCGCCCGGCGACGCGGAGGCGAGCCGGTCCGCGATCCCGAAGAGCGTGCCGGCGTCGAAGCGGCGCGCGACCGCGGGCGCGCGGAGCCGGGCGAGCCACGCGGCGACGTCGAGCGGGATCTCCTGGTTGCTGCCGACGACCATGTTGCCGAAGTCGACCACGTGCGGCAGCGCCTCGGCGAAGGTCAGCGCCACGCGCCGGCTCGGCTTCTGCGAGCAGACGAGCCCTCCCGGCTTGAGCTTGCGCGCGCACTCCTGGAAGAACTCGACCGAGTAGAGGTTGCCGCTGCCGGCGCTCGTCAGGTAGAGCGCGTCCACCTCGATGAGGTCGTAGCGGCGCTCCTCGCGCTGGAGCGCCCGCCGGCCGTCCGCCGCCTCGATCGAAAGCCGCGGGTCCTGCAGCAGCTCGACGAGCGACGGGAAGGGCGCTATCGCCACGACCTGTCGCAGCAGGCGCTGCTGGCTCGCGGCGATCTCGAAGACGCGCACGCTCCGCGTCTCGGGCCGGCACGCGATCGCCCAGGCCGTCTCGCCCGAGCCGAGGCCGATCACGGCGATCTCCTCGGGGTTCGGGTGGATCAGCGCGGGCACGGCGCCGAGCAGCGTGTGGATGCCCTCGAACGGCAGCCAGCTGTGCGGCAGGCCGTTGACGGTGACCCGCCAGCGCGCGCCTTCGCCGGGGAACATCGCGCTCACGGCGCTCGCGTCCTCGCCGATGAACGCGGGCGGCGTCGCACGGGTGATCCCGTGCAGCCGGCTCCAGAGCACCTGGTTCGAGGGCAGGGCCAGAAGCGCGAGAGCGACCAGCGCCGTGCGCAGCGCGAGGCCCCGCGTCAGGCCAAAGGCACGCGCGCGGACGAGCAGGAACAAGGCGCCGCCCGCGCCCACCAGCAGCCGGAAGGTCCCGGCGGTCCCGACGCGCTCGAGCAGCAGCAGGCCCGTCACCAGGCTGCCCGCCGTGCAGCCGAGGATGTTCGCCGCCTGCAGCATGCCGACCTTGCGGCCGCTCGTCGCGGGATCGTCCTGGACCGCGCGCTGCAGCGCGCCGAACGAAAGCCCCATCAGGAGCGTCGGCAGGCCGAAGAGCGTGAGCGGCAGCAGGCCGTAGAGCCCCGCGAGTGTCGACAGCGTCCAGTCCGCGCCGAGGTGGAAGAACGGCTCGTGCTGCCAGTAGTCGAAGAAGAAGCTGTAGGCCGGCGTCGCGGGCGGCAGCCGCGCGACGAGCGCGAGCGCCAGGCCGGCGCTCGCGAGCAGCAGCAGCTGGAGATCGAGGAACGCCGCGAGCGGGCGCTCGAGCCGGGCGGCGCGGCGGCCGCCGACCAGGCTGCCCAGGCCGAGGCCGAGGAGGTAGAGCGCGAGCACGGTGCCGAAGGTGTAGGCCGTGCTCTTCACGGCGACGTCCATCAGCCGGAACCACGCGATCTCGAGCGAGAGCGCGACGAAGCCCGAGAGCCCGTAGAGCAGCAGCCACGGCCGCAGAGACGGCGCGGGCCGGTCGGAGACGGGCGCGCTCTCAGGGAGGCGCTCGGCCCCGAGCCGCGCGTCGGGACGTGTCACCGCGAACACCGCCAGCGCGGCCACCAGGTTGCCGAGAGCGCCCACGCGCACCGCGCCCTCCATGCCGAGATAGCGCACCAGCACCCACGGCGCGAGGAGCGCCCCGGTCGCCGCGCCGAGCACGTTCAGACCGTAGAGGGCGCCGATCACGCGCGAGGCGCTCGCGGTCTCCCGCACCGCGGCCCTGACCAGGAACGGCAGCGACATTCCCATGAGCGTCGTCGGCAGCAGGAAGGCGAGGAAGTGCGCGAGCGCGGACCCCGCGGTGGTCTCGTAGAGCGGGGCGGCGTATCGGCCGAGGCCGTCGTGGTAGAGCCGGCAGCTCAGCACGGCGAAAGCGCCCACGGCGAGCTCGATGAGCCCGAAGCCACGCGCCGCCGCCCGCCGACTGAGCCGCGCGCTCAGCAGCCCTCCGAGCTCGCTGCCGATCCCGAGCCCGGCCATGAACGACGCGACGATGAGCGCGACCGACACGACGCCGACGCCGGTGTGCAGCGTCAGGATCCGCTGCCACACCACCTGGTAGACGAGCGCGGCGGCGCCGCTCAGGAAGAAGGCGAGGCCGAGGAGCGGGGACAAGGCGCGCGCCGCTTCAGAGCGCGACGAACGCGGCGACGCCGATCGCGACCAGCACCGCGGTCAGCAGGAGCGCCGAGCGCCGCAGCCGCGGCCCGCCGAGCCCGGCGCTGATCCCGCACTTCACGACGGTGTTGGAGAGCACGGCGATCAGGATGCTGAGGCCTGCCGTGCCGAGCGACGCCTGGCCGCTCTCCGCGAGCGTCGCCATCGAGAGCGTGATCGCGTCGACGTCGCTGGTGCCGGCGAGCGCCGCGACCACGTACGTCCCGCCGGAGGGGAAGCGCTGCTGCACGATCGTCATCACCAGCAGCACGGCCGCGAACAGCAGGCCGAACTGGATCGCGGACACCAGGCTGAAGGGGTTCCTGAGCGACACGGGCGCCGCGGCGCCCGCAGCCGCGGCCTGCGATCGGCGCAGCAGCCAGAGCGCGAGCGCCACCGTGACGAGCGCCATCGCGCCGAACGGCACGAGCATCTGGAGCGCGAGCGGCGCGTGGATGATCGCCGCCAGCACGATCACGCGCGCGAAGCTCACGCCCCAGGCGAGGAAGGTGCCCGCCGCGAGCGCATCGTCCGTCGCGCCGTGCTCCTCCCGGCTGCGCTTGGCGAAGGTGAGCGTGACGGCGGTCGAGGACACGAGGCCCCCGCTGAGCCCGGTGATCGCGGTTCCACGCTCGGAGCCGAGCGCGCGCGTCGCCACGTAGCCGACCAGCGAGAGCGCCGCGATCAGGATCACCAGCAGCCAGAGCGAGCGCGGCACGAGGGCGCCCCACGGATCGATCGGCTGCTTCGGCAGCAGCGGCAGCACGATGAAGCTGGCCGCCAGCAGCTTGACGCCGGCCGAGATGTCGTCCGGCCCGAGCTTCGCGACGAGGCCGTGGAGCGACTGCTTGTAGGCGAGGATGGCCGAGACCGCGATGCCGCCGGCGAGCGCGAGCTCGGGATAGCCGGCGGTGCAGGCCGCGCCGAGCAGGCAGACGGTGAGCGCGGCCGTCTCGGTCGTGAGCCCGACCGCCTCCGGCTTGCTGCGGGCCTGTACCACGTAACCCACGCAGGTGAGCGCGACGACGCCGGTGATCGCCGACGCCAGCACCAGCGGGCTCCCGAGCGCCTGCGCGACGAGCGCGCCGAAGGCGCCCGCGAGCGAGAACAGGATGAAGGTGCGGACGCCGCCGATCCCGACGTTGCCCGACGCCGCCTTGTTCTTCTCGCGCTCGATGCCGACGAGCGCCCCGATCAGGAGCGCCGCGAGCAGGTTCACGAGCTGGCGCGTGTCGAGCGCGGTCGGCATCGGACCTCGGCTAGCGGGCGGGCGGCACCGGCAGCACGCACGCAGGCTTGTCGACGGCGACCGTCGTCCCGAGCGGGCTCGGCTGGCCCGTCTTCGGGTCGAGACGGAAGAAGCCGACCGTGCCGCCGCGCTGGTGCGCGGCGATCAGCACGCGCCCGGAGGCGTCGATCTTGAAGTGCCGGGGCCAGGGGCCGCCGATCGGCACGTGCCCGGCGGGCGTGAGCCGGCCGCTCGCCGGGTCGATCGCGAAGATCGCCAGGCTGTCGTGCCCGCGGTTCGAGCCGTAGAGGAAGCGGCCGTCGGGCGAGGCCTCGACCTCGGCCGTGTAGCTCGTGCCCTTGAAGCCGTCCGGCAGCGCGGAGACGGTCTGGAGCGGCGTGAGCTGGCCCTTCGCCGCGTCGTAGCCGAAGGCGGAGACGGTCGAGCTGAGCTCGTTGATCACGTAGACGAAGCGGCCCGACGGGTGGAACGCGAGGTGCCGCGGGCCGGCGCCGGGATCGAGGACGCCCTCGCCGTGCGCCTCGAGCCCGCCCTTCGCGGCGTCGAAGCGCGAGACGAACACGCGGTCGGCGCCGAGGTCGGGCGAGAGCGCGAAGCGCTCGGCGGCGTCGAGGTAGATGCCGTGAGCGTGCGGCTTGTCCTGGCGCTGCGCGTTCGGGCCCTTGCCTTCGTGCGCGCGCACCGCGGACGCCTTCTTGAGCTGGCCGTCCGGCCCGATCGGCAGCACGGCGACGGTTCCGCCGCCGTAGTTGGCGACCAGCACGTTCTTTCCGCCCTTGTCGACCACCAGGTGGCAGGGCGCACCGCCCTCGGAGGCCACCTCGTTGAGCCGCGTGAGGTCCCCCGTCTTCTTGTCGATCGCGAAGGCGATCACCGAGCCCGTCTTGGCGCCGCCGAACTCGTCCACCTCGGAGGCGGCGTAGAGGAAGCGGCCGTTCGGGTGGAGCGCCAGGAACGAGGGGTTCTTGGCCGCGCCGGCGAGCGCAGGGGCCGTGGCCTTGCCCGTCTCGAGGTCGAGCGAGAAGCGGTAGATGCCCTTGCTCGTCCCGTCGGTGTAGGTGCCGACGTAGACGGTCACCTCGGCGGCCGAAGCCAGGGACGCCGCGAGGAAGCCGAGCGCGACGGCAACGAGAGACCTGTAGCTCTTGATCATGGCGGCCCATCGTGTGCTCGGCCGTGGCCGGCCGTCAAACGCCGGCGAGCCGGAGCTCCGCGTCGCGCTTCTCGTACGCCGGCGGCGGCTCGGCCGGAGGGTGCGCGAGGAACGAGGTCACGATCTTGTCGAGGTACGCGGCGAGTGGCTCGTGGCGGAAGCCCAGCTCCTGCCGCGCGAGCGCGGGATCGACGAACGACATCCACTCGCCGCTGAAGGGCGAGAGCGCGAGCGGATCGAGCCCCGCCTCCCGCACGCTCTCGGCGCTCACGTCCACCAGGCGCGGCGCCGCGCCGACGAGCGACGCCAGCGCGCCGAGCAGCTCGCGCAGGCTCGGCGTCTCGTCCTGCGCCAGGTTGTAGGCGCGCCCGAAGCTCGCCTCGCGGCCGAGCAGCCCCAGGATCGCCTTCACCACCGCGCCCGAGTAGACGTGGCGCGTCACGCGCGCGCCGCCGCCCGGCAGCAGGATCGGCCCGCCGTCGAGCATCCGCCACAGGTAGCGCTCGATCCGTCGGAAGTGGTCGCGCTCGCCGTTCACCATCGGGATGCGCAGGCGCGTGGCCGGGAAGCGCCGCTTCTCCCATGCGGCTTGCAGCTCGTCCTCGAGCGCGCGCTTCTTGACGCCGTACTCCCACTGCCCGCGGTCGAAGGCCGCCTGCGGCTCGTCGAGCAGCGGGCCGTCGTAGTCGGCCTCGCGCGCCGGGCGCGGGCAGCCCTGGCGCACCAGGTACACCTGGCCCGTGCTGATCACCACGTAATGGCCCACCTGGCCGTCGAAGAGCGCAGCTGCGCGCCGGCCGTCGTCGCCGTCGAAGGCCGCGAAGTCGACGACCGCGTCGAAACGGCGGCCGCCCAGCACCCGCTCGAGGTCCCCGCTCGTGCGGTCGCCCCGCAGGCGCTCGACGCGGCCGCCGAGCGTGTCCGCGAGCGTGCCGCGGTTGAAGAGCGTCACCGCGTGCGAGGCCGCGACCAGCCGCAGCGCGAGCTCGTGGCCGAGGAAGCGGTTGCCGCCGATCAGCAGGACCTTCAACGGCGGTCCTTCAGGGCAGCGTTTCCTTGAGCACCTTCGCCGTCTGCTCCTCGCGGAACGCGCGCAGCTTCTCGCGCAGCGGCGGTCGCGAGTTCGCCAGGATCGCCACGGCCAAGAGCGCCGCGTTGGTGGCTCCGGGCTTGCCGATCGCGAGCGTCCCCACCGGTATGCCGCCGGGCATCTGCACGGTCGCGAGCAGCGAGTCGAGGCCCTTCAGCGAGGCGCTCTCCATCGGCACGCCCAGCACCGGCAAGAGCGTGTGCGCGGCGACGACACCCGCGAGGTGCGCGGCCCCGCCGGCCGCCGCCACGATCACCTCGAGGCCGCGCGACTCGGCCGCGCTCACGTACTCGATCGTCGCGGCGGGCGTGCGGTGCGCGGAGAGCACGCGGCACTCGTGGGCGATCGCGAAGTGCTTGAGCGTCTCGCTCGCGCTCTTCATCACCTCCCAGTCGGACTTGCTCCCCATCAGGACCCCGACGAGCGGCTTGGGCTCGGCCATCGACTCTAGCTCCTCGCCTTGCGCGCGACGGCCCGGCGTGCGCGCGCGGTGTTGGCCTTCGTCTCGGGCTGCCAGCGTTCCGGAGTGAAGCGGCCCTCGAGCTTCGCGTGGACCCGGGGCCGCTTCGCCTCGAGCCAGCGCAGGAACTCCGCGGGCTCGCGGAAGGTGAGCGCGCGCGCACCCGGCGCGTTCACGTCGCACTCGGTGTTGTCGAAGCCGCGGCAGATGTGCGGCCGCTCGTCGTAGACGGCGCAGAGGAGGTCGTCGCGCAGGTTGCGGCAGCGCGTCTCGAACAGCACCGACCACTCTCCCTGCTCGTCGCGGTAGACCGACACGTTCTCGTGGTAGAGGTACCAGAGCACGTCGGTCGCGAGCCGCGGCGTCGTCGGCGCGTTGATTCCCACTCCCACGTAGCGGCAGCAGCGCGCGCACTCCGTGCACGGGACGAGCGTCTGCTTTCGCCTGCAGCACCGGCAGCGGGATCGAGGATCGCGGCATGGGTAAGCCCTGGAGCATACACCGGCTCCAAACGGCTTGACCCCCACCAGCGGCGAGTTTCTAATGGTCCGATTGGCCGTCGAGCGTGACGCGCGCGTGACCCGGCGGCTGCGTTAAACGAGGGAGCCGCATGAGCCAGAGACGGGCCGCGATCACGGCGCTCGGGACCCACGTCCCCGAGCGCGTCGTGACCAACCACGACATCATGAAGCTGGTCGACACCACGGACGAGTGGATCCGTACGCGGACCGGGATCGAGAAGCGCCACTACGTCGAGCCGGGCACCGGCACGAGCGCGATCGCCGCCAAAGCGGCCAGCGAGGCGCTGCGCCGGCGCGGGATCGGCGCGGACGAGCTCGAGCTCATCATCGTCGCGACCGTGACGCCCGACATGATCTTCCCGGCGACGGGCTGCCTGGTGCAGGATCGGATCGGCGCGAAGCGCGCCTGGGCCTTCGACGTCTCGGCCGCCTGCTCCGGCTTCGCCTACGCGCTCACGATCGGCGCGCAGTTCGTCGAGACCGGCCGCCACTCGAAGGTGATGGTGATCGGCGCCGACGTGATGACCTCGATCCTGGACTTCGAGGACCGCACCACCTGCGTGCTGTTCGGCGACGCCGCGGGAGCGGTGATCCTCGAGCCGCGCGAGGACGGCACCGGAATCCTCGACTTCGCGCACGAGGTCGACGGCTCGGGCGCCTGCTACCTGAACATGCCGGGCGGCGGCAGCCTGAAGCCCGCGACGCACGAGACGGTCGACGCGAAGCTGCACTACGTGAGGCAGCAGGGCCAGCACGTCTTCAAGTACGCGGTGCGCAAGTTCGCCGACAACAGCGAGGCGATCCTGCGGCGCAACGGGCTCAGCGGGAACGACGTCGACCTCTTCGTCGCGCACCAGGCCAACATCCGCATCATCGAGGCCGCGCAGCACCGCATGGGGCTGCCCGACTCGAAGGTGATCAAGAACATCCGCGAGTACGGCAACACGACTGCCGCCACCATCCCGCTCGCGCTCAAGACGGCGCTCGACGAGAGCAAGCTCGCTCCGGGCAACCGCGTGCTGCTCGCGGCGGTCGGCGCCGGCTTCACGGTGGGGACGGTGCTGCTGAAGTGGTCGGGAGTGAACTGGGACTAGTCGCCGTCGACGAACTCGTGCTCGGCCATGCGCACGGTCAGCACGGGGCACGGCGCCCGGCGCACCACGCGCTCGGTGGTCGATCCGAACAGCGCCTGGTCGAGCATGCCCTTGCCGTGGGTGCCGAGCACGATCATGTCGACGGAGTTCTCGGCCGCGTGGCGGATGATCTCCGCGGACGGCTTGCCCTGGGCCACGAGCTCGGAGACCGTGATTCCTTTCTGCCTGGCCTCCTCCGCGAGCTTCGCGAGCTCCGCCTTGGCGTAGCCCGAGATCTCCTGGAATACCTCCGCCATCGGGACCGGGAAAAGATCGCTCGCGTAGCCGACCGTCAGGTTCTCGACCACGTGCAGCAGCACCAGCTCGGCCTTGAACTCGCGCGCGAAGGACACGCCGTAGTTGAAGGCGTGGCGCGCGCTCTCCGAGAAATCGGTCGGGACGAGGACCTTCTTGAGCTTGATCACGGCCCACCTCCGGGCGGTCGCGGCGCCTAGTCTTCGCTCGACCCGTCGCGGCGGATTCTAGCCCCGACCGGCGCCGGGCGTGAAGATGTTATTCTGGGCCGTCCGATCCTCCCATGATCCGCGGGCTCGTCTTCGTCGTCCAGCTGCTCTTCTGGCTGCTCGTGCTGCGCCTGCTGCTGCGCGCGCTCGTCGCGGCCATAGTACCCCGCCGCTCCGCCCCGGCTCCGCAGCCCGACAAGCGCCAGGTGAAAGCCGCGCAGGACCTGGTGCTCGACCGTGTCTGCCGCACCTACGTACCGCTCGCGAGCGCGCTCACGGCGCGCGTGGCGGGCCGCGAGGAGCACTTCTGCTCCACCGCCTGCCGCGACCGGGCGCTCGCCGAGGTGGCGCGCGCCTCGTAGCATGGGCGCTGGCGCTGCGCCGGGACTGAATCGAACGCCTCATCGCCACGAGCCGCCCGCCAGTTGAACTCGGCGCCGGCCTCCGTGCAGAATCGCCCTCACCAATGCCCGCCGAGCTGTCGGCCCTGCTGTTCGTCTTCCTGCTCGCCACCTTCATCGGGCTCGGGGTCGTCACGCGCGTCTCGCGCCTGCTCCACACCCCGCTGATGTCGCTCACGAACGCGATCTCGGCGATCGCCGTGGTCGGCTCGATCGTGATCGCGGGCCAGGACCACCCGCCGCTCGTCACGCTGCTCGGCGCGATCGCGCTCGCGGCCTCGATGACGAACATCGTGAGCGGCTTCCTGATCACCGACCGCATGCTGCGCCTGTTCAAGAAGCCCGGCGACGACAAGAAGCCATGAGCTTCTGGCTGGTCGAGGGCGCCTACCTCGTCGCGTCGACGCTCTTCGTCCTCTCGCTGCACTGGATGAACGACCCGAAGACCGCGCGCAAGGGCGTCCTCGCGGGTGTCGTCGCGATGACGCTCGCGATCCTCGGCACGTTCCTGACCCCCGGCATCGTGCACTGGGGCTGGATCGCGGGAGCCGTGCTCGTGGGATTCGCGATCGGCGTGCCGCTGTCGTGGGTGCCGCTCACTGCGGTTCCGCAGCGGACCGCGATCTCGCACGCGTTCGGCGGGCTGGCGGCGGGGCTCGTCGGCACCGCGAAGTTCTACCTGTGGCAGGGCGAGCCCGAGAACCTGACGGCGTTCCGCACCGTCGCGATCGTGGCCGAGGTGATCCTGGGCTTCCTGACCTTCACCGGCAGCCTGATGGCCGCGGGCAAGCTGCAGGAGGTGCGCTTCATCCCGCAGCGCCCCGTCACCTACCCGCTGCAGAACCTGAGCAACATCGGCCTGCTGCTGCTGGCCGTCGGCTGCGGCGTCGCTCTCGTCTTCCAGCCGGTCGCCTTCTCGTTCCTGTTCCCACTGATCGTCGTGCTCGCGCTCGCCTTCGGCGTGCTGCTGATCATCCCGATCGGCGGCGCCGACATGCCGACCGTGATCTCGCTGCTCAACTCGTACGCGGGGCTTTCGGCGGTGGCGATGGGGTTCGTGCTCGACAACAAGCTGCTGGTGATCGCCGGCGCGCTCGACGGCAGCTCCGGCCTGATCCTGTCGATCATCATGTGCCGTGCCATGAACCGATCGTTCACCAACGTGCTGTTCGGCGCCTTCGGCCAGGTCCAGCGGAAGGCGGGCGCGGCCGAGACGCGCACCGCCAAGCGGGAGACACCCGAGGGCGCGGCACAGGTGCTGGAGATGGCGAGCCGGGTGGTGATCGTGCCGGGCTACGGGATGGCGGTCGCGCAGGCGCAGCAGCGCGTGCGCGAGCTCTGCGACGAGCTCACGAAGCGGCGGATCGAGGTGCGGTTCGCAATCCACCCGGTGGCCGGCCGCATGCCGGGGCACATGAACGTGCTGCTGGCCGAGGCCGACATTCCGTACGACAAGCTCATCGAGATGGACGACATCAACCCCGAGATGCCGCAGACCGACGTCGTGCTGGTGATCGGCGCCAACGACGTCGTCAACCCCGCCGCGCGCCACGACAAGTCGAGCCCGATCTACGGCATGCCGATCATCGACGCCGACAAGGCGCGGCTCTGCCTCGCGATCAAGCGCTCGATGAATCCGGGCTTCGCCGGCATCGAGAACGAGCTCTACTTCGCCGACCGCACCTACATGCTGTTCGGCGACGCCAAGGCGGTGGTCGGAGACCTGGTCAAGCAGCTGCAATCCGGAGGCGGCTCCGCCGGTCGCTAGTCGCTTCCGCTCGGACCTCCTCCGGCCGGCTGCTGGGTATGCTGAGGCCTCGGGTACCAATGGCTTCTCCCCGCACGATCCTGCACGTCGACATGGACGCGTTCTACGCGGCGGTCGAGCAGCGCGACCGGCCCGAGCTGCGCGGCAAGCCCGTGATCGTGGGCGCCGACCCCAAGGGCGGACGCGGGCGGGGCGTCGTGTCGACTGCCTCCTACGAGGCGCGCCGCTTCGGCGTGGGGAGCGCGATGCCGATCTCCGAGGCGTTCCGACGCTGCCCGAAGGGCGTCTACCTGCAGCCCGACATGGAGCGCTACGCGCGCGAATCCGCGCGCATCATGGCGATCCTGGAGCGCTTCAGCGACCGCGTCGAGCCGGTCTCGATCGACGAGGCGTTCCTCGACGCGACCGGCAGCGAGCGGGCGCTCGGCTCGGGCGAGACGATCGGCCGCAACCTCAAGCAGGCGATCCGCGACGAGACGCAGCTCACGGCCTCGGTCGGCGTCGCGAGCTCCAAGCTCGTCGCCAAGGTCGCCTCCGACGTGCGCAAGCCCGACGGCCTGACGGTGGTCGCTCCCGGCATGGAAGCCGCCTTCCTGGCGCCGCTGCCGGTGCGGCGGCTCTGGGGCGTAGGACCCAAGATGGAGGAGACGCTCGCCAAGCTCGGAGTCACCACGATCGGCGCGCTGGCCGCGCTCGACCCGGCGCGGCTCTCGCGCAAGGTCGGGACGAACGGCCACGACCTGCAGCGGCTCGCGCGTGGCGAGGACGACCGCGACGTGGCGCGTGAGCCCGCCGGCTACAAGAGCCTGGGCCAGGAGCACACCTACGACGAGGACACCGAGGATCCCAAGCGCCTGCGCGCCACGCTGCTGCAGCTCGCCGACGGCGTCGCGGCGCGCCTGCGCGCTCGCGACCTGCAAGGCGCGCACCATCACGCTCAAGTACCGCGACGAGGACTTCCGCACCACCACGCACGCGCGCACGCTGAAGCGCGGGACCGACTCGGGCGACGAGCTGTTCCGCGTCGTGAGCGAGCTGTTCCAGGAAGTCCACGGCCGGCGGCGTGTCCGCCTGGTGGGGCTCTACACGTCGCACTTCGGCGAGCCCACCCCGCAGCTCGGCCTCTTCGAGCTGCCGAAGCCCGCAACGCCGGCCGACCGCGTGCGCGACGAGCTGCACCGCCGCTTCGGCGAGGACGCGATCACGCGCGCGAGCCTGCTCGGCCGCCGCGAGCGCCGGAACCCCTCGGACAAGCCGCCCCGCTAGCCCCCCTTGCGCGCCCGCTCGGGCGGGCCTATGTTTCGCGCAGACTTCCGAGGGGGCTCCATGCGAATCCATTGGGCGCTTTGCCTCGTGCCGTGCCTTGCCGTGGGCGCCGCACAGGCTGCCGACAAGCCGGACAAGAAGACCGCCGCGTTCTTCAAGGCGGTGGCCGACGGCAACATGGCGGGTATCCAGGAAGCGGTCAAGAAGAAGGTCGACTTCAACGCCTTCGACGAGAGCGACAACACCGCGCTCTGCGTCTCGGCGACCGCGGGACGCGCCGACGTGGTCGACGCCCTCATCAAGGCGGGCGCCAAGGTCGACCTGGCGAACGGCGCCGGCCTCACGCCGTTGATGCTCGCGGCCCGCAACGGCCGCGTGGAGCTCGCGAACGCGCTGATCGGCGCCGGCGCGAGCAAGGAGGCCGTCGACCGGCGCGGGCGTCCGCTGCTGTTCCACGCGGTGCGCGGCGGCCACACCGGGTTCGTCTCGCTGCTGCTCCTCCAGGGCGCCAACGTCAACGCCACCGACGAGAACAACCGCACGCCGCTGATGCTCGCCGCCGAGGACGGCCAGCTCGAGCTCGTCAACCTCCTGATCGAATCCAAGAGCGACGTGAACGCCCGCGACCTGAAGGTCGGCCAGACACCGCTGATGGCTGCCGCGATCGGCGGGCACGACGCCGTCGTGAGCGCGCTGCTGAATGCGGGCGCGGACCGCTCGCTCAAGGACAACGAAGGCCACCTGGCGAGCCAGCTCGCCGAGCAGAACCAGCATCCGAGCACGGCGGAGCTGCTGAAGGCGCCGCCGCCTACGCCGGTGCCGGTCAAGGCCGCGCCGAAGGCGCGCGCCAAGCCGGCCGCGAAGCCCGCCGCCAAGCCGCCGGGCGACTGAAGCTACGGGTCGATGATGGCGCCTCCGAGCGCGTCAGCAAGCGCCCAGGCTAGCTGTAGAGCGCCTCGATCGCGTCCTTGTAGCGCTCGAGGATCACGCGCCGCTTGAGCTTGAGGGTGGGCGTGAGCTCGCCGGCCTCGACCGTGAGCTCGCGCGGAAGCAGCGCGAACTTCTTGATCGTCTCGTAGCGCGCGAGCCGCCCGTTGACGGCCTCGACGTGCTTCTCGATGTACGCCTTGAAGGGCGCGCTCGTCAGCGCCGCCTCGACCGTGCGCGCATCGCTTCCGGCCTTCGCGGCCTCCGCGGCGACCCGCGCAGGGTCGAGCGTGAGCAGCGCGACCACGTAGGGGCGGCGGTCGCCGATCGCGACCGCCTGCGAGACGGCCGCGATCTGCTTGAGCTGCCCCTCGAGGTGCTGCGGCGCGATGTTCTTGCCGCCGGCGGTGATGATCAGCTCCTTCTTGCGGTCGGTGATGCGCAGGAAGCCGTCCGCGTCGAGCTCGCCCACGTCGCCCGAGTGCAGCCAGCCGGCGGGGTCGAGCGCCTCCGCGGTGGCGGCGTCGTCCTTGTAGTAGCCCCTGAAGACGTGCGGGCCGCGGATCACCACCTCGCCGTCCTCGGCGAGCTTCAGCTCGGTGCCCGGGATCGCGTAGCCGGCCGAGCCGAGCCGATAGCGCGCGGGAAGCGACATCGTCGCCGGCCCGCTGCACTCGCTCATCCCGTAGACCTCCATGATCGGCAGGCCCAGGCTCTGGAAGAACTCGAGCGTCTCCTTCGCGATCGGCGCCGACGAGACCGCCAGCAGCCGCGCGCGGTCGAGCCCGAGCCGCGCGCGCACCTTCGAGAAGACGAGCCGGTCGGCGAGCCCGTAGCTCCAGGGACGGGGCCGGCCGGCCTGGTCGGCGTCGCCGGTGCGCAGGCCGACCGAGCGCGCCCAGGCCACGATTCTTCGGCGCAGCGGGCTCGCCTCGGCGCCCTTCGCCTCGATCGCCGCCTGCATCTTCTCCCACACGCGCGGCACGCCGAGGAAGAAGTGCGGCCGCACCTCGGTGAGGTACGCGGGCAGCTTGTCGAGGCTCTCGGTGAAGTGGACCGCGGCGCCCGTCGCGATCGAGAGCAGGTGCGAGACGACCTGCTCGGCGATGTGCGAGAGCGGCAGGTAGCTGATCAGCGAGTCCCCGGTGCCGATCGGCACCAGCTCCTGGATCTTCTCGGCGATGAAGGCGAGGTTTCGCTGCGTGAGCATCACGCCTTTGGGCGTGCCCGTGGTGCCCGACGTGTAGATGAGCGTCGTCGGGCGAGTCGCCGGTGAGCGCCGCGCGGCGGCGCGCGACCTCCGTTCGTGCGAAGGCTCCCCCGCCGCCAGGAACTCCTCCCAGCTCACGACGCCCGGGCCCTCGGCCTTGCCCTCGAGCAGCACGATCGTGCGCAGGCTCGCGGGCCGCGAGCCCTCGGGTTCCAGACGTGCGAGCGCCTGCGGGCTGTCGACCACCGCCACCACCGCCTCCGCGTGCTCGGCGATGTAGTGGCACTGCTCGGGGGTGTTGTTGGTGTAGATGCCGGCGACGCGCGCGCCGACCGTCATCCCGGCCAGGTTGGTGACGAACCACTCGGGCCGGTTCGCGGAGAGCACCACGATCCCGCCTCCGGGCCCGACGCCGTGCGCCACCAGCGCGCGCGCCGCACGTGCGACTGTCGCCTGATAGTCGCTCCAGGTGATGGGCTCCCAGCTCGCCCCGCGCTTGCGCAGCATCGCCGGGCGAGCGGCGTGAGCCTTCACCGTCGCGTCGAAAACTTCGAGGATGGTCTGCGGCATCTCCGCGGCGACCGACACTAGGGGTCGCCGCGGGGAGTGTCAAGCCGCCGCCGTCGCTAGCCTCCCTTGCGCACCTCGACGTCGGGATCCTTCTCCGCAGCGCCGTCTAGATTGTATTTGTAGATGAACCCCGGGACGACGGTTTCCGGCACCTCGCAGAGCAGGACGTTCTTGTCGCTGTCGCCCTTCTCCAGATTCTCGATCTTAGGCGTACAGAACCGGAAGTCCCACGGCTGGGGTGACCGTACTCCCCGGGCTTCGCGTCCTTCGGAGGTTGGGGTTGCGTGAACCTCAGGTACGTTCCGGAGGGCCGCTGCAGTTGTTGACCACCTTCCAACGAATCGCCGATCCACGGAAGACGACCACCTTATACGGCTCGACGTTCTGGACGGTGCACTTCTTGGCGGCGTCGTCGCCGAGCGTTACGTGGACCTTGACCAGCCCCCGGCCTTTGGACACGTCCGACACGATGTCGCCGTGCACAAGCGGCTTGCACAGCCAGCAGCAGGACACCGAAGTCAGTACCGGGCCACCGCAACGGCGAGACTCACGAGGTACGCATTCGAAGACGCACGGTTCACCTCCTGGCGGGGCGGCGCTCGCCGCCTCCAGCAGTTCACGGAATCTGGGGAGCGCGCGCAGGCTGGCCAAGTCCTCGTCGTCCTTCGCCAGACTGGCGCTCGCGCCCAGCGCGAGTGCTTTCTCGAGAGCGAGCAGCGGCCGCGGGGCCGTCCCCGGTGAAGGGCATGGACCACGGCCGCGCCGTACTGTGTGTCCGCGCTCGAAGGCGCTGGCGTCGATGGCTCTCTGGAGAGCCGTGAGCGCTTCGTCGCGCTGCCCGAGCTTGGCCAGGCAGATCGCGACGTTCTTCAGCTGGCGCGTGTCCTTCGGGTTGACCTGGAGCGCGTCGCGGCTGAGGGCGATTGCGGCGTTCCAGTCCGCCCGCGCTCCGGACCGGTCGCCTGCCTTCGCGCGGACGTCCCCGAGGCTGCGCCGGATGGTCCCAGACGCCGGCTCCAGACGGGCGGCTTCCACGTACGCCCGGGTCGATTCGTCGAGCCGGTTCGTCGCGAAGTAGACGTAGCCGAGGTTCGCCCAGGCCCGCGACTCGGGAGCCAGTCGAATCGCCTCCCGGTAGGCGCGACGGCCCCTTGCAGGTCGCCCGCCATCTGGAGCGAGGTCCCGAGCATCAGCTGCGCCCAGGCGTTGTCCGGCTGCAGCTGCGTCGCTCGGCGGTAGGTGGTCGCAGCGTCGCCGAAACGGCCGGCCGAGTACAGCACCCAGCCCAGGGCCAACTGGTTCTGGCCGAACCCGGGGCGCAGCGCCACCGCGCGGCGCGCCTGCCGCGAGGGCCGCGTCCATTTGCCCCGCGTCCACGAGCACCTCCGACAAGAGCCGCGGCGTGTCGTCGTCGACAGGCTTGAGCGCTTGCGCCTGCTTCAGCTCCTCGATCGCCTCCGTCAGCCGGCCGCGATCGTAGAGGATCCGCGCGAGCGCTCGGCGCACGTCCGCGTCGCCGGGCTGGAGGCGCAAGGCCTCCTGCGCCGAGTCGCGGGCACGATCGGCCCAGGAAGCGTCGCCCGTCTCCGCGTAGCGGGCCGCGCACGCGCGTGCCAGGCCGGCGTGGGCACGAGCGAAGCGGGAGTCGGCCTTGAGCGCCGCCTCGAACCGGCCGACCGCGGCGGCCACGTTCCCGGGACGGTCCCTCCGGTCGAGGAGAGCGAGGCCCGCGGCGTACTCCTCCCAGGCCGCAGGGCTCGCCGTGGGACGGGCCTCGATCCGCTCCCGCTCCGGCGGGGTCAGCGAGAGGCGTAGCGCACCGGCCAAGCCGTCCGCAACCCTCGATTGCAGCTCGAACAGCTGGGCAAACGCTCCGTCGAACGTCCCGCTCCAGCGGACGACGTTCATCGGAAACTGGATCAGCGTCAAGCTCACGCGCAGATTGCGGTCCGAGCGCTGGAGGACGCCGTGGACCAGATACTGGGCGTCCAGCTGGCGGGCGATCGCCTGCGGATCGGCGTTGCGGTCGCGGTAGTCCGCGGTCGCGAGGCGCGACAGCACCTGGATCCTGTCGATTCCCGCCAACCCGGTCACCACGACCTCGTCGATGCCGACCGCCGTCGCGTCGTACTCCGGCTGCCCGGTCAGGTTCGTGACCGGCAGCATCGCCACGACCGGGGGGCGGTTTGATTGCAGAGGCGGTTTTCCGATTCGGGTAGCGGCCCAGGCGAGAGCGAGGATGCCGACGGCGGTTGCGGCGAGCCGAGCCGGGCGACGCCAAACCGAGGCCGGCCTCGCTCCGGCAGCGAGCGGCGCCGTGGTGGAGCCGGCCGGAAGGCGCTCGCGCACGTTGCGCAGCTCGCGCGCGAGATCGAGCGTCGCGGCATAGCGCTCGGCGGGGTCCTTCGCGAGGCAGCGCTCGATGATCCAGAGCACAGGCGGCGGCAGCGCCGGGTTGAGGCTCGCGAGCGATTCGGGCGGGTCCTCGATGATCGCAGCGATCGTCTGGGCGGGCGTCTCGCGGCGGAACGCCTGGCGGCAGCTCGCGAGCTCGTACAGGATCGCGCCCAGCGTGAACTGGTCCGAGCGGAAGTCGACCGCGCGGCCGGCGGCCTGCTCGGGCGACATGTAGCCCGCGGTGCCGAGCACCGTGCCGATCGCCGTGTGGGGCGAGGGCGACTCCGCCCAGGTGGCGGCGCCCGAGTCGAACCAGACGTCGCCCGCGGCCGGGGGTCGCCCGTCGTCGCTTCGCAGCTTGGCGAGACCGAAGTCCAGGATCTTCAAGAAGCCGTCGCTCGTCAGCATCAGGTTCTCGGGCTTGAGGTCCCGGTGCACGATGCCGGCGGCGTGGGCCTTGGCGAGGCCGTCGGCGGCCTGCGTGGCGATCTCCAGCAGCCGCCGCGTGGGGCACGGCCGGCCTTCCTGGGCCAGCAGCAGCGCGCGCAGCGTCTGGCCGTCGACGACCTCCATCACGATGTAGGGCAGTCCCGAGATCTGGCCGACCTCGTGGATCGTGACGATGTTCGGGTGATTGAGCGAGGACGCCGCGCGCGCCTCCTGGGCGAATCGTCCGAGGCGCACCGGATCCGCCGCGAAACGCTCGGGCAGGAACTTCACCGCCACGTCCCGGTGCAGCTCCTGGTCGTGCGCGCGCCAGACGTCGCCCATCCCGCCGGCTCCCAGGCGGGAGACGAGCTCGAAGCGCGAGAACCGCATGCCTGCGAAGGGCGGCAATCGATGCCTCCAGAGCGGCCGAGCCTACGAGCGACGGCAGCCGAGACTACGCTCCGCTCCATTTAGCGGTCAAGGTGCCGATCCTTGATGACGGCCGCGGCCCGCGTTTTTGCCCAAGTGAAACGCTTCGGGCGAATGCGGCATGCAGTGTCAGGGGACCTATACTCGCGACTCAGAAGCGGAGGTCCCCCCGTGAGGCGTCGCACCATTTTCGGCAGTCCCCTGCTCGTCGGCCTGCTCCAGGCTGCGCGCGCCGCGAGCGCGGCCGAACCCGCGGACCTCGTGCTCACGAACGCCGTCGTTCACACGGTCGACGCCGGCCGGCCGCGCGCCGAGGCGGTCGCGGTGCGCGGCGGCCGGATCGCCGCCGTCGGAGCGACCGCGGAGCTGCGCGCCTATGTCGGCCCGAAGACGCGCGTCATGGACCTGCAGGGCCGGACGCTGGTTCCCGGCTTCGAGGACGCGCACGCGCACTTCCTCGGGATCGGCTTCGCGCGCCTCGACGTCGACCTCGTGGGGACGTCGAGCTACGCCGAGGTGGTCGCGCGGGTCGCGCGAGCCGTCCAAGGCCGGCCCGCCGGCGAGTGGGTCTACGGGCGCGGCTGGCACGAGGAGAAGTGGACGACGCCCACCCCGGGAGCCGTGCGCGGCTTTCCCACGCACCAGGCGCTCTCGGCCGTCTCGCCGGACAACCCCGTGATCCTCACGCGCGCGGACGGCCACGCGGCGCTCGTCAACGCGAAGGCGATGGCGCACTTCGGCATCACGCCGAAGACGGCGGCCCCCGAAGGCGGCGAGATCATCCGCGACGCGAGCGGCGCGCCGACCGGCGTCTTCGTCGACACGGCCAAGCGCCTCGTCACCCCGCAGGAGCGCGGCGAGGCGGAGCAGCGGCGCGCGATCGAGCTCGCGATGGACGAGTGCCTTTCGAAGGGCATCACGAGCCTGGTGGACGCCGGCGCATCGGTCGAGACGATCGCGCTCTACAAGGAGCTCGCCGCCGCGGGGAAGCTCCGGACGCGGCTCTACGTGATGGCGAGCGGGCTCAAGACGATGCAGGCGCTCGGCCGCCCCGAGACGGGCCTCGGCGGCGGATGGCTCGACGTCCGTGCGGTCAAGCTCTACGCCGACGGCGCGCTCGGCTCGCGCGGGGCGGCGCTGCTCGAGCCGTACTCCGACGACCCCGGCAACCGCGGCCTGCTGGTCACGCCGCCCGAGGAGCTCCTCGAAGCGGCGCGCTTCGCCCTCGCCCACGGCTTCCAGGCCGGCACGCACGCGATCGGCGACCGCGCCAACCGCATCGTGCTCGACGCCTACGAGAAGGCCTTCGGCGAGCGGCCGGAGGTGAAGGACCCGCGCTTCCGGATCGAGCACGCCCAGATCCTGGACGCCGCCGACATCCCGCGCTTCGGCCGCCTCGGGGTGCTGGCCTCGATGCAAGGGATCCACTGCCCGTCCGACCGTCCCTGGGCCCCGAAGCGCCTCGGCGACGCGCGCCTCGCCGAGGGCGGCTACGTCTGGCGCAAGCTGCTGCAAAGCGGCGCGCGCATCCTGAACGGCACCGACGCGCCGGTCGAGGACGTCTCGGCGATCCAGAACTTCCACGCCACGGTCACCCGGGCGGGGGCCGACGGCCAGCCGCCGGGCGGCTTCGACCCCGACCAGAAGCTCGGCCGCGGCGAGGCCCTTCGGACGATGACCCTGGACGCCGCCTACGGCAGCTTCGCCGAGCGCGAGCGGGGCTCGATCGAGGTCGGCAAGGTCGCCGACCTCGTCGTGCTGTCCCAGGACATCCTCTCCGTGCCGGAGGACGCCCTCATGAAGACCGAGGTGATCGCCACCCTCGTGGCCGGCCGGGTGCTCTTCGAAAAGAAGTGAGCGGGCCAACTTCCGGCAGCCCCCGCTGTAGTTGAAGGCGGGGAGAGGAAATGGCTGGAACTGACGCTCGGTTGCGGCTCCTGAACGCAGCGCTGCCACTGGGGGGGCTGGTGCTGCTGGTGATCGGGGCCGCAGGAGTGCCCGTCGCCCTGGTGCTCGCCTGGACGGCGCTCGCGCTCGCGTTCATCGGCTGGGTGGCCGAGGCCGATGGTTTTGCGGTGCCGCGGCCCGGGCGCGTTCCGATCCGCAGCTACGGCTGCTGGGAGACGCCGCTCGCCTTCAGCGTCCGCCACGCGGGGCGCGAGCTGCTCTTCAACCGCGAGGAGGACGAGCTCGGGGCGTGGTCGAGCGAGTACACGGTCCGCGAGCAGACGAGCCTGGGCGGCGCGCAGGTGCCGTTCGAGCCCGCGGCCGCGCCGTCGGGCAGCTGGTCGCTGCGCGGCCGCGCGCCGGTCGGCGAGCTCCAGTTCGAGCACCACGAGCGCGTGAGCTACGTGACCCGCCGCTCGCTCGAGCGCGCGCTGCGGGCGGCCGGAGTCCCGCGCTAGCGCGCAGCCGCCGTGCCGGCGGCTGCGGCCGCGGGACGCGGGCGGGAGACGAGGTTGGCGAGCAGCCGCCAGGCGCCCGGCACGCCCGCCGGCACCTGGCGGAAGAGCGCGAGCCCCACGTAGGTCCAGCTCCCCCGGCCCACGGCCGCGTCGACGAGCAGCCCGCGCTTCTCGCCCGGGTTGTAGGGGAAGGGGTCGGTCGCCGCGAGCAGCTCGTGGTAGCGCGAGTCCTTCTCGGCCAGGAGCTGGATCCCCCGCTCCTGCACCCAGCCCGCCCAGTCCGCATCCCCGATCGGGTTCGGCGTCACGAGGAACGAGTGCCGCTCGAGAACCCGCAGCGGCGCCGTCTCGTCGCTGATCCGCTCCGCCGTGAGCTGCGCCGGGTAGGGCACGTACGGGCTCGGGGCGCCTGCCGGCGGGGCCGGCGCCTCGGGAGCGAGCCGGTTCATGGTGTTGCGGTTGTACTGCACCACCAGGTGGCCGCCCGCCTCGACCCAGCGCATCAGCCGCCCGTGGGCCGAGCGCAGGTCGGGCCGCGTCTCGTACGCGCGGATGCCGGTCACGATCGTGGTGTAGCGCCCGAGGTCGGAGAAGAGCAGATCGTCGGCCGTGAGCAGCGTCACCGGCACGCCGAGCTGGCGGATCGCCTCGGCCAGCGCGTCGCCCGATCCCATGACGTAGCCGACCACGCTGCCCGGCGCCGTCCTCACCTCGAGCGCGATGAGCCGCGTCTCCGCCGGACGCACGAGCTGGCGGCGCTCGACGTGGTCGTAGTCGATCGCGATCACGCTGTCGCGCGCCGCACGGCCGTCGCGCGTCGCGACCGCGTGGACCTCCAGCGTGCCGGCCGCGAGCGCCGCGGGCGGCGTGACGCGGAAGCGCGCCGTGGCCTCCTCCCCCTCGACGGCGAACGTGAGCGGCACGCTCTGGCGGATCGGCCGTGAAGCCCTTGGGCAGCTCGAGCCGCACCTCGGCGGGCGCCGGCTGCTTCGAGTAGCTGCGCACGGCGGCGCGCACCTCGAGCGGGCGGCGAGGGCCGGCGAGCGGGATCGCCGCGACGTCGGGGCTGAGCCTCACCGACAGCTCCGGGACCACGGTGAGCTCGTGGCGCCGCTCGCCCCCGACGACGCGCCCCTCGTAGCGCCACACGACCGGCGCGCTCACGCTCGTCGCGACACCTGCCACGGAGAGCCGCGCGCGCGCCAGGACGGGCGGCGGGCTCCACGGCAGCGACTCGTCGGCGGGCACCAGGAGCTCGTGACGGTCGCGGTCCTTGAGCTTGCGCCAGTAGGGCTGCGACAGCCGCGCGTCCGCGGGTACGGTGACCGTGAAGCGGGCGCGGCGCGGACCGCGGCCGGCCGGCGCCTGAGCGTCGCCGTCGCGGCGCTCGACCGTCCAACCCGGCGGCGCCTCCAGCTCGAGAGCCGTCACCTCGAACGCGGGCGTCGCCTGGTCCACGAGCGTGACGGTGACCGCCACGGACTGCCCGGGCGTCACCAGCCCGTCGTCGGCGTTCGCGTCCAGAACGACACCGTGGGCCAGCGCGAGGGCGGCCTCGGCGTCCGCTTCCTCGTCGGCCAGCCGCGACTCGAGCTCGGCGCGCGCGCGCGTGTCGGCGACCAGCGTGCCCAGCTCGGCGCGCAGGCCGCGGATCTCGGTCAGAGCCGTCGCCAATGCGGGAACCGCCGCCGCGGGCGCTTGCGGGTCGAAGGCCGAGCGCGCCGCCGCGGCGCGCGCCTGTAGCGCCGCGAGCCGCGAGGCCAGCCGCTCGTTGCCCGGCGCGAAGCGCACGAGCCCGCCGAAGGAGGTGTCGACGCCGTCCAGGAAGTCGGCCTCGCGATCGGTCACGGCCGGCTCGGCGTCGACGAGTCGGAAGCGGCCCTCGGCGGGCGGCAGGTCGGTGGTGATCTGGCTCGCGCCCTGGCTGCGGTGCATCGCCCGCGAGCGCGCGCCGAGCTGCAGCCAGGTCATGCCCAGCAGCGGATCGTAGTCACCCGTCGGTATGCGGACGGCGGCCGTGCTCGCCTCCGCTCCCCCGAAGCCGCCGATGCCGCCCTCGTAGAGCTTGCGCGCCTGCCACGGCGGCAATGCCGGGTCCGCGAAGCGCGCGGGATCCGCGGCGGCACGGAAGGCCGCCTGGGCGAGCTGGGCGGCGGCGAAGTGGTGCTGGCCGCCGCCTTCGCCGGCGAGCGGCAGCGCCAGGATCACGTCGGGACGGAAGCGGCGGATCACGCGCACGATGTCGCCGAGCGTCTCCTCGCGGCCCCACTTCGCGAAGGTTTCCTCGACGCTGAAGGAGTAGCCGAACTCGTACGCGCGGCCGAAGTACTGCTCGACGCCGTCGTAGCGGTGCAGGGCGAGCAGCTCTCCCGTGCGCAGCACGCCGAGCGCGTCGAACAGCTCGGGGCCGATCGCGTTCTGCCCGCCCTCCCCGCGCGTCACCGTCAAGAGCGCCGTCCGCACCCCGAGCCCGCGCGACAGCCGCACCAGGATCCCGTTGTGCTCGTCGTCGGGGTGAGCGGTGACGTAGAGCACGCGGGCGGTGGTGCCGACGCGCCGCAGCGCGAGGCCGAGGCCGGTCGCTCCGCGATCGAACTCGAGCGGCTCGAAGGAGCCCTGGCCGGACGGGGACGAGCTCGCGAGGCTCGCGAGGGCGAGGGCGGCGAGCAGCACGCGCATTCCGCGGAGTCTCATGGTGCCGGGAATTCTAGCCGTCAGTCAGCGCTCACGCTGATCGAGTGGACCTGGCCGGGCTCGCACTTGACGAACACCTCCATCGGCCGGCAGCACACGACGCAGTCCTCGAAGTAGCTCTGCTCCGCGCCCGCGGTGGTGTCGACGTCGAGCGCCATGTGCTCGCCGCAGCTCGGGCAGTCGACGATGATCTCCTCGATCACGCTCGTGCCCTAGAAGCGCAGCGGCTCGGGGAAGAACTCCGCCACGAGGTCGCGGTAGTAGGGCTCGAGCGCGCGGCGATCCGGCCGCACCGGGCTCTTCGAGTAGAGGTCGTACGGGTTGAAGGCCCGCACCCACTCGAGCTGCTCGCGGTCGCGCGCGTTCATCAGGAAGCCGTAGTCGCCCTCGCGGTGCGCCGCGTAGAACGAGTGGTAACGGATGATCGCGAGCGCCTCGGGCGGGAGGCGGTCCTTGACGACCTGGTAGAGGTACTCGTCGTGGCCCCAGGACATCTCCACCTGGTCGAGGCCGCAGCCTTCCTGGTAGATGCCGAGCCGCGTCGAGTACTGGGCGACGCGCGTGTCGGGGTTGTCGGCGAACAGCTCGTGGAGCACGACGCTCGGCTGGAAGGCGCAGCCCACCGGAAAGGTGTCGCCCACCACCGCCCACTGCGGCTCGCCGAAGCTGCAGAGCACCTTGCCGAGATCGTGGACGAGCCCGGTCACCACGAACCAGCGCGGGTGCCCGTCGGCACGGATCGCCTCGGCCGTCTGCAGCGCGTGCTCGATCTGGCCGAGCTCGATGTCGGGATCGCTGTCGTCGACCAGCGTCTCCACGAGCTCGAGCGCTTCCCACGCCGTCATGCGGCGGCGGTCGCGCGTCAGGTACTTGCGCTTCTGCGCGCGGACGAAGTCGAGCGTCTGCCGGGTGTGGTTGAGCCGGTAGAGCTCGTGGACGGCCGCGCGCGCGCCCGCGCCGTAGTTCCGGAAGCCGGGCGCTTGGGCGGGCGCACTCATGGGCCTGACTCGGTCGAGCCTACCACGGCGCGGCTTCAGGGGACGGCGCGCGCCGCGGAGCCGATCCACGCGATCGCCTGCTTCAAGCGCAGCCACAGCTCGTCGCGGTTGTCGCTGAAGCGATGGTCCGCCGCCTCGATCAGCCAGAGCCGCTTGGGCTCGCGCGCCTGCGCCAGGACCGACTCGACCTCCGCGACCGGCACGAACTCGTCGTGCGTGGCGTGCAGCGCCGCGAGCGGGAGCGGCGCCAGCTGCGACGCCAGCGCGCGCGTGCTGAAGGTCGGCTCGTTCGGCGTCTTCTTGGTGACGTAGATGATCGAGTCGCGAAGGCGCCAGGCGAGCTCGTTCTTGTCCGGCAGCCCGAGCGCCACGACGCCGTCGATCCGCATGCGGACCTCGGCAGCGGTCGCGGCCAGGACCGACAGCCCGGCACCTTCCGAGACTCCGATCAGGAGCGACGTGCCCCTCGCATCGCGCTGCGCGTAGTCGAGGAGCGCCAGCGTAGTCCTGCGGCACGTCCCCGGGACGCAGCGGCCCCGTGCGGCTCGTGAAGCTCGACAGGTAGGCCTTGGCGTCGAAGCCGACGACGAAGTAGCCCTGCGCCGCCAGGAACTCCGCGACGTCCGGGCCGAGGTGGACCCAGCCGCCGTCGCCGCTCGTGACGACCGCGACCGGTCCGCCGCGCGCCCCGTAGAGGTGCAGCGTCTGGACACAGCCGCGAATCGCCAGGCTCTCGGTCGCGTCGGACGCGGCCGCGCAGGGCCGCGCGGCGACGAGAGCGAGGGCCACTGCCGCAAGGCCAGGGGCGCCACGCCTCAAGGAGTCTTCCCCGCCGGCTCCGCCAGCCGCACCGTGTGCGTCGTGCGCACGCCGTCGGCCTCCGACCACGAGACCGTCACCTGCGCGCCGACGCGCGCCTTGAGCTGCGCGACGGCCAGGCGCCGGTTGCCGAGCCACACGCGCGCGTCGGGCGCGAGGTGGAACGCGCTCGACCCGCTCGCGCTCGAGACCGTCAGCTGGCGCGTGTCGGCGTCGTAGCCCGCCATCGTGCCGGTCGAGGTGTGGCGGCTCGGGGCCGCGGCCGCAGGCGGGCTCGCGGACGCGCTCCCGTCCTGCGGCGCCGCGAAGGGCGGCGCGAGCAGAAGGGCGGCGAGCAGGGGCACGGCTCCCGGCGGGCAGCGGGCCATCGCCTTGGTCGAACGGCACAGCCCGTGCCAGCTCGTCCCCGAGCCACCCCGACGCAAGTCGTTGTCCGCGTGGCGGCGGCGGCACGCCGGACGTGGGCAGGCCGCAGCCAGACGGCCACACTCGACGTAGCTGCCCCACTCTGCGGGCGTCCGCGGTATCGTTGGCGGAGGTGAGCTCGCTCCGGGCACGACTCGGCGTCTCCACGGCGCTCGTGATCGCCGCGGTGGTCGGCCTCAGCACCTACCTCCAGGCCCGGATCGTGGCGAAGGCCGTCGAAGCGGAGGAGCTCGACGCGGCGGCCGCCATCGCCCTCGGCGTCTCGGCCGACCTGGGCGAGCACGTCCAGGCGCCCACGACCGCGGAGCTCGTCGACCTCCTGGCCGACTACCGCAAGGCCGTGCCCGCGGTGCGGTCGATCACGGTCACCGCGGTCGCGCCGCCTTTGATCGTGGCGGGCACCGACGCCGCCGTGCCGAGCGCGGCGCTCGGCCTGGGCGGGCGCGCGGTCGCGCAGGGAGAGCCGGTCAGCTTCGCCGACGGGCAGATGGGGCTGCACCTGGTGGCCGTCCCGCTCGAGCGGCAGCGCCAGCGTTACGGAGCGGTCGTGGTGGCGGTGGGAATGGACGCCCTGCGGCGCGTGCAGGACCAGAGCCGGCAGGCCGCCTTCCTCTTCGCGGCGGTCGCGATCGTGCTGCTGGTGATCGGCCTCGACCGGCTCACGCGCCGCTTCGTGCACGTGCCGCTCGGCGCGGTGCTCGGCACGATGGCGCACGCCTCGGCGGGCGACCTCGCCGCGCGCGCGCCGCGCGTGCGGCAGGACGAGATCGGGGCGGTGGCCGAGGGGCTGAACGGCCTGCTCGAGCGCCTGGGCGGCTTCAACGAGACGCTCCGGAGCGAGGTGGCGCGCGCGACCGAGGAGCTGCGGGCTTCGAACGAGGCGCTCCGCGCGACCGCGCAGCGTCTCTTCGACGCTCGCCGCGAGCTCGCGCAGAGCCAGCGCCTGGCACTCGCGGGACAGATGGCGGCCTCGGTCGCGCACCAGGTCGGCACGCCGCTCAACGTGATCTCCGGCTACGTGCAGCTGTTGAAGGCGGGGCAGGACGCGGGCTCCGCCGGACGCCGCGCGGCTTGTCGACCGATCCAGGAGCAGATCGCCCGCGTCACCACGATCGTGCAGTCCCTGCTCGACCGCACGCGGCGCCCGGCGCTGAGCCTGCGCCCGCTCGCGCCGGGCGAGCTCGTCACCGGGCTCGCGGAGCTCGTGCGCCCCTCGCTCGTGGGTCACGGGATCGAGCTCCTGCTCGAGATCGCCCCCGACCTGCCGCGCGTCGGCGCGGATCGCGCGCAGCTCGAGCAGGCGCTCTTGAACCTGGTGAGCAACGCGGTCGACGCGATGCCTTCGGGCGGACGGCTGAAGCTGGCGGCGCGACGCCACGACTCGGGGGTCACTCTGGTCGTGGCGGACTCGGGCGACGGGATCCTGGCCGAGGACCTGCCGCGCGTGTTCGACCCGCTCTACACCACCAAGCCGCCCGGCAAGGGCACGGGCCTCGGCCTCGCGATCCTGCGCGAGGTGGTCGAGGCGCACGGCGGCTCGGTCGAGCTCGAGAGCCGGACGGGCCAGGGCACGACCGCGCTCGTCTGCCTGCCGGCCGCAGCGGGCGAGGCGTGATGCCGCGGATCCTGGTCGTCGACGACGATCCCGAGACCTGCCGCCTGATGAACGAGCTGCTGCGCGAGCCCGAGCGCGAGATCGAGATGGCCGAGAGCCCCGAGCAGGCGCTCGCGCAGCTCGCGGGCGGCCGCTTCGACCTCGTGGTCTCCGACATCAACCTGAACGCGGACCAGAACGGCCTCGACCTGCTGCGCGCCTTCAAGGCGAGCGACCCCGAGGTGGAGGTGGTGCTGATCAGCGCCTTCGGGACGCTCGAGACGGCGCTCGAAGCGGTGAAGGCGGGCGCGTTCGACTACGTGAGCAAGCCGGTCGACATCGCCCAGGTGCGCGTGGTCGTGTCGCGGGCGCTCGCCCGGCGCGCGCGCGCCGCGGAGCCGCGCGCGGCCCTCTTCCCCGCCGGGCACGCGGCTCCCGACGGCCTCTTCGGCAGGAGCGGCGGGATGCTGGCCGTCTACAAGCAGATCGCGCTCGCCTGCGGCGCAGACGCGCCGGTGCTCGTGATGGGCGAGACCGGTACCGGCAAGGAGCTGGTGGCGCGCGCGATCCACAGGAACGGCGCGCGCGCGGCGCGGCCGTTCGTGCCCGTCAACTGCGGCGCCCTGCCCGAGGGGCTGCTCGAGTCGGAGCTGTTCGGCCACGTGCGCGGCGCCTTCACCGGCGCCGTCGTGGACAAGCGCGGGCTCTTCGAGGAGGCGCGCGGCGGCACTCTCTTCCTCGACGAGATCGGCGAGATGTCGAAGGCGCTGCAGGTGCGGCTGCTGCGCGCGCTCGAGCTCGGCGAGGTGCGTCCCGTCGGCTCGGCGCGCGCGACGACCGTCGACGCGCGGGTGATCGCGGCGACGCACCGCGACCTCGAGCGCGCGGTGCGCGAGGGCAGCTTCCGCGAGGACCTGTTCTACCGGCTGCACGTGTTCGTGATCCGGGTGCCGCCGCTGCGCGAGCGGCGCGAGGACATTCCGCTGCTCGCCGCGCACTTCCTGGCGGGCTTCGCGGCGCGCGGACGCGGAGCCGCGTCGCTCACGTCCGCCGCCGTCGCCGCGCTCGCCACCCACGATTGGCCCGGCAACGTCCGCGAGCTCGAGAACACGCTCGAGCGGCTGGTGGCGGAGGCGCGCGGCGGGACGATCGACGTGCCCGACCTGCCGCCCGCCTTCCGCGAGCGCCCGGCCGCGCTCGAGGAGCCGCTCTTCACCGGGCTGCCGAGCCTCGAGGAGCTCGAGAAGCGCTACCTGCGGCACGTGCTGGCCGAGGTGAGGGGCAACCGCAGCCGTGCAGCCGAGGTGCTGGGAATCGACCGCCGCACGCTCTACCGCATGGCCGAGCGCTTCGGGATCGAGCTCGGCGACGACGCTACGCCGCCTCGAGAGTGACGACCACCACGGTGCGGTCGTCCGTGCCGTTCGCTCCGCGCTGGAGCGCCGGGCCCGCGCGCGCGAGGCGCATCACCTGCTCGCAGATCGCCTGCGCGCCCGAGGCGCGCTTGCGCGAGACCCGCTCGCGCCAGGCGTTCGTCGATCGGGCCGTCGCCGTCGAGCGCCTCCGTCACGCCGTCGGTCACCAGCAGCAGCGCCTCGCCGGCCGCGAACCACTGCGTCCGCGCCTCGTAGACGACGTCCGGCAGCAGCCCGGCGGGAGGACCCGTGGCGGCGAGCGCCTGGTGCGCGCCGCCTGCGACCACGAGCCCCGCGGGATGGCCGGCGTTCACCCAGGAGAGGCGGCGCTCCGCGAGGTCGAAGCCGGCCGAGGAAGCAGGTGAGGTACGGCGCGCCGCCGTGCTCCGCCAAGAAGCGCGCGTCCGAGGCGCGCCACGAGCGGCCCGGGCTCCTGCGTCTCGCGGGCGAGCTGCCGGAAGAGCGTGCGGCACGAGCCCATCACGAGCGCCGCCGGGATGCCCTTGCCCGACACGTCGGCGAGCAGCACCAGGAGCGAGCCGCCGAGGTCGACGAAGTCGTAGAAGTCGCCCCCTACCCGGCCCGCCTGCTCGAGGCGCGCCGCAAAGCGCCAGCCGTCGCGGGCAGGCGGCGGGGCCGTCAGCAGGTGCCGCTGGATCTGGGCCGCGATCCCGAGCTCGGTGTCGAGCACGAGCTGGGCGCGCTCGAGCCGCGTCAGCTCGGTGCGGGCGCGGCGCAGGTGCAGCCAGAGGAAGCTGGCGACGCCGAGCGCCGTCGACAGCACCACGTCGCTCACCCACTCGAGCTCGCCGAGATCGAGGCTCAGCAGGCGGACGAGCTCGCGCTCGAACCCGATCGCCAGCACGAAGGCGGCGGACGCGGCCGCGACGGCTGCGAGCACGACGCGTGCTTCCTTCACGAGCGCCCGAGCACCAGCCGCCGCAGCCCGCCCGCGCCGTGGACGTTCGCGAGCGCGTAGGCCACGTGCGGCAGCGCGCCGCGCGGATAGACGAGATAGCGGCCCTCCCAGCGCGGGGCGAACTTCTTCTTGAACTGGAAGAGATTGCGATAGCCGTAGAAGGCGTTCACGTGCTCGAACAGCAGCGTGACGCCCTTCTCGAGGCCGCTCTTCGGCTCGCTCACGTTGGCGAGCGGTGCGTTGGCGAGGCTCGCCTCCTCGAGCCCGGCGTCGCGCAGCGCCTCGAGCGCGCTCGACACCAGGAGGTCCATGGTTCCCGAGGGCGCGTCGCTGCGCCGCCGCATCAGGTCGAGCAGCGCGGCTCGGCCCGCCCGGTAGGGACGCCAGGTCGTGAACGCCAGCACGCGCTCGCCGCGGCGGGCGATGAACACGTGCTGCTCGTCGAGGGCGTCCAGCGAGAAGCGGCCGAGGCTGAAGCCCATCTCCCCGAGCCGCCGGTCGGCCAGCCATTCCCGGGAGATCTCGGCGAGCTGGGCGTCGACCTCGGGCGCCGCACCGAAGCGGCGGTCGTAGCGACGCACCTCGAGGCCCTGGCGCTTGACCTTGTGGACCATCGAGCGCAGCGCCGCGCGCGAGCCGCCCGCCAGGCTGAAGGACGGCAGCTCCACGATCGCCTCTTCGGCCATCTTGAGCGAGCGCAGGCCCAGGTGGCCGTAGAGCGCGCGTCGCTCCTCGGCGGCCTCGTAGACGCACGGCGTCCAGCCGTTGCGCCGGCAGTGCTCCAGCCACTCGCGCGCGGCCGCCTCGCGGTCGGCGTCCGCGCACAGCGGATCGCCGGCGGCGAAGGCGATCTGCCCGCGAACGGCGTAGGCCACGAGCCCGCGGCCGCCGGCGACGCTCAGGTGGTGCTTGTCCTGCTGAGCCGCGAGCGCCGAGAGCGAATAGTGGCCGTGGGCGTGCACGGCACGCTCCACCTCGGCGGGCGGCGCCTCCTGGCGACGGCGCAGGATCACCGGCCGCAGCACCAGCACGAGCAGGTAGAAGCGAGCCGCCCAGCCCGCGAGCTGGAGCGCGCCGAGGAAGCGCGCCGCGGCAGGCCGCAGCGGGTCGACGCCGGGCTCGACGATCAGCAGGCCGGAGCGCAGCGCCTCGACCGCCGGCGTGTTGCCGGGATCCCAGCTGAAGTGCTGCTGCAGGTCCGCGAGCCCGACGAGCCCGAACACCCAGACCGTGAGCGCCAGCACCGGAGCCATCACGAACGCCTGGCGCAGCGAGGCCGGATCGCTCCGCGCGCTGAAGCGGGAGCGGAAGGCGAGCAGGTAGGCGAGCAGCAGCGCGGCCACCAGCGAGTGGTGGAGGTCGAATGCGCGCAGGGTGTGGGAGACGAGCGACACCGAGAGCGCCGCGACCGCCACGCCCCACGCGAGGGTCTTGCGCCGGCCGAGGTTGCGCGTCACCTGCAGCAGCGCCAGCCCGGCGAGCAGCATGACGGCGCGGCTGCGCTGCGTGACCTCGAGCGGCAGCCAGCGGGCGACCTCGCGCATCATCGCCGGCTCGCGCGGCCAGATCGCCGACAGCAGGTTGAGGACGCCGAGGAGTCCAATCGCGAACGGCACCACGGCGTGGAGGTCCGCGAAGCGGAGCTCACGCCAGCGCACGGTTCGCCGCACGCTCCGGATGCCGAGGAGCGTGGCGGCCACTGCGACGAGGCCGAGCGCCACGGCGACTTCGTAGCGCCGTACGCCGCCCAGCAGCGGTCCCAAGGCGCCGCCTGCGTAGTAGCCGAGGCTCGCCATCGGCACGGCCCAAAGCAGTCCCGCGACGAGATCGAGGACCGTGAAGGCGAGCGTCCGCATCCCGAGCGCCCCGCACGCCGCGGGAATCGCGATCCGCAGCCCGTACGCGAAGCGGCTGGCGACGAGCAGCAGCCCGCCGCGGCGGCCGACGATGTCGATCAGCCGCTGGTAGCGCGGGTGCTGGCCGAAACGACGCTCGAGCCAGCCGCGCCCGCGCAGCCGCGCCACCTGGAAGTAGGCCTGGTCCGCGAGCGCGTTGGCCGCAACCGCCACGGCGATGACGACGGGCAGCTGGAAGAGGCCGCGGCGGGCCAGGAGCGAGGCGGCGAGCAGCACGGCCTCGCCCTCGAACGCGACACCCACGAAGAGCAGCGCGTAGCCGTATTTGAGTAGTAGCGACTCCACGGGGTCTTCAGCAGGTCACGAACTCCGGGGTCGGGACGGCCCGACCCGCCCCGACCCCGAAGCCACGACCTTCGACTTACTTCGCCTGGTGCGCCGTCACCTTGCTGGCGAACTGCTTGTAGCTGGCCTCCGGAACGATGTTCTTCTTGACCAGCTCGTCCTTCGACTTGTAGGGACGGCCCTCGACGATCTTCTTGGCGTAGGCATCGCCGATGCCGGGGAGCGCCGCGAGCTCGCTCTCCGTCGCCGAGTTGAGGTCGACGAGCGCGGCCTTCGTCGAGTGCGTCGCAGTGGACTTCGACTTGTGGGTCGCCGACGACTGCGGAGCCGCGTTGGCCGTCGACACCACGAACGCGCCGAGCGCGAGCGCGGCGAGGGTCAGGAAAGCTCTCTTCACTTCTTGTCCTCCATCTCCAGAAAATCGGCCGCGCCCTCGTGGCTCGGCCGCTTCCTCAGCCAAGATCAAGCTTCGTGCCGCGGTTGCCGCGCGGAGAGATCGCGTAACCGACTAGAAACAGGCGGTTTGCAGAAACAGTCGGACCGGATGTCCCTCGCAGACTCGCCACACGGCACACGGACGCCCCACCGCCCACTCCTCGGGGGCTGCGGAGTCGCTCGTCCCAGACCCGGAACACCTGCTTGCCGGAAGCGAACAGAGAGGTACGCGGGAATCGCCTCATCGCATTGAAGCGACGGCACTTCGACGGACACGGCCCTGGCACGCCGCTTGAAGTCGCCCGCCGACATGCACGACGGGCTCACTGCCGACCTGCGGCTCGCGGGGCGACGCCTCGCGCGGCGGCCGGGTTTCGCGCTCGCCGCGCTCGCGACGCTCGGCCTCGGCATCGGCGCGACTTCGATGGTCTTCACGATCGTGAACGCGCTGCTGCTGCGGCCGCTGCCGCTCGGGGACCACGGCGAGCGCGTCGTGACGCTCCACTCCACGCACAAGAGCCAGGCCGAGGACTGGGAGGATTCGACGCTCTCGTACGCGGACCTCGTCGATCTGCGCGCGCACACCCGCGGCCTCGAGGACGCGGCAGGCTACGTCGGCGGCGGCTTCACGCTCACCGCGGGCGGCGAGTCGGAGCGGCTGCGCGGAGGCTCGGTCACGCCGAACCTGTTCGGGCTGCTCGGCCTGCAGCCGGCGATCGGCCGCGGCTTCCGCGACGAGGACGCCGAGGACTTCGGCTTCGCGCCCGTGGTGCTGGTGAGCCACCGGCTCTTCGAGCGACGCTTCGGCAGCGACCGGCGGCTGCTCGGCCAGAGCGTCGTGCTCAACGGCCGCGCGGTCACCGTGATCGGCGTGATGCCCCCCGGCATCCGCTTCCCCGAGCGCGACGACCTGTGGGTCGCGTACCGCCCCAGCTCGGCGCCCGACCGCGCCCCGACGCGCGCGCAGCGCTTCGTGGCGGGCTTCGGGCTGCTGCGGCCGGGAGTGAAGCTGCCGCAGCTGCAGGCCGAGATCGACGGCGTCGCGAAGGCCCTCGCGGAGCAGCACCCCGACACCAACCGTGGCTGGGGCGTGCGTGCGCTCCGCTTCCGCGACTCGGCGGTGGACAAGAGCACGCGCGCGGTGGCGTTCGTCCTGCTCGGCGCCGTGGTCTGCGTGCTGCTGATCGGCTGCGCGAACCTCGCGAACCTGACGCTCGCGCGCGGCGTCGCGCGCCAGCGCGAGCTCGCGGTGCGCGCCTCGCTGGGCGCGAGCCGTGGCCGCCTCGCCCGCGAGATGCTCGCGGAGAGCGTCCTGCTCTGTGCGGCCGGAGGCCTGCTCGGGCTGGCGCTCGGCCGCTGGTTCGTCGAGCTGGCGGTCGCGTCGTGGCCGGAGGAGCTGCCGTACTGGGTGCGCTTCGACCTCGACTGGCGGGGGGCGGCGTTCGTCGTGCTCGTGGCCTCGCTGGCGGCGCTCCTGAGCGGTCTGCTCCCCGCCTGGCGCGCGGCGCGCCCCGATCTCGTGGCCGATCTGCGCGACGGCGCGCGCGGCACCACCGGCGCGGCCACGCAGCGGCTGCAGTCGCTGCTGGTCGTGGGACAGGTGGGGCTGTCGCTCGCGCTGCTGGTGGGGGCGGACCTGATGATGCGCAGCTTCCTGCGGCTGCAGGCGGCTCCCTCGGGCTTCGTCGAGGAGTCGCTGCTGACGCTGCGCTTCTACGTGGCGGGCGACGCCTACGATCGCCTCGAGCGACGTGCCGATTTCGTGCGCGAGCTCGAAGAGCGCGTGCTCGCCCTGCCCGGCGTGGCGTCGGCCGCCGTCACCTCGAGCATCCCGACCGACGACGGCGGCGCGCCCGTGCGGCTCGTGATCGAGCGCCAGCCCGTGGCGCGCGGCGACGAGCCGGGTGCGATCCGCATCACCGCGTCGCCGCGGCTCTTCGAGACGCTCGGCGCTCCCCTGCTCGAAGGCCGCTCCTTCACGCCCGACGAACACGCCTCGCCCACGGCGGACGTCGTGGTCGTCAACCGCGCGCTCGCGCGGCGCTTCTGGCCCGACGGCGCGATCGGCCAGCGGCTCGCGCTCGTCGACGGGGGCGGGCTGCGCGACGACGCGCCCGTACAGTGGCTGCGCGTGGTGGGGGTCGTTCCGGACCTGCAGTACGAGGAGTTCGGCGAGGAGACGGCCGCGTCGCGCCTCAACGTGTTCCGGCCGTACGCGACCGCCCCGGGCCGCACGCTGGCGCTGCTGGTACGAACGAAGACCCAGTCGCCGCGCGCTCAGGCCGACGCGGTACGACAGGCCTTGCGCACCGCCGACCCCGGCCTCGCGACCTGGGACGTGCGCACGATGGACGAGGTGCGCGCGTTCACCACGTGGGAGCAGCGCTTCTTCGGCCACCTGATGGGTGCCTTCGCCGGCCAGGCGTTGCTGCTCGCGTGCCTCGGGGTCTACGGTGTCCTGGCCTACGCCGTGAGCCAGCGGATCCACGAGATCGGCGTGCGCCTGGCGCTCGGGGCGCGGCCGTTCGACGTCGTCGGGCTCGTCGTTCGACGCGGGCTGCTGCTGGGCGTGGCGGGCGCGGGCCTCGGGCTGCTGCTGTCGCTCGGAGTCGGCCGGGCGCTTTCGGGCGTGCTCTACGGAGTCGCCCCGTACGACCCCCGGGCACTCGCGGCCACGGCCGGCGCGCTGCTGCTCGTCGTGACCGCGGCCAGCCTGCTGCCGGCGCGCCGGGCGGCGGCCGTCGACCCGATCGCGGCGCTGCGCTCCGAGTAGGCGCCCCTTCGGCTACTCGCCGGCGGGTGCGGCGAACGTCGCCGCGCGCTGGACGTCCGTGTACTTCACCTGGCTGACGTCGAAGGCCTCGATCGCGGCGACGAGCTTCGAGAAGGTCTGGTCGAAGGACGGCAGCGTCTTGCGCGCGCGCGTGAGCGGGCTGGTGCGCGCGAGCACGTAGTTCTTGACGTAGGGATGGTTGATCCCCCGCTTCTTGAGCGCCGCCACGGCCTTGCCGAGCGCCTCGTCGGCGGCCTTGACCTTTCCCGCGCGCTCCTCGCGCTCGCCGAGCGTCTGCTTGAGCGAGCCCTTCAGGAACTTGTCGACGCGCTTCAGGATCGGCGCGAACGCCCCGCCCGCGAAGCGGCGGTTCTCGTCGTACACGACACCGAGCGTGATGAAGTGGGGAGACTCGAACTGGAACGCCCAGTCCTCCTCGCCCGTTCTCGGCTGCTCCTCGGCGAGCCCGCGGTACATGCGGATCACCTCGAGCGACTTCTCCTTGAGGTTGTGCGCCTTCTCGGTGTTGAGCGCCAGGATCTGGTACGCCACCTCGGGCTCCGGCACCAGGATTCCCGGCACCCACTCGGCCTTCAGCTTCTCGAGCGCCGTGCGCCGGTGGTGCCCGTTCGGCGTCCAGTAGACCCCCGGCTTCGGCGACACCACCACGATCGGGTCCACGAAGCGGTCGATCCTCTTCACCACCTCGGTGAGCCGCTTGGCGTGCGTGGGCGACAGGTCGCGCTGGTACGGCGTCGGCGCGACCGAGGCGAGCGGAAGCAGGCAGAAGATCTGCCAATGGCCGCCGACGGGCTCGCGGTAGATGGCGAGCACGTGCCCGCCGTCGCTCGTGACCTGCTCGGCGAGCGCCAGCACCGGCTTCGGCGGAGCCTTGTCGTCGGGGTGCTGGCCGTAGGGCTTCATGGGACCTTGGCCGAGGCGCCGCTCTAGCGCTTGTGGAGGTTCAGGACCAGGCGGACGTTCAGGCTGACGCGCGTCGTGCCGGGGGCCACCTCGATGTCGATCGGCACCTCGACCTCGGTGGTCCCGGCATCGGAGTGGAGCACGGCGCCATCCGGGTGCAGCACGGCGGCATCCGGATGCAGCACCGGCTCGGGCGCCGCGGTCTCGGTCGAGCGCGACGAGACCACCTTGCCGTGCGTCGGGTGATCGAGCTCCTGGATCTCCTCGAGATCCATCTCGATCTCTTCGGGCGGCATGCCGGGGGCGCCGATCACGCGGCGCAGCTGCGCCGCTTCGTCGTGCTTGCCGACGAGCGTCGTCTGGGGCTTCTGGCTCGCCACGGGAGCTCGCGTGGCCGCGGAGGAGGGTGTCGACGGCCTCGGCGCGGCTGGCGCTGGCGCCGCAGGCGCCGGCTGCGGCCTCGGGCCGGGAGTGCCGACGGGCGGTCGCGGCGTGAGCGCGGCCCGCAGCGCCGCCGGAGACGGCGAGCCGACGGGCGTGTTGCCGTCGACGTCGAACGACTCCTCGATCGGCGCAGGAGTGCCGAGCTCCAGCTCGCTCAGCAGGTCGTCGTGGGAAGGCACGACCGGCGGCGCTGAGACCGGCCGCGGCGGTGGACTCGAACGCGGAGGCGGACTCGAACGCGGCGGACCCGGCGCGCGCCCCGGCGCCGCGGGCGCCTGCGCCCCGTCGCCGTACTTCACCGAGAGCGCCTTGAAGACGAGCTTGGTGACCGCCTTGAGCGTGTCCTCGACGCCGACGCCCTTCACCGCGACGGCTTCGTAGAAGGGCGCGTTCAGCGGGTTCATGCGCTCGTTCAGGATCTCGATCGGCAGCGCGTTCGGCAGGTCGCGCTTGTTGTACTGGAGCACGACCGGGATCTCGTCGGCGTCGATCTCGTTCGCCTCGAGGTTCTGCCGCATGTTCTCGTAGCTCTCGAGATTGGCGTCGAGCATCGCCTCCTGCGAGTCGGCCACGAAGCAGACGGCGTCGGCGCCCTTCAGCACCATGCGGCGCGTGGCGTTGTAGAAGACCTGTCCCGGCACGGTGTAGAGCTGGATCCGCGTGCGCATCCCGCGGATCGTCCCGATCTCGATCGGCAGGAAGTCGAAGAAGAGCGTGCGGTCGGTCTCGGTGGCGAGCGAGAGCATCTTGCCCTTGTTCTTGATGGGCAGCTTCTCGTGGATCCACTGGAGGTTCGTCGTCTTCCCGCAGAGCCCGGGCCCGTAGTAGACGACCTTGGCCGTCAGCTCCTTCGTGGAGTAGTTGAACAGAACCATGCGGTTACGGCCATTCTAGGCTCCGCTCCTCGGTGGCGCAACGAGGCTGCTAGAATCGCCCCGAAGCACCACATCGGAGGCTCGAGATGCCGCTCGTCGCTCTACTTCTGGCACTTTCCCAGGCGGCAGCGCCCGCGCCGGCACCACAACCACCCGCATCGACACCCAAGCCCGCCCCGAGCGGCCCCTTCGTCGAGCTCGAGCTCACGCAGGGCCGTGCGACGCTCGGCACGATCGTGATCGCGCTCAACAGGGAGAAGGCTCCGCTGAGCGTCGAGAACTTCCTGCAGTACGTGCGCGAGGGCCACTACGACGGGACGGTGTTCCACCGCGTGATGCCGGACTTCATGATCCAGGGCGGCGGCTACACGACCGAGCTCGTCGAGAAGCCGACGCGCCCGCCGATCCCGAACGAGGCGAGGAACGGGCTGCGCAACTTGCGCGGATCCGTGGCGATGGCGCGCGTCAACGACGCGAACAGCGCGACCAGCCAGTTCTTCATCAACGTGCGCGACAACCACCGGCTGGACTTCGGGATCAGCGGCGCCGGCTACGCGGTCTTCGGCGAGGTCGTCCAGGGGCTCGAGCTGGCGGACAAGGTCTCCTTGACGCCCACGACGACGCGCGGCCCGCACCAGAACGCCCCGCAGACCTGGGTCGTGATCCGCCACGCGCGCCTGCTCGAGAGCTGGACGCCGCCTGCCCCCACGCCGACGCCGGAAGCGGTCGCCACGCCGCCGAAGCCATAGGCGCGGCGCCCGGGCTCAGATCTCGCCGAACGCCTTCAGCAGCTCCTCGGCCTTCGCCGCGTCGACCTTCAGGATCGCGGCGTCGCCCGTGCGGCGGGCGTAGTAGCTCGCGTCCTTCTTGCCGAGCTCGACGCCGGAGTCGCTCTTGGCCTTGAGCGTGACCTTCAGCACGGGCGCGTCGAGGCCGTAGTCGGCGGGCGCCTTGGGCGCATCGACGAACTCGCTCACGTCGACGCCGCCGATCTTGAAGAGCGCGTCCTCCACCTTGGTGGTGTCGAGCTCCTTGGCGTCCGGTGCCGTGCGCTTCCACTGCGTCTTCTCGAGGCCGTCCTTGTCCTTGGTCGCGCTCTTGGCGTACTTCTTCGTGACGCCCGCGGCCGTCACCTCGAAGCCCTCGGTCTCGTAGGTCGCGACCTCGAGCAGGCGCTTCGCACGCAGCTCCCCCATGCCCTTGGCGAGGTCGTCGGCGAGCGCCGCCGGCACCACGGCGACGAGGCCGCTGCCCGCCTGGCGCGCGTAGTACTTCGTGGGCTTGGGCGGCGCCGGCTTCTCGCCCTTCGCCTTCTCGCCCTTCTTCCCGGGCGAGGGGGAGGGCGAGGGCGTCGGCGAGGGCGAGGGATTGGGATCAGGCGCGGGCGCGCCGAGCTCGAGCGTGCGGCTGGCGCCGTCCTTGGTGACGAGCGTGACCGTGCGCGTCGGCTTCGCGAAGCCGTAGCGGGCGATGTCCTTGGCGTCGCTCACGCTCTCGCCGGCGACCGACTCCATCCGCAGGCCTTCGATCGTGCCGAGCAGGCCGTCGACGGCCCAGCGGCCCGCGCGCGTCTGAAGCGGCTTCGTGAACGCCCACTCGCCCGCTTCGCTGCGCGCGAGCGCATAGCCGCCATCGGGGCCGGCGACCTCGAGCGAGCGCACGTCGTCGCGCTTGACGTGCAGCAGGTCGCGATCGCGCAGGTCGAACGGCTTCTTGTCGAAGGAGCCCTCGACCCACGACGCGACCAGGTAGACCTTGGCCTCGCCCGGCTTGCGCGCGTAGACGTTGCTGCCGTCGGGAGACTTCGCGCCGAAGTCGACGGCGAGCGGCTCCTTCGCTCCCTCGACGACGGCGCACGACCGAGCGGCTCGGCGCGTCGAGCCCGTACTGGGCGAAGTCCTTGACCTGGTCGGAGACCAGCTCGTCGGCCTCCAGCTTCTCGAGGCTCGTGAACATCGACTCGACCGCCGTGGTGTCGGCGGGAGCCGCGAAGGGCGCGGTCAGCTTCCAGAACGTGCCTTCCTTGACGAGGGCGATGCTGTCGCCGCCCTTGACCGCGACCTTCAGCTCCTTGGCCTTGGCCTTGTCGACCGTCAGCAGCGTGACCTTCGTGCTCTCGGTCTCGGGCTTCGGCTCCTGCTTGCGCTCGACGAACCAGTAGAACGCGAAGAGTCCCCCCGCGAGCAGCAGCGCGATACCGGTCTTCCAGAACTCCTTCACGGGCCTAGCGCCTCCGCCACCAGCTCGCGACGCCGGCCACCACGAAGAAGCCGGGGATCAGCACGAGCGCCGCCCAGGCCACGTTCTGCTGGACTGCTGGCGGCTCGAGGAACAGCGCCTGGTTCTCGGGCTCCTTCGGGCGGATCGAGATGAGGTCCGCGTCCTCGGCGAGCCAGGCCACCGTGTTCAGGAAGAAGTCCTGGTTGCCCTGGAAGCCGAGCAGCGAGTTCGAGGCGAAGTCGGCGTCCCCGACCGCGACGACGCGGCCTTCGGGCGCCTTCACCTCCTCGGCGTCGCAGGCGCGTCGACGGCGAGGCGGCGGAGAGGCCGCGGGCGACGGCGAGCCGGAAGGCGACGGCGAGGGCGACGGCGCGGGGGCCGGGCCCTTCACGGTCGCGACCGCGGCGAGCGCGACCGGCCCCTTGCGGTCCTTGCCCTCGTCGTACTGGATCGAGCCCTTGAGCGTGAGATCGCTCTCCGCCCAGGACTGCGCCGAGGTCTTGACCAGGTCCGAAGCGCTCACGCCCTCGACGCTGCCCTTGCCCGCCTCGACGCTGCGGGCGCCTCCGTAGAGCGTCGGCAGCCGGAAGTCCTTGGTGATCTCGTGGTACGGGTACTCGATCGCGAGCGGCGCGAGCTCGGAGAAGCCGAAGAGCTGCCCCATGCCCGAGACGTCCACGACGACGTCGTTGCCCGCCTCGATGTTCCAGCCCTTGAGCAGCGCGACCAGGTTCGGGTAGTGCTCCTTGAGCTCGGCCTCGACCATCACGAGCGCCTTGCCGCCGCCCTTGACGAAGTCCTTGATCGCCGCGGTGGTCTCGGGCAACAGGTCCTTCTCGGGGCCGCCCACGATCAGGATCGTGCAGTCCTTCGGCACCGTCTTCTCGCGCATCAGGAAGACGCTCTTCACCTCGTAGAGCGCCTTCGTGAGCGACGCTCTTCACGCCCGAGAAGCCGCGCTCGCCGCTGTCCTCGCTCGAGCGCTCGCCCTCGCCCTCGAGCAGGCAGACGGTCTTCTTGCTGTCGCGCGTGATCTTGATGAGCGCGTTCGTGATGTCCTGCTCGCCGTCGTTCGTGACGCGCTCGCGCTTGTCGCCCCGCTCGACCACCAGGATCGGCCAGGGGCCGCGCACGTCGTAGGCCTGCGCCTTGGCCGGGCTCTGCACCGGGTCGACGTACTCGGCCTTGAGCCTGGGCGACAGCGCCTGGAACTCCTTCAGGCGGTCCTGGCCGCGCGCCATGTCGCGCGTGCGCTGGAAGTAGACGAGCTTGATCTCGTCCTTGAGGCCGCTCACCACCTTCTTCGTCTGGTCCGAGAGGCTGAAGCGCTGGTCCTTGGTGAGGTCGAAGCGCTTCGTGTGGCGCGAGACGAAGTAGTTGGCGAACACCAGGATGCCGAGCACGGCGACCACCAGCAGGAAGGTGTTGCCGCCGTACTTGAGCTGCCGGCGGCCGAGCCCGCGCACCACGTCCTCGAAGCGCAGCACCAGGTGGACCAGCACGAGCGCCGCCGCGGCGATCAGCCACGGCCGCAGCCCCCCGGGCAGCTTGTCCGCCCAGGGCGTGCGCGTGACGAAGACGGCCCCGACGGCGATCAGGAACCCGAGCGGCGCGAGGAAGTCGACGAGCTTCTTCAAGGTGCCCATGACGCTCAGGCCCTCCACCGCTGGCTCTCCACCGACTGGTGGGCCAGGAAGAGGCCGAAGCCGATGACGCTCAGGTAGAACACGACGTCCTTGAGGTCGACGACGCCCTTCACCAGGTCCTCGAGGTGGGTGGTGACGCCGAGGTAGGCGACGGCCTTCATGACGGGCCCCGCCGTGGGGTCGTCCGCCCAGCCGAGCGTCCACATGCCGAGGAACAGGCAGAAGGACAGGATGCCGGCCACGATCTGGTTCCGGGTCAGCGTCGAGATGAAGGTGCCCATCGCCAGGAAGCAGGCGCCGAGCAGGAGGAGCCCGAGCGCTCCGGTGACGACCGGCTTCCACTCGGGCGAGCTCGACGCGTAGATCCAGATCCCGGCGACGTTCACGAGCCCGGCCAGGATCATGAGCAGGTAGAGCCCGGAGGCCGCGGCCAGGAACTTCCCGATCACCACCTGCCAGTCGGTGATCGGCGAGGTGGCGAGCAGCTCGATCGTGCCCTGCCGCTTCTCCTCGGCGAAGAGGCGCATCGTGAGCATCGGCGCCAGGAAGAGCGCGACCACCGCCATGTTGTGGAAGAGCGGGCGGATCAGGTACTCGTTGAGCGAGATCTTCATCCCCCCGCCGTACTCCATCCCCTGCTGCGCGATGCGCATCGACTGCTCGAGGAAGAAGCTGAACGAGAAGTAGAAGAAGATGCCGAACAGCATCGTCCACACGAAGAGCGCCACCCAGGCGATCGGGCTGCCGAAGTAGTGGCGCCACTCCTTCGCGACGATGGCGGAGATGTTCCTTAGCGCGGTCAAGCGGGTAGTCCTCCGGAGGCGACGGGCGCCGGCTCTTCGGCGTCCGCGGTGGTGAGGTGGAGGAAGATCTCCTCCAGGCTCATGCCGATCTGCTGCAGGCCGACGAGGCCGTGGCCCCCGGTCACGAGCGCCGAGGCGAGCTCGGCGCGCACGTCCTTGCCGGCCTCGGCCTCGACGTCGAGCACGGCGATCTCCCCGTGCGGGGCGCGGGCGTGAACCGCGAGGACGCCGGGGACGGCGCGGACCGCCGCGAGCGCCTGCGCCTGGTCGCCGCGCACCTCGAGCCGGACCGTGCCGGCGCCCTGCAGGCGCCGCATCAGGTTGTCGGGAGTGTCCTCGGCCACCACGCGGCCCTTGTTGATGATCACGACGCGCCCGCAGGTCATCGAGACCTCGGGCAGGATGTGGGTCGAGAGCACGACGGTGTGGCTGCCGGCGAGCGCCCGGATCAGCTCGCGCGTCTCGATGATCTGCTTCGGGTCGAGGCCGGCGGTCGGCTCGTCGAGGATCAGCACGTCGGGGTTGTGGAGGATCGCCTGCGCCAGGCCGACGCGCTGACGGTAGCCCTTCGAGAGCTTGCCGATCAGCTTGGTGCGCACGTCGCCGACCCGGCACTTCTCGACGGCGTCCGCGATGCGGGTCTTGCGCTCGCCGGACGCGACGCCCTTGATCTTGGCGCAGAAGTCGAGGTACTCGCCGACCTCCATGTCCGGGTAGAGCGGCGGCGTCTCCGGCAGGTAGCCGACCCGCTTCTTGACCTCCATCGGCTCCGCGAAGACGTCGTGGCCCGCGACCGTCGCCTTGCCCTCCGTGGGCGGCAGGTAGCAGGTGAGGATGCGCATCGTGGTGGTCTTGCCGGCCCCGTTCGGGCCCAGGAAGCCGAGGATCTCGCCCTTTTCGACCTTGAACGAGATGCCGTCCACCGCCGTCGCGCGGCCGTACCTCTTCGTGAGGCTGTCGACCTCGATCATGCGACCTTATCTCCCGTGTTTAGTCCCTTGGACGCGCCGGGTCTCCCGCCGGTCGGAACGCTCCGGCGAGTCGCTGCGCGCACGACAAGGGTGCCGGCGGCTCTTCGGCGTGTCGGGAACGCCTGCCGCAGGAAGCCGCAGCGCCCGTCGCGCAGCAGCTTCCGGCTCCAGCCTCGCTATCATAGCGACGGCGTTTTTCGGGTGTCAAACCAGGACCGCTGATGGCTTTCACGCTCAGCTCGAGGCGCAAGGCGACGCTCGCGGCACTCGCCGAGCGCGTGCTGGAGGTGCCGGACCTGCTCGGCCTGACGCGCCTGCTCACCGTGGAGCTCAGCCGCGCGCTCTCGGCGGACGGCGGCAGCCTCCTGCTGTGGGACCGCAGGCTCGAGAGCTTCGAGGCGCTGGCGCTCGACGAGGCGGGGCGCCTGCGGCGCAGCCGGCCCGACGCGTCCGAGGGCCCGCGCGCGCGCTTCCTGATCTCGGAGGGCCAGCTGCTCGAGACCGCGCCCCAGGGCAAGAACGAGATGCTGGTGCCGCTGCTCGCGCGGAGCGGCCTCGCCGGGATGCTGGTGCTCGGCCCGGTGCAGGGGCGCAAGCGTCCGGTGAGCGACGCCGAGGCGCAGCTCGTCTCGCTCGTCGCGGGCCGCGCCGCGCTCGCGTTCGAGAACCTCGCCTACCAGAAGGAGCTGATCGAGTCGGAACGGCTCGCGGCGCTCGGCACCATGGCGGGCATGATGGTCCACGACTTCCGCGGACCGATGACGCTGATCCGCGGCTGGGCCGAGACGCTGCTCGAAGGCGACGTGCCCCCGCAGGAGGCGGCCGAGCGCGCGCGCGCGATCATGGAGGCCGTCGACCGCCTCGACCGCATGACCGGCGAGACGCTCGACTTCGCGCGCGGGGCCGAGAGCCTGGTGCTGCGCGCGGTGCCGCTCCGCCTGCTGGTGGCGGAGCTCGCCGCGGGCATCGAGCAGGAGCTGCCCGGGCTCGCGGTCGAGCGCGACGTCGAGCTGCCGAGCGGCCGCCGCGGGCGCGTCGACGTGGACAAGCTGCGCCGCGCCGTCACCAACATCGCCGCCAACGCGCGGGATGCGATGGGCGGGCAGGGGCGCATCCGGTTCCGGGCGCGGATCGAGCCCTTCGGCGGCTCCGAGGGCGCGCGCGAGCACCTGGTGCTGGTGCTCGCGGACGACGGCCCGGGCGTCGCCCCGGGCATCCGCGACCGCGTGTTCGAGCCTTTCGTCACGCACGGCAAGAAGCGCGGCACCGGCCTCGGCCTCGCGGTGGCCCGGCGCTTCGTCGAGGATCACGGCGGGCGGCTCGATCTCCTGCTCGAGCCCGAACCCGAGAGCGCCGTGCGCGGAGCGCGCTTCCGGCTCGCGCTTCCGCTGCCGCCGGCCAATCCCGAGGAGCGGGCACGCTAGAATCGAGGGGATGCGCGGAGTCCGCCGCGTGGCACTCCTCCTGGCCGCCGTCGCCGCGTCTGGCTGCCGGAGCCACGACCCGTCGGCGGAGCTGCGGGTGAGCGACCTGCAAGCGTACTGGATCGTCGACAGCCCGCAGCAGGGCCAGAACTTCGTCGCCCCGGTCGTGCGCTTTCGGCTCAGGAACGTGTCGCAGCGAGCCGCTGAGCGCGGTGCAGGCGCGCGCGCGCTTCCCCGCCCCCGACCAGGGGGACGAGGTGTGGGGCTCGATCCAGGAGCAGGTGAGCACCTACTCACCATCCGATCGCGCCGGGACACGACACCGTGGTGACGGTGCGCTCCGCGGGCCGCTACCACTCGCCGGCCGAACCGCAGGACATCCTGCGCTCGCCCGGCTTCAAGGACCCGAGGGTCGAGGTGTTCGTGCGGATCGGCGCGTCGAGCTGGGCGATGGTCGCGCAGGGCAGCGTCGAGCGCCGGATCGGCGCGCCGGATCTTCCCGCGTTGGGCACGCCGTGACGGGAGCGGGCTAACCCGTGCGCGTGCGTTTCCGCAGGCTCACCGGGCCCGCCAGCGGCATGCAGGCCGAGGTGGCGCTGCCCGCGCTCATCGGCTCCGGGCCCGACGCCGACATGAAGACGGAGGGCGCTGCGCTGCGCCACGTGCGCGTCTTCGAGCGCCAGGGCGAGATCGTCGCGCAGGTGGTCGCGCCCGAGCTCGTGCTGCGGCTCTCGGGCGAGGAGCTGCACGAGGCGGTGCTGCGCGAAGGCGACGTGATCGAGCTCGGCCCCGGCGGGCCCCGGCTGCGGCTCGAGGCGGCCGACGACGCGGTCGAGGAGATGCTGGAGGCGGCGCCGTGGGTGCGCGCGGGCGCACGCGCGCCGCTGCGGGCGCGGGTCGCACGCTGGCTCGGCCAGCTGAGCCCGACTGCCGTCCGCCTGATGGCGGCGGGCGTCCTGCTGGGGGCCGCAGCCCTCGGCTACAGCTACTGGCAGGACCGCAAGATGCGGCTCGAGATCGAGCGGCTGCGCGACGCGCTGCGCCAGAGCGAGGCCGAGCGCTCGGCCTTCGCGGCTCGCGTCGCCGGCGAGCGCTCGAAGGCGGAGGCCGACCGCGCCGAGCTCGCCGGCCGGATCGACGAGCTCAAGCAGCGCGAGGACGAGCTCTACGGGCAGATCCGCGAGAGCGCCGCCGCCGAGTCGGGCAACCTGCGCGGCGAGCTGCAGCTGACGCGCGAGCGGCTGGCGACGCTCGAGTCCGAGCGCGCCGTGGGCGAGCGCATCGTGCGCGACTACGGGCCCGGCGTCTGCCTGATCCAGGGGGCGTACCAGTTCCAGGACAAGGAGGGGCGCCCGCTGCGCTACAAGCTCGACGCCGCCGGCAACACGTTGCGCGACGCCGACGACAACCCGATCCTGGACCCCGAGGGGAAGGGCGAGGTGCACGAGACCGAGTACGTGGGCACCGGCTTCGTGGTGGACCGCCGCGGCCTGGTGCTCACGAACCGCCACATCGCCGAGCCGTGGTGGAACAACGACTTCGCGGACTCGCTGATCGAGCGCGGCTACCAGCCGAAGCAGACGGAGCTGCGGGCTTTCTTCCCGCGCGAGCGGCGGCCCTTCCTGCTCCGGCTCGAGCGCCACGCCGAGCACGCCGACGTGACGCTGCTGCGCGCCGAGCTCGGCGGCGCGCGCCTGCCGCCGCTGCCGCTCGACCGCAGCGGCAGGGGCGCCGTGACCGGCCAGGCGGTGGTGCTGGTGGGCTTCCCGGCGGGGATCGAGGCGATGCTCGCCAAGATCGACTCGGCGGTCGCGCGCGAGATCGTGACGGACGCGCAGATGAAGACCGGGCGCATCACCGAGGCGCTCGCGCGGCGCGGGCTGGTGCGGCCGTCCACCACCCAGGGCCACATCGCGGACATCACCGACACCGACGTCGTCTTCGACGCGCCGACCACGCAGGGCGGCAGCGGCGGGCCGCTCTTGAACCGCAACGGGCAGGTGATCGGGGTCGCCTACGCGGTGCTGTCGCGCTTCGGTGGCAACTCGTTCGCGGTGCCGGTGCGGCGCGCGCTGCCGCTCGTCGCCTCGGACGCCGGCCGCGTAGCGCCGGCCGGGCCCCGGACCGGCGCGCCATGAGCCGCACGGGCAAGCTGCTGCTCGGCGTCGCGCTCCTGGCGGCCCTCTTCCGGCTGCCCGGCCTCGGCTACCCGGGCGAGGAGTACTTCGACGAGGTCTACCACGCGAAGACGGCGCGCCAGTACCTGAACGGCGAGCCGCCGACGGAGTGGGTGCATCCGCCGACCGCGAAGCTGCTGATCGCGGCGGGTGTCGCGCTCTTCGGCTACGAGCCGTGGGCCTGGCGCCTCGTGCCGGCGCTGGCCGGGATCCTGATCGCGCCGGTCTTCCTGCTGCTCGCGCGGCGCGTGCTCGCCAGCGAGCGGGCCGCCCTCTTCGCGACGCTGCTCCTGCTGATGGACGGCGTCTACCTGGTGCAGAGCCGGATCGCGATGACCAACGTCTTCGCGGTGCTGTTCCAGCTCACGTCGGTGCTGCTGCTGCTGCGCGCCGTCGCGGAGGAGGAGCTGCGCACCTCCGACATGGCGGCGCTCGGGCTCGCGCTCGGGCTCGCGCTCTCGACCCGCTGGACGAGCCTGTTCGCCTGGGGCTTCATGGGACTCGTCTACCTCGTGGTGCGACGGGCGCGCGCCTTCAGGGCTCGCGATCTCGCGCTCGGCGCGCTCTCGTTCGTGGTGCTGCCGGCGGCGGTCTACCTGCTGAGCTACGTCCCGTGGATGGCCCAGACCCACCCGAGCGGGCTCGCCGCGTGGTGGCAGCGCGCGCTCGCGGCGATCGCCTGGCAGAAGGACATCTGGGGCTATCACGCCCACCTCGACGCCACCCACACCTACTTCAGCGAGTGGTGGACCTGGCCGTTCCTCTACCGGCCCACCTGGTACTTCTGGTTCTCGGGCGGAGACTTCGTGCGCGGCATCGTCGCGCTCGGCAACCCGGCGATCTGGTGGGCTTCGCTGCCGGTGTCGGTGTGGGCGCTCGTGGTCGGGATCCGCTGGCGCGACCCGCGGCTCGTCTTCTGCGGCGCGGGCTACTTCCTGCTCTATCTGCCGTGGGGGCTGTCGCCGCGCACGCTCAACTTCTCGCACTATCTGCTCGAGGCGATTCCCTACGCCTGCCTGTCGCTCGGCGCGCTCCTCGACCGCCGCTGGAACGAGGGACAGGCGTTCCTCGCGCGCGGCTACCTGGTGGCGGTCGCCGCCCTGTTCGTGCTCTTCCTGCCGTTCCTCACCGCGATGCCGGTGCCGAACGCGCTCTGGAGCTTCCGCTTCCCGGGACTTCCCGTGGAGATCGGGCCCTACCACGTCATGCTCGGCGGCTTCGGGATCTGGACCTGGTTCCCGACGTGGATCTGACCCGCGTGGCATACTTCCCCGGATGGCGCTGCTCAGCGACGAGATCGCGGGCGAGCTGCGTGAGGCGTTTTCCGGACTCGTCAACCCCGTCAAGCTGGCCGTCGCTTCGCAAGCCCTCGCGGACCCGGTGTCCGAAGAGGTGCGCCGGCTCGTCGAGGAGCTGGCGGCGCTTCACGAGAAGCTGACTTCCGAGCCCGTCAACTTCGTCCTCGACCAGGAGCGCGTGACGGCACTCGGGATCGAGCGCACCCCCGCGATCGCGATCCTCGGCGAGCAGGACCACGGCGTGCGCTTCTACGGCACGCCGGCCGGATACGAGTTCGGGAGCCTGGTGGACGGGATCCTCGACGTCTCGCGGGGGTCGAGCCTGCTCTCGGAGGAGACGCGCACGGCGCTCGCGACGCTCGACCGCGACGTCCGCCTGCGCGTCTTCTCGACGCCCACTTGACCCTACTGTCCCCGGGCGGTCCGCCTGGCGATCCAGTTCGCGGTCGAGAGCCCGCGCATCAGCGTCGACGCGATCGAGGTGACGGGCTTCCCCGACCTCGCGCGCGCCTACCGCATCGCGTCGGTGCCCAAGACGGTCGTGGGCGACGGCGGCGTCGAGTTCGTCGGCGCCGGCCCCGAGTCGATGCTGCTCCAGCACGTCCAGGAAGCCGCGCGGCGCGCGGGCGGGGTCGTCGTCGCCTGAGCCAGAGCGGCGTCGGCTGAGCTCGTGAGCCCGTCCGCCGACAGCCCAATCCGACAGGAGCGGCGAGCGAAGCCCGATTCATTCGGGCGTAGCGACCAGGGCATCGAAAACGCCCGGGCACGTGTCGCAATGAGCGCGATTTCGATGCCCTGGGGGGTGCGGGGGGTGCGACGCAGCACCCCCCGCACGAAAGAGCCCTGTACCTGGACGCCTTCCGCGGCCTGATGGCCCTGGTGATGGTCCAGGGCCACGTGATGGACACGCTGCTCGCGCCGGCCGCGCTCGCCGAGCGCCTCTACGTCTGGCAGCAGATGCTCCACGGCTCGACGGCACCGGGCTTCCTGTTCGCCTCCGGCTTCGTCGTCGGGCTGCCGCCCGCGCCGCTGTCGCTGCGCGCGGGGCTGCGGCGGGCGCGGCGGCTCTTGTTCGTGCTGGCCGTCGGCTACTACCTCCACCTGCCGTACTTCTCGCTCTGGAAGACGCTCGCGGCCTCGACGAGCGCCGAGCGCGCGGCCTTCTTCGCGTGCGACGCGCTGCAGGTGATCGCGGCGACACAGCTCTTCGTCCTCGGCCTGCAGGCGATCGTCGGACGGCGCTGGACGACGTGGGCGGGGGTCCTCGCGCTCGCGATCGTCGCGGCGGCTCCGCTCGTCTGGTCCTCGGGCGTCGCTGCGCGCCTGCCCGAGCCGATCGCCCCCTGGCTCGACGCCGCGACCGGCTCGAGCTTCCCCGTCTTCCCCTACTCGGCCTTCGTGCTCGCCGGCGCGCTCGCGGGAGCGCGCCTCGGCCGTGCCCCGGCGCCGGTGCGGCAGCGGCGCGAGGTCGCGAGCGGCGTGCTGCTGCTCGGCGCCGGCTCGCTGCTGGCGCTCGTGCTGCACGGACGAGTGGACTTCTGGGGCGCGTCGCCGGCCTACGTGCTCGTACGGCTCGGCGGGCTGCTGCTGCTCCTGCGGCTCGTCGAGGCGGCGGCCGCGACCGGCCACTGGGCGGTTCGGGAGCTCGGGCTGCTCGGCCACGAGACGCTGCTCGTCTACGTGCTGCACCTCACGCTGCTCTTCGGCGGCGCCTTCGGCCCCTCCCCGCTCACCGACCTCCACGGCCAGCTCGGCTTCGCGGGCGCGACTCTCGTGCTCGTGGTGATGATTCCCGTGCTGCTGGGCGCCGCCTGGCTCTGGCGCACGGCCAAGCACCGCGCCCCGCGCGAGGCGCGGCTGCTGCTGCTCTTCGTCAGCGTGGCATTCCTGTACGAGTTCGCGGTGCGGCCCTGGTGACGGCGGCTACCGGAACAGCTTCTTGAGGCTCGTGAGGGCCGAGTCCTTGGGAGAGAGCTGCTCGAGCTCGGCGCGGGCGGCCTTGTGCTTCGGGTTGAGCCGCACGGCGGTGCGCATCTCGGCGACGGCGCGGCTCTTGATCTTCATGACCTTGTAGTAGAGGCCCCACTGGTAGTGGACCTCGGCGTTGTCGGGCTCGATGCGGGCGGCTTCGTAGAACTCGCGCTCGGCGAGCTTGGCGGTGCGGGGGTAGCAGGCCATCGCGACCGCGAAGCGCAGGTGGAAGGCCGCCACCTGCGGGGCGAGCCGCACCAGCTTGTCGTAGACCTTGACCGCGTTGGCGTAGTCCGCCACGGTCATGCGGACCTCGCCCTCCATCAGGAGGTGCTCGATCTGGGCGCGCCCCTCGAAGCCGCTCGCGCCGGGACCGGCAGCATTGATCGATTGGTCGGGGCCCCGGCCCGGCGGATAGCTCTGCTCCGCGGGCGGCACCGGGCGCGCCGCGGCGCTCGGCTCCGGCGCACTCGCGGCCGGGCCAGTGTCCGCAGGCGGTGGCAGGGCGATCGGTGTGCCGTAGGGAGGTGTCGGGCCGCCGAGCGCGTCGGGCGACGCGTCGCCGGGCGGCGGGGCCGCGGGAGCGGGCGTTCCAGCTCGACGCGACCGGCTGAGGCACGAGCACCGACGGCGGCCGGGGGGCCCGCTGGACCGCGGCGGCCGCTTCGGCCGCATGCCGCTTCAGCACCGCCTCGGCGTTCGCGGTCTCCGGCGCCGAGCGCGCGAGGCGCATCGCCGCGGAGGCCCGCCCGAGGATCACGTCGATGTCGTTGCGGATCGCATCGTCCGCGCTCAGGCCGTCGCGCAGCGCGTGGTAGCGCTCCATCTTCTCCTCGAGCGCGCGCATCATCTCGTCGCGCGGCGCCGCGCGCGCGAGCTTCAGCCACGCCTCGCGGTCGAGCCGCGCCGAGTGCTCGAGCTCCTGCTGCACCTCGCGGCGGATCGCGTCTCGCAGCGAGGGGTCGGGACGGTTCTGCAGCGCCGAGAGCAGGAACATCCCGGTGTCGGTCTGCATCACGGGCTGCGGCGCCGGGGCCTGCACGTCCGCCTCGCGCAGCAGGCCGGCGGCGAGCAGCGCGTAGACCGCGCGCAGCCGCGTGAACGCGAGCCCGCTGCCCGACCAGGCCAGGCGCCTGATCGTCACGCGGCGCTGGGCGAGGTCGAGCAGCTCGAGCTCCTCGGCCGAGCGGCCGCGCCGCTCGAACGGGAACGGCGGCACCTCGGCCAGCATCACGCCGCGGTCGAGGTGGCCGAGCCCCTTCGTCACCAGCTCTTCGCTCTTCATCGAGCGGATGCCGTCGTAGAGCAGGCGGTGGATCGACAGGCTCACCATGTACTCGAGCGGGATCGCACTCTCGCGCTCCTCGAAGAGCGCCGCGCCGTCGACCAGCTCGAACAGCGACAGCGCCACGCGGCGCACCTGGCGCGCCACCGACGCGCCCACGTCGTAGCGGTCCATCACGCCGGCCTGCACGAGCGCCTCGCCGAAGCGGCGGCGGTCGGTGCGCATCAGCGCGGAGACGCGGTTGAAATCCTCCTCGGTGATGCGGCCGTCGGCGACCATCGCCTCGCCGAGGCGGTCGCGCCGCAGGTTGCTGGCCGCGAACACCAGCCGGCCGTGGTCGAAGAAGGCGATCTTGACCATGCGGCCCGCGCGCACCTGCAGGTCGCCCGTCCTGCGCTCGGTCGACAAGCGGCGTATCGTCTCGGCGATCGGGCTCTGGGCGATGTCGGTCAGCATTCGAAAGGACTATTGTGCACGCTGCGGGAGGTCCGGCAAGCTCCCGGGCCTCGAGGCGAGGGTATCATCCGGAAACCGGCCCCAGGCCGGCGACACCCGGGAGGCAGCAGAGGTGAAGCGGGCCGTGATCGTGGGCAGCGGGAGCGAGATCGCTTCGATCAAGCTCAGCAACGACCAGATGGCCCGGATCATGGACACGAGCGACGCCTGGATCCGGGAGCGCAGCGGCGTCGAGCAGCGCTACTTCGCGAGCCCCGAGGTCGCCACCTCCGACCTCGGCACCGCGGCCGCGCGCAAGGCGCTCGAGCGCGCCGGCATCGAGACGGCAGCGGTCGACATGGTGGTGTTCGCGACCATGACGCCCGACCACTACTTCCCCGGCTGCGCCACGCTGCTGCAGGACAAGCTCGGCCTGCGCAGCGTGCCCTGCTTCGACATCCGCCAGCAGTGCTCGGGGTTCCTCTACGGGCTGCAGCTCGCCGACGCGCAGATCCGGGCGGGCATGGCCGAGACCGTGCTGCTGGTGGGCGCGGAAGTGCACGTCGGCTTCATGCCCTGGACGCAGGCGAACTTCGACTACGCGCGCGGCGTGGGGGACGTCCCGCCCACGCCGCAGGAGTTCGAGTGGAACTCGCGCTTCCGTCACCTGGTGGTGCTGTTCGGCGACGCCGGGGCGGCCGTGGTGCTGAAGGCCGCGGAGGACGGCGCGCGTGGCGTCGTCGACCACGAGCTGCACGGCGCCGGGGCCGACTACGACAAGCTGTACGTGCCCGGGACCGGCTTCAAGCACCGTCCCTACACCGATCCCCAGCAGTTCGCGCGCGGCGACCACATTCCGGTGATGGACGGGCGCTTCGTGTTCAAGATGGCGACGACGAGCATGGTGGAGGTCGCGAGGTCGCTGCTGAAGAAGCACGGCGTGGCAGCCGGCGACCTCAAGCTCGCGCTCATGCACCAGGCCAACAAGCGCATCAACGAGTACTGCGCGAAGGCGCTCGGGCTGCGCGACGAGCAGGTGCCGCACAACATCCACAAGTACGGCAACACCACGGCCGCCACGATCCCGCTGCTCTGGGACGAGTGCGTGCGGGACGGGCGGCTCCAGCCGGGCGACCTGGTGCTGCTGGTCGCCTTCGGCGCGGGCATGACCTGGGGCGCGTCGCTCGTGCGCGCCTGACGACGCGACGGGAGCGGGCGATTGCCGCGCCCCGAAGGAGGATTGGAATGAAGCGGGTGCGCTCGTCCCTCGTGGTCGTGGCGGTGCTCGCCGCCCTGCCGTCGTTCGCGGCCGCCCCCGGCCCGCTGCGCGTCGGCGAGATCGTGGCGCAGCCCGGGCAGCAGGCCTCGGGCTGGCTCGTCGTGCCCGACGGCGTCGACCCGGGCACCCGCATCCCCGTCAGCGTCTTCAACGGCGCGAAGCCGGGGCCGGTGCTGGCGCTCATCGCGGGCACGCACGGCTCGGAGTACACGTCGATCGTCGCGCTGCAGCGCGTGCGCGCCCGCCTGGATCCGGCGCGGCTCGCGGGCTCGGTGATCCTCGTGCACATGGCGAATCCCACCACCTTCTACGGCCGGCGCATCTACTTCGGCCCCGACGGCAAGAACCTGAACCGCGTGTACCCCGGCCAGGCGGACGGCACGCTCAGCCAGCGGATCGCCTACGCGATCACGACCCAGGTGATCGCGCCCGCGACGCACGTCGTCGACATGCACTGCGGCGACGGCAACGAGTCGCTGCGCCCCTATTCGTACTGGCAGGTGACCGGCGACCCCGCGATCGACGCCGCCGGCAAGCGGCTGGCGCTCGCCTTCGGCCTCGACCACATCGTGATCGACCGCGAGCGCCCGGCCGATCCGAACCGGACGCTCTACACCTCGAACACCGCGGTCCGGCGCGGCAAGCCGGCGATCACCGTCGAGTCGGGCGGCATGGGGCTGACCGACGAGCCCTCGGTCCACGCGCAGGAAGCCGGAGCGCTCTCGGTGATGGCCGAGCTCGGGATGCTCGAGGCCCCGTCGCTGCGCGTCGAGAAGCCGCTCTTCGTCGACCGCTCGCAGGTCGTGACGTCGCCCGCGACGGGCGTCTGGCATCCCGTCGTCGAGAAGATGCAGAGCGTCGCGACCGGCACCCTGCTCGGACGCCTCACCGACCCCTTCGGCAACCTGCTGCACGAGCTGCGCGCGCCCTTCGCCGGCGAGGTGCTGTACGTGGTCGCCACGCCGCCCGTGAGCGAGGGCGAGCCGCTCGCGTTCGTCGGGCACGTGACGGACAAAGAGCCGGAATGAACCGAGGGCGGAGAAAGAAACGACAACAACAGCAGCCAGGACGCTCTGGACTGAGCTTCGGGGGGTTTGAGCACCCCCCGTGCCCCCCGCTAGCGAATATGCTTGATCAGCAGGACCTCGTTGGCCTTCTCGCTGTGCAGGAACTCGTCGACCACCTTGCGCGCGATCAGCAGGCCGAAGCCGCCGGGGCGCAGGCCCAGCTCGACGCGCTTGTCGGCGTGTGCGAGAGGGTCGTCCGCCGGGTTCGAGACCGCCGCGTGCGGCAGCTGATCGGGTGAGTAGCCCGGCCCCGGGTCCTTGACGTAGTAGACGATCGCGCGCTTCGTGCGCACGGCGCTCACCTCGATCGTCTGGTCCGGCTCGAAGCCCGCCCCGTGCTCCATCGCGTTGAGCGTGATCTCGCGGAAGGCGCGCGAGCAGCTCGTCGCGCGTCACCTCGGGCAGGTCACGGGCCAGCTCCGACAGGAACTGGACCAGCCGCTCCGCGGCGAGGCGCCGGCAGTCGACGCGCAGCGACAGCCAGTCGGCCCGCGCCGAGACGACCTGGATCCCGTCCTTCCAGTCCGGGTTCTGGACCGCGCGGCGGATCATCTCCGCGATCTCCGCGGCGTCGAAGGGCGCCGTGAAGCACGAGAACACGTGCGCGCGCAGCGAGGCGACCACCTCGTCGGCGGTCGCGGTCGGCGCCAGCACGATCGCCTTCACGGCCGGGCGCACGTCCCGCATCTCCTCGACGAGCGCGACGTCTTCGGTCACCGGGGTCTTCGGGCTCGTGACGACGACCTCGTAGAAGGCGCGCCGCACCAGTCGCAGCGCGTGCATGCTGCCCGAAGCCTGATCGAATCGCACGCCGTTCATCCCGGGCTGCGCGACGAGCGCAGCTGCGAACTCGGCGTCGGCGTCGATCAGCAGCGCGCGGGGAGGGGGCGGGCCGGCCATCGTTCTCCGAAGGATAGCCCGATTGGGCACGGGCCAGGTCCCGGCGCGACGGGCCCCGCGGGAGGCTGCGGGCCCGGTCGGACCTTTTTTGCGCTCGGGACCTGGCCTGAGTGGACTTGTAGCAGAGCGGGCGCGGCCAGCGTAACTGTCAGTAGTGACAGGGAGCCTTCGGCCTTATGGCTGTGCGGGTTCCGGCCGCGACAGCGCCGAGCGCCTCATCAGCCAGTAGACGGGCAGCGCACACAGGATGAGGACGGCGCCCCAGAGGACCGGCTCGAGGCCCGCGCCCGCGATCGCCCAGAGCGAGAAGGCGGCCCCGAGCGCCGCCGTCGCCGCGAGCCAGCCCGGCTTGCGACTCGCGATTTCACCGCGGCGCTGCAGCGCGAGGAGCGCGAGCGAGCAGGCGAGGTAGGCGACCAGGTTGGCCGTGGTCGAGAGCAGCGCCATGAAGGTGAACACCTGCACCATGCTGCTGCCGAAATTCATCAGCACCAGCGCCGTCACGAGGACACTCGTCGAGACGAGGGCGAAGACGGGCGCGCCGCGGCTCGACGTCTGGGCGAACAGACGCGGGAAGACGCCCGCGCGTGCCATCTGCTGCGGCAGCTCCCCCTGCAGCAGGATCCAGCCGTTGAGCGCGCCGTAGGCGCTCACGGCCGCCAGCACCGTGACGGCGACGGCCGCGCCGTCTCCGAACAGCTGGCGCGCGGCGTCCGCGAACGGCGCGTTCGAGCTCGCAAGCGTCCGGCTCGGGACCAGCAGCATCACGCAGCTGCACGCGAGCGCACACAGGATCGTGCTGACCAGCGTTCCGAGGAGCGTCGCGCGGGGGATCGTGCGCGCCGGGTCCTCGACCTTGTCCGCCGGGACGGTCGCGGACTCGAATCCAACGACGGCCCAGAGCGTGAGCGCCGCCGCCGCCGCGGTGCCGTCGAGCGAGATGGGGGGGCCGGCCGCGAGCTCGCTCACCCACTCGGGTCGGAAACGCACGAACGCGGCGAGCGGCACGGCCACGAGCGGCAGGCACTTGAGCACCGTGGTCACGGACTGGACCCAGCCCGAGGCGCGCACGCCGAAGCAGTTGACGAGCGTGAAGAGCCACACCACCGCCACCGTCAGGAGCGGCGCGGCGCCCTTCACGTTCGCGATCCAGGGCGCGAGCGTGCTCGTGTAGCTGACGGCGCCGGTCGCGATCGTGACGTTGCCGACCCAGATGCTGACCCAGTAGCCCCAGGCCACCACGAACCCCGCGAGCGGTCCGAATGCCGCGCGCGTGGCGGCGTACGGTCCGCCGTTGCCGCGCAGCTCGCGGCTCAGCACCGTGAAGACGACGCCGAGCGCGATCGCACCGCCGGCGGTGGCGAGCCAGCCCGTGAGGACGTTCGCGCCGAGCGGCGCGAGCGAGGCCGGCAGCAGGTAGACGCCCGAGCCGATGATGTTGCCGACCACGAGCGCGAGGCACATCCCGAAGCCGAGCTTGCGCAGAGGCGGCCGCTCGCGGCCCGGAGCGCTCAAGCGGGGCGCTCCAGCGAGAGAGCGACACCCTGCCCGACGCCGACGCACAGGCTCACGAGCGCGCGCCTCGCCCCGCGGCGCCGCAGCTCGAAGGCCGCGGCCATCACCAGCCTCACGCCGCTCGCACCGAGCGGGTGCCCGAGCGCGATCGCGCCGCCGTTCGGGTTCACGTGCGCGGCGTCGTCCGCGAGCCCCAGCGCGCGCGTGCAGGCGAGCACCTGCGCGGCGAAGGCCTCGTTGAGCTCGACGACGTCGTAGTCGCCGAGCGCGCGGCCCTGGCGCGCCAGCAGCTTGCGGATGGCGGGCACCGGCCCGCGACCCATCACGCGCGGCGCCACGGCGGCGCTCGCCATGCCCGTGACGCGCGCGATCGGCTCGAGGCCGTGGCGCGCGGCAGCCTGCTCGGACGCCAGCAGCACGCACGCCGCGCCGTCGTTCAGGCCCGACGCGTTGCCGGCGGTGATCGTGCCGCCGGGCCCGATGAGCGGCTTGAGCCGCGCGAGGTCCTGCGCAGTCGTCGCGGGACGCGGCTGCTCGTCGGCTACGACCCGCTTCGCTTCGCGGCCGGGCGGCGTGACGGGGACGATCTCCTCCGCGAGCCGCCCTTCGGCGCGTGCGCGCTCGGCGCGCTCCTGGCTGCGCAGCGCATAGGCGTCCTGGTCCTCGCGCGCGACGCCGTCCTCGCGGGCGAGGTTCTCGGCCGTCTGCGTCATCGAGTCGATGCCGTAGGCCTTCTCCATCGCCGGGTTGACGAGCCGCCAGCCGAGCGTCGTGTCCTCGAGCTTCTGGTCGCGCGCGAACGCCCCGCCGGCCTTGGCGAGCACGTAGGGCGAGCGCGACATGCTCTCGACGCCGCCCGCCAGCACCAGCTCCGCCTCGCCCGCGCCGATCGCGCGCGCGGCCTGGCCCACCGCTTCGAGGCCCGAGGCGCACAGCCGGTTCACCGTCACGCCCGGAACGGACTCCGGCAGGCCAGCGAGAAGCCCCGCCATGCGTGCGACGTTCCTGTTGTCCTCGCCCGCCTGGTTCGCGCAGCCGAGGATCACCTCGTCGACGGCCGCCCAGTCCAGGTGCGGGAGCCGCTCGACGAGCGCCTGGATCGGCAGCGCCGCGAGGTCGTCGGTGCGCACGCTCGCGAGCGCGCCGCCGTGGCGGCCGAACGGCGTGCGCAGCGCCGCGCAGAGGAGGGTCATCGAGGTCGGCGAGGACGGTAGGCCGCGCCGCGTCTTTGAGTCAAGCGGACGAGTCAAGCCGCCCTCGTTGACAGCGCGCGCGGGCGAGACTCCAATGGTCTCCCGCATGAGCTTCAAGCTCACGTACGCGACGATGTTCGACCCGCCCGAGGAGCTGCACGAGCGCTTCGAGGCGGCACTCGCGGGGCTGCGGACGCGGCTCGGCGCCGAGCACGCGCTTCACGTGGGCGGGGAGGACGTGGCCGCCGCCCAGGGCTACGAGAAGCGCTCGCCCGCCGACACGCGCGTCGTGCTCGGCCGCTTCCCGCTCGGCTCGGCGCGAGACGTCGAGCGCGCGACCGCGGCCGCCGAGCGCGCGTTCTCGGCTGGCGCTTCACGCCGCTCGCCGAGCGGCTGCGGCTCGCGCGCCGCGCCGCCGCGCTCATCGAGGAGCGCGTCTACGAGATCGCGGCGGCGCTCGCGCTCGAGGTCGGCAAGAACCGCATGGAGGCGCTCGGCGAGGCGCAGGAGACGGCCGACTTCTTCGCGGGCTACGCGGACGAGCTCGAGCGCACGGGCGGCTACGACCAGGCGCTGCCCGACGACCCGCTGCCGGGCTTCCGCTCGCGCAACCGCAGCGTGCTGAAGCCGCACGGCGTCTGGGCCGTGATCGTGCCCTTCAACTTCCCGCTGGCGCTCGCGGGCGGCCCGGTCGCGGCGGCGCTCGTCACCGGCAACACGGTCGTGCTCAAGGGCGCGACCGACACGCCCTGGGCCGGGCGCCTGCTCGCCGACTGCATCCGCGACGCCGGCTTCCCGCCCGGCGTCTTCAACTACGTGACGGGCCCGGGCCGCGTCGTCGGCGAGGCGCTCGTGGCCGACCCGCGCCTCGCGGGCGTGACGTTCACGGGCTCCTACGACGTGGGGATGGGGCTCTTGCGCCGCATGACGAGCGGGCGCTGGCCGCGCCCCTGCATCGCCGAGATGGGGGGCAAGAACGCCTGCATCGTGACGGCGCGCGGCGATCTGGAGCGCGCGGCGACGGGCATCGTACGCTCGGCGTACGGCCTCACCGGCCAGAAGTGCTCGGCGCTGTCGCGCCTCTACGTCGAGGAGGCCGCCGCGGACGCCCTGCTCGCGAAGCTCGCGGAGCGGATCCGCGCGATCCGGACGGGCGACCCGTGCCGCCGCGAGAACTGGATGGGGCCGGTCATCAACGAGGCGGCGGCGGACAGCTACGAGGAGTACTGCGTGCGGCTCGCGCAGAGCGGCGGGCGCATCTTCGAGGGCGGCCGGCGGCTCGGCGACGGCGAGCTCGCGCACGGCCACTTCGTGGCCCCGACGCTCGCGGAGGCGCCGCCCGAGCATCCGCTCTTCCAGGAGGAGATGTTCCAGCCGATCCTGATGGCCGCTCGCGTCGCGGACGTGCGCGAGGGCGTGGCGCTCGCGAACCAGAGCGCGCTCGGGCTCACCGCCGGCTGCTACGGCGGCGCCGAAGACGTGCGCTACTTCCTCGACCACATCGAGGCGGGCGTCACCTACGTCAACCGGCCGCAGGGCGCCACCACCGGCGCCTGGCCGTTCTACCAGCCCTTCGGCGGCTGGAAGGGCTCGGGCTCGACAGGCAAGGCGATCGGCTCGTCGCACTACCTGCCGCTCTACCTGCGCGAGCAGTCGCAGACCGTCGTGGAGTGAAGCCATGAAGAACCCACACATCCGCACGGAGCTTCCCGGGCCCAAGGCGCGCGCGCTCGTCGAGCGCGACGCGCGGGTCGTCTCGCCCTCCTACCCGCGCGAGTACCCGTTCGTGATGTCGCACGGGCGCGGCGTCGAGGTGTGGGACGTCGACGGCAACCGCTTCCTCGACTTCGCGGCCGGGATCGCCGTCTGCTCGACGGGCCACTGCCATCCGCACGTGGTCGCCTCGATCAAGGAGGCGGCCGATCGCTTCCTGCACATCAGCTCGGACTACTGGCACGAGGGGCAGGTGCGCCTCGGCGAGCGCATCGCCGCGATCGCCCCGCTGGGCGAGCCGGCGATGACGTTCTTCTGCCAGTCGGGCACGGAGAGCGTCGAGGGCGCGCTCAAGCTCGCGCGCTCCGTCACCGGACGCCCGCGCTTCATCGGCTTCCTCGGCGGCTTCCACGGGCGCACGATGGGCTCGCTCGCGTTCACCTCGAGCAAGTACACGCAGCAGAAGGGCTTCTTCCCCACCATGCCCGGCGTGACGCTCGTGCCCTACCCGAATCCCTACCGGCCGCTCTTCGCGGGCGAGGACCAGGGACTCGCGGTGCTCGACTACATCGAGCACGAGCTCTTCACGCGCGCCGTGCCGCCCTCCGAGGTCGCCGCGGTGCTGGTGGAGCCGATCCAGGGCGAGGGCGGCTACCTGGTGCCGCCGCCGAGCTTCCTGCCGGGGCTGCGCGCGCTCTGCGACCGCCACGGGATCCTGCTGATCGCGGACGAGGTGCAGTCGGGCATCGGCCGCACCGGGAAGATGTTCGCGTGCGAGCACTGGGGCGTGACGCCCGACATCCTGACGCTCGCCAAGGGCCTCGGCTCGGGCCTGCCGATCGGGATGGTGGTCGCGAAGAAGAGCGTGATGGAGCGCTGGCCGCGCGGCGCCCACGGCAACACCTTCGGCGGCAACCCGATCTGCTGCGCCGCCGCGCTCGCGACGCTCGACCTCGTGGAGGGCGGCTACGTGAAGAACGCGGACGACGTGGGCCGCTACTTCCGCCGCCGGCTGCGCGAGCTGATGGAGCGCCACCCGTACATCGGCGAGGTGCGCGGCAAGGGCATGATGATCGGAATGGAGCTCGTCAAGGACCGCGAATCGAAGGCTCCGGCGAAGGAGCTCGCCGACGCGGTCGTGACGCGGGCGTTCCACAACGGCCTGCTGCTGCTGTCGTGCGGCGTGAGCACCGTGCGCTTCATGCCGCCGCTGCTCGCCACGCGCGAGCACGCGGACGAGGCGGTCGCGCTGCTCGAGGCGAGCCTCGGCGGAGGGCGCGCCTAGAGCACGCGAGGCTCATCCGCGGCGTGCCGCCTCGATCCTGGCGATGTCGATCTTCTTCATCGCCATCATCGCGTCCATGCGAGTGGCGCCCTTGTGCCCTACTGGCGAGCGAGCCAGTAGCCGCGGCGAACGTGGACGTCGCCTTTGACGCCGCGCAGCCGCGCGTCGATCCGGTGCCAGCCGTCGCGCGCGACACCCGTGGGCTCGTAGCGCAGCACGTAGCGGTGGCCCATCGCGTCGGCGATCGCGCTGAAGGCCCGCCGCAGCCGCTCGGGCGAGTCCGCCTGCCAGTAGCGGCCGCCCGCGGCCTCGGCGATCTCGCGCAGCGCGCGCTCCTGCGGCGACTCCGCGCTGCAGCGGCGGTCTAGCGCTGCTCTTCGGGCGCAAGCGGCGGGCGCCAGCCGACCACGTGCACGAGCGCGTTCGAGCGCTCGGCGACCGTGCGCAGGTCGGCTTCGCCGAGCCAGCTCGTGTTGTCCTCGCCGTCGGTGAACAGCACGATCAGCGCGCGCCGCTCGCCCTCCGAGAGCGTGATGCCGGCGTAGAGCGCGTCGTAGACCGACGTCGCACCCTCGGCGCGCAGCCGCGCGAGCGCCTGGCGCACCGTGGCCTTGTCGGGGGTCGGCGCGGCGAGCCACACGACGTCCTCGCTGAACGCGACGAGGGCGGCCTCGTCCGCGGGCCGCAGGCCGTCGAGGAAGGCCTCGCCCGCGGCGCGCAGCGCGAGCGAGCCGGTCGCCGGCCATGCTGCTGCTCGTGTCGAACACGAGCACGGCGCGGAGCGGGCGCGACTCGGCGGAGAGCAGCTCGAGCTGCTGCGGCACGCCGTTGTCGAGGAGCTCGAAGGCCGAGGCGCGCAGGTCGGCGAGCGGCCGGTCGCCCCGGGTCACGAACGCGTCGACGTAGACGGCCCCGACCTCGGTCTTGAACTCGAGCGGCTTCGCCGGCTCCTGCGCCTGGAGCGGCGCCGCGGCGAGCGCAGCGACGAGCGCGCACGCGGCTTCGCGGCGGGCGGCCCTCACTCGAGCGCCTCCCGATAGAGCTCGTCGAGCAGGCTCGTCGAGCTCGACCGCGTTCACGCACCTGGTAGTCCCAGTGCGGGTCGCGCCCGCGGCGCCGGCCCGCGCTCTCGAGCCCCTGCCGCAGCGCGCTGCGCCCAGCATCGGCGTCGCCCGCGAGCCGGAGCGCGCTCGAGAGGGCCACGGCGGCGGAGAGCGCGCTCGGGTGCAGCGCGACCGCCAGCCGATACTCGCCGATCGCCTCGTCGAGCCGGCCGGCGTCCTGGTGGATCCGCCCGAGGAAGAGGTGCGCGAGGTAGACGTGGTCGGTGGCGCGCAGCGACGGAAGCGCCTGCTCGAGCTGCTGGCGGGCCGGCTCGGGCTCGCCGAGCCGCCACAGCACCCGGCCGAGCCGGAGTCGCGCCAGGCCGAGACCCGGATCGAGCCGAAGCGCGTCCTCGAGGTCGCGGCGGGCGTGCTTCCAGCCCCTCGCGGCGAACGGCGTCGGCCGACGGCTCGACGCTGCCGGGCACCACGGCGCCGGGCGATTCGCGGGTGGTCGAGCGTCGCGCTCTCCTCGCGCACGCTGCCGCGCGTCAGCAGCAGCTCGGCGTCGAGCGGGTAGAGCGCGATCGCCTCGCCGGCCCAGCGCTCGGCGGCCTCGAAGCACGCATCCCACTGGCAGGACGTCACCACCATGCGGAAGAAGCGGCGTGCGAAGTCGTCCTGCGGCGCGTTGCGCGCCAGGACGCGAGCGAACCGGCCGGCGATCGTGGCGAGCGGACCGGGACAGGCTTGCGGCTGCTCGACGCCCGCTCGCGGCGGCTGCTCGGCCCGGTCGCGGTCCCAGTGCAGCATCACGGCGGCCTTCAGCGGCAGGCCCGCGAGGCTGTTCGGGCAGCTGGGGCAGCGCTCGAGAGCGCGCGCGGCGTCCTCGACCGACGCGAGCTGCCGCGCGAGGTCGCGCTCGCTCCACGCGCCGAGCGCCGCGACGGCTTGCGGGCGCTCGCCGCGCGCGTAGCTGCGGATCAGCTCGTAGTAAGTCGTCGCGCGTGAACGCCGGCTTTCCCGGCTCGGCAGCCCGCGCTGGCGCGGCCACGCTCGCCGCAACCACGAGTGCCGCTGCGAGGGGCCTGGCCGTCATCCGTTCGCCGCTTCGATTCTAGTCGGCTCCGCCGTCACTCGTCGGCGTCGTCGTCGGGCGCGGTCTGGAGCGAAGAGGCCAGCCGGTAGCCGGGACCGGCGCGCACGAAGCCCGCGGCCGCGAGGAACGGGCCGAGCGGACTGTCGGCGAGCGCAGGGGCTTCGCCCACGGCCCAGCCGAGCGCGCCACAGCTCGTCGCTTCGCACCAGCGCACGAGCGCCCGCGCCGCCGCCGTGCCGACGCGGTCGCGCGCGGCCGCGTCGTCCGGGAGCAGCGGCACGACCTGCCGACCGCGCGGGCTGAGCGTCGCCGCGAGCGCGCCGTCGACGAGCACCACGTGCGTTCGCGGCTGCGCGCGCGAGGCGAGCCGCGGGCCGCGCGCGTCGTCGCCCTTCGGCCTGCTTCGGCCACGGCAGGGCGGCGCCGTAGGGGTTCGCGGGATCGGCCGCGGCCAGCACCACGGCCTGCGGCGCCTCGGGATCCGGATCGCGCGCGCCGCGGAGCGCCTCGAGCGCGCCGGGCTCCGCGAACTGCAGACCGCCGAGGCCCGTCACGAAGTAGCCGCGCCGGATGCGGCCGGCTTCCTCGAGCGCGCGCAGCACCGGATAGATCGCCGGAAAGCCGCCGGGCACCGCCTCGAACGCGACGGCGTCGCGCGTCAGGACACCGTGCCGCTTCAAGAGCTGCTCGGCGAGCGCCTTCAGTCGCTCCGTCGGAGTCGGGCCACGCGGGTTCGGGTCGACGAGGCTCCAACGGCCGACGGCGGCCGCAGGGACCTGGCGGCGCGAACGAAAGCCCGACGTGCGCAGGCGCCGGTCCGCTCGCGGCGCGCGCGCGGCCAGCAGAGCGCGCAGCGGCGCGAGCGTATCGCTCGTGACCTCTCCCGCCCACGCCAGGTCCCAGAGCGCCTCGACGACCGGCTCGGCGAGGCCGCCGCCCGCCGCCTCGTGGATCTCCGCGAAGAACGACGCGCCGCGCCGCGCGAGGTGTTCGCGGATGCGGTCGTGAAGCTCGCCCGCTGGCGGCGCCGGCCTCGCCGGGAGAAGCCGCGGCAGCTGGTCGGTCAGGAAGAGCGCGATCCGGCCGTCGCGCTCGCCGAGGGCGCCCTGGCCGACCCAGACGAGCTCGCCGGCCGCGACCAGCGTGTCGAGATCCTCCGGGCGGTAGCCGTGAATGCGGGCGCGGAGCACGTCGCGCTCGAGGATCGACGCCGGCAGCACGGCGCCCTGGAGCTGCTCGATCACGTCGAGCAGCGCGTCCGGGCCGCGGCGGCCCGCGCCCGCTTCCCCGAGGCCCTGCCAGGAGATCATCAGCCGCGCGAGCGCCTCGGGGGCGACGGGCTCGACCTGCTTGCGCAGCGCGGCGAGCGACCGGCGCCGCAGCGCCTTCAGCACGTCCGCACCGCACCACTCGAGGCCGTGGCCGCCGGGACGGAACTCTCCCGAAAGCACGCGCTCGTCGCGCAGGAGTGCGGCGAGCGCCAGCTCCACCTCCGCTTCCGCGATTCCGAGTCGCCGCGCCGCCTCGCTCGGGTGGAATGGGCCATGGGTGCGCGCGTAGCGCCCGACGAGGTCGAGGAGCGCGCGCGGCTGGGGCTCGAGGAAGGCCTGCGGCAGTCCCGCGGGGAGCGACGTGCCGAGCGCGTCGCGCAGGCGACCCGCGTCCTCGGCGGCCGCGTAGCGCTCCTCGCCGGCGACGCGCACCGCGATCGCCCGCGCTTCCGAGACCAGCGTGTCGAGCCAGGCCTTCGCGGCCTCCTCCGGCGGCTGCCCCGCGGCCGGCCGCGCGCGCGCCGCGATCTCCGCGAGCGAGAGGTCGCCGAGCCGGCGCAGCAGGTCGTGGACGGCGTCCGCGCTCGCGGCTCCGCGTCCCTCGCCGAGCGCCTGCAGCGCGAGCTCGAGATCGGCGAGCGCCTCGCGGTCGACCAGCTCGCGCAGCTCGGCGCCGCCGACCAGCTCCTGGAGCTGCGCGGTGTCGACGCTCAGCGCCTGCGCGCGCCGCTCGGCGAGCGGCGCGTCGCCGTCGTAGAGGTAGTTCGCGACGTAGCCGAAGAGCAGCGACGACGCGAAGGGCGACGGCGCCTGCGTGTCGACGGTGACCAGCCGGACCTCGCGGCGCTCGACCGCGCGCGCCAGCTCCACGAGCGCCGGCACGTCGAACACGTCGCCCAGGCACTCGCGCGCCGCTTCCAGCACGATCGGAAACGACGGGTAGCGCGCAGCGATCTGCAGCAGCTCGTGCGCGCGCTTCCTCTGCATCCAGAGCGGCGAGCGCTGCCCCGGCCGGCGCCGCGGCAGCAGCAGCGCCCGCGCCGCCGCCTCGCGGAAGTGCGCGGCGAACAGGCTCGTCGCCGGCAGCTCGCGCACCACCAGGTCTTCGATCGCGTCGGCCGGCGGCAGCAGCTCGGCCGCCTCGGGCGGCCGCTCGCGCTCCGGCAGCCGCAGCACGATGCCGTCGTCGCTCCAGACCGACTCGAGCTCCAGCTCGCCGCGATCCCGCAGGTGCGCCGCGAGCGCGATCGTCCACGGCGCGTGGACGCGGCCGCCCCAGGGCGACAGCAGGACGAGCCGCCAGTCCCCCATCTCGTCGCGCGTCCGCTCGAGCACGAGCGTCTTGTCGTCGGGCAGGCTGGTGGTGGCCGCGCGCTGGTCGTCGAGGTACTGCACGAGGTTGTGCGCGGCTCGCGCGTCGAAGTCGTGCTCGCTGCGGAGCCGCTCGCGCGCCGCCTCGCGCGGGAGCGCCGCGAGCTCGCGCGTCAGCCGGCCGATCGCGCGCCCGAGCTCGACCGAGCGCGCTCCGCGGTCGGCCTTCCAGAACGGCATCTCGCCCGGCTCGCCGGGGGCCGGGTCGACCAGCACGCGGTCGTGGGTGATCGCGACGATGCGCCAGCTCGAAGCGCCGAGCACGAAGACGTCGCCCTCGCGGCTCTCGAACACCATCTCCTCGTCGAGCTCGCCCACGCGCCGCCCGGCTCCCGCCCCCGCCGCCAGGAAGACGCCGTAGAGCCCGCGGTCGGGGATCGTGCCGGCGTTGGCGACCACCACCTGCTGCGTGCCCTCGCGCGCGCGCACGACGCCGCGCTTCCTGTCCCAGACGATGCGCGGCCGCAGGCCCGAGAAGTCGTCGGCCGGGTAGCGGCCGGCGAGCATGTCCAGGACGCCCTCGAAGGCGGCGCGGCCGAGGCCGGCGTAGGGTGCCGCCCGCCGCACGAGCGCGTAGAGCTCGTCGACCGGGTACTCGCCCTGCGTGGCCACCGCCGCCACCTGCTGCGCGAGCACGTCGAGCGGGTTCTGGGGGACGCGCGTCTCCTCGACGGCCGCGTGCTTCATCGCGTGCGTGACGGCGGCCGTCGCCAGCAGGTCGCCGCGGAACTTCGGAAACAGCACGCCGCGCGAGACCGCCTCCACCTGGTGGCTGGCGCGTCCGATCCGCTGCATGCCGCTCGCGACCGTGACCGGCGTCTCGATCTGGATCACGAGGTCGACGGCGCCCATGTCGATCCCGAGCTCGAGGGTCGAGGTGGCGACGAGCGCCCGGAGCGTGCCCGCCTTGAGCGCCTCCTCGATCAGCTGGCGCTCCTCGCGCGCGATCGAGCCGTGGTGCGCGCGGGCCAGCTCCTCGCCCGCGAGGTCGTTGAGCGCCGTCGCCAGCCGCTCGGCGAGCCGCCGCGCGTTCACGAACAGGATCGTGGAGCGGTGCTGGCGCACGAGCTCGAGCAGCCTCGGGTGCATCGCCGGCCAGATGCTGCGCTCCTCGGCCTCCGGCGGCGGCGGCGCGGCTGCACCGTCCTCAGCCGCCGTCGGAGCGGCAGGGCGTGCCACCGGGCGGCTCATGTCCTCGACCGGCACCTCGACCCGCAGGTCGAACGCCTTCTTCGCGCCGGCGTCGACGATCACGACCGGCCGCGGCTTCCACTTGCGCACGCCCTCGCCCCCGCCGAGGAAGCGCGCGACCGTCTCGAGCGGACGCTGCGTCGCCGAGAGCCCGATCCGCTGCAGCGGCCGGCGGGCGACGTCCTCGAGCCGCTCGAGCGAGAGCGCGAGGTGGGCGCCGCGCTTGGTGCCGACGACCGCGTGGATCTCGTCCACGATCACGGTCTCGACCGACGCGAGCGTCGCACGCGCCCGCGAGGTGAGCAGCAGGAACAGCGACTCCGGCGTCGTGATCAGGATGTCGGGCGGCTGGCGCAGCATCCGCGCGCGCTCCGACGCAGGCGTGTCGCCGGTGCGGATCCCGACGACCGGCACGTGATACGCCTCGCCGCGGCGCTCGGCGGCCTTCGCGATGCCCGCGATCGGCACGCGCAGGTTGCGCTCGACGTCCACCGCCAGCGCCTTGAGCGGCGAGACGTAGACGACGCGGCAGCGCTCGCCCTTCCGCGGAGCGGGGCCGAACATCAGGCGGGACGTCGCCGCCAGGAACGCCGCGAGCGTCTTGCCCGAGCCGGTCGGCGCGAAGACGAGCGCGCTCGCGCCGCTCGCGATCACCGGCCAGGCGAGCTGCTGCGCGCGCGTCGGGCCGGCGAACGCCTCGGCGAACCACTCCCCGACCGCCGGCGCGAAGGGCAGCTCCACGGCCCGAGCGCTCATTCCGGCATCATAGAAGAGCGTAAAGGCCGCCCAGAACCACCCCCAGTAGTAGAGTACGCGGGCCATGTCCTTCCGGATCCCCGCGGCCCGCACGCTGCCGCTCGCCTTGGCACTCGCGCTCGCGGCGGCGGCGCTCCTCGCCCCCCAGGCGCCCGCGGCTCCGGCCGTCCCGGCCCCCGAATCCGTCCTCGGGTTCGTGCCCGGCGAGGACCGCAAGCTCGCCGACTGGGGCCAGGTGCTCGCGTACCTGCGGGCGCTCGACGCCGCCTCCGACCGCGTGAGCGTCGAGGAGATCGGCCAGACCACCGAGGGCCGGCCCTTCGTGATGGCGACCGTCACCTCCGAGGCGAACCACGCGCGGCTCGAGGAGATCCGGCGCACGAACGCGCGCCTCGCCGACCCGCGCGGGCTCGGCGACGACGAGGCCGAGCGGCTCGTGCACCAGGGCAAGGCGATCGTGGCGATGGCGTACTCGATCCACTCGACCGAGGTGGGCGGGACGCTCAGCGCGCTCAAGCTGCTGCACCGGCTCGCCGCGAGCGACGACGCGCGGCTGCGGGCGATGCTCGACGACGTCGTGCTGCTGGTGATCCCCTCGCACAACCCGGACGGCACCGAGCTCGTCAGCCGCTGGTACCGGCAGCAGCTCGGCACGCCGTTCGAGGGCAGCGCCCCGCCGGTGCTCTACCACCCCTACGTCGGCCACGACAACAACCGCGACTGGTACACCTTCACCCAGGTGGAGACGCGGGCCACCGTGCGCGCGCTCTACCAGCGCTGGCACCCGCAGATCGTCCACGACGTTCACCAGATGGGAGCCCGCGGCGCGCGGCTCTTCGTGCCGCCCTACACCGACCCCTGGGAGCCCAACGTCGACCCCGCGCTCACCGCGGCGGTGAGCGCGCTCGGCTCGCACGTGGCGGCGCGGCTCTTGACCGAGGGCCGCACCGGGATCGTCACCGGCGCGCTCTTCGACGCGTGGACGCCCGCGCGCGCGTACGCGCACAGCCACGGCGGGGTGCGGATCCTGTCGGAGACCGCCTCGGCGCGGATCGCCTCGCCGCTCGAGGTGAAGAGCGAAGAGCTCGAGGGGCGGGCGTCGGAGTACGACCCGCGGCGGGCCTCCGCCAATTTCCCGGCGCCCTGGCCGGGCGGGACCTGGCGGCTTTCGGACATCGTGGACACGCAGCTGCGCGCGTCGCTCGCGGTGCTCGAGCACGCGTCGCAGAACCGCGAGCACTGGCTGCGCACGGCACTCGCGGTGAACCGCCGGGCCAGCACGCGCCGCGAGCCATTCGCCTTCGTGATCCCGGCCGAGCCCAGGGACGCCGCGGCGCTGGCGCGGCTCGTCGACGTGCTGCGCACCGGCGAGGTCGAGCTCTTGCAGGCGAAGAAGCCGTTCAGCGCCGACGGCCGGCGCTACGCGGCGGGCGCCGTCGTCGTGCGCCTGCAGCAGCCCGCGAGCGCCTTCGCGAAGATGCTGCTCGAGCGCCAGGTCTACCCGGACCTTCGCGACTACCCCGGCGGCCCGCCGAAGCCGCCCTACGACGTCACGGCGCACACGCTGCCGCTGCTCTTCGGCGTCGACGTCGACACGGTCAAGGCGCCCTTCGAGGCCGAGCTCGCGCCGCTCGGCGACGCGCCGGTCCCGAAGGGGCGCGTCGAAGGCCGCGGGCCGCGCCTGGCGCTCGGCCACGCGAGCGGCGAGCTCGTAGCACTCGCGCGGCTGCTCGCGGCCGGGGTCCCGGTGCGGTGGACGCTCGACCCCTTCGAGGAAGACGGCCGGCGCTTCCCGCCGGGGACGCTCGTGGTGCCGGCCTCGGCGCGCCGAAGGCTCGAGCCGCTCGCCGCCGAGCTCGGCATCGTCGCGCGCGGAGTCCGCGCCGACCCGCGCAGCCTCGCGCTCAGGACTCCGCGCGTCGGGCTCTACCGCTCGTGGGTGCCGTCGATGGACGAGGGCTGGACGCGTTACGTGTTCGAGAAGGAGATGGCCGTCGCGTATCAGTCGCTCGCGGACCGTGACGTGCGGGCCGGACGGCTCGCCGAGCGCTTCGACGCGATCGTGCTGCCCGACCAGACGGCGGCCGCGCTGCGCGACGGGCACGCGAAGGGCTCGATGCCGGAGGAGTACACGGGCGGGCTCGGCGAGCCGGGCCAGGCCGCCCTCCGCGCGTTCGTCGAGGCAGGCGGCACGCTGGTGGCGCTCGACTCGGCGAGCGCGTACGCGATCGAGGCGCTCTCCCTGCCGGTCAAGAACGTCCTCGCGGGTGTCGACTCGAAGAGCTTCTACTGTCCGGGCTCGATCCTTCGCGTGAGCGTCGACACGCGGCTGCCGATCGCCCACGGGCTTCCGGCGGAGCTGCCCGTGTGGTTCGAGGGCTCGCCGGCCTTCGAAGCCGGCTCCGGCAGGGCGCTCGCGCGCTACGAGGAGGACCCGCTGCTGTCGGGCTTCCTGCTCGGCGGCGAGCGGCTGCGCGGGCGCGCCGCGCTCGTCGAAGTGCCGCTCGGGCGCGGCCGGGTCGTGCTGTTCGGCTTCCGGCCCCAGTACCGCGCCCAGAGCCGCGTCACCTACGCGGCGCTCCTGAACGCGCTCTACCTCTCCGCGGCGCGCCCCTGAGGGTTGGGCGGGATCAGGCGGCGGCCTTCGGGTGGTGGCGGGTGATCAGGAGGTCGTAGACGAAGCCACCGACGAGCGCGCCGAGACACGGCGCGACGATCGGCACCCACCACCAGCCGTTTCCCGCGCGAAAGACCTCGCCGCCCCAGCCGGCGAGCGCCGTGAAGAGCCGGGGGCCGAGGTCGCGCGCCGGGTTGATCGCGTACCCCGCGTTCGTGCCGAAGCTCATTCCGATCACCGCGACCAGGGCGGCGACGAGCACCGGCCCGCCCGCGACCGGGCCGGCGTTGCGGCGGTCGGAGATCGCGAAGATCCCGAGCATCAGGAGCGCCGTGCCCACGACCTGGTCGAGGAAGCCGCCGCCGAGGCTCAGGTAGGGCTGGGGGTAGGTCGCGAAGATCCCGGCCGTCGCGGTCGCTCCGCTCACCGCCCGCACGCCGCTGTCGAAATGGTCGAAGGCTTCGCGGTAGGTCAGGTACGTGAGCGCGGCTCCCGAGAACGCCCCCGCCACCTGGGCGGCGACGTAGGCGGGCAGCTTGCCCCAGGGAAAGCCGCGGAGCGCCGCGAGCGCCAGGCTGACCGCCGGGTTGAGGTGGGCGCCCGAGACTCCGGCCGAGGCGTAGATCCCCATCATCACCGCGAGGCCCCAGGCGAGGTGGATGCCGAGCGCGGAGCCGTCGGCCCCTCCGCTCAGGACCTTCTGGGCCACCACCCCGGTGCCGAACGCGATGAGCACGAAGGTGCCGAGGAACTCGGCCGCGGCTTCTCGAGGCGTGCCTTGGAGCATGCGCGGATTATAGGGAGGTTTGAAAAGCCGGCGGGGTTTCGGCTACGATCATCTTTCCCGCGCTTGGGAGATCGTCCAACGGTAGGACACATGGCTCTGGACCATGGAATCGGGGTTCGAATCCCTGTCTCCCAGCCAATCCACCCGGTTTCTGACCGTCTCGGGCTGAACGCGATCGGCGGCGGAGCGCGGTCGAGCTCCTAGATCCGAATGGCACGCGTCTTCATCACCGGATCGTCGGACGGGCTCGGGCTCATGGCCGCGCAGCTTCTGGTCGAGATGGGCCATGCGGTCGTCTTGCACGCGCGGAACGCGTCGCGAGCCGAGGACGCGCGGCGCCGCTTTCCGGGCGGCGAGGCGATCGCCGTCGGCGACCTCGCCAGCCTGGCCGAGACGCGCTCGCTCGCCGAGCAGGTGAACCGTCTCGGCCGCTTCGATGCCGTGATCCACAACGCCGGCGTCGGCCTGCGGGAGCGGCTCACTCGAACCGCGGAGGGCCTGCCGCACGTCTTCGCCGTCAACGTTCTCGCGCCCTACGTGCTGACGGCGCTCATCGAGAGGCCCGGCCGGCTCGTCTACCTGAGCTCGGGCATGCACCGCGGCGCCGACCACAGCCTCGAGGACGTCGACTGGACGAAGCGGCGCTGGCAGGGGTCCGCCGCCTACTCGGAGAGCAAGCTCTGCGACGTGCTGCTCGCCTTTGCCGTGGCGCGGCGCTGGCCGAGCGTCTTCTCGAACGCGGTGAATCCCGGCTGGGTCGCCACGAAGATGGGCGGACCGGGCGCGCCCGACGACGAGGACGACGGGCGGCGGACGCAGGTGTGGCTCGCCGTCAGCGACGACCCCGAAGCGCGCGTCTCCGGGAAGTACTTCCATCACCTCCACCCGCAGACGGCGGATCCGGCCGTCCACGACTCTGCGCGGCAGGACAAGCTCGTCGAGCTGTGCCAGCGCTTCTCCGGGATCGCGCTCGCCGACGCGTAGACGGCCGGCGCCTCAGACCATCACGGAGCGCGCCGCGAGGAGCGGATCCGTCAGGGCCGGATCGCCGGTCGTGGTGAGGCGCTTGCGCGCTGCCGCGGGCGAGAGCGCGTTGTAGAGCAGCCTCCAGGCGGCGTCGGCGTCCGCCCGCACGCTCGCCGCGGGCTGCTCGGCTCGGCCGCGCAGGACGATCCAGCCCGTCGCCTCGCGCACGACCGACCACGCGCGCTCACCTTCGCCCGAGACCTCGAACACGACCGCGGTCCCGACGGGCGCCGCGACGTCCCGGTACGCCCGGGGGAAGGCGCGCACGGAGAGGTCCAGCAGCGGGTCGAGCCAGCGAGCCCGGAGCAGGCCGGGCGCGCCGACGGCGTCGCGGATCTGCATCTGGTGGTGCCAGTGCTCGGTGTACTCGCGTCCGGTGTCCATCCAGTTCAACGAGCGCGCTTCCCCCGCCCAGTCGACGGCGAAGCGGGCCTCGCCCTCCGGCGGCAACGACGCGACGTAGCGCGCCACCCACTCGCCCGTCACCTCGAGAAGGTCCGTCAGCAGGCGCGGGCTCAGCCGCGCGGCGTAGCCGACGCCCGTGAGGTTGAGCTCGTTGATGAAGGAGACGACGTCGGCGTACGCGCCGCTCGCCGGGCCGCGGCCGAAGTGAGCGTTCGCGTCACGGCCGAACGCGAGCTTGCGCAGCTGTCCATCGAGCAGGTGCCCCGCGACGTCCCTGACTCTCCACGCGCCCGCGACCGTCGGCTTCGTCCAGTCGCTCTCGCCGAGGCCGCGCAGCAGGCCGACGAGCTCCGCGCTGAGCGGCGCGAAGAGGTCCGCCGTGTAGACCGGCGTGAGCGGTTCCAAGCGTTCGCCCGAGCGTCCGCTTCAGCGGAACTGCGCGAGGTACTGGAGCGACACCGGGATCTGGCGCTCGGCGTCCGGGTGCTCGTCCTCGATGAAGTGGCGCTCGACGCCGGCCTTCTCCGCGGCCTTGAAGACGCCCGGCCAGTCGATCATGCCGGCGCCGATCGGCACGCTCGTCTCGTCGGGCGCACGGCCGTCGGGCTTGCAGACCTCGACGCCCTTCGCGATGTCCTTCACGTGCGTGAGCGGGATGCGCCCCGGGTACTTCTCGAAGAGCGCCACGGGATCGCAGCCGCCACGGCGCACCCAGAAGATGTCCGCCTCGAACGCGACCGTGGCCGCGTCGGTCTGCGTCGCGAGCGTGTCGAGCAGCGTGCCCTCGGGCGACGGCTGAAACTCGTAGCCGTGGATGTGGTAGACGAAGCGGATCCCGGCCGCCTTCGCGAGAGCGCCCCACTTGTTGAAGCTCTCCGCGGCGCGCAGGCAGTCTTCGCGCGTGAAGACCTCCTTGTGCGGGATCCAGGCGAGGCCCGCGTAGCGCACGCCGAAGTCGCTCGCGCGCTTCACGACCGCGGCGGTGTCCTTGCCCCAGTCCTCGTACCCGTAGAGCGCGCTCGTCACGCTGAGGCCGGCCTTCTTGACCTCGGCCAGGAAGCCCGCCGTGCCGAGGCCGTAGTCGCCTCCGCCCTCGATCTCGCGGAATCCCATGGCGCGGATCACCGCGAGTGTCCCCGGCACGTCCTTCGGCATGCGCTGCCGCAGGCTGTAGAGCTGGAGGCCCACCGGCTTGCCGTGGACGAGCGGCCCGTCGCCGTCCGCAGCGCGGAGCGCCTTCGGAAGCACGGGAACGGCAGCCAGCGCGGCGCACAGCCGCAGGAACTCCCGGCGCGCTCTGTCGGTCATCGCATGAACCTCGGTGTTCCGGATTCTAGCGCCACACAATTCGAGTGATCCGAAATCCACAACAAGAAGTGCTTGCCCAACGCGACGGCCCCATGGTATGGGTAGGACATCACGTAGTCGCAAACTCTAGAAGCTCGGGGGCGATCGCCCCGGTGCTGTCCCTCCTCCAGAAGAGACGGGCAAGGTCCGCGCTCGCGGCCGTCCACGAGCCGCGGGAGCGTCGCCGCCTCGATGGAGGGCGCCGGGGTCTGCCGTCGCGTGGAGGGAGAGGTTTCGTATGTGGTTGGTCTACCTGCTGATGTCGGTCCTGCCGATCGTGGCGTTCGTCACGCTCGCGGGTTACGTGATCCGCGCGATCTCCGTCCGCATCGTCTGGCGCTAGCCGGCGTCGGGCGCGCGCGACGCCGTCTATACTGCGCCGCGTGCCAGAGTCGCGCGAGCAGGAGCAGCTGCGCCGGCTGCTCTCCCAACGGGCCGCGGATGCCGCGCGCGCGCTGATCGGCTGCGTGCTGGTGCGCCGCCATCGCGGCCGCACGCTCGAGGCCCGCATCGTGGAGGCGGAGGCCTACCTCGGCTTCGACGACCCGGCCGCCCACGTCTACCGCGGCCCCACGCCGCGAACGCAGCCGCTCTTCGGGCCTCCCGGCACGATCTACGTCTACTTCGTCTACGGCATGCACCACTGCCTCAACATCGCCGTCGACGGCCCCGGCACGCCCGGCTGCGTCCTGATCCGCGGCGCCGAGCCGCTGCCCGGCAGCGGTCTGGGCGAGCGCGCGCTCAGCGGGCCCGGCAAGCTCTGCCGCGCGCTCGGGATCGACACGCGCCTGTCGGGGCGGCACCTGTTCGAGCCGGAAGCGCCGCTGACGCTGCGCGCGGGACCGCCGCCAGCGAAGGTCGCGGTCACCCGCCGCATCGGGATCAACGTGGCGCAGGCGCGGCGGCTGCGCTTCTGCGATCCGGCGAGCCCGGCGGTCTCGGCCGCGCGTCGGGCTGGTATAAGCTTGCTTCCTGGCCGCCGGAGAGCCAAAGCACCCCGCGCGCGCCTCACCGCGAAGCGAGGATCTCCATGAAGACCGACGTGTTCGGCGCGCGCTCGTCCCTCGACACGGGCTTCGGGCGCGCCGTGCTCTACAGGCTCGACGCGCTCGAGAAGGCGGGGGTCGCTCCCGGGCTCGCGCGGCTGCCGTTCTCGATCAAGGTGCTGCTCGAGGCGGTGCTCCGCAACGTCGACGGCGAGCTGGTGTCGGCTGACGACGTCAAGAACCTCGGCGCCTGGAACGCCGCGCAGCCGAAGGACGTCGAGCTGCCGTTCATGCCGGCGCGCGTGATCCTGCAGGACTTCACCGGCGTTCCCGCGGTCGTCGACCTCGCCTCGATGCGCGCGGCGGTGAAGCGCCTCGGCGCGGACCCGAAGCAGATCAACCCGCTGGTGCCGGTCGACCTGGTCGTCGACCACTCGGTGCAGGTCGACGTCTTCGGCACGAAGGACGCGCTCCAGAAGAACGCCGCGATCGAGTTCGAGCGCAACCGCGAGCGCTACGAGTTCCTGCGCTGGGGGCAGCAGGCGTTCGCGAGCTTCCGCGTGGTGCCGCCGGCGACCGGCATCGTGCACCAGGTGAACCTCGAGTACCTGGCCAAGGGCGTGCTGCTCAAGAGCGAGGGCCGCCGACTCGATCGCCATGCCCGACACGCTCGTCGGCACCGACTCGCACACCACGATGATCAACGGGCTCGGTGTGCTCGGCTGGGGCGTCGGCGGGATCGAGGCCGAGGCGGCGATGCTCGGCCAGCCGCTCTACATGGTGACGCCGCAGGTCGTGGGCTTCCGGCTCTCGGGCAAGCTGCGCGAAGGCGTCACGGCGACCGACCTCGTGCTGACGGTCACGCAGATGCTGCGCAAGAAGGGCGTCGTCGAGAAGTTCGTCGAGTTCTACGGCCCCGGGCTCGCCGAGATGAGCCTCGCCGACCGCGCGACGATCGCCAACATGGCGCCCGAGTACGGCGCCACCTGCGGCTTCTTCCCGATCGACGACGAGACGCTCGCCTACCTGCGCAAGACCGGCCGCAGCCCGAGCGAGGTGACGCTCGTCGAGCGCTACGCGAAGGAGCAGGGGCTGTTCCGGACGCGCGGCGACGCCCGAGCCGGTCTTCAGCGACACGCTGGCGCTCGATCTCGCGACCGTCGAGCCGAGCCTCGCCGGCCCCAAGCGGCCCCAGGACCGCGTGCCGCTCGGGAGCATGAAGAGCGCCTTCCGCGCGGCGCTCACGGCGCCCGTGAAGGACCGCGGCTTCGGCCTCGCGGAGGGCGAGACGCAGCGCTCGGTTCCGCTCCAGCTCGACGGCAGGCCGGCCGAGCTCAAGCACGGCTCGGTGGTGATCGCCGCGATCACGAGCTGCACCAACACCTCGAACCCGTCGGTCATGCTCGGCGCGGGCCTGCTCGCGCGCAAGGCCGTGCGGCGCGGGCTGCGCGTGGCGCCGCACGTCAAGACCAGCCTGGCTCCCGGCTCGAAGGTGGTGACCGAGTACCTGCGCCACTCGGGCCTGCTGCCCGACCTCGAGGCGCTCGGCTTCCACGTGGTCGGCTACGGCTGCACCACCTGCATCGGCAACAGCGGGCCGCTGCCGGCGGCGGTCTCGAAGGCCGTGAACGACGGCAAGCTGGTGGCCGCGGCGGTGCTGTCGGGCAACCGCAACTTCGAGGGCCGCGTGAACCCCGACGTGAAGGCGAACTACCTCGCCTCGCCGCCGCTCGTGGTGGCCTACGCGCTCGCGGGCACGACCGACATCGACCTGCTGAGCGAGCCGATCGGCACGGCCGTCGACGGCGCGCCGCTCATGCTCACGGACATCTGGCCGAGCCAGAAGGAGATCGCCGAGATCGAGGCGTCGGTCGGCGCGTCGATGTTCCAGTCGAGCTACGGCAACGTCTTCGACGGCAACCCGGAGTGGAACGCGATCCCGGTCAAGGGCGGCGACCTCTTCGACTTCCGCGAGGACTCGACCTACATCCAGGAGCCGCCGTTCTTCCAGGGGCTCACGAAGGAGCCGCCGCCGCGCAGCGACATCGTGGGCGCCCGCGTGCTCGCGCTGCTCGGCGACTCGGTGACCACCGACCACATCTCGCCGGCGGGCGACATCGCGCTCAAGTCTCCGGCCGGCCGCTTCCTGGTCGAGCACGGCGTCTCCAAGCAGGACTTCAACTCCTACGGCTCGCGCCGCGGCAACGACCGCGTGATGGTGCGCGGCACCTTCGCCAACATCCGGCTCAAGAACGCGATGGTGCCGGGCGTCGAGGGCGGCGTCACCGTCCACGTGCCGTCGGGCGAGCAGATGGACATCTACGACGCGGCCGAGCGCTACAAGGCCGAGGGCACGCCGCTCGTGGTGATCGCAGGCAAGGAGTACGGCAGCGGCAGCTCGCGCGACTGGGCCGCCAAGGGCCCGCTGCTGCTGGGCGTGCGCGCCGTGATCGCGGAGAGCTACGAGCGCATCCACCGCTCGAACCTGGTCGGGATGGGCATCCTGCCGCTGCAGTTCAAGCCGGGCGCGAGCGCCGAGTCCGCTGGGCTCAGCGGGCGCGAGACGCTCACGATCCGCGGGCTCGCGGGCGAGCTCAAGCCGCGCCAGGACGTGACGGTCGAGCTCGAGCGGCCCGACGGCTCAAGCGCCTCGCTGGTGGTGACCGCCCGGCTCGATACGCCGGTCGAGATCAACTACTTCAGGAACGGCGGCATCCTGCAGACCGTGCTGCGCAAGCTGGTGGTCTGAGGCGTCGTGAGCGAGTAGCGCGAGCCCAGGAGCCATGGCCCGGCTGACCTTCCTCGGCGCGGCGCGGACGGTGACGGGATCGCAATACCTGGTCGAGGCCGGCGGGCGGCTCGTGCTCGTCGACTCGGGAATGTTCCAGGGGGACAAGGCGCTGCGCCAGCGCAACTGGAGCCAGCCCGAGTTCCCGGTCGCCAAGGTGGACGCGATCGTGCTCACCCACACCCACCTCGACCACATCGGACGCGTGCCGCGGCTCGTCAAGCTCGGCTTCCGCGGCGCGATCTACTGCACGCCGCCCACGCTGGAGCTGGCCGAGATCCTGCTGCTGGACGCCGCGCACCTGCAGCAGGAGGACGCCGACTACCTGAACCGCAAGGGGCTCACGACACACGCACCGGCGCTGCCGCTCTTCGACGCTTCGGACGTCCAGGAGGCGATGAAGCTCTTCCGCGCCGTGCCGCTCGGCCGCGCGCAGGCGGTGAACGACGCCTTGTCCTTCAGCTACCGGGAGGCCGGCCACCTGCTCGGAGCGGCGTCCGCCGACGTGGAGCTGCAGGAGGCGGGACAGCGCACGCGGGTGGTCTTCAGCGGCGACGTCGGCCGCTTCGGGGCGGTCCTCACCAAGGACCCCGAGCTGGCGCCCGACGCCGACTACCTCGTGATCGAGAGCACCTACGGCAACCGCACGCATCCCGAGATCACCGTGATCGACCAGCTCGAGGGCGTGCTGAAGCGGACCTTCGCCCGCGGCGGCGTGCTGCTGATTCCCGCCTTCGCGGTCGGGCGCGCGCAGCAGATGATCTGGCTGATGGACCAGCTCGTGAGCACGGGGCGCCTGCGTCCCTTCCCGATCCACGTCGACAGCCCGATGGCGATCGACGCCACGCGCATCTACGCGCAGTACCCCGACGCGCACCGCGAGAGCCTCAACACGATCGGCGGGCGCAGCCTGCTCCACGGCAAGTGGGTGCACCTGCACCGCACCCGCGCGGAGTCGCAGGCGCTCAACGACCTGAAGGGCCCGGCCGTCATCATCTCGTCGAGCGGCATGCTGTCGGGCGGACGCATCCTTCACCACTGCCGGGTCCGGCTGCCCAAGCCCGAGAACACGCTGCTGATCACCGGCTACCAGGCGGCGGGGACACTCGGCCGCGCGCTCCTCGACGGCGCCTCCACGGTGCGGATCCACAAGGGCGAGCTGCCGGTGCTGGCGGAGATCCGGGACCTGAAGGGGCTCTCGGGCCACGCCGACGGGGGCGAGATGCTGCGCTGGCTGTCGGGCGTGAAGGGCAAGCCTCAGGCGGTCTTCGTGACCCACGGCGAGCCGGAAGCGGCCGATGCGCTCGCCGGGCGGATCACGCGCGAGCGCGGCTTCGTCGCGCGCGTGCCGGCGATGGGCCAGGCTTTCGACCTCGCCGCGGCCGGTCACTGACAAGGGGGGCTGCGGCGCAGCGACCCCCCGTTTCAAGCCGGCAGGAAGATGCGCGTCTCGAGCGCGCCGCCGGGCAGCGGCGCGAAGCGGATGAAGCCGCCCATCTCCCGCACGAGCCGCTGGGCTTCGCCGAGCGGGCCGGCGTCGGCGCCCTGCAGCACGCGCTGCTGGTCGGCATCCGCGAGGCCGCCGGCGTGGGTCGCCGCGATCATCAGGAAGTCGCGCGTCTGCTGGGAGCCGTCCCTGCCCTTGAAGAGCACCGGCTTCTTCTCGGCGCGCACGACGATCGCCGACTGCGGCGTGACGACGGCCGAGAGCCCCTGGAAGAGCGCGGCGAACGAGCGCTTCAGGCCGATCGGCGAGCAGCGCGGCAGCGGTGTCCCGGGCGTCATCCGGACTTCCACGCGGACGGGACGCGCGGCGAGCGCGGGGCGCGACAGCTGGACCATCTCCGCGACCAGCCCGTCGAGCCCGGCAACCGCAACGACGGCGGCCGGGCCGGGGGCGGCGGGGCCGCGGGACGAGCCACCGGCTCGTGCGACGCCGCGGGACGCGCGGGCGACGGGAACGGCAGCGGCGGCGCGGGTGCCGGGCTCGGACGCGGCGGCGGAGCCGGCGCCGTGATGCCGCGCGGCGGCGTCGGCGGAGTCTGCGGCGGCCCGGGCGCGCGCGAGCCGGCGGGCTGGCCGGTCTCGCGCAGCATCTGCTGCATCCGCTTCACCTGATGCTCGATCGCGGCCACGAGCGACCCGCGATGGGCGTCGTCGGTCGAGGCGGCGAGCCGGCTCGACTGGACCTGGATCACGCCGAGCCCCTCGTGGACCTCGCGGACCAGCTGGCTGAGCGTCTGGGCGAGCTCGACGTTCGCGCGGATCGCGCGGTTGAGCAGCTCCTCCGAGACGGGATTCACCTCGGGCCCGACCTGTCCCGGGTACGCGGGCTCGACTCCCTGGGGCTCGGCGATCACGACTTTCGGCGCGGGCGGCGCTGCGTCCGGCGCGGCGGGCCGCGGCGGAGCCTTCCTCACGATCTCGGCGAACGCCTGCGCCACGATCTCGGGCACCGATTCGGGGTCGAGGCCCTTCTCCTTCAGGTTGTACTTGACCGCGATCGTCGCGAGCATCTCCTGAACCACGGCGGCGAACGTCTCCATCACGCCTTCGCCGCGGGCGGCCACCGCCGGGAACGCCCTGCGCCCCCAGAAGTTGAGCGTGCGGTCGAGCTCCTCGCGCGGAACCAGCGGCTCGAGGTCCTGCTTGTTGTACTGGACGACGAGCGGGACCTTCTCGGGAACCAGCCGGTTCGCGAGCAGGTTGACCTTCATGTTCTCGAAGGCCGCCTGGTTCTCCTTCGCCGCCGGCCGGCGGCTGTCCGCCACGAACACGACGGCGTCGGCGCCGGCCAGCACCACACGCCGCGTGGCGTTGTACTGGACCTGGCCGGGGACCGTGTAGAGCTGGATCTTGAAGTCGTAGCCGGAGACGCTGCCGAGGCTGAAGGGCAGCAGATCGAAAAAGAGCGTTCGGTCCTGCGCGGTGTTGAGCGAGATCAGCCGGTTGGCCCCCTCGGGGTCGCTGATCCTGTGGATCTGCTCGAGGTTCGTGGTTTTTCCGGACTGCGGCGGCCCGTAGTAGACCACCTTGGCCTTGATGGTCCGCTCGCTGAAGTTGAACTGGACCATGGTTTTCGAGCCCGGCGACTATAGCATGGCCACCCGGCCGGCCTCGCCGCACGGCCGCCCGCTCCAGAGTGCCCGCCTTGACGCTCGAGGAGGCCCTCCTCTAGAATCGAGTTTTGCGTCCTGGGCCGGAATCGGGCCCCGAGGGAGGTCGTCTCGTCATGGCTCAGCGGTGTGACATCTGCGGCAAGGGCCCGCAGTTCGGCAATCGGGTCAGCCACGCTCACAACGTGACTCACCGGCGCTTCAACCCCAACCTTCAGTCCGTGCGCGCGGTCGTCGGCAAGGGAACCCACAAGCGGGTCAAGGTCTGCACCCGCTGCCTGCGCTCCGGCAGGGTCGCCAAGCCGGCTCCTCACGCCAAGTCCAAGACCGCAGCGGCCTAGTAGGAAGCGCGCAGGTACTGCCATCGTTACGGGCTGCGAGCGGAGCCCGATTCACTCGGGCGGAGCGAGCGGGGTCTGGGGGTGCGGCGCAGCACCCAGAATCAAAGCCGCGATCACGTCGATCTCCACCCTGACGCCGCGCGGCAGGCCGGCCGCGGCGATCGTGGTGCGGGCGGGAGGCTTGTCCCCGAGGTACTTCGCGTAGACCTCGTTCATCTTCGGGAAGTCGGCCATGTCGGTCAGGTAGACCGTGGCCTTCACCACGTTCTCGGGTCCCATCTTGGCCGCACGCAGGACCGCGATCAGGTTCTGCAGCACCCGGTCGGTCTGCACCGCCACGTCGCCCTCGACGAGCTCGCCGGTCTCCGGGTGGAGTGCGATCTGCCCCGAGCAGAACAGCAGGCCTCCCGAGATGACGCCCTGCGAGTAGGGCCCGATCGGCTCGGGCGCCTCGGACGTGGACACGTGCTTGGTGGGCAAGGGACCAGAGACCTCCTGTTAGGGGAAGTTTCGAGCGTATCCGCTTTGCCCGGCGGCGCGCAAATGAGAGCCGCTCAGCGCGGAACGCTGTGCCGAGCGACGTCGATGACGCCCGAGACGCCGCGCACCGACTTCAGCACGCGGTCGAGGTGCTTCTTGTCGCTGATCCTCACCGTGAGCTCGATCGAGGCGGTCTTGTCGTCGAAGGTGCGCACCTGCGCGTCGCGCACGTCGGTCTTGACGGCGGCGAGCGCCGCGGTCACCGCGGCGAGCGCGCCCGGGCGGTCCTGCAGCCCGACGGCCAGACGCACCTCGTAGCCGCCCTCGGCCCCCGACTCCCACTCGACCGCGATGCGCCGCTCGGGGTCGTAGACCAGGTTGGTGACGTTCGGGCAGGCGAGCGAGTGCACCGAGACGCCCTTGCCGCGCGTGATGTAGCCGACGATCGGCTCGCCCATGATCGGGTTGCAGCACTTGGCCCGGTAGACCAGGAGGTCGTCGGTGCCCTTCACCTTGATGCGGTCGTCGCCGCGCAGCAGCCGCTTGACGGCGTCGACGACGGCGAGCGGCCTGGCGCTGGGCGTCGGCTCCGCGAGCTTCTCGGGCGGCAGCAGAGCTTCGCGAGCACCTGGCGCACCGACACCTTGCCGTAGCCGATCGCCACGAACAGGTCGTCGATGCGCGTCCCGGCGCCCATCTCCTGCGCCAGCGTCTCGAGCGGCGACGGCTCGGCAAGCAGCTTCTTGAGCGAGAGGTCGTAGCGCCTGAGCTCGCGCTCCAGGTGCTTCCTGCCGATCTCGAGCGCCTGCTGCTTCTCGGTCGTGTTCAGGTAGTGGCGGATCTTGGCCTTCGCCTTGTTCGTGACCGTGAAGCTCAGCCAGTCGCGGCTCGGCTTGTGGCCCGGCGAGGTCAGGATCTCGACGATGTCGCCGTTCTTGAGCTTGTACCGCAGCGGCACCATCTTGCCGTTGACGCGCGCGCCCACGCACTGGTGGCCGACCTCGGTGTGGATCGCGTAGGCGAAGTCGATCGGCGAGGCGCCGCGCGGCAGCATCTTCACCTCGCCGCGCGGCGTGAAGCAGTAGACCTCCTCGGGATAGAGGTCGAGCTTCAGCGAGTTCAGGAACTCGTGCGGGTCCTTGACCTCCTGCTGCCACTCGAGCAGCTGGCGCAGCCAGGAGAAGGCGTGGTCGTCCTTGTCGACGCCGGTGCGGCCCTCCTTGTACTTCCAGTGCGCGGCGATGCCCTCCTCGGCGATCCGGTGCATCTCCTGCGTGCGGATCTGCACCTCGAACGGGTGGCCGTCCTCCGAGATCACCGAGGTGTGCAGCGACTGGTAGCCGTTCGGGCGCGGCATCGCGATGAAGTCCTTGATCCGCCCCGGCACCGGGCGCCAGGTGTTGTGCAGCACGCCGAGCGCCGCGTAGCAGTCGGCGACGCTTCCGACCAGGATCCGCAGCGCGACGAAGTCGTAGACCTGGTCGAGGTCGATGCGCTGGCGCCGCAGCTTCTGCTGGATCGAGTGCAGGCGCTTGATGCGGCCCTCGATCTGCGCCTCGATGCCGGCCGCGCGCAGGTTCTGGTCGACCACCCCGCGGATCTTCTCGATGAAGGCGGCCGCCTGCTTGCGGCGATCCTCGACCTGCTGCGCGAGCGCGTCGTAGGCCGGCTTGTCGATGTAGCGGAAGGCGAGGTCCTCGAGCTCGTTCTTGATCTTGGCCATCCCGAGCCGGCCCGCGATCGGCGCGTAGATGTCGAGCGTCTCGCGCGCGATCCGCTTCTGGCGCTCCTCGGGCAGGTGCTGCAGCGTGCGCATGTTGTGCAGGCGGTCGGCGAGCTTCACCAGGATCACCCGGATGTCGTCGACCATCGCCAGCAGCATCTTGCGGTAGGTCTCGGCCTGGCGCTCCTCGCTGGTGGCGAACGGGATCTGCGAGATCTTGGTGACGCCCTCGACGATGTGCAGCACGTCCGGGCCGAAGTACTCCTGGAGCCGCTCGGGCGTCGTCAGCGTGTCCTCGAGCACGTCGTGCAGCAGGCCGACGGCGACGCAGATCGGGTCCATCCGCATCTCGGCCAGGATCGCCGCCACCTCCAGCGGGTGCACCAGGTAGGGCTCGCCCGAGGCGCGCATCTGCCCCTTGTGCTCGACCGCCGAAAAGATGTAAGCCTTGCGCAGGATCTCGAGATCGGCGTCCGGGTGGTGCTTCTCGACCGTCTCCTGGATGTCCTCGAAGCGAATCATGGCCTTTCGTGGAGTCTAGGGACGGGGGCAAAACCGGTCAAATGAAAGGCGCTTTCCTTGACTCCCCTTTGACGGGCGTGCCTATAATCCGCTTCCTCCGAGACTCTTTGTATTCAACGACTTTCCCGGGAGACGGCCGATGAGAACCCGATTGAGAATCCGCCTGTTCGCCGCCTTGCTCCCCCTCGTGATGGTCGGCGCCGGCTGCAACATGGTGCGAGCGAAGGCCGCCTTCAAGGACGGCAACCGCCTCTACAAGGAAGAGAACTACCGGCAGGCGATCGAGTTCTACGAGCGGGCGGTCGAGCTCGAGCCGAACTTCGCCGAGGCTCATTTCTACCTGGGTAGCTCCCACCAGTCGCTCTACCGGCCGGGCAAGGAAGGCGACGACAACAAGCAGCACCTCGACCAGGCGATCGCGCACTACGAGAAGTCGCTCGAGGTCAACAAGGCCGACAGCCCCAACGTCAAGCAGCTCCGCATCAACACGCTCGGCGCGCTCACGGCGATGTACTCGGACCCGCCGCTCACGAACTACGAGAAGGCGATCGGCTACGCGGAGCAGCTGGTGAAGGACAACCCGAACGACGCCAAGAACCTCTACGCGATGGCCAACCTCTACGAGAAGTTCGGCCGCGTGGCGGAGGCGGAGCAGACCTACGTCAGGGTGACCGAGCAGAACCCGAACGACGCGAAGGCGTGCGGGGCGCTCGCGGCCTTCTACAACAAGCCGCTCTGGGACGAGGCCGGCGTGGTCTTCGTCGACAACCAGTCGAAGGGCGCGCGGCGCGCCAAGTTCTCGAGCGCGATCGCGACGCTCGAGAAGTGCGCCAAGCTCGACGCCACCGACCCGAGCGGCTACTACAAGCTCGCGATGTTCTACTGGGACAAGGCCTACCGCGACCCGCTGATCGGCGACCAGGAGAAGGACGAGTACGCCGACAAGGGCCTCGCCGCCGTCGACACGGCCCTCGGCATGAAGCCCGACTACTGGGAGGCGATCATCACGAAGGGCCTGCTGTTCCGCGTCAAGGCCCAGGTCGCCCGCAACCCGACGATGCGCAAGGAGTACCTGGACAAGGCCGTGCTGCTGCAGAAGCAGGCGATGGACCTCCGCAAGGAGACGGCCGCCGCAGCTGCGGGAGCCACCGACGTGCCGCCGGAGGCCACCGCCACTCCCGAGCCCGGGAAGTAACGCCCCGGGGGGATCGGGGGGGCGGGATGCCCCCCCGATTGCGAGTCCCGCAAGTCCGTTAGCTCGTTTTCGGCGGGTCCCTGAAGGTCTGCTTGCCTCGCCCGTCCACTCGAGACAAATTCCCAACTCACCACCATGTGGTGGGCAACTCCGTCCGGACGGAGTTGTTCGTCGTGACCAGTTTCGGTTCTGGGAGGCCGCCAACCCGAAGAAGCAAACGGACGAGCAGGCGATCAGGAATGAGCTAAAGGACCTTCGGGACCGGCTCTTCGGGGGGCGTCTCGCCCCCCGAACCCCCTAGGGTTGGCCGCCGACCGTGCCGCCGGCTTCCTCGATCATCTTGTCGGAGATGATGCCGATCCGCTCGACGCCGGCGGCCTTGGCGAGGTCCATCGCCTGGACCACGCGGCCGTAGGGCACGGTGCCCGTGGCCCGCACGAAGATCGTCTTGTCGGAGCGCGCCTGGTAGATGTCGCGCAGCCGCGTCTCGAGGTCCTCGAGCGTGACGGGGTTCTTGTTGACCGTGATGGCGCCCTCCTCGAGCGCCAGCACCACCTGGTTGGGCGGCGTCCTGCTGCTCGGGCTGGTTGGGCGGCGGCGGCTGCGGCAGCGAGATGTCGAGCCCGCGCTGCGCGAGCGGGGTCACCACCATGAAGATGATCAGCAGCACCAGCATCACGTCGATGAGCGGCGTGATGTTGATGTCGGCCATCGCGCCGCTCTCGGGGTGGACCTCGTCGGTCTTGCCCGAGCGGCGCTTCTTCTCCATCTCCCGATGATGGACAGCGTCCTTGTCCATGGGCCTCTGCGTCGTCATGGCGCTACCCCTGCACCCGCGGTTCGGCGATCAGCGCCACTTCCTCGGCGCCCGCCTCGCGCACGAGGTCCATCACCTTCATGACCTCGGAGTAGGCGAGCGCGTCGTCGGCCTTCAGGTAGATCATGCGCGCGCCCTCGGGCAGGTCCTGGAGCTTCTCCTTGACCTTGGGCAGGAGCTCCGCCTGGTTGTCGAGCTTCTGGCCGCTCAGGTACGTGGTCGAGTCCTTCTTGATCGCGACCACGATCGACTTCGGCTCGTCCTTGCGCTCCTTGGTGTTGCCCGCCTTCGGCAGCACCACGTCGACGCCCTTCTGCAGCAGCGGCGTGATCACCATGAAGATGATCAGCAGCACGATCATGATGTCGGCCATGGGCGTGACGTTGATGTTCGCCATCGGCCCGCCCTTGCTTCCGCCGACTGCCATTGACATGGGATGGCTCCTTCGTACCTCGGCGCCGGCCCGCGCCGCGTGCGCTAGCGCTCTTCTTGATGAACTGGTCGAGCAGCTCCGAGCTGGCGTTGTCCATCTCGACGTTGAAGTTCTCGACCTTGCCGTTGAAGTAGTTGAAGGCCCACACCGCGGGCACCGCCACGAACAGCCCGAACGCCGTGGTGATCAGCGCCTCGGCGATGCCGGCCGAGATCGCGGCGATGCCGCCCGACCCGGTGAGCGCCATGCCCGAGAAGGCGTTGATGATGCCGAAGGTGGTGCCGAACAGGCCCACGAAGGGGGCCGTCGCGCCGATCGTGGCGAGGCCCGAGAGCCCGCGCTTCAGGTCGGCGAGGTTCACGGCGGTCGCGCGGTGGATCGCACGCTTGGCGGCCTCGACCGCGGCGTCGCGGTCGCGCTCGACCTCGCCCGTCTCGACCTGGTACTGCCACTCCTGCAGGCCCGGCTTCAGCACCTTGGCGAGGTGGCTGAGCCTGTACTGCTTGCCGTCGGAGACGTTGATCGCCTCGTGGATCTTGTTCGACTTCATGTAGCGCGCCACTTCGGGCACGTACTTGCGCGACTGAAGCGTCGCCTGGCGGAAGGTCCAGAAGCGCTCGATCATCACGGCGATCGAGTACATGGACATGATGAAGAGCACGATGACGACGGCCCACGCAACGCCGCCCATGTGCTCGGCCATGGTCCTGAGATCGAACTGCATCGCGTCCTCCTGGACTTTCTCTAGTTACGGGCTCTTCGGCCGAGGCCTTAGGAGAGCTTGAAGTTGACGGTGACCGTCATGATGACCGGTACCGGCACGCCGTTCAAGAGAGTCGGCGTGTAGACCCACTGCTTGACCGCGTCGGTCGCCGCCTGGTCGAGCAGCGGGATCCCGCGCAGCACCTTCACGTCCGTCACCTTGCCCTGGGGCGAGATCGTGCACTCGAGGATCACGACACCCTGGACGCGCGCCTGCTTGGCGATGTCGGGGTAGACGGGCGGAACGTTCTTGAGCTTCTTCGGCTCCTTGATCTGGCCACCGACGCGGACGGCCTGGACCGGGGCCGGGGCGTCAGGCAGGCCGCCCACGATCCCGCCCACGACGCCGCCGGGGACGCCGCCCTCGACACCGCCGGCGCCGCCCTCGACGCCCATGTCGATGCTCTCCTCGGGCTTGATCTCCTCGGGAACCTCGACGGGGGCGACGAACTTGTTCTCGACCACCGGCTTCTGGATCACCTTCGGCGCCTGCGGCCGCGCCGCGGGAGGCGGGGGCGGCGGCGGTGGCGCCGGGGCCGCCATCGGCTCGACGAAGAAGGCCTTCACCGCCGAGGCCGGATCCGGCAGCTGGTCGGCCGACAGCAGCGGCACGATGATGATCACCGCGGCGATCACCATGTGGAGGGCGAGGGAGACCGGGATGGTCTTCGACTGCTGAGTGCTGTGGTCGCCCTTGCCCGAGTCGATGAGGTCCTCGAAAAGCCTCTTCTCCATTGGCCGACCCCTTACTTTTTGCCTTGAAAACCCGCCCTTTCGGGCAAGAGACGCGGATTCTAGTCCCCGCTTCCCGGAGGTGTCAAGCCTTGATCCCGCAAGGCTTTTCGGGGTTTAGGGGCCCACGAAGGCACCTGCAGGCTGCTTACTTGGACACCGCTTTCGCCCTCCAGGTTCCAAGCGTCCACGCCCGAAGGATGGGAGCGCCGACTAGTAGATGCGGAAGGCCACCGGGATGTGCGCCAGGGTCGCGACCGGCTTGCCGTGCTTGATCGCAGGCATGAACGCCCACTGGTAGACCGTCTGGAGCGCCGCGGCGTCGAGCAGCGGCACCGACTGGACCACGCGCGCCCGCGCGACCTTGCCCGTCGCGTCGATCAGGATCTCGACCAGCACCGTGCCTTCGATCTTCTTGATGAAGGCTTCCTGGGGGTACTGCGGCCGCGGGGACTTGATCGGCCGCGGCGGGGTGTCGTAGTCCATCACCGGGCCCGTGCCCGTGCCGCCCAGCACGCCGCCGAGCACTCCGCCCGGGCACGCCGCCCACCTGCCCGCCTTCGACGCCGCCCTCCATCCCGAGCGCGTCGCCGAGGTCGCTGCCGGTCTCGCTTCCGAACTGGTCCTCGGGCTTGACGCCCGTCTCCGGCTCGAGCGGCTTCTCGACCGGCTGCTGCTCGATCGGAGCGACGAAGTCGGGCTTCGGCGTGTCGACCACCTTCTTCGCGGGCTCCGGCTTCACCTGCTCGCGCATCGAGCTGCCGCGCTGCATCGGCGGCGGCGGGGGCGGCGGCGGGTCGAAGAAGACGACGCGCCTGTCGCCCTGCTCCGGAAGCTCCTCCGGCATGAAGATCGGGACGAGGACGATGAGCAGGGCCGCGACGATGTGGGCGCCGATCGAGACGCGCCGGCCGATCAGCTGCCAGCGGGTCTTGCGGGGCGGGTCCATGACGGCGAGTCGCCGTGCCGAAGAGGTTGTCCTCGTCGATCGCACCCAGAAAATGGCGGACGGGCGGCTCCGCGGGTGGCGGCTCAACGGGCTTTTCGGCAGGAGCGCCCATCGTCGCCATCTTACATCCGCTCTCTTCCCCGAGAGGCTTGGGCGCGTCCGGCCGTGGTGAGGTTCCTCACCTCGGGGGTGAAAGAAGGTGAAACCGCCCCCGGGATCAGGCGGCGCGGACGACCTTTCCGCTGCCGCCGCCCCGCGAGTACCACCAGTCGACCATCGGCACGGCGATGAAGAGCGTCGAGTAGGTGCCCACGACGATGCCGACCACCATCGCGAAGCCGAACCCGCGCAGCACCTCGCCGCCGAACAGGAAGAGGCCGAGCACGGCCAGGAAGGTGGTGCCGTTCGAGATCAGCGTGCGGGTGAGCGTCTGGTTGAGCGAGTCGTTCAGCAGCTTCGCCATCGGCTCCTTGCGCCGGTGCAGCAGGTTCTCGCGCACGCGGTCGAAGATCACGATGGTGTCGTTGACGCTGTAGCCCACGAGCGTGAGCAGCGCCGCGATCACGTTGAGCGTGATCTCGAAGTTGAAGAACGCGAGGAACGCCAGGCACACCAGCACGTCGTGGAACGCCGCGATCGTGGCGCCGGTGCCCCAGATCCCGCCCTTGAAGCGCCACGCGATGTAGATCAGCTGGAACAGCGAGGCCGAGCACCGTCAGCAGGACCGCCTTCTGCCGCAGCTCGGCGCCCACCACGGGCCCGACGATCTCGGAGGACGACTCGACGACCGGGTTCTGGGCGTACGAGTCGGCGAGCGCCTTGCGCACGGCCCGCTCCGGCGCGTCGAGATCGCTCTCGGAGGCCTCCTGCGAGATGCGCACCAGCACCTTGTTGGCCTTGGCGTCGCCGTAGGTCTGGATCACGGAGCCCGGCGAGACCTTGTCGACCGCGTCGCGGATCTTGTCGACATCGCGGCGTGTACCTTGAACTGCACGATCAGCTGCGTGCCGCCCGAGAACTCGACGCCGTAGCGCAGGTGCCCCGAGGCGATCCAGAAGATCCCGGCGGCGATCAGCACGGCGCTCAGCGCCACGAAGTACTTCGCCTTGCCGAGGAAGTCGATCTGCGGGTTCTTGATGATCTCCATGGCGCGCCCCTAGATGCTCAGCTTCTCGTAGTGGCGCCCGCCGAGCACCCACTCGAAGAGGAACTTGCTGACGAAGTACGACGCGAACACGTTGGCGATCAGCCCGATCACGAGCGTGACGGCGAAGCCCTTGATCGGCCCGGTGCCGAACTGGAACAGGAACGCCGCCGCGATCAAGGCGGTCGCGTGGGTGTCGAGGATCGTGATCCAGACGCGGTCGAAGCCGTTCTGGACCGCGGCGCGCACGGTCTTGCCGTGGCGCAGCTCCTCGCGGATGCGCTCGAAAACCAGCACGTTGGTGTCGACGCCGACGCCGACCGTCAGGATGATGCCGGCGATGCCGGGCAGCGTGAGCGTCGCGCCGAAGTAGGCCATCGCCGCCAGCACGATCAGCAGGTTGGCGGCGAGCGCCACGATCGCGTTCAGGCCCGACAGCCGGTAGTAGACGAGCATGAAGATGGTGATGAACGCCATCGCCGCGGCCGAGGCGCGCACGCCGTCGCGGATCGAGTCGCGGCCGAGCGAGGCGCCCACCGTGAGCTGCTGCAGGTACTTGAGCGACGCCGGCAGCGCGCCGGCCTTCAGGATCTTCGACAGCTCGTCCGCCTCCTGCGTGCTGAAGCGGCCGGTGATGCGGTTGTCGGAGCCGAGCTTGCTCTGGATCACGGGCGCCGAGTAGACGGTGCCGTCGAGCACGATCGCGAGCTGGCGGTTGATGTTGCGTGCGGTCTCGCGCGAGAACTTGTCGGTGGCGGTCGCGTTCAGCGCGAAGTTGATCTGCGGGCGGTTGTTCTCGTCCACGCCGACGCGCGCGCTCTTCAGGTCGCGCCCGGTGATGAGCGCTTCCTTGCGCACCAGGTAGTAGACCGGCTCGCCCGGTGTCGAGCCGGGGCCCGACAGCACCTCCTGGTTGTCCGGCACCTTGCCGCCGGTCGCCGCGAGCAGCGTCTCCTGGCTCGCGGCCGAAGTCTCCACGAGCTTGAGCGACAGCTGTGCCGTCGTCTTGATGATGCGCTTGGCCTGCTCCACGTCGGTGACGCCCGGCAGCTGCACCAGGATCTGGTCGCCGCGCGCGCCCTGCGCCGCGATCACCGGCTCGGCGACGCCGAGCACGTTGACGCGCCGCTCGAGCGTGCGGATCGCCTCCTGCACCGTCTGGCTGCGAAGCTGGCGCTGGTAGAGCTCGGTCATCTCGACCGTGAACTTGCCCTCGCCCGACTCCTTCACCTCCCAGCCGGTGCGGAAGAAGTCGCGCAGCAGGTCGCGCATGTCCTTGACGCGCGCCGGCTCGACGCCCTCGACCGTGAAGGCGGTGGGCGAGATGCGCACGACCGGCCCGATCTGGATGCCCTTGCGCCCGGCCTGGTCGCGCGCGGTGGTGACGGCGTCGTCGGTCGTCTGGTTGAGCGCGTCCTCGACGACCACCTGCAGCACCAGGTGGATCCCGCCGCGCAGGTCGAGGCCGAGGTGGATCTTTCCGGGCTCGCCCTCGCGCTCGTAGGGGGGCCAGACGGCGACGCCGCAGGCGATCAGCACCGAGCCGTAGACGATCGCCCGCCAGCGCAGCTCCTGGCGCACGAACGCGTAGGCGAGGCCGGCGAGCGCCGCGGTCAGCAGCAGCCACAAGGTGAGCGGGTTTTGCAGAGCGGGAGGCATCACTTCTCCGTCTTCTCGGTCCCGGACGCCTGCAGGCCGGCCACGGCGCTCTTCAGGACCTTGATCCTGGTCTTGTCGTCCACGCGGACGAGGAAGGCATCGTCCTCGATCCCCACGATCGTGCCGAAGATCCCGGAGCTCAGCACGACGCGGTCGCCGCTCTTGAGGCTCTTCACGAGCTCCTCGAGCTTGCCCTGCTTGCGGCGCATCGGCAGGATCAGCACGAAATAGAAGATCGCGAAGATCAGCCCCATCATCACGAGGCTGGCGAGCGGGTGTGGCTCGCCCGGCCGGGCGGGCCCGGTGAGCGCGAGTAGGGATATCGAGTCGGCCATGCGGGTCTCTCGCTTTAGTAGCGCGAAAGGCTTTTCCGGATTCTCTCGCTTCTCAGGGTCTTGGGCGGGAGATCACTGAGGACCGTCGCGCTACGACCCGTCCTGATCGGCGGCTTCCAGGTGGCGCAGGGTCTCTCCGCGCCAGCTCTCGAAGCGACACAAACGGATACTCTGCCGTAGCTTCTCCATCATGTCAAGGTAGTAGAAGAGGTTGTGCAGGCTCATCAAGGTGGCGGCCGTCATCTCCCCCGCGAGGTGCAGGTGGCGCAGGTAGGCGCGGCTCGCGGTGCGGCAGGTGTGGCAGCGGCAGTCGGGATCGGGCGGACGCGGGTCGTCGCGGTAGCGGGCGTTCCGGATCGAGATGCGGCCGCGGCTCGTGAAGAGCTGGCCGTTCCTGGCGTTGCGGGTCGGCAGCACGCAGTCGAACATGTCGATGCCGCACGCCACCGCGTCGATCAGGTCCGCGGGCGTGCCGACCCCCATCAGGTAGCGCGGCCGCTCGGCGGGCAGCAGGGAGTCGACCTCCGCGAGCACGCGGTCGCGCCCCGGCTTCGGCTCCCCCACCGCGAGGCCGCCCACCGCGTAGCCAGGGAAGTCGAGCTCGACGAGCGCTCTGGCGCTCTCGGCGCGCAGGTCCAGGTGGACGCCGCCCTGCACGATGCCGAACAGCCACTGGTCGGCGCGGGTGTGGGCGTCGCGGCTGCGCCGGGCCCAGCGCGTGGTGCGCGCGGTCGCCGCCTCGACCACGTCGCGGGCCGCGTCGCCCGGCGGGCACTCGTCGAACGCCATCGCGATGTCGGCACCCAGGTTCTGCTGGATCGCCATCGATCGCTCGGGCGAGAGCAGGTGCTCGCTGCCGTCGATGTGACTCCGGAAGACGACACCTTGCTCGTCGAGCTTGCGCAGCGCGGCGAGCGAAAACACCTGGTAGCCGCCGCTGTCGGTGAGGAACGGCCCGCTCCAGCCCGTGAAGCCGTTGAGGCCGCCCAGGCTCGCCACGAGCGCGTCGCCCGGCCGCAGCATCAGGTGGTAGGTGTTCGCGAGCAGGATGCGGGCCCCGATCTCGGCGAGGTCGCGGTGCAGCACCGCCTTCACGGCGGCCGCGGTGCCGACGGGCATGAAGACGGGCGTCGCCACCTCTCCGTGCGGAGTCGCGAGCCGGCCGGCGCGGGCGCGCCCGTCGCGCGAGTCGACCGTGAACGCGAAGCCGGGCATGGGGGGAAGCGAGTATAGACTTCCCCCGTGAACGCGCGGCTCAAGGTGGCGCTCGTGTTCGGAGGCCGCTCCGGCGAGCACGAGGTGAGCCTGCGCTCGGCCCGCTCGGTGGCCGAGGGGCTGTCGGAAAGCCACGACGTGCTCCCGCTCTTCGTCGACAAGGCCGGCGGCTGGCACCTGCAGCCCGCCGGCGCGCCAGGGGCCGAGGGCGGCGAAGCCGTGTTCCTCTCGCCCTCGCCCGAGGACGGCGGGCGGCTGCGTCGGCTGGCCGACGCTCGCGAGCTCGCGCGGCCCGACGTCTTCTTTCCGGTGCTGCACGGGACCTTCGGCGAGGACGGGACGGTGCAGGGCCTCTTCGAGCTCGCCTCGGTGCCGTACGTGGGCGCCGGTGTGCTCGCCTCCGCGGCCTCGATGGACAAGGCGATCATGAAGTCGCTCTTCGCCGAGGCCGGGCTGCCGCAGGTCGAGCACCGCGTGCTCCGGCGGCGCGATCCGGCCCTGGAAGCCAGCGTCGCGAGCGAGCTCGGGCTGCCGCTCTTCGTGAAGCCTGCGAACCTGGGATCGAGCGTCGCGGTGAGCAAGGTGAAGACGCTCGCGGCGCTTGCGCCCGCGCTCGAGCTCGCCTTTGCCTACGACCGCAAGGTCGTGGTCGAGCGCGGGCTCGACGTGCGCGAGGTCGAGGTCTCGGTGCTCGGAAACGACGATCCCCGAGCATCCGTGCCCGGCGAGATCGTTCCCGACCGCGAGTTCTACGACTACGACTCCAAGTACGACGCCGCGAGCCGCACCGAGCTCCACATCCCGGCGCGCATCTCGCCCGCGGAGAGCGACGCGGTGCGGGCACTCGCGCTCGCCGCGTTCCGCGCGGTCGACGGCGCGGGCTACGCGCGCGTCGACTGCTTCCTCGAGAAGGCCTCGGGCCGGCTGCTGCTGAACGAGGTCAACACGATTCCCGGCTTCACGTCGATCAGCATGTACCCGAAGCTCTGGGAGGCGAGCGGGCTACGCTATCCCGAGCTGCTGGCGCGAGCTCGTCTCGCTCGGGCTCGAGCGCCACGCCGCGCGCGCACGCCTCACCACGCACTACGGCGGCTAGTCGCGCGCCGTGAGCGCGCCGGCGCCGGTCGCGCGCGCTCCGCGACGGGTATTCAAAATAGTATATAAGGACGGCTCGTGAGCCGCGCACCTCCCACATTTTCGTCGTGCGCAGCGGAAGGCTCCACACGACAGCGATTTCGAGAGACGCACACGCTGAAACTGGCTCCTGGAGCCTGTTCAAATGATTTCCACAGCTGGCGTGCACAGTCTAACCCGCTCCACGCGTGGAGCATGGAGCCCGAACGACGCCAAAAAACCCTTGACAACGCGTGGAGGCGTTCCTACCCTACCGCTAGTATGCGCGGCTCGCAGATACCCGACAGGTGGGCAGGCGACCGCGCCCGTCCATCCCTGGACTGAAAGGGGGGATCACCTCAATGCCGGCGAAGAAGAAGGCTGCCAAGAAGAAGGCTTCGAAGAAGAAGAAGTAAGAGCCCCGGGGACGTTTGGGGGGGTCGAGAGTCCGTCTCGCCCCCCATTTTTGTTGGCTGCTACGCCCCGGTCGCGAACACGTGGGTTTCGAGCGCGTGCGCGACGCCGTCCTCGTCGTTGGTCGGCAGCAGGGGCAGCCCGAGCGCGATGAGCTCGACGGGCGCGTTTCCCATCAGCAGGCCGCGGCCCGCGGACTCCAGCATCTGGCGGTCGTTCCAGTTGTCGCCGATCGCGAGCGTCTCCTCCGCCGCGATGCCCCAGCGCCCGCACAGGAACGCGAGCGCGTCGGCCTTGCCGACGCCCGGGTCGAGGACGTCGACGAGCGCGAAGTCGTTCGCCGGATAGACGGTGCGCTCGAGCCGGGCCGCGCCCGCGAGCGCCGCGGCCAGGGCTTCGTAGAGCGCCTCGATCCCGGCGCGCGCGCCGCCGAACATCACCTGGATCGTGTCCTCGCGCGCGATCGCCTCGACGAGCCCGTCGACGAGCCGCAGCTCTCCGCGCGCGCGCTCGAGGTAGTAGGCGACCAGCCCCTCCGGCTGGGCCCGCGCCTCGACCAGCAGCCAGCCCTCGCCGCCGCGGCCGCAGTGGACGATCGGCTCGGCGCCCCAGGCGCGCCCGACCTCGATCGCGCGGACCGCGACCTCGCGCGCGAGCGGCCGGCAGCGGATGATGCGGCCCTCGTCGATCACGAGCGCACCGTTGTGGACCACGAGCGGCAGCGCCGGGCCGAGCTCGTCGGCCACCTTGCGCGCCGACGGGTGCCGGCGCCCGGTCACCAGCACCACCCGCACGCCGCCGCCGCGCGCGCGCGCCACCGCCTCGCGCGTGCGCGGCGAGAGCGTCTTGTCGCTGCGCAGCAGCGTGCCGTCGATGTCGAGCGCGACGAGCCGCACGCGCGGGCGCGTCACGGCAGCGCCTCCCCCGTCCACACCGTCACCCGCTCGATCACGTCGCCGGGCCGGAGCTTGTCGACCAGCTCCATGCCTGCCGCGACCTGGCCGAAGAGCGTGTAGCCCCCGTCGAGGTGCGGCTGCGGCGCGAGCGTGATGAAGAACTGGCTGCCGCCCGTGTCCTTGCCGGACAGCGCCATCCCCACCGAGCCGCGCGCGTACGGCCGGCGCGTGATCTCGCAGCGCAGCGCATAGCCGGGGCCGCCGTTGCCGTCGCCGCGCGGGCAGCCGCCCTGCACCACGAAGCCCGGCTCGACGCGGTGGAACGTGAGCCCGTCGTAGAAGCCGCGCCGCGCGAGCGCGACGAAGGAGGCCGTGGTGAGCGGGGCCTCGACCACGTCGAGACGGATCTCGATCGTGCCGTGACGCGTCTTCAGGAACGCGCGCGGCGTGTAGAGCTGGACCCCGGCCCGCGGCTCGTAGGGGGCCATCGCCTCGGCATAGTCGAGCGGCGCGCGCACGACGCGCTCGGGCCCGGGGTCGGGAGCCTCGCCGCCCTGCTCCCGCAGAAGCTGGCCCGCGCGCATGCGGATCGCGCGCGCGGGGTCCTTGCGCGCCACCTCGTCGAGCCCGCTCTTCGCAGCGTCGTCCTTCTGCGCCGCGAGCGCCACGACGGCCGCGATGCGCGCCTCGAGCTCGCCCTCGCCGTCGCCCAGCCCCCGGCGCCAGGCCGCCAGCAGCGGGCCGGAGAGCCCCGCGGGCGAGAGCGCCGCGATGCCCTCGGCGGCGGCGACCCGCACGCCGAGATCGGCGTGCTCGAGGTGACGGCGCAGCGTGTCGAGCGCGTCCTTGCCGCGCGCCTGCCGCAGCGCCTCGAGCACCCCCGGCAGCACGCGCGCGTCCTCGTCCCGCAGCATCGCGTGCAGGATGCCGACGCTCATCTCGTCGCCGGCCTTGCCGAGCGCGCCGGCGAGCGCCGAGCGCACCCAGAAGACGCGATCGGGGTCCATGCCCGAGAGCACGAGCGCGAAGTTCTCGCGGTCGCTGCGCGCGAGCGCCCCGAGCGCCGCGGCCCGGATCCAGGGATCCTGCGAGGCCACCAGGCGCACGAGCTGCTCGCCCTGGGCCCGGTCGCCGCCCAGGGCCGCGAGCGTGCGCAGCGCCTCGCGGCGCACGACGTCGCTGCCCGCGTCGAGCATGCCCGAGGCCGCCGCGACACCGCGCGGATCGCCGAGGCCGCCGAGCGCGCGCAGCGCCTGCATGGCGACGGTCTCGTCGCGGTCGCGCGCGAGCGCCGCCAGCCGCTCGAGCGAGCCCGTGTCCTTGAGCGCCCCGAGCCCGCGCGCGGCGAGCGCGCGCTGCAGCGGCTCGTCGGACGCGGCCGCCGCTTGAAGCACCGGCTTGAGCTCGGGGCTCTCGAGCCGCATCGCCACCCAGGTCGCGGCCCACCAGTCGAAGCGCGGGCGCGCGCCGTCGACGAGCGCGAGGCGCGCCGCGGGGACGTCCTTGAGCCGCGCCAGCGCGAAGAGCGCGAGGCGCTGCTCGCTCCATTGCCCGGCGGCGTCGGCCGGATCGTCGCCGCGCACCGTCATGCGGTCGATCGTCTTCGGCAGCGACGCCACGACGAGCTGCGCGATCGGCGCCGCGGCGCGCGCGTCGCCGATCTTCCCGAGCGCCTCCGCCGCGCGGCCGCGCACCTGGCCGTCGCTGTCCTGCAGCGACGCCAGCAGGCGGTCGACCGCCGTCGGGCTCGCGGCGAGGCCCAGCGCGAACGCGGCCATCCGCCGGACCTCGACCTCCTGGTCGTTCATCAGCTCGCCGAGCGGCGCCACCAGCTCGGGCAGCGCGATGCGCCCGGCCGCGAGCGCGGCACGGCGCCTCACGCCGCGGTCCCCGTCCCGGAGCAGCCGCTCGAGCTCGTCGCCGCCGGCGCTGCGCTGGTCCTCGAGCTCGAGGATCCGCGCGAGCTTCTGGAGCCGCGGAACCGGGGGCGGGACTTTCGGCGCTGGCGCCGCGGGCACAGCACCCAGGAGCGCCACGAGTGTCACCACGCAAAACCGCCGCATCCGCCGATTATAGGAGGCTGTCCGTCAGGCGACCGCGACGAAGTCGCGCTCTTCCGAGAGGCCCAGCTGCCTGGCCTCGGAGCGGATCTGCTCGCGCGCTCCCGGCTGCCCGACCGCGGCGAGATGCAGCGCCCCCGGCCACGCGGCCGCCTGCGGGACCGGGACGACCGGGACCCCGTGGATCCGCTGGCCGAGCTTGCGCGGGTCGACCTCCACGAAGGCCGCGAGGCGGAGCCCGCGAGCGCGCAGCGCACGCGACCAGGCCTTGCCGATCCGGCCTGCCCCCCAGACCACCAGCGGTCGCGCGGGCGCCGCGAGCGGGCCGCGCTCGAGCGCGTCGAGCTTCACGCTCCGGAAGCGCTCGGGCGCGTAGCGCGGATCACGGCGCGTCAGCCGCCCCGGGCTGTCGCGCCACTCGATGCAGCGTCTCGGCGAGCTTCGCGAATCGCAGCCGGGCGTCGAAGGCGCGCAGCCACAGCTCGTAGTCCTCGGGCCCGTCGAAGTCTCGATAGCCGCCGAGCCCGCGCAGCGTCGACGTGCGCATGGCAACGGAGGGATGGACGACGGGCGACTCGACGAAGCGGTCGCGGGCCATCGCCTCGTGGTCGACGAGCCCGTTCACCCACTCGACGTACGCGCGCATGCCCTCGCCCGCTTCCGGGCCCGACCGCCACCCGGCTCGCCAGCACGTCCACGGCCACGTCGCGCTCGAGACGCTGCGCCTGCAGCGCGAGCCGGCTCGGGTGCGCGACGTCGTCGGCGTCCATCCGCGCGACGAGCGGTGCCTTCGCTTCGGCGAGCGCGTGGTTCAGGGCCGCCACGACTCCGCGCGGCTGCGCGCGCAGCACGCGCAGCCGGGAATCGCGCGCCGCGCGGTCGAGCAGCCGCTCGCCGCTTCCGTCGGCGGAGCCGTCGTCGACGACGACCACCTCGTGATCGGCGAGCGTCTGGGCCGCGAGCGAGTCGAGGCAGCGGTCGAGCGTCGCGCGGGCGTCGCGGACCGGCAGCAGCACCGAGATCCGCGGCGTCATCGGGCGTCAGCCGTGGCGGAAGACGAAGCCGCGCGCGGCCGCGAGCGCCGACTCCGGGGTGCGATCCGCGACCACGTAGTACGGGCTGCCGCGCCCGGCGCGCCAGTCCTCGTGCGAGGCGCGCCGGATCTCGACCAGGAAGCCGCAGTCCGTACGCGCGGGATCGCTGAGCTCGTAGATCCAGCCGTCCTTGCGCAGCGTCGAGTGGATGGCGTTCGCGGTCCACAGGCTGCGCGGCGGCTCCTGCGGCGCCTCGCGGCGCACGAGGCGGTCGATCACGCGCTGGGCGGCCTCGGGCAGGTACAGGAACTCGATTCCGTAGCCGAAGTAGGGCCAGCCCACCTCGGGCGCCTGGCGCGCGACGCGCCCGAGCACGCGTACGCGGCCGTCGGACTCCGGCAGGTCGATCTCGAGGTCGAGGTCCTCGGCCTCGATGCGCACCGGGCTCGCGAGCAGCATGCCGTGGACGCTCAGGTTGCGGGAGAGGCCGTAGAAGTGCTCGCTCTCGCCGCGGTGCCGGCTGCCGACCACCTGCACGTGCACCGGGATCCGCGCGCGCACGCGGTTCGGGACGTCGACGAGCTTCGAGACCCAGCTCTCGAGCACGAAGCGGTCGAGCGGGCGCCGCAGCGCCGCGTTGGCGCCGGCCCCGAGCACGACGCCCTCGGTGTCGGGCGCTTCCGCTTCGGACATCATCGCCAGGATCGACACGCGGCGGCTCCCCGTGCCCTCGCGGATCTTCTGGATCGTCGGTGCGAGCGGGAGATCCGGGAGCGACCCCAGCACCACGAGCGAGAAGCTGTCGCGCGCCAGCGCCTCGAACAGCTCGCTCGCCGAGGCTACCTCCTGCAGCAGGTCGGGCGCGCGCTGCAGGAAGCGCACCTCGAGCCTGAGCTCGCGCGCGTCGATCCCGGCGGTGAGGATGCGGCCGGCCATGCGCTAGCTCACGATCCGCTGCCGGCTGCGGCGGAATCGGAAGGCGCGCTGGAACAGGTCCGGCAGCACGGTCTTGAGGCCGAAGAGCGAAGGCACGCGGTCGTAGTAGAGCACGAGCCGCACGTCCTTGCGGCCGCCCTTCGCCAGCTCGTGCACCGTGAAGCCGTAGCGCCCGATGCGCAGCGACGCGCCCCTGGCGAGCTCGCGCCGCGCGGCGTCCTTGCCGTAGCTCGTCAGCTGGACGCGTGGCTCGAGCAGGCGCCGGTAGAGCTCCTCGTCGAGTGCCAGGTGGGCCTTGGCGCGCACGAAGTCGAGCGCGGGAATGCGGGCGCGCTCGGCGGGAGTCGTCAGCAGCAGCCGCTCGGCCTCCGGCGAGCGCAGCGCGCGCGCAGCGTAGTCGAGGTTGAGCGCGTGGATCTTGTCCTCGCGCGAGCCGCCGTCGGTCGCGGCCTCGATCGCGCGCCTCACGCCGTCGACGTCGAGCGCGAGCAGCGCCGCGTCGCGCGGGTCGAGGGCGCTCGTGTCGAGCCCGTCGCCGCGCAGCTCGAGCTCGCGCCGCTGCAGCGTGAGGCTGGCGGCGGCCGTGAGCGAGTCGCCCACCAGGCTCAGGCCCTGCGCCGACCAGGTGCCGTCGGGCGAGCGGTGGATCTTGTCCGTGACGACGTGCAGCGGCTGGTCGACCGCGAGCTCGAGCACCTCGAGGTCGCCCGGGCCGGGGAACGAGCGGACCAGGAGGCCCAGGAGCGCGATCAGGATCACGAGCAGCGGCAGCACGAAGTAGCCGAAGATCCGAAGCTCGATCCCCGGCCGCGGCGGAGCCGCGATGCGCTTCACCACCGGCTCGATCTTGACGAGCCCCTCGGCGGGCGCCACGCGGAAGACGAACTTGCGCAAGAGCACGCCGTCGTCCTTGAAGAACGCGGCGACGGTCTGGGCGAGCGGTGCCGCGGCGGCGCCGTTGGCGGCCCGCACGAGGTCGAGCACGAAGCCCGGCGACTGCTCGCGGTCCTGGCCGGTCACCTCGCCCACGGGATCGCCCACCAGCATCACGTAGAGCGGCATCCCCATCTCGTGGACGAGCTCGACGGTCTTGCGCATCGACTGCGTGCGCGGGTCCCACCCCGGCGGCACGTCGGCCCAGTCCTTGGGGTCGGGGTCCGCGATCGCGTCCGTGACCAGCACCAGCTTGAACTCGGTGCCCTTCGGATACGACGCGGCGACCTCGCGCGCCTTGACGAAGGCGCTGTAGAAGTCGGTCCACTGTCCGTCGTTGCGGTAGCGGGACGAGTCGTCGACGGCGATCTCGCTGCGGGCACCGAACAGGATCAGCCGGTAGCGCTGGCCCTGCACGAAGCTGAACATCTTCTCGAGCGCGGCCACGCGCTCGGACTTCGGGTCGAGCGGCGGCAGCGAGGCGGAGTTGTCCACCAGGAAGAGGATGACGGGGCCCTCGCCCGCGGGGGGCGGCGACGGGACGCCTGGGCCCGGCGTCGCAGGACCCGCGAGAAGCGAGAGCAAGACGAGGGCGGGCAGCATCGCCGAATCGCGATTCTACACCGGCGGAAAGCACCCGAACCGGCGAGTGAGCCCGCTTCTCGTGCGGTAAGAGATAATCGCGCGATGAAAGCCGGCATCCTGGGACTCTCGCTCGCGGGCAAAAGCACGCTGTTTCAGCTCCTCACGGGGACGCAGGCTCCTGCGCCGGGCGGCCGCCCCGAGGCGCGCATGGGGGTCGCGCGCGTTCCCGACCCGCGCGTTTTTCGGCTAGCCGAGCTGTTCAACCCGAAGAAGAAGACGCTCGCGACCGTCGAGTACGTGGACGTGCCCGGCGTCGCGAAGGGCGAGGGCCAGGCGCTCGTCGACCTGCCCGCGCTGCGAGGCGTGGACGCGCTCGTCCACGTGGTGCGCGCCTTCGAGTCCGAAAGCGCGCCGCACCCCGACGGCTCGGTCGACGCCCTGCGCGACGCGAAGATGCTCGAGCTCGAGCTGATCCTCGCCGACCTCGCCACGGTCGAGCGCCGGCTCGAGCGGCTCGAGGCCAACATCAAGAAGGCCAACAAGGCCGAGGACGTGAGCGAGCGCGCGCTCTTCCAGCGGCTGAAGCAGGCGCTCGAAGCCGAGCGGCCGCTGCGCGAGGTCGAGCTCACGGAGGACGAGCACTCGAGGCTGCGCGGCTACGCGCTCCTGTCCGGCAAGCCGATGCTGCTCGTCGCCAACCTCGGCGAGCAGCAGATCCGCGAGGCGGCCGCGTGGCTCGAGCGCTCGGGCCTCCAGCAGTACGCGCGCAAGCCCGGGCTCGGAGTCTGCGCGGTCGCGGCGCCGATCGAGGCCGAGATGGCCGAGCTCTCGCCCGAGGACGCGCGGGCCTTCCGCGAGGACCTCGGCCTCGCCGAGCCCGGTCTCGACCGCGTGATCCGCTCGACCTACGAGCTGCTGGGGCTCGTCTCCTTCCTGACGGCGGGTGAGGACGAGTGTCGCGCGTGGACGATCAAGCGCGGCACGCGCGCGCAGCTCGCCGCCGGGACGATCCACTCGGACATCGAGCGCGGCTTCATCCGCGCGCAGGTGGTGGCGTTCGGCGACCTCGTCGCGGCCGGCTCGCTCGCGGCCTGCCGCGAGAAGGGCACGCTGCGGCTCGAAGGGCGCGACTACCTCGTCCAGGACGGGGACGTGATCGAGTTCAAGTTCAACGTCTGAGGCGGCCTGCGTGGCGAACTGTCCCGCCTGCGGCCGCGCGGTGGCGCTCGCGCGCGAGCGCTGCCTCTATTGCGGAGCGCCGCTCGGGGGCGCCGCTGCATCGGCGGCCAGCCCGCAGCCGGCCGCTCCCGAGCCAAGGACCCGCGCCCTCGTCCTCGTCGATCTCTCGCGAAGCGAGCCCGGAACGCTCGCGCCGGCGCTCGCGGTCTCGCGTTACGAGGCCGGGCTGCTCACCCGGCGCGGGGGGCTCCATCTGGTGCGCGCCGCGATGCCCGAGGAGGCCGCAGCCGAGGCCGAGCGGCTGCGCTCGCTCGGCGCGCAGCCGATCCTGGTGCCCGAGGCCGAGGTGCGCGCAGCGCCCGTGCCGTGCCTCAAGGGCGAGCGCGAGGGCGACGGCCTGCGGCTGCGCAGCGCGCAGGGATCCTTGACCCTCGCGCCGGGAGACGTGTTCCTGGTCGTGAGCGGGCCGATCCGGCGCGAGCACCAGGCCCGGGCGGAGCGGCGCAAGTTCCGCACCGCCTCGCTCGACGAAGGCTTCCGCGTCCACCTGCACCGCCGGGCCGCCTCGCCGCCGCTCGAGATCGACGCGCTCAACTTCGAGATCGGCTTCGCTCCGAGCGGATCGGTGCGGCTCGAGCTCGAGAGCTGGCTCGAAGCCGCCACGAAGGGCGCGCGACGCGACACCGGATTCGCGCGGCTGCCTCCCGTGCTGGGCCCCGCCGAGCCCGAGCCCAGGGGCGGCGCGCTGTCGGCGGCGGACTCGCTCGCCGCGGCCGCGCGCGTCGACGTCGAGGAGCGCGCGCTCGTGCTCGACAATCTCGCGCAGTTCCGTTTCTACTCCGGCTGCCTGGCGGCGGTGGAACGGCGGCGAACGGATTAGGGGGGACGCTGCGTCGCGTCCCCTCTCTCACCCCCCGCTCCGCTCGCTGGAGTGAATCCAGCTCGCTCCGCAGCCCGTGGCGGTTGCGCCGCAGAAGGAGTGGCGTGCTAGGGTCACGCCATGTCGGGCGACAAGCGCGAGTGGCTGCTGCTCCTGCTGCTGGCTGCGGCCCCGCTCGTGGCGTACGCCCCCGCCTGGCACGAGGGCCGGCTGCTGGCGCCGGGCGCGGGCGCGGCGCTCGACCTGCCGCTGCGCGTCGAGGTCTTCCGCGCGTGGCGCAGCGGCGAGGTGCCGTCCTGGAACGGTGCGATCTTCTCGGGCACGCCGCTGCTCGCCTCGTATCGCCCGGGCGCCCTCCACCCGTTGATGCTCGCGCTCGCTCCGCTTGCGCCCTTCTCCGCGTTCCAGGCGCTCGTGCTGGTCTCGCTCGGGCTCACGGGCCCGCTCGCGTACCTCTACGCACGCCGGCTGGGCGCGGGGGCCGTGGGGGCGCTCACGACTGCCCTCGGCTTCGCGCTCGGCCCCTACCTGGTGGCGCACCTCGGAGACACCGCGACGATCGTGGCCGCGCCGGCGCTGCCGCTGCTGCTGCTCGCGCTCGAGAACACGCTCGGCGGCACGGGAGCCGCGCCCGGGCGGACCCTGGGGCTGGCGGCGGCCAGCGCGCTCGTCCTGCTGTCCGGGTCCTGGGATGCCGTGCGGGCCGCGGCGCTCCTGCTCGGCGCGCGGCTGCTGCTCGCGTTCCTCCCGAAGCTCGCGCGCGGGCAGCCGCTCGATCGCGGGCACCTGCTCGCGGTCGGGACGGCGCTCGTCGCCGGCGTGCTGCTCGCGGCACCGCAGCTCGTGCCGACGCTCGTGGCGCTGCGCGAGGCGGGAAGCGGCGAGGCCGGGGACGCCTTCGCCGCGGCCTCGCCGCTCGCCGGCGTGGCGGGCTTCGTGGTCCGCTACGTCTCCCATTCGCCGGCGCCGATCTTCGCGCTCGCCTCGGTTCCGCTGCTGCGCAGCGTCCCGGCCCTGCGCGCGGCCGCCGCGGTGGTGGGGCTGGTGCTGCTGCTCTTCGCCGCGCGCGGCGGGGCGGACGTGCAGGGGCCGCTGCCGCTGGCGTTCGACCTCGCGCTCGCCGTGCTCGCCGGCCTCGCGCTCTCGGTCCAGTGGCAGGAGCGCCGCGAGCCGAACGGCGCCCGCGTGCGGCAGCTGGCGCTCGTCGCGGCGCTGGCCGCCGCGGCGGCGCTGTCGATCGCGACCACGGTGACCGGTCCGCTCGCCGTCGAGCTGCAGGCGCCGGTGGGGCTCCTGGCCGTGGCGCTGATCCTGCACTTCGCGCTCGCGGGATCGAGCGACTCCGTCTACGCCCATCGTCTTCCTGCTGCCGCTCGTGGTCTCCTTCCTGCTCCAGCCGCTCGGTCGCCAGGCCTGGGCGGGCGCGCCGACGCTCCCCGAGCTGCGGCAGCCGACGCCGACGCGAGCGGCGCTCGACCGGGTGATGAGCGAGCGCGCGGACGAGCGCGTGCTCTCGATCAGCACCGGCTGGCCCCAGGCACGCGCGCGCGACCTCGCCTGGGCCAACTGGGCGAGCTTCACCGGCCACCGCAACGCCAACGGCTACGACCCGCTCGTGCCCGCGGAGCGGCTCGCGGCGCTCGGCGGCATGCGCCCCGACGGCACCGTGACCCGCGCGCTGCTCGAGAGCGACCCCGGGCGGCTCGAGCTGCTCGGCGTGCGCTGGGTGCAGGTGCCGACGGGCGCGCTCGCGGTTCCGGCCGACGCGGACGGGCTCGGCGAGCCGCTCGACGTGGTGATCGAGCCCGCGCGGCCGGCCTACTTCGCGCTCCCGATCACGCGCGCCACGGAGCTCCGCTTCTCGAGCTTCCTCTCCGGGGCGGTCGAGATCGAGGACGGCCGCCAGGTCGCGGAGTGCGCCGTGCGGCTCGCCTCCGGGCGCGAGATCGTGCTCCCGGTCCGCGCCGGACGCGAGACGGCCGAATGGGCCTGGGACCGCCCCGACGTGCGCGGGCGCGTCCGCCACGCGCGGCCGAAGGTGCTCGCCACCTTCACGACGGGGCTGGGCGTGACCGGCAACCAGTATCTGGCCGTGCTGCCGCTCGGCGCGCGCTATGCGGTGCGCTCGCTGCGCTTCCGCGCGCTGCCGGGCGCGCCGCCCCTGCGGCTGGTGAAGGCCGGGCTCTTCGACGGCGACGGCTCGCGCGCCGTCGGCGTCTCGACGGCCGCGGCCTACGTCAGCGACGAGGTGCGCCTCGCGGAGGTCGCCGGCACGCCGCTCGTGAGCCTGTTCGAGGTGCGGCGCGGGATCGGCCCCGGCTGGGTGGTCGAGTCGCTCCGGCGGCTTCCCGACGCCGCGCGCGTGCTCGAGGCGCTGCGCGCGCCGACGCGGTTCGGCGTCGACACGCGGCGCGAAGCGCTGGCGGCCGAGGCCGACGTGCGCGGCGTCGTGCTGCCTTCGGGCAGCCGCTCGCAATCGGCAGACGTGGCCCAGTCGGCCGGCGGGCGCATCGTGGTGCGCGCAGCGGGCCCGGGGCTGCTGGTGATCGGCGAGGGCTTCGACGCGGGCTTCGACGCGCGGGTCGACGGCGACCCGGCGCGCGTGCTGCGCGTCAACGGCGACCGTCTGGGAGTGGTGCTTCCGGAAGGCACCCACCGGGTCGTGCTGACGCACGGCGCCCGAGGCCTCGGCGCGGGCGTCGTGATCGCGGCGCTCGCCGCGAGCGGCCTCGCGCTCGCGGCGCTGCGGCCAGGGGCGAGACGCGGGTTGACCCTCGCGAAGCGCGCGTGTTAGCGTGCTCCATTTCGGGCGGGCGACAGAAGTGTCCACGAACAGAGCCGCTCCCGGCCTCAGCATCTTCTTTCCGGCCTACAACGACGCCGGAACGATCGCGAGCCTCGCGATCGTGGCGCACATGACCGCCCGCGGCCTGACCGCCGACTACGAAGTGATCGTGGTGAACGACGGCAGCCCCGACCACACGGGCGAGCTGCTCGACGAGATGGCGCGGGTCTACCCGTGGCTCAAGGTCGTGCACCACGCCGGGAACCGCGGCTACGGCGGGGCGCTCAGGACCGGGTTCGAGACGGCCTCCAAGGAGCTCGTCTTCTACACCGACGGCGACGCGCAGTACGACCCGCGCGAGCTCGTGAAGCTGTGGCAGGCGTTCTCGAGCGAGGTGGACTTCGTCAACGGCTACAAGATCTCGCGCAACGACCCGCTGCACCGGATCGTGATCGGCCGCGCCTATCACTGGTTCGTGAAGCTGGCGTTCGGGCTGCGCCTGCGCGACGTCGACTGCGACTTCCGCCTGATGCGCAGGAGCGTCTTCGACAAGGTCCGGCTGACGCGCTCGTCCGGCGTGATCTGCGTCGAGCTCATGAAGAAGGTGCAGGACCACGGCTACCGGATCGCCGAGGTGCCGGTCCACCACTTCCACCGGAGCTACGGCAAGAGCCAGTTCTTCAACTTCCCGCGCGTGGCGCGCACGCTGCGGGACCTCGCCCGGCTCTGGTTCGAGCTCGTGGTGAAGCGGCGCCACCTCCTGCCCGGCACCGAGCACGCGGCTCCGCGCGAAGCGCTCCGGTGAGCGATCACCGCGACTACTACCGGGGCCGCAAGGTCCTGGTGACGGGCGGGCTCGGCTTCATCGGCTCGAACCTCTGCCGCACGCTCGCCGACCTCGGCGCCGCCGTGACCGCGGTCGACAGCCTGCTGCCCGACTACGGCGGCAACCTGTTCAACCTCGACGGCTACGAGCAGAAGGTCCGCATCAACATCGCGGACGTGCGCGGCCACGGCATGGAGTACCTGGTGCGCGGCCACGAGGTGCTGTTCAACCTGGCCGGGCAGGTGAGCCACATCGACTCGATGACCGATCCGGTCACCGACCTCGAGATCAACTGCACGAGCCAGCTGCGCCTGCTCGAGGCGGTGCGCCGCGGCAACCCCGAGCTCAGGGTGGTCTACGCCGGCACGCGCCAGGTCTACGGCCGGCCGCTCTACCTGCCCGTCGACGAGAAGCACCTGCTGCAGCCGGTGGACGTCAACGGCATCAACAAGATCTCCGGCGAGTTCTACCACCTGGTCTACCACCAGGTGTACGGCATCCGCGCCTCGTCGCTGCGGCTCACCAACACCTACGGCCCGCGCCAGCTGATCCGCCACAACCGCCAGGGCTTCATCGGCTGGTTCGTGCGCCAGGCCGCGCTCGGCGAGGAGATCCAGATCTTCGGCGACGGCAGCCAGAAGCGCGACTTCAACCACGTCGACGACGTGACGGACGCGTTCCTGCGGGCGGGAGCGGGCGATGCGGCGCTCGGCCAGGTGATGAACCTCGGCGACACGCGCCCGGTCTCGCTGCTCGAGCTCGTGAAGCTGCTGCTCGACGTCGCCGGCGGCGGGTCCTTCAAGGTCGTGCCGTTCCCGCCCGAGCGCAAGCGCATCGACATCGGCGACTTCTACGCCGACATCTCGCGGGTCCGAGAGACGCTCGGCTGGGCACCGCGCATCGCGCTGCGCGACGGCCTCGCCGAGACGGTCGCCTTCTACCGCCGCCACAAGGAGCACTACCTGTGAGCGCGGACGTCCCCTTCGTCGACTTCAAGGCCCACGTGGCGGCGCTGCGCGGCGAGCTCGACGGCGCCGTCGGGCGCGTGCTCGACTCGGGCTGGTTCATCCTCGGCCCGGAGGGCGAGGCCTTCGAGCGCGAGCTCGCGCAGGCGCTGGGCGCGCGCCACGCGGTCGCGGTGGGCAACGGCACCGACGCGATCCACCTCGCGCTCCGCGCGCGCGGAGTGGGCCCCGGCGACGAGGTCGTCACCACGTCGATCTCGGCGGCCTTCTCGGCGCTCGCGATCCTGCAGGCGGGCGCGCGCCCGGTGTTCGTCGACGTCGACCCCGGCACGCTCAACATCGACCCCGCGGCCGCCGCGCGCGCGGTCACGCCGCGCACCAGGGCGCTGCTCCCCGTGCACCTCTACGGCCACCCGGCGGACATGGACCCGCTCCTCGCGCTCGCGCGCGAGCACGGCCTGGCGCTCGTCGAGGACGCCTGCCAGGCGCACGGCGCGCTCTACCGCGGGCGCCCGGTCGGAACGCTCGAGGGCGAGCGCGGGCTCGGGGCGCTCTCCTTCTACCCGACCAAGAACCTGGGCGCGCTCGGCGACGGCGGCGCGGTCCTGGTGAACGACGCGGAGACCGCCGCGCGGCTGCGGCAGCTCCGCAACGGCGGCCAGCGCGACCGCTACCACCACGAGAGCTTCGGCGTGAACACCCGGCTCGACGAGCTGCAGGCGGCGCTCCTGCGCGTCGGCCTCGCGCACCTCTCGGCCTGGAACGAGAGGCGGCGCGCGCTCGCCGCCTTCTACACGCGCGAGCTCGCGGGCAGCGGCGTCGAGCCGCTGCTGGAGCAGCCCTACGCCCGCTCGGTGGCCCACCTCTACGTGGTGCGCCACCCGCGGCGCGACGCGCTCGCCGCGGCGCTCAAGCGGCGCGGCATCGGCACGCTCATCCACTTCCCGATCCCGCTGCACCTGCAGCCGGCGTTCGCAGCGCTCGGCGGCAAGCGCGGGGACCTCCCGGTCGTGGAGCGAGCCGCGAGCGAGATCCTCTCGCTGCCGCTCTACCCCGAGCTCACCGACGCGGCGGCCGCGCGGGTGGCGACCGAAGTCCGTGCCGCCGCCCGGGAATGCTAGCATCGCCAAAACATATGAGTGACAAGCACGAGGAGCTCGCGGCGAAGATCGCGGGCAAGCAGGCGCGGGTCGGGGTGATCGGGCTCGGGTACGTGGGGCTGCCGCTCGCGCTCCTGTTCGAGGAGCGCGGCTTCCCGGTGATCGGCTTCGACGTCGACCCCAGGAAGAAGGAGGCGCTCGCGCGCGGCGAGTCGTACATCCGCCACATCGGCAAGGAGCGCGTCGCGGCGGCCTTCAAGCGCGGGCGCATCGAGGCGACGACCGCCTTCGATCGCCTGGCCGAGTGCGACGCGATCGTGGTGTGCGTGCCGACGCCGCTCGGCCCGCACCGCGAGCCCGACCTCTCGTACGTGCGGAAGACCGCCGAGGAGATCGCGAAGCGGCTGCGGGCCGGCCAGCTGATCGTGCTCGAGTCGACCACCTATCCGGGCACCACGCGCGAGGAGCTGCTGCCGCGCTTCGAGGCGCGCGGGCTTCAGTGCGGCCGCGACTTCTTCCTCGCCTTCTCGCCCGAGCGCGAGGATCCCGGCAACCGCAGCTTCAACACCCAGACGATCCCCAAGGTGGTGGGCGGAATCGACAAGCCCTCGCTCGAGGTCGCGGTGGCGCTCTACAGCGCCGCGATCCAGACGGTGGTGCCGGTCTCGTCGCCCGAGGTCGCCGAGGCGGCCAAGATCCTCGAGAACGTGTTCCGCGCGGTCAACATCGCGCTCGCCAACGAGATGAAGGTCGTGCTCGACCAGATGGGCATCAACGTCTGGGAGGTGATCGAGGCGGCGAAGACCAAGCCGTTCGGCTTCATGCCGTTCTACCCGGGCCCCGGGCTCGGCGGGCACTGCATCCCGCTCGATCCCTTCTACCTGACCTGGAAGGCGGCCGAGCACGGCACCTGGGCGCGCTTCATCGAGCTCGCCGGCGAGATCAACACCGCGATGCCGGCGCACGTGGTCGAGCGAACCGCGCGCGCGCTCAACGGCCACGCGCGCAGCCTCAAGGGCTCGAAGGTGCTGGTGCTGGGCCTCAGCTACAAGGCCGACATCGACGACGATCGCGAGTCGCCCTCGTTCGAGATCATCGAGCGCTTGCGCGCGGCCGGGGCCGAGGTCGCGTACTGCGACCCCTACATCCCGGTCGCGAAGGCCGGCCGCGAGCACGACATCGGGCTCGCCTCGGTGCCGTGCACGGCCGACGAGTTCGCCCGCCACGACGTGCTGCTGGTCTCGACCGCGCACTCGGACTTCAAGCAGGCGGCGCTCTACGCACGCGCGAAGCTGGTGGTGGACACCCGCAACCTGATGGCGCCCCTCGGGCTCGGCGCACCCGGCGCGCCCGGCCCCGAGGTCGTGCGCGCCTGAAGCCGGCCTCTGCCCGGACGCCCGCACGCGCAGCGGCTCTCGCCGTCGTCGCGCCCGAGGGGGCGTGGTAGGGTGAGGCCCGCATGAAGGCGGCGACACTCGCGATCGGCAGCCGGCTCGTCGGCGAGGGCCAGCCGTGCCTGATGGTCGCCCACGCCTCGGCGTCACACGAGGGCAAGGCCGCGGTCGCGCTGCGGCTGATCGAAGCCGCCTTCCAGGCGGGAGCCGACGCGATCGCGTTCTCGATCTTCCGCGCCAGCGAGCTCGTCGCCCGGCGCCACCCCGAGCGCGAGGAGCTGGAGGCCGCCGAGCTCGAGCCGCGCGAGTGGCGCCGCGTGCTCGAGTCCGCGAAGGCCTCGGGGCTGCTGGTCGTCGCCGAGGCGTTCGACCTCGCCTCGCGCGACGTCGCGCTCGAGGCCGGCGTGCACGCCTTCCAGACCCACCCGACCGAGCTCGACCATCCCGAGCTGGTCAAGGCGCTGGCGAGCGCCGGGCTCCCGCTGCTGCTGGGAGCGGGCTCCGGCAGCGAGGCGCAGGTGCGCGCCGCGCTGGAGCCGGCGGGCGCGAGCGTCGCGCTCTTGGTCGGGCCGGCAGCCGTTCCTTCGGCGCCCGAGGAGCTGCGGCTCGCGGACCTCGCGGCGCTTCGCGAGCGGCACGGCGTGCCGGTCGGGCTGATCGACGCGAGCGACGGCGCCTCGGCCTTCGCGCTCGTGGCCCCCGCGCTCGCGGCCGCGCACGGCGCGAGCTTCGTGGAGAAGCGCTTGGCACTCGACCGCAGCCGAAAGGGGCGCGACCTCGCGGCGGCGCTCGCTCCCGAGGAGTTCTACCGGATGGTGGAGCTGCTGCGCCAGGCGGAGCGGGCGCGCGGCGACGGCCCCGGCCACGACGCGGCGGCGCGCCGTCACGGCGGACGCGGCCGCTCGATCGTGGCCGCCTCGCTGATCGGCCGCGGCGACGTGCTGACCAGGGAGCGCCTGCTGTTCAAGCGCACCGACGAGCGCTTCGAGCGCGGGCTCTCGCCCGCCGAGGCGCACCGCATCATCGGCCGCCGCGCGGCGCGCCCGATCCAGGCCGACGAGACGATCAAGGAGGACATGCTCGAATGAAAGCGCTCATCACCGGCGGTGCCGGCTTCGTGGGAAGCCACCTCGCCGAGTCACTGCTGGAGCGCGGCGACGAGGTGCACGTCGTCGACAACCTGTCCACCGGCTCGATCGACAACGTCGCGCACCTGAAGCAGAACCAGCGCTTCTCCTACACGATCGACAGCGTGCTCAACGAGCACCTGCTGGCGGAGCTGGTCGACCGCGCGGACGTGGTGTTCCACCTGGCGGCCGCCGTCGGCGTGCGCCTGATCGTCGAGAGCCCGGTCAACACGATCGAGACCAACGTCCACGGCACCGAGATGGTGCTGAAGCTCGCGAACAAGAAGCGCAAGAAGGTCATCATCACCTCCACCTCCGAGGTCTACGGCAAGGCCAACTCGGTCCCGTTCCGCGAGGACGGCGACCTCGTGATGGGCCCGACCTCCAAAGGCCGCTGGAGCTACGCCTGCAGCAAGGCGATCGACGAGTTCCTGGCGCTCGCGTACCACAAGGAGAAGCGGCTGCCGGTGGTGGTGGTGCGCCTCTTCAATACCGTCGGCCCGCGCCAGACCGGGCGCTACGGCATGGTGATCCCGAACTTCGTCAAGCAGGGCCTGCTCGGCCACCCGATCACCGTGTTCGGCGACGGCACGCAGACGCGCTGCTTCACGTACGTGAGCGACGTGGTGGCCCAGCTGATCGCGCTCGCGCTCGAGGAGCGCGCCGTCGGCCAGGTCTTCAACGTCGGCAACGACCGCGAGGAGGTCACCATCCTCGACCTCGCGCGGCGGGTCAAGGAGAGCACCGGCGGCCGCAGCGCGATCGAGCTCGTGCCCTACGACAAGGCGTACGAGGAGGGCTTCGAGGACATGCTGCGCCGCGTGCCCGACCTCTCGAAGCTGCGCGCGCTCACCGGCTACGAGCCGAAGGTCGGCCTCGACGAGATCCTGGAGCGGGTGGTCCACTACTTCACCTCCGACGCCACGCGCCTGTGAAGCCGGTCGAGTACCGCCGGATGTTCGAGGCGGAGGAGCGCCAGTGGTGGTACGCCGGCCAGCGCGCGGTGGCGCTGGCGCTGCTCGAGCCGTGGGCGCGCGAGCGGCGGCTGCTCCTGCTCGACGCCGGCTGCGGGACCGGCTTCAACCTGGTGGCGCTCGCCCGCTTCGGACCGACGCTCGGGATCGACCTGTCGGAGGAGGCGATCGCGTTCTGCCGCGAGCGCGGCGTGCGGGCCGTGCGCGGCTCGGTGCTGCGGCTGCCGTTCCGGGCCGAGGCCTTCGAGGCCGTGACCTCGTTCGACGTGATCTACCACGACTGGGTCGGCGACGACCGCGCGGCGGTCGCCGAGATGGCCCGCGTGCTCCGCCCCGGGGGTGCTTTGCTCGTGCGGGTGCCCGCGCTCGAGCTGCTGCGCGGAGCCCACGACGCCGAGGTGCTCACGCGAAGGCGCTACACGCTCGGCGAGCTACGGGCGCTCGTCGCGGGCTGCGGGCTGCGCGTGCAGCGCTCGACCTACTGCAACTCGCTGCTGTTCCCGCTGCTGCTCGCCCGGCGCACGCTCGACCGCCTGCTCGGCCGCCACGGGTCGGACGTGGGCTTCCTGCCGCCCCCGCTCGAGAGCCTGTTCCGCCGCGTGATGGAGCTCGAGGCCTTCTGCGTGCGCCACGGGCTGCGCTTCCCGCTCGGCGCGAGCGCCGTCGTGCTCGCGACCAAGCCGCGCGCTAGCGCCGAGCGATGAGCGCGTAGTCGACGGGCGCGAACAGCAGCGCGTTGAGGCGCGCCACGTTCTCGTTGAGCGCCTTCACGACCGGCGGCGCCAGCCCGCCGGTGGGCACGAGCTGCAGCCTGACGTCCTCCGACACCGGCGAGCGCAGCTCGATGCGCGCGTCGCTGAAGCCCGCGGCCGCCGCCAGGAAGCGCAGCGTTTCCGGGTGCAGCGGCCGCACGTGGGTGAGGTCGCGGACGTAGACGTCGAAGAACGCGAGCACCGAGGCGGCGTTGACCGTCTCGAGCACCAGCAGGCCGCCCTGCCGCAATGCGCGGTGCGACGCCGCGAGCAGCGCCTGCAGCTGCGCCGGCTCGAGGTGCTCGGCCACCTGGGCGGCGAACACCGCGCCCAGGCTGCCCGCCGCCTGCTGCTCGAGGAACGCCACCAGGTCGCCCGCTGCGACGTCGAGGCCTTTCGCGCGGCACTCCTGCACGGCGCTCGCGTTCGTCTCGACCCCGCGTGCTTCGATCCCCGCGCCGCGCAGCAGCTCCAGCAGCTCGCCGCGCCCGCAGCCGAGGTCCACTACCGGGGCCTGGCCGCGCAGCAGCTCCACGTAGCCCTGCTGGCGCGAGCGCAGCTCGTCGCGCGAGCCGCGGAAGCGGTTCTCGAAGGCGGTGTAGGCGGAGTCGTCGGCCGCACGCGCGGCCGCGCGTGCCTGCTCGGGCGACGGCGGCGCAGCCGCGAGTCCCTCGCGCAGGGCGCGCAGCTCCTCCGACAGCGCCTCGATGCGGTCGCGCAGCGCGACGAGGCCCGCGAGCCGCTCGTCCGATCTGCTCGAGCCGGCGCCGGAAGATCTCGAGCTGCTGGTGCGCCTCGGTCGGCGCTCGCGCGATCCGCACGTCGTCGCGCGCGTCGACGACCGGCTCCACGCGCTGCGCGTAGCCCACGAGCGCGGCCGCGAGCTCGCCGAGCCGCGCGTGGTGGGCGGCCGTCTGCTCGCGCTGCGCGTTCAGCAGCCGCACCAGCACTGCGTTGAAGCGCGCCTGGCGCTCGAGCGCCGGCGTCAGCGCGTCCCAGGCGCGCCGCGCGAGCGCGGCGGTGAGGCCGGAGGCGCGCGGACCCGTTGCCGGCGTCCACAGCTCGTTCAGCTCGCGCAGCAGCTCGCGGGTGTCGGCCGCCGTCTCGCCGGGGAGCGCGGCCGCCGCCTTCTGGTCGAGCTCGGCGAGCGCCTGCGCGTACGAGGCTTCCTCGTCCGCGAGCCGGCGGCGCAGCGCTTCCAGCTCGGGGAGCGGCTTCGCGTCGGCCACGGCGGATTGTAGAATGCGAAGCTGCGGGATGCACACGCGTGGCTGAGACGCCCGACGACCGCGCGGCGGAAGCGCTTCCCGCCGCGCCCGACCTCGCGCACGTCAACGCGAGCTGGACCACGAAGCCGCCGCTCGGCCTGCTCGGGCGGTTGCTCGCCTGGCTGCAGGGGCCACAGCTCGAAGCGCAGCGCGCGTTCAACGCCGACCAGGTGCGGCTCGACAACGCGCTCCTGAAGTACCTCGAGGAGCGACTCGCGGCCACGCACCGCCACTACGACCGCATTCTCGGGCGCAGCGGCCAGCGGCTCGACGAGGTCGACGCGCGGCACCGGCTGCTCGAGCGCGAGCTGGTCAAGCACGTGCACGACCTCGCCCGGCGCATCGACCTCGTGCTCGTCGAGGCCGACCGCGGCCGGCCGGCGCTCGAGCACGCGCTCGCCGACCTGCGCGAGCGGGTTGCCCGCATCGAGGATGCGCTCTCCAGGGCGAAATGAAGTCCGTCCTGGTCTGCGCCGCGCAGGCGCCCTTCGTCAGCGGCGGCGCCGAGATCGACGTGCGTGAGCTCGTCTCGAACCTGAAGCGCCGCGGCTTCCGGGTGGACGTCGTGAGCCTGCCGTTCCACGGCTATCCGCCGCTCGAGGTTCCGCGCCAGGCGCTCGCCTGGCGGCTGCTCGAGCTCAGGCACGTCACCGGCGACTCGGTCGACCTCGTGATCCCCACCAAGTTCCCGAGCTACCTGGTGCGGCACCACCGCAAGGTGGCCTGGGTCTTCCACCAGTACCGCGAGGCCTACGAGCTGCTCGGCACCGAGCTCAGCCCGCTCACGCGAGAGCAGCGAGGATCGTGGCCTCGTCGAGACGATCCGCGCGATGGACAAGGCGGCGCTCGGCGAGTGTCGCGCGCTCTTCGCGATCTCGAAGAACGTCGCCGACCGGCTCGCGCGCTTCTGCGGAGTCGCCGCGACGCCGCTCTACCCGCCGCCGCAGCTTCTCGGCCGCTACCGCTGCGACTCGTACGGTGACTTCCTGCTCGCTCCCGGGCGCCTCGACCGCGCCAAGCGGCCGGAGCTGGCACTGCGCGCGCTCGCGCGCGCGAGCTCCTCGGTGCGGCTGAAGCTCACCGGCGACGGGCCGCTGCGGGGCGATCTCGAGCGGCTGGCGCGAGGAGCTGGGCGTCGCGTCGCGCGTCGACTTCCTCGGCGTCGTCTCCGAGGAGGAGCTGCTCGCGCTCTACGCCGCCTGCCGCGCGGCGCTCTACGTGCCGTTCGACGAGGACTACGGCTACGTCACGGTCGAGGCCTTCCTCTCGAGCAAGCCGGTCGTGACGGCCAGCGACTCCGGCGGTCCGCTCGAGTTCGTCGAGGACGGCGTGAGCGGCTTCGTGGCGGCGCCCGAGCCCGAGGCGCTCGCCGACGCGATCGACCGCCTGTTCGCCCTGCCCGAGCCGAAGCTCGCGGGGCTCGGCGAGGAAGGCCGGCGGCGGGTGGCGCCCATCACCTGGGACGCCGTGGTCGATCGGCTGACCGAGCTCCTGCCATGAAGGTCGCGCTCTGGACGCCGCTCGCCGGCACCGTCGCGTCCGCCGCGCCGCTCTTGGCGCGCGAGCTCGAGCTCGTGATCGTCGGCACGCCGGAGGGGGCGCGCCCGCGAACCGAGCTCGACGTCTACCACGTGCGCGACTCGCCGGCATGCGGCTTCGTCTACCGGGCGCTCGTCGAGCGCGCCGGCGTCGTGGTGCTCGATCACTGGAACCTGCACGCGCTCGTGTTCGCCGAGACGGCGGGGCGCGGCAAGCCCGACGCCTATCGGCGCGAGGCGCGGCGGGCGCACGGCGACGTCGGCAGCTTCGTGGCACGCCAGATGCTCGCGGGGCTCGGCGGCGAGCTCGGGCGGCTGGTGCCGATGAACCGGCGCGTGCTCGAGTCGAGCCTGGGCCTCGTGAGCTTCGACGCGGAGATCGCGGCGCGCGCCGCGGCGCTCCTGCCCGGCCGGCCGGTGCTGCACGTCGCCGAGCCGCAGTCGGTCCTCGACGACGCGGCGGCGCTGCTCGCGAAGGTCCTGCTGCGGCTGCTCGGCAAGCTCCGGCCGCACGCCGAGGAGCAACGGCGCGGCATCGCCGCGCGGCGGGCCGGCGAAGCGACACCCCAGGGCGCCGCGCGCGACGAGCTCGGCTGGGCGGCGCGCGAGCTCGGGCTGGCGGGCCCGCCCGCGGATGCCGAGGACCTGGTGACGCTCTTCCTGGCGAAACCATGAGCGCGCCTTCGTTGTCGGTCGTGATCCCCGCCTTCAACGAGGCGTTGCGCCTGCCGGCGACGCTCGCGCGAGTGCGCTCGTATCTCGACGCACGCCAGGCGTCCTACGAGATCGTGGTCGTCGACGACGGCTCGACGGATGCGACGGCCGAAGCCGCGCGCGCCGTCGCCGCGCCGATCGTGGTGCTGCGCCACGCGCAGAACCGCGGCAAGGGCCACGCCGTGCGCGCCGGCATGCTCGCCGCGCGCGGCGAGCGGCGGCTGATGACCGACGCGGACCTCTCGACGCCGATCGAGGAGCTCGCGCCGCTCGAGGCGGCGCTCGCCCAGGGCTTCGACGTGGCGATCGGCTCGCGCGCGGTCGCGGGCGCCCGGATCGAGGTCCGCCAGCCGGCCTACCGCGAGGCGATGGGGCGCCTCTTCAACCGGCTGGTGCAGGCGCTGCTGCTGCCGGGGCTCCACGACACGCAGTGCGGCTTCAAGCTCTTCACGGCGGCCGCAGCCGACGCCGCGTTCTCGGCCTGCCGCCTCGACGGCTTCTCGTTCGACGTGGAGGCGCTCTACGTGGCGCGGCGGCGCGGCTTGCGCATCGCCGAGCTGCCGGTGGTGTGGCGCAACGACGCGGCGACCCGCGTCGGCCTCGGCGGCGGCGCCTTCGCCTTCGTCGACCTGCTGCGGATCCGGCTCTCGGCGGCGCGCGGCCGCTACGGGCCGCCGGCCGGGCCTTCGCGGCCCACGTAGCGCACGTCCGCGCGGACCCGCAGCTCGCGCACCCAGGCCTCGACGCGCTCGTCGAGCGCGCGCCGCTCGAGCCGCTCGCGGATCCTCTCCTTCTCGGCCTCGAACGACTCGCCCGCCTGCGGGTCGCTCTCGAAGGCGGCGCGCACCTGCTGGTCGCTCACGCGCAGCTGCGGGCGGAAGCGGAACTCCACGTACTTGAGGATCGTGATCTGGCGCCTCAGGATGCGCCGCAGGCCCACCTCCCCCACCTCGGCAGGCAGCGCGGGCTTGCGCTCCAGGAGCGCGGCGAGCGCGCGCTCTTCCTCGTCCGCGAGGACCTCGGTCTGCGTGAGGCGCGACGCCTCCTGGTACATCAGCCGCTCGTCGATCACGGCCTCGAGCGCCGCCTCCTCGGCGAGCCCGCGCACGCGCGCCAGGTCGCTGACGTCCGACAGCAGCAGCGGGCGGCCGTCGACGACGACCACCACGCGCTCGATCGTGGCGGGGCTCGGCGGGACTGGCTGGGCGAGCGCCGATCGGGACGGCGAGCGACAGGACGAAAAGAACGAGGCAAACGACTCGCGGGAGAGCCGAAACGGACAAAGAGCGCGACTCCGTCACTCGCCGGGACGGAGTCGCGCTAGAACGCATGTCCAATCGTGAGGTGGAAGCGGTTGCGCGACTCGCCGGGCTGGTGGTCGAGCACGTAGCCCCAGTCGAGGCGGATCGGGCCGATCGGAGTGCGGTAGCGCACGCCCAGCCCGGTGCTCCAGCGCAGGTCGGTGAGGTCGACGTCGCGCGCCTCGAGGTAGACGTTGCCGGTGTCGACGAAGCTCGCGACCTGGAACGAGCGGCTCAGGTTGTAGCGCATCTCGGCGCCGCCCAGCACGAGCGCGTTGCCGCCGGTCGGATACAGCACACCGTCGCTGCCCACCACCTTGGGTCCCACGAAGTCGACCGGGAAGCCACGCGGGCCGTAGTCGCCGCCCGCGAAGAAGCGCTCGGGCAGCGGCAGGAGCGGCGCCTCGTCGGCGAACGTCGCCGAGAGCCCGAGGCGCCCCGAGAGCACGAGCACCAGGTCCGAGCGCAGGCGGTTGATGTGGGTGGCCTGGACGAAGCTGCGCCAGTAGCTCTCGCCGCCGAGCGCGTCGAGCGACAGCTGCAGGTCCGCGCCCAGGAAGACGCCGTGCTTCGGCTCGAGCGGATCGTCGCGCGAGTCGAAGACCACCGAGGCCGAAGGGCCGGACACCGAGTAGGTGCGGTACTGGCGGTCGATCGCGTCGATCGGGCCGACGACGTTGAAGACGCTCGTGTCCTGGTACAGGTAGCGGAGGATCAGGCTGGTGCGCGGGTCGAGGGGCTTGCCGACCTGGAACGTGCCGCCCTTGCGGTTGTAGTCGAAGCTGGTGCGGTCCTCCTCCTCCCAGAAGCCGGTGAGGAACGAGTCGAGCTTGCGCCCGAGGAGCCACGGCTCGCGCAGGTTGAGCAGGAAGCGGCTGCCGCGGAAGCTGCCACGCGCGAAGGCCGAGACGGTGCGGCCCTGGCCGCCGAGGTTGCGGCGCGTCACCTCGACGCTGCCGCGCAGCAGGTCCTGCTCGGAGTAGCCGATCCCCCACGACCAGCTCGTGCGCGGCGCCTCCTGGACGCTCACCACCACGTCGCGCCGCCGCTCGCGGCCGGGGTCGAGCTCGGAGATCGAGACGCGCTCGAAGATGCCGAGGCTGGAGAGCCGCCGCTGGCTCTCGAGCACGCGCTCGAACGAGAAGGCCTCGCCGGGCCTGAGCGCCATCTCGCGCTCGACGGTGCTCTCGCGGGTGAGGTCGAGCCCGGCGAGCACGACGTGCTCGACGATCGTGCGCGGTCCCGGCTCGACCACCAGGGCCACGTGTGCCTCGTCGCGCGCCTCCGAGAACGTCACGTCGCTGCGCACGCGCACGTCCAGGTGTCCGGTGCGGCGCCAGGCTGAAATCAGCGTCTCGCGGCTACGCGCGACGTCGGCGAGGCGGTAGGGCTGGCCTTCGCGAAGCGCGAGCTCCTCGGGCCCCTTGTCGTCCCCCGCGGCCGGCAGCGGCGGGCTCTCCACGCGCACCTCGGCGACGCGCGCGCGCGGACCCGGACGGGCGTCGAACACGACCGGCAGCAGCCCGCCGCCGTCGGGCACGTCGGCCTCGACGCGTGCCTCGAAGTGCCCGAGCGCCTCGAGCCGCGCGGCGATCAGCCGGGTATCCTCGGTGAGCGCCGCGTCCTCGAGCGGGCGCGCCGGCTGCGTTCGCAGGCCCGCCAGCAGCGCCGGGTCCGCGCCGCGCAGCTCGACGCTGCCGACCGTGGCGAGCTCCCCGGCGGTCACGTCGTAGACCACCACCTCGTCGGCGTCGTGCGTCTCGAGGCTCGTCCGGACGCTCGCGTCGCGATGGCCCTCCGCGCGCAGCCGCGTCTCGACCAGCTCGGCGCCGGCTTCCAGGCTGTCGCCCGACGCCGCGCCCTCGCGCAGGATCTGGCGCACCTGGCTCACGAGCCGCGCCGGAAGCGGCGCGCCGCGCGTCTCGAAGCTCGTGTGCGGGCCAGGCACGGCGCGGAACGCGAGCCGCATCCGCCCGCGCGCGGGATCGTAGGTCTCGCCGAGCGTGACCTCCGCGCGCCAGTAGCCGCTCTCGGCCAGGCGCTTGCGCATCGCGTCGCGCGCGGCCTCGGCCTTCGCCTTGATGTAGGGCTGGCCGGGTGGGGGGCGGACGAGTCCCGCGAGCTGCGCGCGCAGAGCGGCGTCGGTGCATTCGAGGTCGATCGAGCTCACCCGCACGCGCGGCCCGGCGTGGACGCGGAACACCAGCACGGCCCCCTGCGGGTCGCGCACCGCCTCCGCGCTGACGAGCGCCTCGAGGTGACCGCGGCGCGAGAGCGCGATCGCCACGTCGCGCCCGGCGCGCTCGAGGCGCGCCGGCCACAGCGGCTCCCCCGGCCGCAGGCGCGCGGCGCGGCGCGCGGCGCCCGCCGACAGCACGCGGTCGCCCGCGATCTCCACCTTCACGAGCAGCGGCGCCAGCAGCGGCCGGAACACCACCTCGACGCCGGGCCGCGCGGGGTCGCGCACGAGCTCGACGCGCACGTCCTCGTAGCGGCCGGTCGCGAAGATCAGCTCGACCGAGCGGCGGACCGCTTCGGGGTCGAACAGCTGGCCCGGCGCCATGGCCACGAACGGCAGCAGCCGCTCGCGGTCGCGCTCCACGCGCACCGCGCGCACGAGCTCGCCGGTCGCGGCGGGTGCGGCGAGCGCGGCGGCGAGCGCGAGCGCCAGCATCAGCGGGACTGGCGGATCCGCACGTCGAAGGCCCAGCCCTTCTCGGTGCCGGTCTTGCCCGTGCCGGGGTCCGTCCGTGTGAGCAGCAGCGAGAAGCGGTCCGTCAGGGTGTACTCGACCGCGAGGATGCGTTCCTCCGTCCCGCGCAGGTCCTGCGAGTACAGCACGTTCAGGTCGGGCGTCACGCGCTTGCCGACCGTCACGCGCGCCGTCGTGGTGCCCGCCCCCCGGAGCAGCGAAGGATCGATCGAGAAGCGGTTGAGGCCGAAGAGCCGCTCCGCCTCGCGCTCGAGGCCCATCGACTCCGAGATGCGGCCCGCCGCGAGCGTCGCCGCGCCGGCCGCCGCGAGCTGCGCCTGGCCCTGGCGCGCCTGGGTCTGCGTGAGGTTCGCCACCTCGCTCTCCTCCTGCCCGGCGAGCAGCGCCAGGATCTGCAGCGAGGAGAGCGGGGGATCCGAGGTGAGCGTGGGCGTCACGCGCTCGAGCGTGCCCGACACGCGCAGCGTCACCTGGTAGGAGCGGATGCGGGTGACGGCCTCGATGTCGAAGAGCGGGTCGAGCCGCTGCGGGTTCACGAAGTCGAGGACACCGCGCTGGATCACGTAGGTGTGGCCCTGGAAGTAGAGGCGGCCGCGCTCGATCTCGGCGCGTCCGGTCACGACGGGGGCGTCGGTCGTGCCCTGGAGCGCGAGCTCGGCGCGCGCGCCGAGCGTCGCCAGGTTGTTGTCGATGCGCAGCGTCCCCGGCGCACGCACGTTGAGGTCGAGCCGCGCGCCCGCCTGGGCGGCGGCTTGCGTCGAAGGCAGCGCGCGCCGCAGCGCGAGCAGCTCCGACGCGATGTCGTAGCGCCGGGTATAGAGCGCCTGGCGCACGTCGATCGTGCCGGTGATCCACTGCTGGTCGGCGTCGCCGAAGAGCCTGAGCTCCGCGTCGAGGAGGCTCCGGAGCCCCTCGGGATAGCGCAGCGCCAGGCCGCGGCCGGTGGGCCGGATGTCGTACGAGCTGAGCCGCCCCCCGGCGTAGGCGAGCTGGCCCTCGAGCGTGAGATCGCCTCCGGCGAGCGTGCCTCTCACCGCCTCGAGCTCGGCCGCACGCTCGCTGAAGCGCACCCGGCCGCGCAGGCCCTCGAGGCCGTGCGGGAAGCCGCGCAGGCGCAGGCCGGCTCCCTCGAGGTCGAGCGTGCCGCGCACGAGCGGCGCCGCGCGCGTGCCCGAGACCGACAGCGCGAGCCGCGCGTCGCCCTGCCCGCGGAAGCGCCGGGTGAGCGCCGCCAGCACGCGCAGGTCGGCGCGCCCGCTCGCTTCGATCGCGAGCGGGCCCTCGCCGAGCGCGTCGAGCGCGCCGCGCACCCGCAGGTCGGTGCCCTCGCCCGCCAGGCTGAGCGGGCCGAGGTCGAGCCGCCCGCCCGCGAGCTTCAGGGTCACGCCCTCGCGAGCCCGCACCGGGAAGTCGGCCGTCAGCAGCTCGAGCTCCGACAGCACGGCCTCCGCCCCGAGCTCCGCTGGCCGCGCGAGCGGCCCCTTGATGCCGGCCTCCCCCGAGGCGACGAGTGCGACTCCCTGGGGCAGCCCCGGCTGGACCACGCGCAGGAAGGGGTCGACGCTGGTCGAGCGCGCCACGAGCTTGAGGTCCGCCTCGTAGGGCGGCGCGGCGAGCACCGCGCCCGTCAGCGCGAGGTCGACGCGGCCCGAGCGGCAGCGGCCGTCGAGCGTCACGCGGCCGTCGCCGTCGCCCGTGAAGCGGGCCGCGAGCGCTCCGATCCCCTCGTCCCCGTAGAACAGGTGGGACGACTCGAGCGTCCCCACCACGCGCGGGCGCGTGAGCGTCCCCTGCAGCAGCAATCGGCCGGAGACGCGGCCCGTGACGGCCGTGCCGGCCTGGAGCGCGGCGATCTCGACGTCCTTCATCTCCGCGCTGCCGTCGTAGACGCCGTCGTCGGTGACGCTGCCCGCGAAGTCGACGCCGCCTCCGCCGATGCGCGCCGCGCCGCGCGTCACCTCGGCGCGGCGGCCCTTCCAGCGCGACTCGAGGCGCGCCTCGTCGTAGGCGATGCCGTAGTAGCGCCCGTCGCGCGCGGTGCCCTGCGCGTCGCCTTCGGGGGCGCTGCGGCGCCCGCCCACCCGCGCGCTCCCGCTGACGCGCCCGGTCGCCTGCAGGTCCCACTGCATGAAGCGGACGAGGTCCTCGAGCGGCCAGGCCGTGGCGCGGGCGCGACCCGCGAGCGCGTCGCGCGCGCCGAACCAGCCGATCTCGCTGCGCCCGTCCCACTCGATCTCGCCGCCGCCCTTCTGGACGACGAGCGGGTGCGACGTGACGGCCTCGGCCGCGGTGTCGAAGCTGCCCGCCCAGCGCGCGCTGCCCCACTCGACGCCGCCGTAGCCGATCTCGTCGCCCTCGAAGCGGCCCTCGAAGACCGGCCAGTCGAGGGTGCCGCCCCAGCGCCCGCGGAAGCGGCCCTTTCCCGTGAAGCCGGCGGGCTGCGCCTCCGGATTGCCGAGCCCGCGCCGGCAGCGCGTCAGCACCGTCTCGAGCTCGGCGAGATCGCTCACGTCGGAGGCGAGCTCGAGGCGGGCGCGATCGAGCGCGTCCACCTCGCCGCTCACACGCGCGCTGAAGCGCGGCCCGTTGAGCTCGAGGCGGTCGTAGCGCTGCTCGCCGTCCTTGGCGTGCCAGTCGAAGCGCCCGCCGAACGCGTAGCGTCCGTCCTCGCGGGGCTGCAGGTCGACGCCCAGGGTCCCGCTGATCGAGCGGGTCTTGCCCTTGGGCCAGCTCACGTCGAGCTCTCCCGTCGCCGCCGTCCCGATCCCGAGCTCGCCCCAGCCGAAGAGCATGCGCATGACGCCCTCGCCGTCCGCCTGCTCCATGCGCCCCCGGATCGAGACGGGGCGCTTGGTCGCGGTGGGCGGCACGTCGATCGCGAGCCGGGCCGAGCCGCCGAGCGTCTCGACGTCGAGGTCGCGCATCACGAGCCCGCTCGTGCCGTCGTAGGAGAGCCAGCTGGCGAAGCGGGGGACGCTCACGCCGCGGAAGCTCCCGTTCTGGCCCTGCATGCGGCCCTCGATCCGCAGCCGCGAGCCGTCGATCGTCAGCAGGCCCGCCCAGTGCGCAGCCCCGGCGAAGCCGAGGCCGGAGCGGAACACGTGCCGCTCGAGCACCGCGAGGTCGACCGGCCCCTCGAGCGTGAGCTGCCCCTGCGGCCGGCCCGTGAAGCGGATGCGACCCTGGTAGGCGAGGTTGATGTTGTCGGCGAACAGCCGCGCGCCCTGCACGTCGACGACCCCGCGGTTCACGATCACGTCGATCTCGGTGCCCACCGCGAGCTCCGGCGCGCTCCCCACCCGCAGCCGGCCCGGCTCGAACGACAGGTGGCCCTCGACGCCGCCTTCGGCGCGCCCCAGCAGCCGGCCCTTGAACTCGGGCAGGTCGAGGTCGAGCGGGACGCGCTCGTGGTCGAGCTGGAACTCGCCGCCCACGATCACCAGCCGCTCGATCGAGACGCCGAGCCCGCCGCGGCGGCCGCCGCCGCCGCCGCCGAGCTTCGGGATGTCGTCGCCGCCCGGCCCGAGCGGCGGCGAGGGGAACGCGTGGATCCGCAGCGTGAGGCCCTCGAGCCGCACGCGCGACAGCGCGATGTGGTCGCCGCGCCAGGGCGCGAGGCTCGGGCGCACGCGCACGGAGGCGATCTCGAGGAAGGGCGGGGCGTCGGGGGCGATCCCCGCGACGCGCAGCCCCCGCAGCTCGAGCTCGGCCGTGGCGAGCCGCACGCCGATGCCCTGGATCGTCACGGCGCGCTTGAAGACGCGCGTGAGCGTCGACTCGATCATGTGCGCGCTCCACTCCGGTGCGCGCCAGAGCGAGTAGAGCGCGGTCGCGCCGAGCACGAGCGCGACCAGCAGGAGCTTGCGACGGCGGGACACCGAGCGCGGCCCTAGCCGACCACCGCCAGGAGCGCTCCGGCCTCGACTGCCTGTCCCTCGCGGACAAGGAGCTCCGTGAGCCGTCCGCCCCGCGGCGCGCGAAGCTCGTTCTCCATCTTCATCGCCTCGATCACCATCAGGCCCTGGCCGGCGACGACGTCGGCCCCCGCCGACGACAGCACGCGCACGATGCGCCCGGGCATCGGCGCCGTGAGGCGCGCGGGCCCGTGCTCGCGGGGCGCGACCGTGGCGCTGCCGCGCGCCGCCTCCGCGAGCGCTACGACCACGCTCACGCCGGGGAACGAGACCCGGTACGCGTCGCCCTCGCGCTCGATGCCCAGCTCGTGGCTCGTCGTCCCGATCAGCAGGCTCCGATAGCCGGGGGCGGCGTCGCTGACGCCGACCTCGAGCGGCTTGCCGTCGAGCCGCAGCGTGTAGCGTCCCGAGCTGCCCCGCACCTCGACGCGGACGGTGCGGCCGGAGACGCTCGCGTCGAAGATCATCCGCCCGTCCCGATGCGCGCGGAGTGGGCCTCGCGCCGCCCCGTGGCGCTCCAGGTCGAGCCCGCGGCGGCGGGCGTCAGCTGACTGCGCGCGCGGCGCCGCTCTTCGTAGGCGGCGATCGCCGCCGCCGCGATCGCGACGTCGAGCGGCGGCGCCTGCGGCCGCGACTCCTCGAGCAGCCGCGGCCACGAAGGCGGTGTCGAGCTCGCCCTCCACGAAGGCCGGATGACTCAGCACGCGCTCGAAGAAGGGCAGCGTCGTGCGGATCCCGAGCAGCCGGTACTCCGAGACCGCGCGCCGCATCCGCTCGATCGCCGCCGGGCGGCTCTCCGCCCAGACCACGAGCTTGGAGATGAGCGGGTCGTAGTGGACCGGCACCTCGTAGCCTTCGTAGACGCCCGAGTCGTCGCGCACGCCCGGGCCGCCCGGCGCGCGCAGCGCGGTGATCCGCCCGGGGCTGGGCAGGAAGCCCTGGTCGGGGTCCTCGGCGTAGACGCGGCACTCGATCGCGTGGCCGCGCTGCGCGAGGTCGGCCTGCCGAAACGGGAGCAGGTCGCCCTCGGCGATCCGGATCTGCAGCCGCACGAGGTCGACGCCGGTCACCATCTCGGTCACCGGGTGCTCGACCTGGAGCCGCGTGTTCATCTCGAGGAAGTACGGCTCGCCGGCGGCGTCGACCAGGAACTCGAGCGTCCCGGCGTTCACGTACGCCGACGCGCTTCACGAGCGCGAGCGCCATCGCGCCCATCCGCTCGCGCAGCTCCGGCGTGACGAGGGGCGACGGGCTCTCCTCGATGACCTTCTGGTGCCGGCGCTGGATCGAGCACTCGCGCTCGAAGAGGTGCACGGCGTTGCCGTGCGCGTCGGCCAGCACCTGGATCTCGATGTGGCGCGGGCGCAGGACCGCCTTCTCCAGGTAGACGCGGTCGTCGCCGAAGGCGCCCTTCGCCTCGGAGCGGGCGCGCGCGAGCGCGGCATCGAGCTCGCCGCGGCCCGCGACGAGCCGCAGGCCCTTGCCGCCGCCGCCGGCCGCGGCCTTCAGCATCACCGGGTAGCCGAGCGCCTCTGCCTCGCGCGCGACGTCGGCCTCGTCGGCGATCGGCTCGAGCGTGCCCGGCACCACCGGCACGCCGGCCGCCTTCGCCTCGCGGCGGGCCGAGGTCTTCTCGCCCATGAGCGCGATCGTCTCGCTGCGCGGGCCGATGAAGACGACGCCGGCCGCCTCGCAGGCGCGCGCGAAGTCCGCGTTCTCGGCCAGGAAGCCGTAGCCGGGGTGGATGGCGTCGGCGCCGCTCGCGCGCGCCGCCTCCAGCACGCGGTCGATCCGCAGGTACGACTCGCGGGACGGCGCCGGGCCGACCGCGAGCGCCTCGTCGGCGAGCCGCACGTGGAGCGCGTCGCGGTCGGCCTCGGAGTAGACGGCGACCGACTGCGATCCCGATCTCGCGGCAGGCGCGGATCACGCGCACCGCGATCTCGCCGCGGTTGGCGATCAGCACCTTCGCGAAACGCCTCGCGCTCAAAGCGGGATGTTCCCGTGCTTGCTCGGCGGGTTCTTGTCGCGCTTCGAGCGCGCCATCTCGAGCCCCGCGATGATCTTGCGGCGCGTGTGGCGCGGCTCGATCACCTCGTCGACGAAGCCGCGGTCGGCCGCCACGTAGGGGTTCGCGAACTTCTCGCGGAACTCGGCGATCTTCTCGCGCCGCAGCGCCTCGGGGTCGGCGGCCGCCTGTAGCTCGCGCCGATAGAGCACGCCGACGGCGCCCTCGGGCCCCATCACCGCGATCTCGGCCTGCGGCCAGGCGAAGTTGACGTCGGTGCGGATGTGCTTGCTCGCCATCACGCAGTAGGCGCCGCCGTAGGCCTTGCGCGTGATCACGGTGACCTTGGGCACGGTGGCCTCGGCGAAGGCGTAGAGCAGCTTCGCCCCGTGGCGGATGATCCCGCCGTACTCCTGGCCGGTGCCGGGCAGGAAACCGGGCACGTCCTCGAAGATCACGAGCGGCAGGTTGAAGGCGTCGCAGAAGCGCACGAAGCGCGCGGCCTTCACCGAGGCGTCGATGTCGAGGCAGCCGGCGAGCACCGCCGGCTGGTTGGCCACGATCCCGACCGGGCGCCCGGCGAAGCGCGCGAAGCCCACGACCACGTTCGGCGCGAAGTGCTCGTGCACCTCCAGGAAGCGCCGCTCGTCCACGACCGCGCGGATCAGCTCCTTCATGTCGTAGGGCTGGTTCGGCTCGGCGGGGACGAGCGTCTCGAGCGCCTCGTCCTCGCGCTCCGCGGGATCCTCGCTCGCGTGGACCGGCGGCTCCTCGAGGTTGTTGGACGGCAGGTAGGACAAGAGCTCGCGGATCAGCAGCAGGCACGCGCGGTCGTCGTCGACCGCGAAGTGCGCCACGCCCGAGCGGGCGTTGTGGGTCATCGCCCCGCCGAGCTCCTCCTTCGTGACCTCCTCGTGCGTGACGGTCTTGATCACGTCGGGGCCGGTGACGAACATGTACGAGGTGTCCTTCACCATCACGTTGAAGTCGGTGATCGCGGGGCTGTAGACGGCGCCGCCCGCGCAGGGGCCCATGATCGCGGAGATCTGCGGGACGACGCCCGAGGCGAGCGTGTTGCGCAGGAAGATCTCGGCGTAGCCGCCGAGCGAGGCGACGCCCTCCTGGATGCGCGCGCCGCCCGAGTCGTTGAGCCCGATCACGGGCGCGCCCATCTTCACCGCGAGGTCCATCACCTTGCAGATCTTGTGGGCGTTGGTCTCGGAGAGGCTGCCGCCGAAGACCGTGAAGTCCTGGGCGAACACGTAGACGAGGCGGCCGTCGATCCGCCCGTAGCCGGAGACGACGCCGTCGCCGGGCACCTTCTGCTCGGCCATGCCGAAGTCGAGGCAGCGGTGCTCGACCAGCTTGTCGAGCTCCTCGAAGCTGCCCTCGTCGAGCAGCAGCTCGACGCGCTCGCGCGCGGTGAGCTTGCCCTCGCGGTGCTGGCGCTCGCGGCGCTCGTCCCCGCCGCCGGCCTCGGCGCGGCGCGTGCGCTCGCGCAGGTCGTCGAGCGGGGAGCTCATCGGGCCTAGTTCGGCAAGCCGCAGGCCCCGCTGCCGCAGGCTCCCGCGCCGCAGGCGGGCGCGGCGCACGTGGCATCCGCCGCCGCGGACGCGGAGCTCGCGCCCACGGCGAAGACCGACAGCTGCTTGTCGACCGCCGCGCTCGCGCAGGCGGGGCAGCTCACCTCCTCGGCGAAGCGGCGCACCAGCTTCTCGAAGCGGCTCCCGCAGCCGTTGCAGGCGTATTCGTAGATCGGCATCGGCGGCTTACCGCGCCGCCTTGGCGACGAGCGTGGCCTTCGCCTTCTCCCAGTCCTCGAGGAACTTCTTGAGGCCGATGTCGGTGAGCGGGTGCTTCACGAGCGACTGGAAGACGCTCATCGGCATGGTGCCGATGTCGGCGCCCATGCGCGCCGCCTCGACCACGTGCATCGGGCCGCGCAGGCTCGCCGCCAGCACCTCGCAGTCGAAGTCGTAGTGGTCGAAGATCTGGATGATGTCGGAGACCAGCTCCATGCCCGGCGTCGCGATGTCGTCGAGCCGGCCCGACGAAGGGCGACACGAAGCGCGCGCCGGCCTTGGCCGCGAGCAGCGCCTGCGGCGCGCTGAAGATCAGCGTCATGTTGACGCGCTTGCCCTCGGCGGTCAGCACCTTCGTGGCCTTGAGCCCCTCGGTCGTGCACGGGCACTTCACCACGATGTTCTTGTGCAGCGACGCCAGGTGGCGGCCCTCGCGCACCATGCCCTCGGCGTCGGTCGCGACCACCTCGCCCGAGATCGGCCCGTCGATCGTCTTGCAGATCTCGACCAGGATCTCCTCGGGGTCGCCCTTCTCCTTCGCGAGCAGGCTCGGGTTGGTGGTGATGCCGTCCACGACGCCGAGCGTCGCGGCCTCGCGGATCTCCGCCAGGCTGGCGGTGTCGAGAAAGATCTTCATGATTCCTGCCTCCGGGGACGCCGGCCCCTCCGGACCCCCTTGAGATGATAGCCCGGAGCGGAGAGCCTGGCGCTCATTCGCGGCTCGCCTCTACCGGCGGCGTCGCCGCGCTCTCGTTGCCGGCCTGGTCGACCGCCGTGAGCGAGTAACGGTACGCCACTCCCGGCTTGGCCGCTTCGTCGGTCCAGGCCGAGCCGCCGGCCGGGATCTCGGCGAGCCGCCGGCGCGGCTCGCCCGGCCCTTCGCGATAGACGCGGTACGCCGCGACGTCCTCGTCCGCCGACGGCGTCCAGACGACCTCGAGGCCCCGCTCGCGCGGCACCACCGCGAGCCCCGTCGGAGCGGCGGGCGGGCTGATGTCGCGCACGTCGAGACAGGCTTCGTTCGACGCCGCGCTCTCGACGAGCGGCTCGAGCGAGGCCGCGGCGCGGACGACGTAGCAGACCTTCTCGCCTCGGGGCGCCACGGCATCTTGCAGTGCGCGCTTCTCGAGCAGCCCCGGCGGGAGCGGCCTCGCGTAGGCGGCGCTGCCCACGCGCCGGTAGACGAGAAACCCGCTCTTGGGCTTTTCGGGCTCGATCTTCGTCACGCCTTCGCCCGCGGCCGGCGGCCGCGGGTGTCGTCGCCGTTGCGGACGTCGGGGAGGAGGGCGGCCCGCCCGGCCCCGGCCCCGTGCTCGGGAGCCCCGGGATTTTCGCCGGTTGGACTGTCGCGTTGACGGGCTCGGGCACGTCGCCCGTCCACGCGAGGTGGACGCCCTTCTCCGTCAGGCCCACCTCGAGACCGCCCGGTGCCTCGACCTCGGGCTGGACGACCAACCCCATCGTGAGCGTGCGCGGACCCTTCTCCTTCCCGTAGATGCCGCGCGCCGCCGCGCGCGCGATGCTGCCGGGGGCCGGCAAAGGCAGCGTCTCGACCAGGCGCTCGAGCGGCTTGGCGAGCACCTGGCGCTTGCGCCCCGTCTTCTCGATGTCCTTCGGTCCCTCCACGGACAGGAACTCGATCGCCAGGCTCTCGTAGGCGATGCCGTCCACCGACGAACCCGGCGCGAGCACGGAGACCTCGAGCCCGTTGCCGCGCTGGGCGAGCCGGAACTCCGAAAGCGCGGGCGGCGTGTGCCGCAGCGGCGGCAGCGGGTCGCCGCGATGGCCACAGGCGCCGAGCGCGACGAGGAGCGCCGCGGCGAGCAGGGTGTTCCCGAGGAGAGGGCGGCCGTGGCGCATGGGTCGTGCCGGGAGCGGGCTAGTATAGCCCGGTGAGCCTGCGCGCCCTGGCGCTCGTCTCGGGCGTCTACGACCTGCTGCTCGGAGTGTCGATGCTCGCGGCGGCGCAGCCGCTGGCGCGTCTCTTCGGCGCGCCCGCTCCCGTGCCGATCGTCAACGCGTGGCTCAACGGCGTCTTCACGCTGACGCTCGCGGGCGGCTACTTCTGGGCCGCCTCGGACGCCGAGGCGCGGCGCGGCTACTTCTGGTGGGCCGGGGTGTTCGCGAAGGGGCTCGGAACGCTCACGTTCCTCGTCGACCACTTCCTGAACGCGTCGCCTTCATCGTACCTGCTGTTCGCCGCCTGCGACGGCACGCTCGCCGTCCTCACCCTCGTGCTGCTCAGTATTCGCTCACCTCGACCCGCCGGCGCAGCTCCTCGGCGCTGATCGCGCCGCGCCCGCGCGCCGCCACGTCGCGGCCGCGCACGCTCACCAGCAGCGTGCGGCTCGGACGCGCGTTCGCGACGAACAGGCCGCCCGCGACGAAGTCGACCGCGACGGTGACGCGCTCGTCGGCGCCGAGGCCCGCGAGCGTCGCGGCGTCGGCCGCCAGCAGCGTTTCGACGAGCGAGGCCCGCACGTCGGCGATCACCGCCTCGGGCTCGCGCGTCTCCGCGGGGCTGCCGACCTCGAACCAGAACTTCCAGGGCGGCGGCGCGGCGGTCCACGCGACCGGGGGCGCGGGCGGCACGGGCGGTACCGGCGCCGCCACGGCGACCGGCGCTTGCGGCGGCGGCGGCGGCGCTCGACGGCTTCGGGCGTGGGTGGCGCCTCGGGTGGCAGCCGGCGGCGCGATGCGCACGCGCATGTCCTGGGCCATGCGGTCCATCTCCTGCTCTGCCGCGAGCCGAGCGGCTTCGGTCTCGTGCTGCAGCACGAGCACCTGACGCTCGAAGGTCTCGAGCCCGTCGCTGTCGTCGATGTTCACGACGACGGTCTGCGAGGTTCCCTTCTGCCGCTTGTCGACGCGCATGCGCCGGCCCTTGCCGGGGCCGAGGAAGTAGACCTCCCCTTCTCCGCCCGGCAGCGCGCGCGGCGTCAGCACCAGCACGAGCCCGTAGCCGGGCAGGCGATAGCCGCGCGCCACCTCCGCGCGGCCCAGGAGCCGGGCGGCGTGGGGCAGGCTGACGCGGTCGACGGCGCGGTCGAGCCGGGCTTCGAGCGTCTCGAGGCCGTCGCGCACCGGGTTGGGCTGCTCCTGTGGGGCCGGCTTCGCCGCGGGCGTGCGCGGCTGCTGCGCCGCAGCCGGCGCGCCGATGCCCAGCGCGCCGAGTCCGAGCGCCAGAGCGAGAGCGGAGCGCGCGGCCTTCATCGCTTGTCCGAGGCCTGCAGGAAGTAGCCGAGCAGCTCGTTCGTGCGCGCGAGCTGCTGGCCGTGGCGGCCGTCGAGGTAGCTCAGGCTGGCCGCGACCTGCGCCATGTCGGCCCGGCGCCGCACGTCGGCCCGCTCCTGCCAGGCGGCGAGCTGGCGCTCGAAGCTGCTCGCGCTCTCGGGTCTGGCTCGACCGCAGCCGCTCGTCGATGCGGGCGTCGAGCTGCGCCAGGAACGCCGCGCTGCCGTCCGCCTGTCCGGGCGCGGCCGTGAGCGAGCGCTGCGACTCGCGCTGGCGCGCCTCGAGCGCGTCGGCCCGCGCCTGCTGCTCCGCGACCGCGCGGCGCAGCGAGACGTAGCCCGACGCGCCGAGCGTCGCGCCGAAGCCGAGCACGAAGAGCGCCGCGGCCGCGAGCCAGCGCGGCACCACGAAGCCGCGCGGCGCGCGCCGCTGCCGCGCCACGGGCAGCCGCCAGGCCGCGAGATCGCGGCGCAGCCCGCGCAGCGCCGCGAGCTCGTCCCGGCACGCCGGGCACAGCGCGAGGTGCGCGCTGCACCCGCTCGCGCGCCGCGACGTCGGCCTCGCCGTAGACAACGTCGAGCTTGTCGCCCTGAAGGGCCTCGTCACCGATCTTTTCGCACTGCATCGTCGTCCGTCTCCCTGACTCCCCTGAGCTCATCGCGCGACGAGCGGCACGACGGCCGCTCCGCGCACCCCCTGGTGCTCGAGACGCAGCCGCAGCTGGTCGAGCCCGCGATACAGCCGCGTCTTCACCGTCGAGACCGGCACGTCGAGCGCCTGCGCGATCTCGAGGAACGTCAGCTCCTGGTACTCCTTCAAGATCACCACCTCGCGCTGCTCCTCCGGCAGCGACTCGATCGCCCGCCGCACCGCCAGCGCCAGGTCCTGCTCCTGCAGCCGCTCGTGCGCGCCCGGCCGCGTCTCCACGATCAGCGATCCCGACTCCTCGATCGCCTCGAGGCTCGTCTGCGGGCGCGACCTCCGGCGGCGCAGCCGGTCGCGACACAGGTTGGTCGCGATCTGGTAGAGCCAGGAGGAGAAGCGCGCCTCCCGCTTGAATCCGGAGAGGCCCCGGTACGCCTTCAGGAACGCCTCCTGCGCGACGTCCCGCGCCTCGTCCTCGGATCCCAGGATGCGGTACGACGCCCCCCGGATGCGGTCTTCCCAGCGCGCGACCAGCTCGTCGAAGGCGGACCCCTCCCCCGCCCGGCACGCCTCGACCAGCTCCTCGTCGCTTCGACCCATGCGGTCCGCTATCTATTCTGACGAAAGACGCGGCCGGAAAGCCTCAGGTTCGCGTAAACAACGGCCTCTCAGCAGGCTGCGCGCCGCCTCAAGGCCCGGCCGGATGCGCTTCGTACCCGGGGCGGCAGCGCACGGCGAGTCCCGTGCCCCGCACCCGCACCTCGAGCGGATGCCAGCCTCCCGGCGGAACGCCCTTGGGCTCGTAGCGCAGCAGGTAGCGCTCCCGCACCTCGTCGAGGACCGACTGGAAGGCTGCGCCGAGGACACCGGGCGTGTCGGCGAACCAGAGCCGCCCCCCCGTCGCCTGGGTCAGCCGCTCGAGAAAGCCGGGCGCCCCCTCCAGGCGAAGCGCCTGGTTCGGGAGCGGCCCCATCCGGTCGCGCCCCCCGGCGCGGGCAGGCTGCGAACCCGATCGCATGCACCACGACGTCGGACTGGCGCGCCGCGTCGAGCGCCTGACGCGCGGTCGTCCAGCTCAGCCGATCGTCGCCGTCGCTGAAGACGAGCACGAGCGACCGGCCGCGGCGCGGATCGGCGAGGGCCAGGGCCGCGCTCGTCGCGTCGACGAGCGCCGTCGTGCCTCCCGCGGCGAGGCGCGCGAGCGCGGCCACGGCGTTCGCGGGCGAGTCCGCCATCTCGCCCAGGATCCGCACCCGGTAGGAGAAGGACAGGAGCGTGACGGCGTCGTCGGAAGCCAGGCCCTCGACGAAGGTGCGAGCCGCCTCCGTCAGCGCGCTGGAGCTTTTCGCCCGACATGCTGTCGCTGGTGTCGAGCAGCAGGATCGCGTGGACGCGGGCGCGCGAACGCTCCACGAGCTCGACTGTCTGCGGGACGCCGGAGTCCTTCACCTCGAAGTCCGCCGCCGCCAGCCCCGCTGCCGGCCGGTTGTCGCGCGTCACCGCCACGTCCAGCTCGACGAGGCGAACCTCGCTCGGGAACTGCGGCGGCTGCTGGGCACGGACCGAGGAGGCGACGAGCGCGAGCGCGACGGCCAGCATGCGGCGGCTCACGGGTGCACCATCGCCCGCAGCGCCTGGAGCGTCGCGGCGGCACGCTCGCCGGCCCCCAGGTTGTAGCGCAGCCAGCCGTCCTCGCTCGCGCGGTCGTCGGGCACCGCCACCGTCTGGGCGACCGTGAGCCGGGCTTCCTCCGGCTGGCCCGTGCGGCGCAGGAGGTCGGCGAGCGCCAGCCGGCCGGACTGCCAGAGCGGACGCGCAGCGACCGCGGCCTCGGCGTGCGCGAGCGCGTCCTTCAGCCTCCCGCGCTCGTCCTCGATGCGCGACAGCAAGAGGTGCGCGAGCTGGCGCGCCTCCGGCGACGAGCCGCCCGCCACGGCGGCCAGCTCCCGCACGGCCTCGTCCGTCTTCCCGTCGAGCCACAGCACGTGCCCGAGCCGCAGCTGCGCCTCGACGAGCTTCGGCTCGAGGCGGAGCGCCTCGCGGTAGCACTCGATCGCCGATCGCCTGTAGGTCTCCGGCCCGCTCGCGACGGGCGCGCCAGCGCGCGAGCGCTGGTAGCGGTTGAGCTCGAACGTCGAGGAGGACATCTCGCCCTGCTGCGTGCGCGGGGCCTGCGCGACCATCCCCAGCAGGTAGAGGCCGAACTCGTCGGCCCGGCCGCGCGCGAGCCGCGCCTCGGCGTCCTGCGGGTACGCCTTGACGAGCGCATCGAAGCGCTCGATCGCCTCCGCGACGTGCCAGAGAGACAGCTCCTGGTCCCCCAGCGTGTGGTAGAAGAGCCGCTCGAAATCGGCGGCGTCCGGCGCCCCCTCGAGCCCGCCCAGGAGCTCGATCGCCAGCCCGCGTTGCTCGTCGGCCGCTCGGACGTCGCCGGCGCGCAGCCGGCTGAGCGCGGCGTCCGTGTGCAGCACCACGGCGGCCCTGCGGCAATCGAACGCGCAGCCCGCGTCGAGGCTCACGGCCGCGACCGTCTTCTTGAGCTCGCGCGGCGGGATGCGGGCGAGCGCGTCGAGATCCTCCGCACGCGGCGTCGCGCGATGGCCGCCGACGAGCGCCAGGTAGCGCGTGGCGGCCTCCGACCGCGCCGTGGCCGCCGAGGGCGCAGGCTCCGGCGCGGCGCCCGGGACCTTGGCCGCGGCGCGCGCGTCCTTCTCGCTCGGCGCGTAGTACGCCTTGCGCGCGCGCACGCTGCTGCCCGGCGCACGCACCTCGACCGCGATCCGCCGCAGCCGGCCGTCGCGCCTGGTGTTGCTCGGCGCGTAACCCAGCAGGTAGTAGTGCCGCGCGTCGCTCGCCAGTCGCTCGAGGCCGCTCGCGTCGGAGACGCGGATCGTGAAGCCCCCCGTCTCGTCGGCGAGGCGCATCGACCCCGCGGCGTCGCCCGCGAGGGCCTCCTCCTGCAGCCGCAGCTCGTCGCTGCGCGCGTTGAAGATGTCGCGGTCGCGGATGTTGCCGCTGCGCCCCGCCATCCGGGCCGCCTCGTCGGCGCCCGTCAGATGGCCGGTGGAGAGAGCGCGCGCGTCGTAGAAGTAGAGCGTCACGCCGGCGCGGACGAAGCGCCGCGCCAGCTCGCGGTACTCGCCGAGCTGGGCGTCGTCCAGGAAGCCGCCCGAGACGAGCACCAGCGTCGTGCGGCCGCGCTGGCGCGGGTTGAGCTCGAGCGACGTGGCGACGAGGTCGAGCAGGCGGCGCAGGTGCTGCATCGCGTCGTCGTAGACGGCGCGCGCGCGCAGCGGCACCTGGTCGGCGAGCGCCTGCACGCTGGCCGGCCCTTGAAGCTCGGATTCGTTCTCGGCCCGCCTTCTAACGACGTTTTCGACCTGGCGGTCTCCGCGGACGATGCGCATCGCCTCGTAAGGGGTCATCAGCTCGTCGGCGCTCGCGGAGTCGCGGCGGCCGTTCACGGCCTCGAGCTGCTGCGCGACCTCCTGGGCGCCCTTGGGCCCGACGCCGCTCCACCAGCGTCCGTCCTGGCCCGCCACGAGCGTCACGCGGTCGCCCTCGCCGACCGTCTTCAGCAGCTCGCGCACGAACGCGCGCGCGTTGCGCGCGGCCTCGAGCGTGAGGTGCGGCTCGTCGAACACGATCAGGAACGAAGCCGGGAGTGCGACCGGGGCGGCGGGGGCTTCGGACGGAGCGGCCGCGGCGGCCGGCGCGGTCTGCGGCTCCGGAACCTGGGGCGTGCCGATCGCCTCGAAATCGACGACCTGCTGGACGACGCCGTCCTCGCGCACGACGAAGTCCTCGCGCCGCAGGCCGCTCACGGGCTGGCCCTTCGAATCGGTCACGACCACGTCCACGCGGACCGTCTCGACGCCGGCGGGAAAGACCGGCGGAGCCTGCGGCTGCTGCCCCGTCGCGGGCTCGTTGAGCGCCAGCAGGGCCCAAAGGCCGCCAAGCGCGAGCCGCCCGGCCGTGTGCAAGAGGACACGGGCGTCGCCGACCGAGGACATCCCTTCGGTATGTTTCGTGCGACTCATTCGATGGTCGCGAGAGGCGCGCGCGGCTCGCAAGTCTCGGTGCACGAGCCGTGCCTGTTCGACCGACGCGCTACGCGCGCGGGTGGGCCTTCTTATACACCTCGAGCAGGTGGCGGGTATCGACGTGGGTGTAGCGCTGGGTGGTGCTGAGGCTCGAGTGGCCGAGCAGCTCCTGGATCGCGCGCAGGTCGGCCCCGCGCATCAGCAGGTGGGTCGCGAAGCTGTGGCGGAGCGTGTGCGGGCTGCAGCGGCGGGCGAGCGCCACCTGAAGCACCCGCTGCGCGACGAGGGTCCGCACGCTGCGGCCGCTGAGCCGGCCGCCCCGCGCGTTCAGGAACAGGGCGTCGTTCCTGGGCTTGAGCCGCGGCCGCTCCTCGAGCCACGCCTGAAGCGCCTGCTGCGCACGTCGGCCGAACAGCACCACGCGCTCCTTCCTGCCCTTGCCGAGGACCCGCACCATGCGCGCCCCGAGGTCGAGCTCGTGCACGTCGAGCGCCACGGCCTCGGCGCAGCGGATGCCGGTCCCGTAGAGGAGCTCCAGGATCGCGCGGCCGCGGAGGGCCGAAGCACCGTCACCCGGCATCTCGAGCAGCGCCGCGACCTGCGCCTCGTCGAGCACGGCGGGAATCCGCTGCTCCTGGCGCGGCGTGGAAAGGCCGCGCGCCGGGTTCACCGACAGGCGGCCCTCGCGGCAGAGGTAACGGAAGAAGCTCCGGAGGCCCGCGAGCTTGCGCGCCGAGGACGACTTCCGGAGGCCGCGCTGGTGCAGCTCCGCCAGGAAGCCGCGCACGAGCAGGTGATCGACGTCCTGCGGGCGCGGCGCGCGGCCGAGCTCGCGCTCGAGGTAGCCGGCGAACTGCGCGAGGTCCTCGCCGTAGGCGCGCACCGTGTGCGGCGACGCGTTGCGCTCGCGCTCGAGGTGGCGCACGAACGCCGCGATCGCGGCCTGCATCACGCTAGCGGGGGCACGGGGGGCGCTCAGCCCCCCGAAAGCTCAGTCCCGAGAGTCCTGGCAATGGTCGTGCCCTCGCCTCGTGAATCGTCGAGCGCTCGACGTCTTGCGCACCCGCTCGCCGCGCAGCACGTCCGCGGAAGCGCTGCGAGGCTCGCGAGCGCGCGCTCGGCGACCGCCAGGCGCTTCTTCGCCTTGTCCCGCACCCGCACGGCGAGCTCGGGCAGCAGGCCGAAGGCGATGTTCGTGGGCTGGTAGTGCCTGGGGTCGCTCCTGGCGATGTAGCGGCCGAGCGCGCCGTGTGCGGTGTCCTCGGGCAGCGCGATCGGCTCCTTGCCGTGGGCGCGGAAGAACGCGCCGAGCCCTGCGAGCAGCCCCGACGCGGCCGACTCCACGTAGCCCTCGACTCCCGACATCTGGCCCGCGAAGAAGAGCCCGGGCCGCCGCCGCGTCTCGAACGTCGGCTCGAGCGTGAGCGGGGAGTTGACGTAGGTGTTGCGGTGGATCATGCCGTAGCGGACGAACTCGGCCCGCTCGAGACCCGGGATCATCTGGAAGACACGCTTCTGCTCGCCCCACTTGAGCTGCGTCTGGAAGCCGACGATCGACCAGTGGCTGGCGGCGAGGTTGTCCTGGCGCAGCTGCACGACCGCATAGGGGCGGCGGCCGGTGCGCGGGTCGTCGAGCCCCACGGGCTTCATCGGCCCGAAGCGCAGCGTGTCCTCCCCGCGCGAGGCGATCACCTCGACGGGCAGGCAGCCCTCGAAGAAGAGCTCCTTCTCGAAGTCGTGGACGCTCGCGCACTCGGCGCCCGTGAGCGCCTGGTGGAAGGCGCGGTACTCCGCCTCCCCCATCGGGCAGTTCAGGTAGTCGTCGCCGCCCTTGCCGTAGCGCGACGCGCGGAACGCCTTGTCGAAGTCGATCGAGTCGGCCTCGACGACCGGGCTCACCGCGTCGAAGAAGTGCAGGTGCGCCTGGCCGACGAACGCCGCCACCTCGGCCGCGAGCGCTTCCGAGGTGAGCGGGCCGGTCGCGACGATCGTCACCGGGGCGTCCGGGATCTGCGAGCACCTCGCAGCGGTGGAGCGTGACCTCGGGCAGCGCCGCGATCGCTTCGGTCATCCGGCGCGCGAACAGCCCGCGGTCGACCGCGAGCGCGCTGCCGGCCGGCACCTTCACCGAGTCGGCCGTGCGCACCACCAGCGAGTCGAGCCGCCGCATCTCCTCCTTGAGCAGCCCCGCCGCCTGGTCGAGCGCGTTGCCGCGCAGGCTGTTGGAGCAGACGAGCTCGGCGAGGTCTCCCGTCTGGTGCACCGGCGTCGGCTTCTGCGGGCGCATCTCGTAGAGGTCGACGCCCACGCCGCGGCGCGCGAGCTGCCATGCGGCCTCGCAGCCCGCGAGCCCGCCTCCGACGATCGTCACGCGCGCCGCCATCTACGAGCGAGTATAGCCGTGCTGCGGCGCGTCCCTCGCGAAGAGCCCGCCCGCGAGCCGCGCGATGGCGCCTTCGAGCTCGAGCGCGCTGAGCCGCGCCAGCACGACCGGCAGCGCCAGCCCCGAGCGCTCCTGGATCTCGTCGACGCAGACGGGGACGCCCCTCGTCATCGCGCGGAGCACCGCGTCTTCGGGCGTCGCCTCGCGCTCGCGCGGAGCCCGGATGCCGAGCTCGGCGAGCACGTCCGCCGAGCCGCGCACGAGCGCCGCGCCGTCGCGCAGCAGAGCATTCGTGCCTTCGGCCTGCGGCTCGAACGGGTGACCGGGGACGGCCATGACGTCGCGGCCCTCGTCCACCGCCGCGCGCGCCGTCGAGAGCGCACCGCTGCGCTCGCCCGCCTCGACCACGACGACGGCCCGCGCCCAGCCGGCGATCACGCGGTTGCGGCGCGGGAAGTTGGATTTCCAGGGGCGGGTGCCGAGCGGGAACTCGCTCACGAGCGCACCCGTCTCGCCGATGCGGTCCGCCAGGTAGCCGTTTTCGAGCGGATAGAGCCGGTCGAGCCCCGAGCCGAGGACGGCGACGGTCCGGCCCGAGGCGGCGAGAGCGCCGCGGTGCGCGGCCGCGTCGATCCCGCGCGCCAGACCCGAGACCACGACGACGCCCGCCGCCGCGAGCTCCCCGGCGAGGCGCTCGGCGAACCCCAGCCCGAGCGGGCTCGCGGCGCGCGAGCCCACGATCGCAACCGCCGACTCGCCCTCGCGCGGGAACCAGCGTCCCCCTGACCCACAGCGCGAGCGGCGGGGTGTGTGTGCGTCGCAGCCACTGCGGATAGCGGTCTTCGTCCTGCCCGACGATCTCGATGCCGAGCCGGCGCGCGCTCTCGAGCTCGACGTCGGCGGCGCGCCGCGCCGTGCCGTCGCGGAGCGACTTCACCGACGAGGCTCCGAGAAGATCCACGTGATCGTCGGGATGGGCGAGCGTCGCGGCGAGCGGGCCGCGCGACAAGAGCAAGCGACGCGGCGCGCGGCGTGAGTCCCGGAACGAAGCCCAGCGTGAGCAGGTCCAGAGTCGAGTCCAAGTGCGCCTCGGCTTTCCGGGAGAGGGCGCGATTTTCGTTCGGGCACGGGTCAGTGGAGGTCCGCGCGCGACGCCGAATCGTCTCTCGGGTTCGTGAAAAGGCGTGGAGGAAGGTAATAGCGGCCGCTGCGTCCTTGCGCTCGGCGTCGACGCGCGGATAGGATCCAGATCAACGGCTTCACCCCACAGGAGGCCACACAATGCGGACGTCGGTGCCGCTCCTCGTCCTTGCGTCCGGCGCGCTTCTCGCGTCCGCCGCGACGCTTGCGGCGGACGAGAGCGCCGATCGTCAGATCGACTTCGGCCTCAAGGTCGCCCAGAAGGGGCTCTGGCAGGAGGCGCGCTTCCGCTTCGAGCGAGCCGCCAAGGCCGATCCCCAGAACGCCGCCGCGCTCAACGACCTCGCCGTGGCGCTCGAGCAGATGGGCGACTTCGCGGGCGCCCGCCAGGCCTACGAGAAGGCGCTCGAGCTCAAGCCGAACGACACCTACATCCAGCAGAACTACGACCTCTTCCGCGAGGCCGACGACAAGCGCAACCGCAAGCTCAAGAAGAAGAGGCCGACGCCATGAGGACCCACGGTCCGCTCGTGCTCGTGGCGGCGCTCGCCGCCTCGGGCTGCTCCTCGATGATCGAGGTTCCCGTCGACACGCCGCTGCAGTCGAAGCTCGACGTCTCGGGCTTCCGGCGCATCCTGATCGCGGGCTTCGTCACCGACCTCGAGGACTCGGACGTGGACCTCTCGGCGGAGACCTCGCGGCTGCTGCAGAACCAGCTGCGCTCGAACACGCAGCTGCAGGTGATCGAGCCCGACCGGCCGCCGCTGCAGTCGGCGCTCGAGACGGCGCTCGAGAAGATCGGCGAGGGCGGCAGCTACTCGAAGGACGAGAAGGAGAAGTTCCGGCTCGAGGCCGACCGCCTGCTCCAGGACCCGGAGTTCTGGCGCAAGATGGGCGAGGAGTACCAGCAGCCGCTGATCGTCGCCGGCAAGCTCGACTTCGAGAGCCAGAACCGCTCCGGCTTCCAGCCCGACGAGCGCGTGGTGCGCGGCACGACCGGCCAGCCCTCGCTCGTGCGCAGCAGCCGCTTCATGGAGCGCAAGGGCTACGTGCTCTCGGCCGACTTCTACTTCATCGACTCCAAGACGGGCGAGCTCCTCCACAAGGAGCGCTTCTCCGAGGAGGTGCTCTACGCGGAGGACCAGCGCATCTCGCCGCTTTCGTCCTACTTCGAGCTGATGGACCGCCTGCTGCCGAACTTCCTCGGGGTGCTGACCCCGCAGAGGATCCGCGGGACGCGGGTGCTGCTCCGCTAGAGGATCTTCTCCAAAATGCGACGACTCCGCCCGCTGCTGCTGCCGGTCCTGGCTTTCGCGCTCGCGGCCGTGCCAGCCTCGGCGCAGTACGTCCCCTACTACGGCAAGAACAAGGTCAAGTACGACAACTTCGCGTGGCGCATCTACAAGAGCGCGCACTTCGAGGTCTACTACTACCCCGAGTTCGAGCAGCACCTGGCGCGGCTCACCGCCTACCTCGAGAGCGCGTACCTCAAGGTCTCGACCGGCCTCAAGCACGAGATGCCGAAGGCGATCCCGGTCATCTTCTACAAGACCCACTCCGAGTTCGAGCAGACGAACCTGTTCCCGGCGTTCGTGCCCGAGGGCGTCGCCGCCTTCACCGAGCCGCTGCTCAACCGCATGGTGATCCCGATCGACGAGCCGCCCGACCAGCTGCAGGGCCTGATCACGCACGAGCTGACGCACGCCTTCGCCTTCGACCTGATCCCGCGCGGGCTCGGCTTCGGCATCTCGCAGCAGGCGCTGCCGCTGTGGGTCGACGAGGGGCTCGCCGACTACTTCCGCGGCATGTGGGAGCCGCTCGACCTGATGATGATCCGCGACGCGGCGCTCACCGACAGGGTGCCGCGGCTGTCGCGCGTCGAGTTCGAGCCGCTGTCCGGGCGCCTCGTCTACAACATGGGCCACGCCTGCTTCGAGTTCATCGAGTCGCGCTACGGCAAGGAGGGCATCCGCCAGTTCCTCTACACGCTGCGCAAGGGGCTGCTCGGCGGCGGGCCCGAGGAGCTCTACAAGCAGGCCTTCCGCACGACGCCCGAGGAGTTCGACGCCTCCTTCGACAAGTGGCTGAAGGAGCGCTTCAAGCCGTTCCGCGACCGCCAGCGCCCCGACGACTTCGGCCGCGACCTCTCGCCGAACCCCGAGAAGACCAACTTCACGCAGGCCTACGCCTTCTCGCCGAGCCCTTCCGGCGAGATCGCCGCGGTGGTCACCGCGAACCGCTCCGACGGAGAGGCCGACGTGGTGCTGATCTCGACGAAGGACGGCAACGTGATCCAGAACCTCACGAGCGGCTTCGACAAGGACTGGGAGGGGCTCGGCTTCAACAGCGAGTTCGTTTCCGGGCGCTCGCTCGCCTTCGACCCGAGCGGCGACAACGTCGGCTTCTTCGGCCGCACCGGCAAGGGCCGCAGCTTCTTCCTGATCTCGGCGCTCGACGGCAAGGTGAAGAAGAAGGTCCACGTGGCGCTCGACGAGACGCAGGCGCCGTGCCTGCTCGCCGACGGGAAGACCGTGCTGTTCGCGGCGCTCAAGGACGGCATCTCGGACATCTACTCGCTCGACCTCGAGACGGGCGCCGTCCAGAACCTGACCAAGGACGACTACGCCGACAACGACCCGCAGATCTCGCCGGACGGGAAGCTGGTCGTCTACGAGCGGCGCGTGAGCGGCAACAACAAGCTCTACGCGTTCCCGCTCAGCGACCCCTCGCACAAGACCCAGCTCACGTTCGGGCCCTTCGACGACACGGCGCCGATCTTCTCGAGCGACGGCCACCGCCTCTACTACGCCTCGGACGAGGACGACGACATCCCGAACCTGCGCAGCCTCGACCTGCGCACCGGCGCCATCCAGCAGTACACCGACGTCTTCGGCGGCACGATGGCGCCGGCGCCGCTCAAGACGCCGCGCGGCGACCGCCTGGCCTTCATCACCTACTACAAGGGCGAGTGGAAGCTGCACACGAAGGACTCGGGCGAGCCGATCAAGGAGGTCGACCAGGAGGTGCAGGCCGCGGCCGAGGGCCTCGTCGACTTCCAGCCCGACGTGCCGCACGAGGTGGTGCCCGAGAACAAGCGGCGCAAGAAGCTCTTCGAGGGCCTCTACCTCGAGGGCCGGCCGCCGATCAACGTCGGGGTGACCTCGAGCGGGAACTTCTACGGCGGCACCTCGGTCGCGCTCACCGACGTGCTGGGCGACCAGCTCTTCACCTTCACGGTGCTCTCGGTCTCGTCGTACCGGGTCTACGACGGCCGCTACACGAACCTCGCGAGCCGCATGCACTACGGGATCAACTTCTACGACCAGACCTACTTCTTCTACCCGTACAACTCGTACTACCCGAGCTACTACGGCCAGGACCCGCGCGACCTCGCGATCGCCACCCAGCGCTTCACGGGCGGCCAGGTCTTCGCCGAGTACCCGCTCGACACCTTCAGGCGCCTGGATTTCGGGGTCGGGGTCGCGAAGGTCGAGGAGCAGTACGGCGACGCGCAGGTGCAGCAAACCCTCTGCCAGCAGCAGGCGCAGTACGGTCTGCCGTGCTTCATCAACAACGGCTGGCAGGCCCCGATCTCGCTCCGCTTCGTGCAGGAGACGACGCGCTTCGCGGAGTTCGGACCGCTCGCCGGCAGCACCTTCTCGGTGGGCGTCACCGCGGCACCCCCGATCGGCAGCTTCCTGCAGCGCACGACCGTCGACGCCGACCTGCGCAAGTACTTCCGGCTCGGCGGCACGACGGCGCTGCTCGCCTTGCGGGGCCGCGGCTTCTACTCGACCGGCGACAACCCCGACTACTTCTACTTCGGCGGCAACATGGAGCTGCGCGGCTTCCAGTACCTGGGCTTCGCGGGCAACGAGGGCTTCTTCGCGAACGCCGAGCTGCGCCTGCCGCTCATCCACCTGGCCGCCACCCCGATCGGCATCCTGGGGCCGCTGCGCGGGACGATGTTCATCGGCATCGGCGGGGCGCGCTTCAAGGGCGAAGGATGTACGCCGGACAGCACCGCGAACTGCTGGAAGTTCTCGACCTCGGACCCCGGCTACTCCTACGTGGAGGACCCGATCTACGGCACGCCGGTCACGGGCTGGCGGCTGCAGGACGGCCGCGCGTCGTGGGGCTTCGGCCTGCAGCTCTTCTTCCTCGGCTACCCGATGCACTTCGACTGGGTGAAGTACACGGACTTCGCCACGACCAGCAAGGGCTGGGACTTCAACTTCTGGATCGGGTACGACTTCTAGCCGTTGCCCTGCGGCTCGTCGGTTCCGTCCTGCGACTGATTGACTTCCCTTCGAAACCCCGTCTAGAATCGAGGTTTCGTGGACCTGAGGCCGGAAGGAGCTTGAGTCGTGTACGCGATCATCAGGGCGGGCGGTAAGCAGTACCGGGTCGAGAAGGGCGACGTTCTGCGCCTGGAGCGCCTCGAGGGCAAGGTCGGCAGCAAGGTCACCCTCGACGAGGTCCTTCTCGTGGGCGGCGGCGACGACGTCCAGGTCGGCAGCCCGCAAGTCGCGGGCGCCTCGGTCGAAGGCACCGTCGTCGAGCAGGACCGCGGGCCGAAGATCCGCGTGTTCAAGTACAAGAAGCGCAAGCACTACCGGCGGACGCGCGGCCATCGTCAGCACGTGACGGCCGTGCGGATCGACGCGGTCCGCGCTTCCTAGGAGCCGAGTCGAAATGGCGCACAAGAAGGGCCAGGGATCGAGCCGCAACGGGCGCGACAGCAACTCGCAGCGGCTCGGGGTCAAGGTTTTCGGCGGACAGGCGGTTCGCGGCGGCGCGATCATCCTGCGCCAGCACGGGACGCGCTGGAAGGCGGGCCGCAACGTGGGCCTCGCCCGCGACCACTCGCTGTTCGCTCTCATGGACGGGGTGGTCCGCTTCGAGGACCACGGCACGGGCGCCCGGCTCGTCACCGTCGTGCCGGCCGCCGGTTAAGGGGCCGATTCTCCCCGCCCCGGCACGCCCGGCGGCAGCGGATGTTCGTCGACCAGGTCAAGATCCTCGTCAAAGGCGGAGACGGCGGCAACGGCTGCGTGAGCTTCCGCCGCGAGGCGAAGGTGCCGCGCGGCGGCCCTGACGGCGGCGTGGGCGGCTGCGGCGGCGACGTGGTGCTGCTCGCGGTCTCGCACCAGAACACGCTGCTCCCGCTGCGCTACCACACCGAGTTCCGCGCCGAGCGCGGCACCCACGGCGGCCCCGGCAACCGCACGGGCAAGGACGGCAACGCGCTCGAGGTGAGCGTGCCGCCCGGCACCGAGGCCCGCGAGGCCGAGACGGGCGTCTCGCTCGGCGAGGTGCTGAAGGACGGCGACCGCCTGGTGGTCGCGAAAGGCGGCCGCGGCGGGCGCGGCAACCGCTCGTTCCTCTCGAACCAGAACCGCGCGCCGCGCGAGGCCGAGACGGGCGAGCCCGGCGAGGAGCGCTGGCTGCGGCTCGACCTCAGGCTGATCGCCGACGTCGGCTTCCTCGGCCTGCCGAACGCGGGCAAGTCGACGCTGCTCTCGCGGCTCTCGGCGGCACGCCCCAAGATCGCCGACTACCCGTTCACGACGCTCACGCCGGTGCTGGGTGTCGTCGAGCAGGACGAGCAGAGCCTGGTGGCCGCCGACATCCCCGGGATCATCGAGGGCGCTCACGCCGGCGCCGGCCTCGGGCTCCAGTTCCTGCGCCACGTCGAGCGCACGCGCGTGCTGCTGCACGTGGTGGACGCGTCGGGCGCCAACGGGCGCGATCCGGCGCGCGACCTCGAGCTCGTGCGCGACGAGGTGCGCCGCTACCTGCCCGAGCTCCTCGAGCGGCCGCAGCTCGTCGCTGCGACCAAGCAGGACGCCGCCGCCTCGGCGGACGCGCTCGCGTCGCTCCAGCGCGCCGCGGAGCCGCTCGCGCTCGAGGTGGTGCCGGTCTCCGCGGTGACGGGCGCGGGCCTCGTCGCGCTCAAGCGCCGCCTGCTCGGGCTCATCGCGGCCGCCAAGGTCGCCGAGGCCGCCCTGGAGCGTGCGTGAGGATCGGCCTCTACGGCGGCACCTTCGACCCGATCCACCTCGGCCACCTGCGGGCCGCCGAGAACGCCCGCGAGGTGCTCGCGCTCGACCTCGTGGCGTTCGTCCCGTCGGCGGTGCCGCCGCACCGCGCCGCTCCGGCTTCGCCGCCAGCAGACCGGCTCGAGATGACGCGGCTCGCCACGGCACCCTACCCCTGCTTCGCCGCCTGGGACGACGAGCTCAAGCGCTCGGGGCCGAGCTACACGGTCGAGACCGTCGAGGCGATCGTTCGGGCGCGCGCGTCGGACTCCTTCGTGCTGGTGGTGGGCGCCGACACCTGGCCCGAGATCCCGAGCTGGCGCGAGCCCGAGCGGCTGCTCTCGCTCGTCGAGGTGGCGGTCGTGGAGCGGCCCGGATTCCGATCCGCGCCCGAGCCGACGCCGCCCTTCCCGGGCGCGCGCGGCGTGCGCCGCGTGAGCGGCCCGGGGCTGCCGCTCTCCGCCACCGCGATCCGCGAGCAGGCGAGAGCCGGCCATAGCGTGCGCTTCCTGGTGCCCGATCCCGTCGCCGACTACATCGCCACGCGAGGGCTCTACCGGTGAAGAAGCTGCCCCCGGCCGTCGCCGCCGCCGCACGGGCCGCGCTCGACAAGAAGGCCGAGCACGTGCTGGCGCTCGACCTGCGGCCGGTCGCCGACTTCACGGACCACTTCCTGCTGCTGACGGGGCACAACCAGCGCCAGCTGGTTGCGATCGCCGACGCGGTCACCGAGGCGCTGCGGGCGATCGGGACGCAGGCCGGCGCACGTCGAGGGCTATCCGCGCCAGGAGTGGATCCTGCTCGACTACGGCGACTTCGTGGTTCACGTGATGACGCCCAAGAGCCGCTCGTTCTACGACCTCGAGCGGCTCTGGGGCGGATCGCTGCGGCAGGAGGTCACCGGGTGACGACCGCCACGGCGCACGCGCTCGCCGGCGTCGTCGCGGAGTCGCCCGCGATGAAGGAGGTCGTCGGGCTCGTGCTGCGCCTGGCGGAGACGCGCAGCCCCGTGCTGCTCGAGGGCGAGAGCGGCACCGGCAAGGACCTGATCGCCTACTGGCTGCACTACGCCGGCACGCGGCGCGAGGGGCCGTTCCTGAAGGTCCACTGCCCGTCGATCCCGGGGGAGCTGCTCGAGTCGGAGCTGTTCGGCCACGAGAAGGGCGCCTTCACCGACGCGCGCCAGGCCAAGGCCGGCAAGATCGAGATGGCCGCCGCCGGCACGCTCTACTTCGACCAGATCCAGGACCTGGCGCCTTCGCTGCAGGCGAAGCTGCTGCGCGTGATCGAGGAGCGGCGGTTCGAGCGGGTGGGCGGGACGCGCACGATCGAGGTCGACGTGCGCTTCGTCGCCTCGGCGAACGTCGAGCTCGCCGAGGCCGTGCGCGCGGGCCGCTTCCGCGAGGACCTGTTCCACCGGCTGAACGTGGTGCCGCTCAAGCTCGAGCCGCTGCGCGCCCGCCGCGAGGACGTGCCGCCGCTGGCGCTCGCCTTCCTGGCGCGCGAGCGCGAGCGCGGCACCACGGCCGCGACCGGCCTCGCGCGCGAGACCGTCGAGCTGCTGCGTGGCTACCAGTGGCCCGGCAACGTGCGTGAGCTGCGCTCGCTGATCGAGCGCGCCGCGATGCTGGTTCCCGCGGGCGAGATCGAGCCGCGCGCGCTGCCGCAGCAGGTGCTGGAGCAGCCGTCCGTGCACTGGGTCGGCCGCGAGCGGCGCCCGACGCTGAAGGACGTCGAGGTCGCCTACATCCGCTTCGTGCTCGAGGCCACCGCGGGCAGCCAGACGCGCGCGGCTGCCGTGCTCGGCATCTCCAGGAAGGCGCTCTGGGAGAAGAGACGCCGCTACGGGATCGGTTAGGAGAAAGACGGACCATGGACCAGAAGAAGGCGAAGGGTTACCGAGACAAGCTGCTCACCAAGAAGCAGCAGATCCTCGAGGCCTACAACAAGAACAAGAGCTACGGGAAGGAGGCCGACGGCGAGGCCACCCAGGACATCGCCGACAAGGCCGCGAACTCCTACACCAAGGAGTTCCTGTTCAGCCTGTCGAACACCGAGCGCAACCTGCTGCAGGAGGTGGACGAAGCGATCGTGCGCATCGAGACGCGCCGCTTCGGCGTCTGCGCCGCCTGCGAGGACGACATGAACCTGAAACGGCTCGAGGCGGTGCCGTGGGCGCGGCTGTGCCTCTCCTGCCAGGAGAAGCAGGAGTCGGGGCAGCTCTGAGCCCGCCATGAACCTCTCGCTCGCGTCTTCCTTCGCGCGCCGCCTCGCCTCCCCGGTGCTGGCCGTGGTGTTCCCGTCGGAGTGCGCGGCCTGCGGCCAGCTGCTGCTGCAGATCGGCGGCGGGCCACTCTGCGAGCCGTGCTGGCGCGCGCTGCCGCGCCATCGCGGAGTGACGTGTCGGTGCGGGCTGCCGGTGCAGCCGGGCCTCAGTGCCTGCCCGCGCTGCCGGCGGGGCCGCCAGGTGTTCGCGGCCGGCTCGAGCCTCGGCCCCTACGAGGGGTCGCTGCGAACCGTGATCCACGCGCTCAAGTTCTCGGGCCGCAGGCGGGCGGCCGCGCGGCTCGCCGAGGCGCTGCTCGAGACGGAGGCGACCCGCCTGCTGGTCGCGACGAGCGACGTGCTGGTGGCGGTGCCGCTCCACCCCAGGCGCCTGCGCGAGCGCGGCTTCAACCAGGCGGCGCTGCTCGCGCACGAGCTCGCGCGCCGGAGCCGCCGCGCCTGCTGCCCGGACGCGCTCGTGCGGCGGCTGGACACCGTGCCGCAGGCGGGCCTGAGCGCGGCGGCGCGCCGCCGCAACGTGCGCGCCGCTTTCGCCGTGCGCCGCAAGGCGAGCGTGGCGGGGCGGACGGTGACGCTCGTCGACGACGTCGTCACGACCGGCGCGACGGCGCTCGCGTGCGGGCGCGAGCTGCTGGCGGCGGGTGCGCGGGAGGTGCGTCTCGTGTCGGTGGCGCGCGTCGTCTGAAGAGGGTGAGCGGACTTCAGGGGCGGAAGAGGGTGAGATGAGCGGAGTGAGGACTACAGGACTGGCGATCGCGGTGCTCTCGTGGGCGGGGGCCTCGGCGCTCGCGCAGCCCCAGGCCGCGCCCGAGAAGGGCGGCCGCGAGCGCATGATCGAGCTCGCGCACCAGGTGACGGCCGCGGCGGCCATCGACTCCCTGCCGAAGCAGCTCAAGGGCTTCTACAAGGCGCACCGCGCCGAGATGCCCTCGCTCGCGCTCGAGCCCGAGTTCGCCGCGCGCGGGCCCGAGCGTCGCTTCCTCGTCGACCGGCTGGCGCAGTTCCCCTTCGACGACCTGCCGCACACCGAGGCGTCGCTCAACGCGAAGTACGGCGACAAGGCCCAGGGCGTCGGCCGGCTCCCCTGGCTGGTCCAGGAGTCCTACGCGCGGCTCGTCGAGGCGATGAAGGCGCAGGACAAGGAGAAGATCATGGCCGAGTCCGACGTGCTCACGGGGCTGATCGTGGACCTGCGCTCGCCGCTCAACCTGACCGACAACTTCGACGGGCAGAAGACCGGCCAGCACGGCGTCTGGGTGAGGATCGTCGAGAAGCTGCCGCAGGCCGTGGGGCGCGACCTCAAGCTGTCGCCCGACTCCGCCAACTATCTCGACAGCCCGAAGGAGTACGTGTTCTCGATCCTGCTCGCGAGCTACGTCTGGATCGACAACATCCTCTACCTCGACCAGCTCGCGCACCGCGGCAAGCAGGGCTACGGCGATCCCTATTTCGAGGACCTGGCGCGGCGCGTGGGTCCGATCCTGCGCCAGCAGGTGCTCTCGCCGGCGGCCGAGGACGTCGGCAGCTACTGGTACACGGCCTGGGTGGTGGCGGGACGCCCCGACCTCAAGTAGGCGCACGCGCGCGGCGGTTTGACCCGCGCGCGCACGAGCCCCTATGATCGGCTTTCTGGCAGTCGTGTCTCGGGATGCGGCGCGCGCCGCGGGAATCGAGTCTTTGGACGAGGGGAAGCTCGCGCCTTCCGACGCGGAGCTCATCGAGCGCTGCCTCGGCAAGGACAATGCGGCGTGGGAGCTGGTGGTCGCGCGTTACAGGCGCAAAGTGTTCCACATCGCCTACAAGTTCACGGGCAAGCACGACGAGGCCGAGGACCTGCAGCAGGAGATCTTCCTGAAAGTCTTCCGCGCGCTCGAGAAATTCCACCGTGACGCCGACTTCTCGACCTGGCTCTCGAGCGTGGCGCGCAACTACTGCATCGACCACTACCGGGCCAGCAAGCGCGAGAAGGAGGTCCTGGTCGAGGACGCGCTCGCCTACGACCTCGCCCCGGCCTCCTCGGGCAACCCGTACCGGGCGCTCGAGGCCAAGGACAGGAGCGGCATGGTGCGCCGCGGGCTCGACCAGCTGCCGGGCAAGCTGCGCGAGGCGGTGATCTTGCGCGACCTGCAGGGGCTGAGCTACCAGGAGATGGCGTCACGACTGGCGCTGCCAGAGGGCACCGTCAAGAGTCGAATCAACAGGGGCCGCGAGGAGCTCGCGCGGCTGCTGCTGCGCGCGCAGCAGCCGGCGCGGCAGAAGGCCCCACGTGTCGCGAGGCGGCGGGAGGTGAGGTGATGCAGCTCGCGTTCGACGAGAAGGGCGACGTGACCGTCGTCCGCGTGCAGGAGCCCAAGCTGACGTACCCGGTGCTGTCTGCGTTCTTCTCCGAGGTGCGGCAGAAGGTCGAGGCCGGCGCCCGCAAGCTGGTGATCGACCTCGGCGCCGTCAGCTACCTCGACAGCGCGTCGATCGGCTGCCTGATGGACGTGCACCGGCTGCTCCAGGAGAAGGGCGGAACGCTGCGGCTTTCGGGGCTGCAGCCGCGCGTCGAGACGATGATCTCGATGACCGGTGTCCACAAGATCGTGCCGCTCCACCGCGACGAGGAGGGCGCTCTCGCCGCCTTCGGGCCGGCGTCGAGCGCGGGGCGATGAGCTCGCTCCGGCTGTCGACCGGGCACGAGATCCCGCTCGACGGGGACCTGCTCGCGGTGCTCGAGGGCCTCTACCGGGAGGTCACGCTGCGCCGGGAGTTCAAGGGCTCGTTCGAGGACATGATGCGGGAGATCGAGTCGCTCGTCGCGCAGATGTCCGCCGCCGACCAGAAGCGCTACCTGGTCGAAAGCCTGTTCCTGAACTACAACACCTACGAGAGCGAGATGCTCGCCGCCTACGCGCGGCGGCTGACCGACAAGAAGAAGAGCCGCGGGCGCGCGGCGGGAGGGGCGAGGTGAGACGACGGCGCGTGCTGCTCGGGCTGGTCGCGGCGGCCCTGCTCGCCGCCGGAGCCGCGAGCGGGCGGACGGAGGAGCAGAAGACGCCGCGCATCCGCGTCGAGCCCGAGACGTTCGACTTCGGCAAGGCGCTGCCGGCCAAGACGCTGCGCAAGGAGTTCACGCTCTCGAACTTCGGCGACGCGGCGCTCGTGATCGAGAACGTGAGCACCACCTGCGGCTGCACGGCCGCGCTCGCCTCCGACACCAAGCTCGCGCCGGGAAGCTCGACGGTGCTGCGCGTGACGCTCGAGACGCGCAGCTACTCGGGCAAGCTGGAGCGGCAGGTGCTGGTGCGCTCGAACGACCCGAAGACGCCGCTCTTGACGGTGAAGGTCAGCGCGACGGTCGAGGCGCCCGCCGGGAAGTAGCCGCTCAGGCCCGCGCGGGCCTGAGCTCCTTGGCGGCGGCCACGGGCGCGGCCGCGGCGACCTCGCCGGCCGGCACCAGCTCGAACGCTCCCGGCGTCGCGACGAGCTTGGCCGCGACGGCCGCGTGGAGCGCGTGACCGGCCTTGGTGGCCTCGAGCCGGCCCAGGATCGGGTGCCCCAGCAGCGCCAGGTCCCCGATCGCGTCGAGGATCTTGTGGCGCACGAACTCGTCCTCGAAGCGCAGCTTGTTGTTGAGGACACCGGTCTCGCCGATCACCACGGCGTTCTCGAGGCTGCCGCCGAGCGCGAGCCCGGCCTTGCGCAGCAGCTCCACTTCCCGCAGGAAGCCGAAGGTGCGCGCGGGGGCGATGAAGTCGGTGAAGCTGCGCGGCGTGACGCGCAGCGACAGCGACTGGTGCCGCAGCAGCGGGTGGTCGAAGCCGATCGCGTAGCTGACCTCGAAGTGGTCGCACGGCACGAGCCGCGCGCTCTTGGCGCCGTGGACCACCTCGACCGGCTGCGTGATGCGCAGCAGCTGGCGCGGCACCGCGAGCGGCCGCAGGCCCACCTCGTGCAGCAGGATCACGAAAGGCGCGGCGCTGCCGTCGAGGACCGGCACTTCCGGACCGTCCACCTCGACGCGCACGTCGTCGATCCCGAGGCCCATGAGCGCCGACAGCAGGTGCTCGACGGTCCCGATCGACACGCCGTCCTTGCTGAGCGTCGTCGCGTGATCCTGCGAGCCGATGTGGGCGAGCGTTGCCGGGATCTCGACGCCGACGTCGGTCCGGGCGAAGCGGATGCCGTGCTCGGCGGGGGCCGGGAGCAGGCGCAGGCGCACGGGGCGCCCGCAGTGGAGCCCGATCCCGGTGCATGCGACCTCGCGTCTCAGCGTGCGGCGATAGACCACGTTGACCGTCCCCGTTGGGCGAGATGACGCAAGATGCCCGCGCTTTTCGGAGCAATCCTCGTGCCGTAAGTATGCTGAGCCGTGACGTCGAGTTAAATCAACAGCTTACGCATGTGGCTCGAACGCATTTGTGGCTCGCCGGCCACACGCGACCGTGGCTCGGTGGCCACGATCAGGCCGTTCGGCCACGGCTCAGGAGCGGCCTCAAGTAGCGGGCCGTCTGGCTCTTGCGGGATCGGGCGACGGTTTCGGGCGTGCCCGAGACGACGACCCGCCCGCCGTCCTCGCCCGCGCCGGGGCCGAGGTCCACCACCCAGTCGGCGCTCTTGATGACGTCGAGGTTGTGCTCGATCACCACCACGGTGTTGCCGGCGTCCACCAGGCGGCCGAGCACCTCGAGCAGGCGGCGGACGTCGTCGAAGTGGAGGCCCGTGGTCGGCTCGTCGAGCAGGTAGAGGGTGCGGCCGGTCTCGCGGCGGCCGAGCTCGCGCGCGAGCCGCACGCGCTGCGCCTCGCCGCCCGAGAGCGTCGCCGCGTTCTGGCCGAGCCGCAGGTAGCCGAGCCCGACCTCGCTGAGCGTCGCGAGCAGGCGCGCCAGCCGGGAGTGCGCCTGCAGCAGGTCGCGCGCGGCGTCGACGCTCAGCTCGAGCACGTCGGCGATGCTCAGCCCCTGGTAGCGCACCTCGAGCGTCTCGCGGTTGTAGCGGCGGCCGTGGCAGGCCTCGCACGGCACGAAGACGTCGGGCAGGAAGTGCATCTCCACCCGCCGGACACCGTCGCCCTGGCACGCCTCGCAGCGCCCGCCCTTGACGTTGAACGAGAAGCGCCCGGGCCGATAGCCCCGCGCGCGCGCCTCGGGAACCATGCTGAAGAGGTCGCGGATGAGCGCGAAGGCGCCGGTGTAGGTGGCCGGGTTCGAGCGCGGCGTGCGCCCGATCGGGCTCTGGTCGATCGCGATCACCTTGTCGATCGCCTCCAGGCCCTCGAGCGCCCGGTGGCGGCCCGGCTCGGCGGTGGCGCGATAGAGCTTGCGCGCGAGCGTCCGGTGCAGCACGCCCTCGACCAGCGTCGACTTGCCGGAGCCGGAGACGCCGGTCACCGCGGTGAGCGTGCCGAGCGGGATCTCGACGTCGATGTCGCGCAGGTTGTGGGCGCGGGCGCCCAGCACCTTGAGCCAGCCGTGGGCCTCGCGACGCGTTTCGGGCACCGCCACCTTGAGCTCGCCGCGCAGGTAGCGGCCCGTCAGGCTGCCGTCGATCGACCCGGGCGGCCCCGAGTACATGAGCCGGCCGCCGCCTTCGCCCGCGCCCTCGCCGAGGTCGAGCACCCAGTCGGCGGCGCGGATCGTCTCCTCGTCGTGCTCGACCACGACGACCGTGTTGCCGGAGTCGCGGATCGAGACGAGCGTCTCGATGAGGCGCGCGTTGTCGCTCTGGTGCAGCCCCACCGAGGGCTCGTCGAGCACGTAGACCAGCCCCTGCATGCGCGCCCCGATCTGGGTCGCGAGCCGCACGCGGTGCGCCTCGCCGCCCGACAGCGTCGTGGTGGCGCGGTCGAGCGTGAGGTAGCCGAGCCCGAGCGAGACCAGCACCTCGCTGCGCGCCTTGACCTCGGCGACCAGCCGCTCGGCGACCGGACGCTCGCGCTCGGGGAACTCGAGGCCGGAGGTGGTCTCGCCGCACGCGCGCGAGCGGCAGCCGCACGATGTCCGCGACCGACAGCCCCGCCACGCGCACGGCCAGGCTCTCGGGCCGCAGGCGCGTGCCGCGGCAGGCGCGGCAGGGCTCCTCCGCGAGGTACGGGCGCAGGTCCTCGAACGCCTCGCCGCCGGCGTCGGCCTCCTCGTCGGTCGGGACCGGATCGAGGCCGAGCAGGCTGGTGACGCGCTTGCGCAGGTACGGCACGACGCCCGGGAAGCCGTGCTCGTCGCCGTACAGCAGCACCTCGCGCGCGGCCGGCGCCAGCTCGGCGACCGGCACTTCGAGCGAGAAGCCGTTGCGCTCGGCCACCTCGACGAGCGCCTCGCGCAGCAGACGCGGGCCGTGGCGGTGCCAGGGCCGGATCGCCCCGTCGAGAATGCTCTTCGACTCGTCGGGGATGACGCGCGCGGCGTCCACCACCCAGCGCTGGCCCAGCCCGTCGCACGCCGGGCAGGCGCCGTGGGCGCTGTTGAACGAGAACGCCCGCGGGCTGAGCTCCGGCACCTGCACGTCGCAGCGCGCGCAGGCGAGGTGCTGGCTCAGCAGGCGCTCGCCGCGGCCCTCGACCGAGACGAGCACGACGCCCTTCGCGAGCTGGAGCGCCTTCTCGAGGCTCTGGCGCAGGCGCTCGGCCGCGTCGGCGCGCAGCACCAGGCGGTCCACCAGCACGTCGATGCGGTGCCCGCGCCGCGGGTCGAGCTCGAGCTTGTCGCCGAGGTTCGCCGCTTGCCCGTCGATGCGCGCGCGCTGCAGCCCGGCCTGGCGGGCGGCCTGGAGCTCCTTGCGGTAGGCCCCCTTCCGGCCGCGGGCGACGGGCGCGGCGATCACCGCGACGGCGCCGGGCGCCTGCTCGACGAGCCGCGCGGCCATCTCGTCGGCGCGCTGCGCCGCGATCGGCTCCGAGCAGCGCGGGCAGTGCGGCCGCCCGAGCGTCGCGAACAGAACGCGCAGGTGGTCGTAGATCTCGGTGACGGTCCCGACCGTCGAGCGCGGGTGGGCGACGGTCGTGCGCTGCTCGATCGCGATCGCGGGAGACAGGCCCGTGACCGACTCGACCTCCGGCCGATCCATCTGCTCGAGGAACTGACGCGCCCACGGCGAGAGGCTCTCGACGTAGCGCCGCTGGCCCTCGGCGTAGAGCGTGTCGAAGGCGAGGCTGCTCTTGCCGGACCCCGAGGGTCCGGTGATCACCACCAGGCGGTTTCGGGGGATGTCGCAGTCCAGGCCCTTGAGGTTGTGAACCCGGGCCCCCCGGATGGCGATTGGCTCGTCCCTGCCGTCTTCCTTCAAGGTCTGACCAAAACCCCATTCTACCGGAGTTGGCCCGCTTTGCCGCCCTGAACCTGCCGTGCTAACGTCTCGTCGTAAACCCCTGAAACCTATGGCCACACGACAGCCGAAGAAAAAGACCGAGCCGCCGCCGATCGTGGACCGTCGCTACCAGCAGGCCCTGGACGTGTTCGAGAAGGCCGTCAAAGCCTTGGGTCGTAAGGACTTCGACCGCGGGCGCGACCTGCTGGACGGGCTGATCGACGAGTACTCCGACCAGCAGGAGCTGGTGGAGCGCGCGAAGACCTACCGAGCCCTCTGCGAGCGCGGTCGCAAGACCGCCCGCCCCAAGACCTTCGAGGAGCTCCTCAACTACGGGGTCGTCCTCCACAACCGGGGCGACTTCCAGCACGCGGTCAAGTACCTGCGCCAGGCGCTCGACATCCACCCCAGGAGCGAGAGCGCGCTCTACTGCATGGCCGCGGCCCAGGCCCGCGCCGGCGACTCCCAGGCGGCGCTCAAGGCCCTGAAGTCGGCGATCCACGCCAACCCGGCGAGCCGGGCCCAGGCCCGCAGGGACTCCGACTTCGAGCCGCTCCGCGAGGCCGCTGCGTTCCAGGCGCTGGTCGCACCGGCGCAGTGACCGCCCTCGCGCAACGCGCGCACGCCCTGCTGTCGGCGGGCGTGCGGGTCGAGGACCCGGACAGCACGATCGTGGGCGACGAGGTGGTCGTCGAGCCCGGCGCCGTGCTGCGGCCGTTCACGATCCTCGAAGGGCGCACCATCGTGCGCAGCGGAGCCGTGGTCGGCCCGTTCGTGCGGCTGGTGGACGTCGAGGTCGGGGCGGGCGCCGAGATCCTCGATCACTGCCTGCTGCGCCAGTCCGTGGTCGAGGCCGGCGCGAGCGTGGGCCCGTTCGCCCACGTCCGCCCCGACAGCCGCGTCGGCGAGAAGGCGCGCGTCGGCAACTTCGTCGAGCTCAAGAAGACGCACCTCGGCACGGGCTCGAAGGCGCAGCACCTGAGCTACCTCGGCGACGCCACGATCGGTCCGGGCGTCAACATCGGCGCCGGCACCATCACCTGCAACTACGACGGCGTCCACAAGCACAAGACGCAGATCGAGGGCGGTGCCTTCGTCGGCAGCGACACGACGCTCGTCGCCCCGGTCACCGTGGGCGAGGGGGCCTACGTCGCCGCCGGCAGCACGATCACCGAGGACGTGCCCAAGGACGCGCTCGCGCTCGGGCGCGCCCGCCAGGTCACGAAGCCCGGCTGGGCCGCGCGAGCAGCGCGCGCGCCAGGCGAAGCAGCCGAAGGAACGCTGAGCCCGGCTCATGTGCGGCATCGTCGGCTACGTCGGCTCGCGTGACGCGGTTCCCGTCATCATCGACGGCCTGCGCCGGCTCGAGTACCGCGGCTACGACTCGGCGGGCATCGCCGTCGTTCGCGGCGGCGAGCTGCTGCGGCGGCGCGCCGCCGGCAAGCTCGGCAACCTGTCCGACAGCCTGGCGCGCGAGCCGCTCTCGGGCGAGTGGGGCCTCGGCCACACGCGCTGGGCGACGCACGGACGGCCGACCGAGGAGAACGCCCACCCCCACCAGGACGGCGCCGGCAGGATCGTGGTGGTGCACAACGGCATCATCGAGAACCACCTCGAGCTGAAGACGCGGCTCCAGGCGGAGGGTCACCGCTTCGTGTCGCAGACCGACACCGAGGTGGTGGCGCACCTGGTGGCCTCGCACTACAAGGGCTCGCTCGAGGAGGCGACGCGCAAGGCGCTCGCGGAGATCCGCGGCGTCTACGCGCTCGTGCTGATGCACCGCGACGAGCCGCGCCTGCTCGTGGCCGCTCGGCTCGGCCCGCCGCTCGTGATCGGCCTCGCCTCGGGCGAGCACTACGTCGCCTCCGACATCCCGGCGCTGCTGCCGCACACGCGCGACTTCCTGTTCCTCGAGGACGGCGACGTCGCGACGCTCACGCCGGAGTCGGTCAAGGTCACGAATCTCGCGGGCGCTGCGGTCGACGCGCGCCCCGCAGCGGATCGCGTGGGACCCGGTGCAGGCCGAGAAGGGCGGCTTCCGCCACTTCATGCTGAAGGAGATCCACGAGCAGCCGCGCGCGATGCGCGACACGCTGCTCGGCCGCATCAGCCTGGAGGAGGGCGAGGTCCATCTCGAGGAGCTCGGCGCCGCGGCCGACCGGCTGCGCGGGGCCGACCGCGCCGTGCTGCTCGCCTGCGGCACCAGCTGGCACGCGGCGCTCGTCGGCAAGTTCCTGATCGAGCACCTCGCGCAGATCCCGGTCGAGGTCGACTACGGCAGCGAGTTCCGCTACCGGAAGCCGCTCGTCGGGAAGACGACGCTCGCGGTGGCGATCAGCCAGAGCGGCGAGACGGCCGACACGCTCGGCGCCTTCCGCGAGGCGAAGTCGAAGGGTGCGCTGCCGATCGCGATCTGCAACGTGCAGGGCTCGATGCTGGTGCGCGAGGCGGCCGGCTCGCTGCTGACGCACGCCGGCCCCGAGATCGGCGTCGCCTCGACCAAGGCCTTCACGGCGCAGCTCGTGGCGCTGTCGCTGCTCGCGCTCCACCTGGGCCGCCTGCGCGGCTCGCTCTCCGCCGAGTCCTGCCGCGAGCAGCTCGAGCACCTGACGCGCATCCCGCTGCAGATGGAGCGCGTGCTCGCACCAGGAGCCGAAGATCGACGAGCTGTCGCGCACGCTCAAGGACTCGCGCGACTTCCTGTACCTCGGCCGCGGCGTCAACTACCCGATCGCGCTCGAGGGCGCGCTCAAGCTCAAGGAGATCTCGTACCTGCACGCCGAGGGCTACCCGGCCGGCGAGATGAAGCACGGCCCGATCGCGCTCGTGGACGAGTCGCTGCCGATCGTGGCGCTGGCACCGGCAGGCCAGGTCCACGACAAGATGCTCTCGAACCTGCAGGAGGCGAAGGCGCGCGGCGGCCGCGTGATCGCGGTGGGCCAGGCCGGCGACCCGGCGCTCGAGGCGATCCTCGAGAAGGAGCGCGACGTGCTGCTCGAGATCCCGGCCTGCCCCGAGCTGTGGTCGCCGTTCCTGACCGTGATCCCGCTCCAGCTGATCGCGTACCACGTGGCGCTGCGCGCCGGCCGCGACGTCGACCAGCCGCGCAACCTCGCGAAGTCCGTCACGGTAGAGTAGCGGTCGTGGACGACGCGGCCGCCTCGCTCGCGGGCCTCAACCCGCAGCAGCGCGAGGCCGTCGCCGCCGTGAGCGGCCCGGTGCTGATCCTGGCCGGCGCCGGCAGCGGCAAGACGCGCGTGATCACGCACCGGATCGCGCACCTGGTGCTCGACCTCGGGGTGCCCTCGCGGCAGATCCTGGCGGTCACCTTCACCAACAAGGCCGCCGGCGAGATGCGCGCGCGCGTCGAGGCGCTGCGTCGGCGACCGCCCGCTCGAGGCCTGGGTCTCCACCTTCCACAGCTTCTGCGTGCGGCTGCTGCGGCGCGAGGCGCGCGCGGCCGGGCCTCGACCCGGGCTTCCTGATCTACGACGACGACGACCAGCTGGCGGCCGTGCGCGAGGCGATGCGCCGGCTCGACCTCTCCGAGAAGCTCCACCCTCCGCGCCGCTTCCTGTCGCGGATCTCGGCGCGCAAGAACGCCGCGCGCGCGCGCGCGCTCGACGACCTCGAGCTCGACCGCGTCGGCGAGGTGATGGAGGGCTACCACGGCGTGCTGCGCGCGGCCAACGCGCTCGACTTCGACGACCTGCTGCTGCGCGCCGTCGCCGTGCTCGAGAGACCCGGAGGTGTGCGCGGCCTGGCGCGCGCGCTTCCCCTACCTGCTGGTCGACGAGTACCAGGACACGAACCGCACGCAGTACGAGCTGGTGCGGCTGCTCGCGGGGCCCGGCGGCAACCTGACCGTGGTCGGCGACGAGGACCAGTCGATCTACTCCTGGCGCGGCGCCGACATCTCGAACATCCTCGACTTCGAGCGCGACTTCCCGGGCGCGCGCGTCTTCCGCCTCGAGCAGAACTACCGCTCGAGCCAGCGCATCCTCGACGCGGCCGGCGCGCTCGTCGCCCGCAACGAGCGCCGCAAGGGCAAGACGCTCGTCGCGGTGAAGGGCGCCGGCGAGCTCGTGCGGCTGCACGAGGCGACGGACGAGTTCGAGGAGGCCGCCTGGGTCACCGAGCGCACGGCGGCGCTTGCGCGCCGGCGGCCGGGTCGCCGTGCTCTTCCGCATGAACGCGCAGAGCCGGCTGATCGAAGAGGGCCTGCTGCGGCTGCGGATCCCGTACATGGTCGTCGGCGGCGTCGGCTTCTACGAGCGGCGCGAGGTGAAGGACGTGCTCGGCTACCTGCGCCTGGTGCTGAACCCCAGGGACGGCGTCGCCTTCCGGCGCGTCGTGAACGTGCCGCCGCGCGGGATCGGAGACAAGACGCTCGGCGAGATCGACAAGCTCGCGCGCGAGCGCGCCGTGAGCTCCTGGGAAGCGGCCGGGCTGCTGATCGACGAGGCGACGCTGCCCGCCCGCGCGACCCAGGCGCTGCGGCAGTTCCGGGAGACGATCGAGACGCTGCGGCTCGAGATGGAGGCGCCGCCGGGTGCCGCGCCGCGCGGGCTGCGCGGCCTCGTCGAGCGCGTGCTCGAGCTCTCCGGCTACGGCGCCGCGCTCGCGCGCGAGGACTCGCAGGAGAGCCAGGACCGGCTCGAGAACCTGGCCGAGCTGATCGGCGCGATCGCCGACTACGAGGCGCGCGAGCCGGGCGCGAGCCTGCCCGGGTTCCTCGATCGCGCGGCGCTCCTGTCGGAGACCGATCGCATGAAGGACGACGTGCCGGTGCTGCTGCTGACGCTGCACTCGGCGAAGGGGCTCGAGTTCGACGCCGTCTTCCTGGTCGGGCTCGAGGAAGGCCTGCTCCCCCACTCGCGCAGCCTCACGTCCCCCGAGGGGCTCGAGGAGGAGAGGCGGCTCTGCTACGTCGGGATGACCCGCGCCAAGGGCGTCCTGCACCTGTCGTGGGCCAGGAGCCGCCAGGTCTTCGGCCAGCGCCGCCTGACCGAGAAGAGCCGCTTCGTCGACGAGGTGCCGGCCGAGCTGATCGAGCGCTCCGGCGGCCTGTTCCAGCCGATCCCGCGCGCCGAGCGCCCGGCCTGGGCGCGCGAGCGCCCTGCTCCCGCAGCGGGCGCAGACGCGCCGCCGGCGGCCGCCGCGGACGACGCCGCGATTCGGCCGGGCATCAAGGTGCGCCACCCGCTCTTCGGCGTCGGAACGGTCCTGCGCCGCGAAGGCGACGGCGCCGACTTCAAGGTGACGGTCTCGTTCCCCGGCGTCGGCGCGAAGAAGCTCGTCGCAAGATACGCCGGCCTAGAAGTCGTCTAGGAAATCGAGCAGTACGAGCAACGTAGGGGGGCCTGGGGGGACGAAGTCCCCCCAGAACAAGAAGGAGGCAACAGCTCTGTTGTCTTTCTCTCCCCTACGAGAGCGGCTCTTGGAGAGCTACGAGCCGACGAGCCACGAACGACGACCGCCAACGGACACCTGGGGGGCTCCTCTGCCGCCCCCCAGACCCCCTGCAGTGCGTCTAAGCCTTCGGCGTGATGCTCTGGACGATCCAGCGCGACATCATGCGGCCGCCGCCCGAACCGCCCTTCAGGTCGTAGCGGCGCATCGTCATCGTGTAGGGCTTCGGCGTGCCGCCGATCGTCAGGTTGACGTCGATGTCGCGCGTCAACATCTCGCCCGTCAGCGACTCCATGTCCTCGACCTGGCCGATCGAGAGCGCGACGTTGCGCTTCTCGCGCTCGACGGCGGCCTTGGCGTCGGCGACCGCCTTCTTCAGCCGCTTGTCCTCGGCCTGCAGGGCATCCCACTTGTCGGCGATCGGCTTGAGCGCGGGCGGGATCTTGTCGCCCTTCGCCTGCGCCTGGCGCACCTTGTCGAGGTCGGGATAGACCTTGATGTCGTTCGCCCAGGCGCGGGCTTCCTTCGTGTTCTTGTCGAGCTCGGCCGCCGCTTCCTTGGCCTTCTTCACGAGGTCGGGCAGCGTCGCGGGCGCCTTCACCTCGGGCCCCTCGGCGACGATCTTCCAGTCGTCGACCTTCTGGTCGAACTTCACCACTGCGAAGCTGGTCAGCGTGTTCTGGTCGTTGGCTTTGAGCGCGTTGAAGTACTGGTCGACCACCTTCGACTCGCCGCTGCTGCACGCGAGCCCTGCGACGGTCAGGCCCAGCGCCAGCGCGAGTGTCGCGCGTCGCTCCCTCATGGCTCCTCCTTGGACGGCCCAGGACCAGCGGGGTCTGCCGGGCTCTCGTCGTCGTCTACTCTCTCGGCCAGCCGGGCGACCGAGACCAGATGGTCGCCCTCCTCGAGCTGGATCAGGCGCACTCCCTGGGTGTTGCGACCGATCGTGGAGATGTCCGCCGTGTTCAGCCGGATGATCATACCCTTTTCGGTTATGAGCATCACCTGCTCGTCGGCGCGCAGGAACTTGACCCCGACCACCGGGCCGTTGCGCTCGGAGGTCTTGATGTTGATCAAGCCCTTGCCGCCGCGGCTCTGCAGCCGGTACTCGCCGAGCTCGGTGCGCTTGCCGTAGCCGTTGCGCGTCACGGTCAGCATCGTGCCGCCCGTACGCACCACCTCGAGCCCCACGAGCGCGTCGCCCTCCTCGAGATCCATCCCCCAGACCCCGTAGGCGCTGCGGCCCATCGGCCGCACGTCCTCCTCGGAGAAGTGGATCGCCATCCCCGACTCGCTGCCGATCAGCATCTCGTCCTTGCCGGACGTGATCACCGCGTCGATCAGCTGGTCCTGCTCCTCGACCGAGAGCGCGATGATGCCCGAGGGCCGCGGGTTCGAGAACGCCGTGAGCTCGGTCTTCTTCACGATCCCCTGGCGCGTCGCGAGCAGCACGTAGCCGCCGGAGGTGAAGTCGCGCACCGCGCAGAAGGCGGCGATCTTCTCGCCCTGCACGAGCTGGACCAGGTTCACGACGGCCTTGCCCTTGCCCTGCGGCCCGACGTCGGGCACCTCGTGCACCTTCAGCCAGTAGATCCGCCCGCGGTCGGTGAAGATCAGGATGTAGGAGTGCGTCGACGCGATGAAGAGGTCCGAGACGAAATCCTCGTCGCGCGTCTTCATCCCGACGCGCCCGCGGCCCCCGCGCTTCTGCGCGCGGTAGGTGGTGATCGAGGTGCGCTTGATGTAGCCGGTGTGGGTGATCGAGATCGCGACGTCCTCGTCGACGATCAGGTCCTCGACCGCGATCTCGTCGGCCGCGGCCAGGATCTCGGTCTTGCGCGGCTCGCCGTGGGTCTCGGCAATCGCCTTGAGCTCGGTCGCGACGATCCCGTCGATGCGCGCCGGGTGCGCCAGGATGTCCTTGAGGTCGGCGATCCGGATCACGAGCTCCTTGAGCTCGTCCTGGATCTTCTGGCGCTCGAGACCCGTGAGCCGCGAGAGCTGCAGCTTGAGGATCTCGTCGGCCTGGATTTCCGAGAGCTTGAAGCGCTCGATCAGGCCCGTCCTGGCGATCTCGGGGGTGCGGGCCGCGCGGATCAGCGCGATCACCTCGTCGAGGTGATCGAGCGCGATCACGTAGCCCTCGAGCACGTGAGCCCGCGCCTCGGCCTTCCTGAGCTCGAACGCCGTGCGCCGGCGCACCACCTCGCGGCGGAAGTCGATGAACAGCTCGCAGGCGTCGAGCAGGTTCAGCACGCGCGGGCGCTGGTCGACGATCGCCAGGAAGATCACGCCGAAGCTGTCCTGCAGCGGCGTGTGCTTGTACAGGTTGTTGAGGATCACCTGCGCCGGCTCGCCCTTCTTGACGTCCACCACGATCCGCATGCCGTGGCGGTCGCTCTCGTCGCGCACGTCCTTGATCCCGCGGACCCGCTCCTCGCGCGCGAGCTCGGCGATCTTCTCGATCAGCCGCGCCTTGTTGACCTGGTACGGGATCTCGCTGATCACGATCGACTCGTGGTCGCCCTTGCGCGCCTCGATCTCGGCCTGGGCGCGCATCACGATCGAGCCGCGGCCCGTGCGGTAGGCCGACTGGATGCCGTCCTTGCCCATGATGAAGCCGGCGGTCGGGAAGTCGGGACCCTTGACGCGGGCGATCACGCCCTCGAGCCGCTCGTCGGGCGTCAGGTCCTGGCTCGCGAGCAGGAAGCGTGAGCGCCTCGACCACCTCGACGAGGTTGTGCGGCGGGATGTTGGTGGCCATGCCGACCGCGATCCCGGCGGCGCCGTTCACGAGCAGGTTCGGCAGCACGGTCGGCAGCACGGTCGGCTCGACCGAGCTGTCGTCGTAGGTCGGCTGGTAGTCGACGGTGTCCTTCTCGATGTCCTCCATCATCGAGGCGCCGAGCCGCGTGAGGCGCGCCTCGGTGTAGCGCTGCGCCGCGGGCGGGTCGCCGTCGACGGAGCCGAAGTTGCCCTGGCCGTCGACGAGCGGCGCGCGCATGTTCCAGTCCTGCGCCATGCGCACGAGCGTGTCGTAGATCGCCTGGTCGCCGTGCGGGTGATAGTTGCCCATCACCTCGCCCACGATCTTGGCGCACTTCTTGTAGGGCCGGCCCGGCTGCAGGCCCATCTGCTGCATGCCGTAGAGCACGCGCCGGTTCGCGGGCTTCAACCCGTCGCGGATGTCGGGCAGCGCGCGGCCGATGATCACGGACATCGCGTAGTCCATGTAGGACTGGCGCATCTCGTCCGCGATGTTGGTCGGAACGCGGTTGTGCGCTGGCGGCGGTGGCGGCTGGATTTCTTCGGCCATGCTAGATGTCGAGGTTCCTCACGTTGAGCGCGTTCTCCTCGATGAACAGGCGGCGCGGCTCGACCGCGTCGCCCATCAGCGTCGTGAAGATGTTCTCGGCCACCTCGTCGTCCTCCAGCCGCACCTGCAGCAGCGTGCGCGTAGCCGGGTCCATCGTCGTCTCCCAGAGCTCGTCGGCGTTCATCTCGCCGAGGCCCTTGTAGCGCGAGATCGTCATGCCCTTCTTGCCCTCGGTCAGGATGTGCGAGACGAGCGCCTCGCGCGTGGCGATCTCGGTCTCGCCGCCGTCCACCACCGTGAGCGGCGGCTGGTCGAGCTCGCGGATCTCCTCGTAGGCGGAGTAGAGCGCGCGGTACTCGGCGGAGGCCACGAAGTCGTCGCCCACCACCACCTCGCGCGGATGGCCGTTGCCGGTCGTCTGCAGCTTGACGTCGAAGACGCCGTGCTCCTCGTCGCGCTCCAGGAAGGCCTCGCTGCCCGCCGCGCGCAGCGGCTTGATCAGCTCGATCAGCCGCTCCTTGTCGCTGAAGGCCTCCTTGTCCTTGACGCGGCCCCGCAGCAGGATGTCCACCAGCAGCCGCGGCACGCCGCGCTTCTCGATCCGCTCGACCAGCTTCTGCACCACGACCATCTTGCCGACCAGGTGCGCGAGCCGCGCGCCCTCGAACTCCTGGCCCGAGGCGAGGCGCACCTTGCGGTTCTCGGCCGCGCGCGTCGAGCAGGAACGCAGTCGAGCGCGTGCTCGTCCTTCAGGTAGGTGACGCTCTTGCCGTGCTTGACCTTGTAGAGCGGCGGCTGCGCGATGTAGAGGTGGCCGCGCTCGATCAGCTCCTTCATCTGGCGGTAGAAGAAGGTCAGCAGCAGCGTGCGGATGTGGCTGCCGTCGACGTCGGCGTCGCACATGATGATGATGCGGTGGTAGCGCAGCTTGGCGACGTCGAAGTCGTCGGCGCCGACGCCGGTGCCGAGCGCCGCGATCATGTTGCGGATCTCTTCGGACGCGAGCGTCTTGTCGAGCCGCGCCTTCTCGACGTTCAGGATCTTGCCCCGCAGCGGCAGCACCGCCTGGAAGGCGCGGTCGCGGCCCTGCTTGGCCGAGCCGCCGGCCGAGTCGCCCTCGACCAGGTAGAGCTCGCAGTTCTCGGGGTTGCGCTCCTGGCACTCGGCGAGCTTGCCCGGCAGCCCCGCGCCGTCGAGCGCACCCTTCCGGCGCGTCAGGTCGCGCGCCTTGCGCGCCGCTTCGCGCGCGCGCGAGGCGTCGAGGATCTTCGACGCGATCCGCTTGGCGTCCTGCGGGTGCTCCTCGAGGAAGGCCGAGAGCCGCTCGTTCATCAGGCTCTCGACGATGCCCTTCACCTCGGAGTTGCCGAGCTTGGCCTTGGTCTGGCCCTCGAACTGCGGGTTCGGCACCTTGACGCTGATGACGGCGGTCAGGCCCTCGCGCGTGTCCTCGCCCTCGAAGCCCTCGCCTTCCTTGAGCAGCCCCGCCGAGCAGCCCGTAGCCGTTCAGGCTGCGCGTGAGCGCGCCGCGGAAGCCCGCGAGGTGGCTGCCGCCGTCGTGGGTGTTGATGTTGTTGGCGTAGCAGTGGATGTTCTCGGCGTAGCCGTCGTTCCACTGCAGCGCGATCTCGACCGCCGACTCCCTCGCGCTCGCCCCCGATCTCGACCGGCTTCTCGGGCAGCGTCTCCTTGTTGCGGTTCAGGTGCTCGACGAACGAGCGGATGCCGCCGTCGTACTGGAAGCGGTGCTTCTTGTTGTCGCGCTCGTCCTCGAGCGTGATCAGGATCCCGCGGTTCAGGAACGACAGCTCGCGCAGCCGCTGCGACAGCGTGTCGAAGCTGAAGGTGGTGGTCTCGAAGATCTGGGCGTCGGGCTTGAAGGTGACCTTGGTGCCGCGGCGGTCGGTGGTGCCGGTCTGCTCGAGGCGGCTCTGCGGCAGCGCCGCGCGCGTAGGACTGCCGGTAGACCTTGCCGTCGCGCCAGATCTCGACCACGAGCTGCTCCGAGAGCGCGTTCACGACCGAGACGCCGACGCCGTGCAGCCCGCCCGAGACCTTGTAGGCGCCCTTGTCGAACTTGCCGCCCGCGTGCAGCTTGGTGAGCACGACCTCGGCCGCGTCGAGCCCCGACTCGTGCGGGCCGACCGGGATGCCGCGGCCGTCGTCGATCACGGTGACCGAGTTGTCGATGTGGATCGTGACGCCGATCTCGCTGCAGAAGCCGGCGAGCGCCTCGTCGACCGAGTTGTCCACGACCTCGTAGACCAGGTGGTGGAGCCCCGACTCGCCGGTCGAGCCGATGTACATCGCGGGCCGCACGCGGACCGCCTCGAGCCCCTCCAGGATGCGGATCGCCTCCGCGCCGTACTCGGCCGTCACGCGGCTCGCGTTCTTGTCTTCCGTCTCGTTCATGTCCCCCGTCGCTCGGCCCTCGCTCCTCAGGCGCAGCGAACCGCGCCCTGCGAGACCTCGTAGATGCGCCCCAGCGCGCGGAGGCTCTCCGCCCAGCCGGTGTGCGCCGTCGTGACCCAGGCCTGACCGCGCCGCGCGACCTCCGCGCAGAGCGCGCCCGCTCGCTCTTCGTCGAGCTCCGAATCCAGATCGTCGAGCAGCGCCACCGCCGCCCGGCCCGTCTCCTCGCGCAAGAGCGCCAGGCTCGCGAGCGCCAGCGCCAGCAGCAGGCTGCGCGCCTGCCCCGAGGACGCCGACTCGCCCGCGTCCTGACCGTCGATCAGCAGCTCGACCTGGTCGCGCTGCGGCCCCGCCAGGCTGCGGCCCGCCGCGCGCTCGCGCGGCAGCAGCTGACGCAGCTCCTCGCGCGAGCGCCTGCCGGCCCTCCGCCTCGCTCGCGCGGCCCGGCCGCAGGCGCACCTCGTAGCGCTCGGCGCCGGGACGGAACCCGTCGGCGAGCGCCGTCGTCAGGCGCTCGGCGTACTCGGCGCGGCGCTGGCGCAGCGCGCGCGCCGCACGCCACGAAGCGCTCGGTCCAGGCCTCCTCGTCGCGCGCGCGCGACTCGAGCGCGGCGTTGCGCTGCGGAGCACGCGCTCGAACTGCCGCAGCTCCGCGCGGTAGGAGGGCCAGAGCGCGCACGCCTGGCGGTCGAGGAACTGCCGGCGCTCGCGCATGCTGCCGTAGACCACGCGCAGCCGCTCGCTCGAGTAGACGACCACGTCGAGGCGGCCGTGGTACTCCCCCGGCCGCACCTCGCGCCCGTTGACGCGGAACGCCCGGCGCCCGGGCTCGAGCTCGACCTCGAGCGCCGCCTCGCGCTCGTCCTGCGACGGCCGCGGCCGCCGCCAGCAGCGACGGCGCCCCGCGCCGGATCATGCTCGGCCGTGTCCTCGGTCCGGAACGAGCGGCCGCGCGCGACGAGCCCGACGGCCTCGAGCAGCGACGTCTTGCCTTGCCCATTCCTTCCCACGAACACGTTCAGCCCCGGGCCGAGCTCGAGGCTCGCCTCGCGGATGTTCCGCAGATCACGCACCCGCAGCCGCTCGACCCAGACCAATCGCTCCCCTGCCCGCGCTAGAACCGCATCGGCATGACCACGTAGCGGTAGTCACCCGCCGTCCTCGCCCGCCGGCCGCAGCAGCCCCTGGCTCTCGCCGTCCTTGAGCTCGAGCGATCACCTGCTCGCTGCCGACGACACCCAGGAACTCGAGCAGGTACTGCGCGTTGAAGCCGATCTCGACGCCGGCGCCGGCGTACTCGACGTTCAGCGCCTCGCGCGCCTCGCCGAGGTCGGGCGACGACGCGGACAGCTCGAGCTTGCCCGCGTCGAGCCCGAGCCGCACGGCGCGCCCGCGGTCGGAGGACAGCAGGCTCACGCGCCGGATGGCGCTCTGCAGCGCCTCGCGCGCCAGGCTCACCCGCTTGTCGCCCGCGACCGCGATCACCTTCTCGAAGGCCGGGAACTGCGCCTCGACCTGCTTCGAGGCCAGCGTGCGGCCCGCGATCCCGAAGATCAGGTGGCCGTCGCCCTGCTGGAACGACACGCTCTCCTCGGCGCCCGCCTGCTCGATCAGCCGCGCGAGCTCGGTGATCGCCTTGCGCGGCACCAGCACGCGCGTGGTGTCGGCGACCTTCAGCTGCGCCTTGCGCTCGGCCCAGGCGAGGCGGTGCCCGTCGGTCGCGACCATCGCCGCCTTCTCCTTCTCGAGCATGAGCAGCGCGCCGGCCAGGTAGTAGCGCGCGTCCTCCGCGGTGATCGCGAACGCCGTGCGCTGGATCAGCTCCTTGAGCAGCGCGGCCGGGATCTCGATCCCGCGGCCGCTCTTCGGCTCGGGCAGGCTCGGGAAGTCCTCGCGCGGCAGGCCCGCCATGCGGAACTCGACGCGCCCGCACTCGATCCGCGCCCAGGCGTCGTCCTCGAGCGTGAGCCGCACCTCGTTCTCGGGCAGCGAGCGCACGATCTCGTAGAGCTTCTTCGCCCCGAGCGTCACCGCCCCTTCCTTCTTGACCTCCGCCGCGCAGCCGCAGCGCAGCGAGACGTCGAGGTCGGTGGCCGAGATGCGCAGCTCGCCGCCGCGGCCTCGCAGAGCACGTTCGACAGGATCGGGATCGAGTTCTTGCGCTCCACGATGCCCTGGACGAGCGAGAGCTCGGTCGCGAGGTCGTTGCGCTTGACGAGGATTTCCATGGACTTCCTCTTCTTCTACCTCTCCAACGACGAAGAGTGACTTCTCTTCAATTGATGATAGGGCCTGTGGATCTGTGGAAAGTCGCGCATCTTGCTGTAGGCACAGGGCTTGTATTGCGGACACGGTTGTGTGTCGCGCGTGGCTAACGCGGCTCCGGCGTGGAAGGATGGATTTCCGCAGTCGGAGCGCGGGCTCATCGCGAGCGGCCGTTGTGGAAAAAGCTCGAAGCTCATCGGAATGCTTGCACGAAGCTGTGGATCAGCCTGTCGAATTCGGGATTCTGCTTGCGCATCGTCGTCGATCTTGCGGATCGAGTGGATCACGGTCGAGTGGTGCTTGCCGCCGAACTCCTTGCCGATCTCGGGCAGCGAGGCGCCGGTCAGGCTCTTGGTCAGGTACATCGCGATCTGGCGCGGCCGCGCGATCGACTTGGAGTTGTTCTTGGCCTTGAGCTCGCTGATCTTGAGGTTGTAGTGGTCGGCCACGAACTTCTGGATCATCTCGATCGAGACCGGCTTCTCCTCGGCGTGCAGCAGGTCGCGCAGCGTCTCCTGCGCGAGCGGCAGGTCGATGTCGCGGCCGGTGAGGCTCGCGTAGGCGATCAGCCGGATCAGGCTGCCCTCGAGCTCGCGGATGTTGGTCTTCACCTTGCTCGCGATGAAGAGCGCCACGTTCTCGGGCAGGAACACGCGCTCGGCCTCGGCCTTCTTCCTGAGGATCGCGATCTTGGTCTCGATGTCCGGCGCCTGGATGTCGGCGATCAGGCCCCACTCGAAGCGGCTGTGCAGCCGCTCCTCGATCGTCGGGATCTGGCGCGGCGGGCAGTCCGAGCTCACCACGATCTGCTTCTGGCCGTCGTGGAGCGCGTTGAAGATGTGGAAGAACTCCTCCTGGGTGCGGTCCTTGCCGGCGATGAACTGGATGTCGTCGATCAGCAGCACGTCGATCGCGCGGTACTTCTGGCGGAACGCGGGCAGGCGGTCGAAGCGGATCGCGTTGATCATCTCGTTGATGAAGCGGTCGGTCGAGATGTAGGAGAGGTTCAGCTTCTTCTCGCGCGCCAGGATGTAGTGGCCGATCGCGTGCATCAGGTGCGTCTTGCCGAGACCCACGCCGCCGTAGATGAAGAGCGGGTTGTAGGACTTCGACGGGATCTCGGCCACCGCGCGCGCGGCCGCGTGCGCGAACTGGTTGGAGGAGCCGACCACGAAGCTGTCGAAGGTGTACTTCGGGTTGAGCGCGGAGGCCTCGCGCTCGACCGTGCCGGGCTGGAGCCGCCGCCGGCTCGTCGGCGTGCTCCTCGAAGATCACCTGCAGCTCGGCGTGCCCGACCTCCGTGAGCGCCTCCTGCAGGATGCCCCGGTAGTTCTTGCTGAGCCACTCGCGGAACTGCGCGTTCGGCACGCCGATCCGCAGCGTCCCCTTGTCCTGGGCGAGGTAGCTCGTGGGCCGGAACCAGGTGGCGAAGCTGTGCCGATTGATCTTGCCTTCGACCCGCGCGAGGACGTCATCCCAGAGGTTGTCCGACATCGAGCCCCTTGTCCGCCACCGCGGCGAGCGCCGCGGCGACAGAAAGAAGTCCTTTCAGATCAATAACCTACAGCCAGCGAATTGCTGGGGAGGAGCCGGCCGGAACACCGTATCTCTTTTGCACAGAGATTTCAACAGTTGTGGAAAAGGCTGGGTTGGGAACATGCAGGGTCAGCAGTGTTCGTGCGTCTTCGAATCCACAGACGGTATCACAGCGAAAGGCCAGGAGACAAGGATTCAGGAGCGCCCGGAGGGCTTCGGTTTGACAGCGACGGGCGGTGCTCGCTAGAGTTTGTAGTTTGTCCCGCGCCTGACGCCAGATGGACGGCGCGCCGGATTCCACGGAGCCATCAGATGAAGAGGACGTTCCAGCCGAACAATCGCCACCGCAAGCGCACGCACGGCTTCCTGGTGCGGATGCGCACGAAGGGCGGCCAGCTCGTCCTGAAGCGCCGCCGCCAGAAGGGTCGCAAGCGGATCGCGGCCTGACCGGGCCGAGCGGGACCGCGGGAGCGCGCCAGGCATGCGGTCGCATTTCGGGCGCCGCCTTCGACTCTCGACTGCCGCGCAGTTCGACTCGGTGTTCAAGCGGGGCGCGCGCCTCGCGGGTCGGCTGTTCCTGATCGTCTACGCGCCCAACCGCGTGCAGCCGCCACCGCCTGGGCCTCGCCGTCGGCCGCAAGGTGGGCGGCGCCGTCGCGCGCAACCGCGCCCGGCGCCTGCTGCGCGAGAGCTTCCGGCGCGCCGAGCGCCCGGCGCGGAACGGATACGATCTCGTGGTGGTCGCCCACCAGGGCATCGTCGCCTGCGGGCAGGCGGAGGTGGACCGTGAGTTCCGAGAACGCCTCAGGCGCATCGAGGCCGCGAGCGGGTCTTCCGGCGCGCCTGCTGCTGCTGGCGCTTGAGGCCTACCGTGCGCTGCTGTCACCTCTGCTCGGCGGCCACTGCCGCTTCTGGCCGAGCTGCAGCGTCTACGCCCAGGAAGCGATCGAGAAGCACGGCGCCTGGCGCGGCGCCCGCCTCACGCTCCTCCGCCTCGCGCGCTGCCAGCCGTTCGCGCGCGGGGGCATCGACCCCGTCCCTTAGCTTCTCCACTGCTAGGATGCCCTGAAGATGGATGAACGTCGTCTGCTGCTCGCCGTCGCGCTGTCGCTGCTCGTGCTGACCGCGTACAGCCTGCTTTTTCCGGCTGCGCCTCCGCCTGCGCAGCCGCCGGTGCCTGCCGCGAGCCAGCCTCTCGCGACACCGGCGCCGGCCGAGGCCGGCGGCGTCCCCAGCCCCGTCGCGCCGAGTGCCACGCCGGTGCCGGCGGTGGCCGACGAGCGCGAGCGGCGGGTCGAGGTCAGCGGACCCGACTTCACCGTCGCGTTCAGCAACCGCGGCGCCCGGCTCGTGTCCTGGACGCTCGGGCGTTACAAGGACGCCCGCGGCGCGCCCGAGGAGATGGTGCCGGCCGCGGGGGCCGGGATCCGCCCGCTCGACATCGAGACCGGCGACGGCCGACGTCGACGCGCGGCTCAAGGAAGCGCTCTTCCGTGCGTCGGCCGAAACCGTGCAGGTGGCCCCGGGCGCCCCGGCGTCGCTGCGCTTCGAGTACAGCGACGGCCAGATCGAGGCCGAGAAGAGCCTCGAGTTCGAGCCGACGGGCCTGCTGACGCTGCGCGTGCGGGTGAAGCAGAACGGCCGCGAGCTGCCGGCGAAGATCCTGTGGGGCCCCGGCATCGGCAACCCCTCGGCCGACGAGCGCAAGGTCCAGGGCTACCTGGAGCCTTCCGGCGTGGCGCTCGGCCGCGCCGGTGTCGAGCGCCGGGTCACCAAGAAGCTCCCCGAGGCGGGCGAGCGCCTGGCGGGCGTGCGCTGGCTCGGCGTCGAGAGCCACTACTTCACCGCGCTCTTCGTGGCGCCCGAGGGGCGCGCTCGCGGGCGAGCTGCGCGCGCGCAGCGTCACCCCGCCCGGCGCCGAGACCCCCGAGCTGCTGCCGGTGATCGCCGTGGACGCGAGCGGCGGACAGCCGGTGGCGCTCCTGGTGGGGGCCAAGGACTACTCGGCGCTCGCGCGGCTCGGCCACGGGTTCGAGCACGTGGTGGCGGTCGGGGACTGGCTGGGCCCGATCGTGGTCCCGCTCATGAGCCTGCTGCGCTGGGTCCACGGCCACGTCGGGAACTGGGGCTGGTCGATCGTGGCGCTCACGGTGCTGATCAACCTGGTGATGGCGCCGCTGCGCCACTACAGCGTCGTGAACGGCATCAAGATGGCGAAGCTCGGCCCCGAGATGCGGCAGATCCAGGACCGCTACCGCAAGGTGCCGCTCATGGACCCGCGCCGGCAGGAGATGCAGGACGAGGTGGCGGCGCTCTACGCCAGGCACGGCATGAACATGGGCTCGCAGATGCTGGTCGGCTGCCTGCCGCTGCTGCTCACGATGCCGTTCCTGTTCGCCTTCTACCGGGTGCTCACGGTGTCGATCGAGCTGCGCGGGGCGAGCTTCCTGTGGATCGCGGACCTCGCCCAGAAGGACCCGCTCTTCGTGACGCCGGTGCTGATGGGCCTGTCGATGTTCGTGATGCAGAAGATCACGCCCAGCACGCTCGACCCCGCCCAGCAGCGGGTGATGATGCTGATGCCGCTCATGCTGGGCGGCATGTTCCTGGCGGCGCCCGCCGGGCTCAACCTGTACTGGCTGACGTCGAACCTGTGGTCGATCCTGCAGCAGCGCGTGTCGCTGCGGCTGCTGCAGCCGCAGCGGGCGGGGGCGGGGAAGGACAAGAAGCCGCGATGAAGGACCGCATCTTCTCGGGCGTCGACATCGACGACGCGGTCGCAGTGGCCGCCGCCAACCTGGGCCTGCCGAAGGCGGAGCTGCGCTTCGTGGTGCTCGACGCCGGCAACGCGGGCGGCCGCGGCCTCAAGCCGACGCCGGCGCGGATCGCCGTGCTGCTCGAGGACGCACCGGCGCCGGGCGAGGGCCGGCGGGCGGCCCCGGCCGCGACGGCCCCACGCGGCCGACCCCCGCGCCGGGCTCGTCGGGACGATCCGGGCGGTGGCCGAGGCCGGCGGGCTCGAGGTGCAGGCGGAGATCGAGGAGGCCGAGGAAGCGCTGCTCGTCCGCCTGGAGGGCAAGGACCGCGAGTTCTTCCTCGAGCCCGACGGCAAGGCCGAGGTGCTGCAGGCGACCGAGCACCTGCTGCTGCGGCTCTACGGCGCCCAGCTCCAGCCGCGCGCCGTGCGGCTCACCGGCGAGGGCTTCCGGGAGCGGCGCGACGAGGCGCTCGCCGCCGAGGCCCGGCGCGTCGCCGCCGAGGTGCGCAGCCTCGGGCCAGGCCCAGACGCTGCCGCGGCTCAACGCCTACGAGCGGCGCGTGGTGCACATGACGCTCGCAGGCGGAGCCCGGGATCCGGACCTCGAGCGCCGGCGAGGGAGCGGAGCGGCGGCTGACCGTGGCGCCGGCCGACTCCGGCGCGGGTGAGCCCACCGCCGAGTGAGCATCGCGCAGCGCTCGAGGCGCTCGGGCTCCGAGGGCCGGCGCTGCTCGCGGCTCGCGGCGTACCTCGACACCGCTCGCGATCTGGAGCCCGCGCGTCAACCTGACCGGCGCCCGCAGCGCGGCCGAGCGCGTGCGGCTGCTGGTGGGGGACGTGCTGGCGGCGGCCACGCTGCCGGCGCCCGGGCGGCTGATCGACGTCGGCTCGGGCAACGGCTCTCCGGGCCTGGTGCTGGCGCTGCTGCGCGACGACCTCGAGGTCACGCTGCTCGAGCCGCGCGCGCGGCGCTGGGCCTTCCTGCGCGAGGCGGCGCGCGCCGCAGGGCGCTCGGGCGTGCGCGTGCTGCGGCTGCGCCACGACGCCTACCCCGGCCCTCCCGCGGCCACGGTCACGCTGCGCGCGCTGGCGCTGCCGCTCGCCGAGCTGCTGCCGCTCGTCGAGCCGCAGGGCAGGCTGCGTGGTCTTCGGGGGCCAGCCGCAGGACGCGCCCGGGCTCGAGCGCACGGCCGTCGGCCGCGGGCTGCCGGGGGAGCTGACGGTCTTTCGCCGCGCTCGCCTAGCCCGGCACCGGAATGTTTCACGTGGAACACTCCGGACGGCCGCGCGTTTCACGTGAAACAGGCGGGGGTTCGCTCCCGAGCTGGCGGAAAGTCGGCCCGAGCGCTCGTGCTATCCTGCGGCCTTCCCGAGGAAAATCGACAAGCCGTGGGACGAACGATCGCGATCGCCAACCAGAAGGGCGGCGTGGGCAAGACCACGACCGCCGTCAACCTCGCGGCCAGCCTGGCCGCGGCCGAGCGCCGGGTGCTGGCGGTCGACGCCGACCCCCAGGGCAACCTGACCTCCGGCCTCGGCCGCCGGTCGAAGGAGCCGCGCGCGAGCCTCTACGACGTGCTGATCGACCAGCGCCCGCTCGAGAGCGTGGCGCTCAAGACCGACCTCGAGCACCTGACGCTCGTGCCCTCCGACCGCAACCTGACCGGCGCCGAGGTCGAGCTCGTGAGCCTGCTGGCGCGCGAGTACCGGCTGAAGGAGGCGCTCGCCCCCGTGGTGGCGCGGCTACGACTACGTGCTCGTCGACTGCCCGCCGAGCCTCGGGCTGCTGACCGTCAACGCGCTCACGGCCGCCGACAGCGTGCTGGTGCCGATGCAGTGCGAGTTCTTCGCGCTCGAGGGGCTCTCCGAGCTCACCGCCACGCTCGCGCGGGTGAAGCGCGCGCTCAACCCCGCGCTCGAGATCGAGGGCGTGCTGCTCACGATGGTCGACGAGCGCACCAACCTCACGCAGCAGGTGATCGCCGAGGTGCGCGGGCACTTCAAGGAGAAGGTCTTCGACGACCCAGGTGCCGAGGAGCGTGCGCCTCGCGGAGGCCCCGAGCTTCGGCCAGCCGGTGATCCTCTACGACATCCGCTCGCGCGGCGCCGAGGCCTACCTGCAGCTCGCCAAGGAGCTGATGGCGGAGAGCCAGATGGCTCTGTTCGCGCGGTGAGCGCCGGCAAGCGCAGGGCGCTCGGGCGCGGGCTGTCGGCGCTCATCCCCGACCCGGAGGGCGAGGAGCGCCGGGAGCCCTGCCGCCGCGGCCGAGGTGGCGCTCGTCGGAGCTCGAGCCGAACCCCTACCAGCCGCGCCTCACGATCGACCCGGCGCGAAGCTCGCCGAGCTCGCGGCCTCGATCCGGGCGAGCGGGATCGTGCAGCCGATCCTGGTGCGCCGCCGCGGCGAGCGCTACCAGATCATCGCCGGCGAGCGGCGCTGGCGGGCGGCGCAGGCCGCCGGCCTCGCGAGCGTGCCGGTCACCGTGCGCGAGGTGCCGGACGAGCAGCTGCTGGAGCTCGCGCTCGTCGAGAACGTCCAGCGCCAGGAGCTGAGCCCGCTCGAGGAGGCGCAGGCCTTCCAGCGGCTGCAGGGGGAGCTCGGCCTGAGCCAGGAGGAGATCGCGCGCCGGGTCGGCCGCGACCGCACCACGGTCGCGAACACGCTGCGGCTGCTGAAGCTGCCGCGCGAGCTGCGCGAGCTCCTGGCCGCAGGGCAAGCTCGACGCCGGCCACGCGCGCGCGCTGCTCGCGCTCGAGCGGGCCGAGGACCAGCTGGCACTCGGCCGCGAGGCCGCGCGCAAGGGCCTCTCGGTGCGCGAGGTGGAAAGGCGCGTGGCGCTCGCTGCGCGCGCCGCGCGGGTCGCGTGCCGCCGCGCGCAAGGAGCCGAACACCGCGGCCGCCGAGGAGCGGCTGCGCCGCGCGCTCGGCACGCGCGTGGCGATCGCGCGGCGCGGCAAGGGCGGCGCGATCCGCGTGCTCTTCAAGAGCGAGGCCGAGCTGCAGCGGCTCTACGAGCTGCTGCTGCGCGCGGCCAGGAGCCGCTAGAGCCCGCGAGCCGGGCGTGCTAGGCTCAGCACACGATGCTCAAGCTCAAGGGTCTGCAGTCCGAGGACCTGAACGGCTTCCTGGACGACGGCACGGAGTTCTCGGGCGAGCTGCGCTTCCGCGACGTGCTGCGCGTCGACGGGCGCCTCAAGGGCCGCGTGGTCTCGGACAACATGCTGATCATCGGCGAGACGGGCCAGGTCGACGCCGAGATCGACTGCGGCGTCGTCTCGATCCGCGGCAAGGTCACGGGCCAGGTGTACGGGCGCCAGCGCATCGAGCTGCTCGCCGGCTGCCGCGTGATGGCGACGCTGGTCTCGCCGAAGCTCGTGATCGAGGACGGGGCGTTCTTCCAGGGCGAGTGCCGGATGGGGGAGGGCGCGACGCTGCCGCCGAAGCCCACGGCGGCCGGCACGCCAGCGTCCGCCGCGCCGCCCGCGAGCGCCGAGCCGCCCGCAGTGCGCAGCGCAGGCGCGGGCGGCGGCGAGAGCGGCAGCTAGGCAGCGCCCGGGCCTCGTGCCGCGTAGCATAGAATTTTATATACCAGGACCGATGCGGCCCGCAGGCGGGGCGCGGTGAGCGACGAGCGCGAGCGGATCCGCCGTCTCACCGAGCAGGTGCGCTGCGCCGGTTGAGCGAGCAAGCTCGGGCCCGCCGAGCTCGCCCAGGTCCTGGGCGCCTTGACGCCATCCGACGATCCCCGCGTGCTGGTCGACCAGCGCACCGGCGACGACGCCGGCGTCTTCCGCCTGGACGCCCAGACGGCGCTCGTGCAGACGGTCGACTTCTTCACGCCCGTGGTGGACGACCCGTTCGCCTACGGCGCGATCGCCGCCGCCAACGCGCTCTCGGACGTCTACGCGATGGGCGGCCGGCCGCTGACGGCGCTCTCGATCGCCGCGTTCCCCGAGCGGGACTTCCCGCTCGAGTGGGCGCGCGCCATCGTGCAGGGCGGGGCCGCGAAGCTCGCCGAGGCCGGCTGCGCGCTGCTCGGCGGCCACAGCGTGCGCGACCCGGAGATCAAGTTCGGCTACGCGGTCACCGGCCTCGTCGACCCCGCGCGGATGCTGACGAACGCCGGCGGCCGTACGGGCCAGTCGCTGGTGCTGACGAAGCCGCTCGGGACCGGGGTGATCGCGACGGCGCTCAAGGCCGGCGTCGCACCCGAGGCCGCGGTCGCCGAGTCGGCGCGCTCCATGGCACAGCTGAACCGCGAGGCGGCCGAGGCCGCGCTCGCCCACGGCGTGACGGCCGCGACGGACGTGACCGGGTTCGGGCTGATCGGCCACGCCGCGGCGATCGCGCGCCAGAGCGGGCTCACGCTCGAGATCGAGCTCAACGCGCTGCCGCTGCTGCCGGGAGCGCTCGATCTCGCCCTCACGCACCAGGCGGGCGGCCTCAAGTCGAACCGCGCGGAGTTCGAGCCGATGGTCGAGTACGGCGGTCGCGCGGAGGAGGCGCGCCGGGTGCTGCTCTACGACCCGCAGACCTCCGGCGGCCTGCTGCTGCTGGTGCCGGAGCCCGAGACGGCCGCGCTCGTCGCGAAGCTCGCGGGCGCGCGCGTCGTGGGACGGACGCGCAGCGCCGGCCCGCGGCTCGATCGTCGTGCGCTCCTGAGGCCGCGGCACTTTGACCCGTTCTCGCCGCGCGTGGTATTCTGCCGCGCTTTTCTCGTGAGGCGATCTTGCCCCTTCGGGCCCTCCACAAAGTCCTCAGCATGAAGGCCAGACCGTGACGCGATCGACCGGCGCGCTGGCGCGCCGCTACGCCCGCGCGCTGCTCGACGTGGCCGCCGCGAAGGGCCAGACGACGCCGCTCGAGCTGCGCGACGAGCTGCGTGGCTTCGCGTCGGAGCTCGAGGCTCACGCCGGCCTGCGCCGGGCGCTCGCGCAGCCCACGCTCGGGGCGGAGGCCAAACGCAAGCTCGTGACGGCGCTCGCGGACGCGCGCCAAGGCCTCGCCGCTGCTGCAGCAAGCTCGTCGAGGTGCTGGCGGCCCGCGACCGGCTGGGGCTGCTCGGGGAAGTGGCCGCCGCCTACTCCGACCTCGCCAACGCCAGCCAGGGCGTGGTGACGGCCGAGGTGGTCTCGGCGGTGCCGCTCGCGCCCGCGCAGCGGAAGGCGCTCGAGCAGGCGCTCGCCGGCCAGGCGGGCAGCGTCGAGCTCACGAGCGAGGTGGAGCCCGGGCTCGTGGGCGGGCTCGTGATCCGGATGGCGGGCCGCACCTACGACGGTAGCGTACGCACGCGGCTGGCCGCGCTACAGGCGCCGGCTGGCCGCCTCTAGCTAACGGAAGAACCAGGAAGGACGCCGCATGGAGATTCGCGCCGACGAGATCACGAGGATTCTTCGCGAGCAGCTCGGGGGCTTCAGCGCCGAGATCGACGTCGCCGAGGTCGGCAGCGTGCTGAGCGTGGGCGACGGCATCGCGCGCATCCAGCGGCCTCGAGCGCTGCATGGCGGGGGAGCTCCTGGAGCTGCCGCACGGCGTCATGGGCCTCGCGCTCAACCTCGAGGAGGACTCGGTCGGCGCGGTGCTGTTCGGCGAGTCCAAGGAGATCCGCGAGGGCGACACGGTCAAGCGCACCGCACGCATCATGTCGGTGCCGGTCGGCGACGCGCTCGTCGGTCGCGTGGTGAACGCGCTCGGCCAGCCGATCGACGGCAAGGGGCCGATCAAGACCACCGCCTTCGGCGAGGTCGAGCGCATGGCGCCCGGCGTCGTCGCGCGCCAGCCGGTGAGGGAGCCGCTGCAGACCGGTCTCAAGGCGATCGACGCGATGGTGCCGATCGGCCGCGGCCAGCGCGAGCTGGTGATCGGCGACCGCCAGACCGGCAAGACCGCCGTGGTGCTCGACGCGATCATCAACCAGAAGGGCACGGGCGTCATCTGCATCTACGTCGCGATCGGCCAGAAGCAGTCGACGGTCGCGCAGGTGGTGCGGACGCTCGAGGAGTTCGGGGCGATGGACTACACGATCGTGGTCGCCGCCTCCGCCTCGGAGCCGGCGCCGTTCCTGTACATCGCTCCCTACACCGGCTGCGCGATGGGCGAGTACTTCCGCGACAACGGCAAGCACGCGCTCTGCATCTACGACGACCTCTCGAAGCACGCGGCGTCCTACCGCGAGATCTCGCTGCTGCTGCGCCGGCCGCCGGGGCGCGAGGCGTTCCCCGGCGACGTCTTCTACCTGCACAGCCGCCTGCTCGAGCGCGCCGCGAAGCTCAACGAGAAGAACGGCTCGGGCTCGCTCACCGCGCTGCCGATCATCGAGACCCAGGCGGGCGACCTGTCGGCCTACATCCCGACCAACGTCATCTCGATCACCGACGGCCAGATCTTCCTCGAGTCGGACCTCTTCAACTCCGGCATCCGGCCGGCGATCAACGTCGGCAACTCGGTCTCGCGCGTGGGCGGCGCCGCGCAGGTGAAGGCGATGAAGGGCGTCGCCGGGCCGGCTGCGGCTCGACCTCGCGCAGTACCGCGAGATGGCGGCCTTCGCGATGTTCGCCTCCGACCTCGACAAGTCGACGCAGGCGCTGCTCGCCCGCGGCCAGCGCATGACCGAGATCCTGAAGCAGGACCAGTACCAGCCGCTGCCCGTCGAGCAGCAGATCGCGGTCATCTTCGCGGCCACGAACGGCTTCCTCGACGCGCTCGCCGGTCTCGGACTGTCGCCGCTACGAGAAGGAGCTCCTGGGCTGGCTCGAGCGCAGCCAGGCGCCGCTCTTGAAGGCGATCGCCGAGAAGAAGGACCTGAAGGGCGAGCTCGGCGAGCAGCTGAAGGCCGCGCTCACCGCGTTCGCCTCCCAGTTCCAGCCGGTCAAGGCCTGAGCGAGCCGGCGACCCGAGCAGCATGCCCGCCCTCATCGACATCCGGCGCCGGATCCGCAGCGTCAAGAGCACGCAGCAGATCACCAAGGCGATGAAGATGGTGTCCGCCGCCAAGCTGCGGCGGGCGCAGGAGGCGATGTTCGCGGCGCGGCCGTACGCGCGCAAGATGCTCGAGGTGCTGCAGGGCGATCGCCTCGCGCACCGACAAGGACGCCGCATCCGCTGCTCGAGGAGCGCGGCTACGAGCGCGTGCTGCTGGTCGTGGTCACCGCCGACAAGGGGCTGTGCGGCGCCTTCAACGCCAACATCATCCGCACCGCCGCGCGCTTCGTGAGCGAGCGCCCGGAGCACGGCGTCGAGCTCGGCCTGGTAGGGCGCAAGGGCCGCGACGCGCTCAAGCGCCGCGGGCTCAAGGTGCGCTTCGAGCACATCGGCGTCTTCCAGGCGCTGCGCTACGCGACGGCGCGCGAGATGGCCAAGGAGCTGATCGACGCCTTCACGAGCGGCGAGGTGGACGAGGTCTTCCTGGTCTACAACGAGTTCAAGAGCGTGATCCAGCAGCGGATCGCCGTCGAGCGGCTGCTGCCGATCGAGCGCCACCTGCTGAGTCCGCAGCAGCCGCGCTTCGACTACCTGTACGAGCCGGAGCCCGCGGGCATCCTCGACGAGCCTGCTGCCGCGCCACGTCGAGGTGCAGATCTGGAAGGCGCTGCTCGAGTCGAACGCCGCCGAGCACGGCGCGCGCATGTCGTCGATGGACGCGGCGACCAACAACGCTTCGGAGATGATCGACAGCCTGACGCTCTACATGAACAAGGTGCGCCAGGCCGCGATCACCAAGGAGATCATCGAGGTCGTGTCGGGCGCGGGCACGCCCGGCTAGGAGAACAGTCAGTCATGGCTTCAGCAAACACAGGTCGAGTCGTCCAGGTGATCGGCCCCGTCGTCGACGTCGAGTTCGACGCGTCGATTCCGCCGATCTACCAGGCGCTGCACATCAAGGGCGAGGGCGACTCGAAGGTCGACGTGATCGCCGAGGTGCAGCAGCACCTCGGCGACAACCGCGTGCGCTGCGTCAGCATGCATCCCACCGACGGCATGGTGCGCGGCACGAAGGTCATCGACACGGGCGGCCCGATCACGGTGCCGGTCGGCCCGGCGACGCTCGGCCGCGTGCTGAACGTGGTCGGCGAGCCGGTCGACGAGCTCGGGCCGGTGAACGCGGCGAAGCGCCACCCGATCCACCGCCTGGCGCCGACGCTCGTCGAGCAGAGCTCCGCGCTCGAGATGTTCGAGACCGGGATCAAGGTGATCGACCTGCTCGAGCCGTACCTGCGCGGCGGCAAGATCGGCCTCTTCGGCGGCGCCGGCGTCGGCAAGACCGTCATCATCCAGGAGCTGATCTACAACCTCGCCAAGAAGCACGGCGGCGTCTCGGTGTTCGCCGGCGTCGGCGAGCGCACGCGCGAGGGCAACGACCTCTGGCTCGAGTTCCAGGAGTCGGGCGTCATCGACATCAAGGACTTCAGCGAAGTCGAAGGCCGCGCTCATCTACGGCCAGATGACCGAGCCGCCCGGCGCGCGCGCGCGCGTGGCGCTCACCGGCCTCACCGTCGCCGAGTACTTCCGCGACGACGAGGGCAAGGACGTGCTGCTGTTCATCGACAACATCTTCCGCTTCACGCAGGCGGGCTCCGAGGTGTCGGCGCTGCTCGGGCGCATGCCCTCCGCCGTCGGCTACCAGCCGACGCTGCAGACCGAGATGGGCGAGCTGCAGGAGCGCATCACCTCGACCAAGAAGGGCTCGATCACCTCGGTGCAGGCGATCTACGTGCCGGCCGACGACTACACCGACCCGGCGCCGGCGACCACCTTCGCGCACCTCGACGCCACCACCAACCTCTCGCGCCAGATCGTCGAGCTCGGCATCTACCCGGCGGTCGACCCGCTCGCGTCGTCCTCGCGCATCCTCGATCCGCGCGTGATCGGCGAGGAGCACTACGACGTGGCGCGCGCCGTGAAGCAGATGCTGCAGCGCTACAAGGACCTGCAGGACATCATCGCGATCCTCGGCATCGACGAGCTCAGCGAGGAGGACAAGCAGTCGGTCGCGCGCGCGCGCAAGATCCAGAAGTTCCTCTCGCAGCCGTTCCACGTCGCCGAGACCTTCACCGGCATCCCCGGCAAGTACGTGCCGCTCAAGGACACCGTGCGCAGCTTCAAGAAGATCGTGGACGGCGAGCTCGACCACCTGCCCGAGCAGGCGTTCTACATGGCCGGCGCCATCGAGGACGTCCTCGAGCAGGCCAAGGCGATGCAGAGCTAGGCGAGACCGATGGCGCTGCCGACGTCGCTCGAGCTCGAGATCGTCACGCCCGAGGGGCTGCTGCTGCGCGAGCCGGTCGACGAGGTCGATCGCCCCGGGCGAGGAGGGCTACTTCGGCGTGCGCCCCGGCCACACGCCGATGCTGGCGACGCTCGGGATGGGCGAGCTCTAGTACCGGCGGCAGGGCGCCTGGCACCGGCTCACCTGCTTCTGCCGGCTGGTGCGAGGTGCTGCCCGACCGCGTCAGCGTCCTCGCCGAGATCGGCGAGCGCGCGAGCGACATCGACGTCGGGCGCGCCGAGGAGGCGATGCGCCGCGCCGCGGACCGCATGAAGCAGGTGCGGGGCGAGGCCGGCTACGACGAGGCGCACGACGACTACACGCGCGCCGTCACCCGGCTCGCGGTCGCGCGCAAGGAGAGGGGCGGGGCCTGAGCCCCGGCCCCCGTCCGCGTGGGCCGCAGCGTGATCTCCGCGATCCGGTCGCTCTTCCGCTACCGGGCGCTCGTCTCAGAGCCTGGTCTCGCGCGAGCTCAAGGCGCGCTACCGCGGCAGCGTGCTCGGCTTCCTGTGGAGCTTCGTCAACCCGCTGCTGCTGCTGCTCACCTACACGCTCGTCTTCACCGTGATCCTGCCCAACAAGCAGCCGGACATCCAGCCCTTCTTCCTGTTCCTGTTCTGCGGCATCCTGCCCTGGACCTGGTTCCAGGCCTCGCTCGCGGAGTCGGCGGGGGTGCTGATCGCGAGCGCCAACCTGATCAAGAAGGTGCTGTTCCCGGCCGAGGTGCTGCCGACCGTGTGCGTGCTCGCCAACCTCGCGCACTTCCTGCTCGGGCTGCCGATCCTGCTGGTGTTTCTCGCCTTCGAGGGCAAGCTGCGCTGGACCGCGCTGCTGCTGCCGCTGCCGCTCCTGGTGCAGCTGGTGCTGACGCTCGGGCTGGCGCTCTTCCTCTCGGCGCTCACCGTGCACTTCCGCGACATCCAGAACATCCTGAGCCACGTGCTGCACCTGTGGTTCTTCGCGACGCCGGTGATCTACAGCTACGCCCAGATCGCCGAGGGGACGCCGCTGCGGCGCCTGCTGCGGCTCAACCCGATGACGCACGTGGTCGTCACCTACCAGCAGATGCTGTTCCACGGCAACGTCGACCACTGGCGCGGGCTGCTGCTCTCGCTCGCTGGTCGGCGTCGTGGCATTCGCCGTGGGCGCGTTCCTGTTCGACCGCCTGCGCGACACGCTGGCGGAGGAAGTGTGACGAAGCCGGCGATCGTCGCGAAGGACGTGACCAAGCGCTACCGGCGCTTCGTGCACAAGAACCAGCTGCGCACGCTCAAGAGCGCGCTGCTCACCGGCAGCGTGCTCGCGGACCTCAAGCCCGAGGAGACCTTCACGGCGCTCGACGACGTCTCGCTTCGAGGTGCGCCAGGGCTCGACCTTCGCGGTGATCGGCGAGAACGGCTCGGGCAAGTCGACGCTCCTGAAGCTGGTGGCCGGCATCACGCGGCCGACGCACGGCAGCCTGACGCGTCGACGGCCGCATCTCGGCGCTGATCGAGCTCGGCGCCGGCTTCCACCCGGAGATCACGGGGCGCGAGAACGTCGCGATCAACGCGCATGATGCTCGGGCTCACGCGCAAGCAGCTCGAGCGCTCCTTCGACGCGATCGTGGACTTCGCGGAGCTGCGGGACTTCATCGACGCGCCGGTCAAGACCTACTCGTCGGGCATGTACATGCGGCTCGGCTTCGCGGTCGCGATCCACGTCGACCCCGACGTGCTGCTGATCGACGAGGTGCTGGCGGTGGGCGACGAGGCCTTCACCCGCAAGTGCCTCGACAAGATCGCGGAGTTCCGCCGCCGCGGCAAGACGATCCTGTTCGTGACCCACAGCCTGGGCCTGGTCGAGAAGATGTGCGACGACGTGCTGTGGCTGAGCCACGGCAAGACGCGCGGCCGCGGCGAGCCCAAGCGCGTGGTCGACGAGTACCTGACCTACGTGGCCGGCGGCGAGGAGGCGCTGCTGCGCTCGCGCTCCGGGTCCGCGGACGGCCGATGCCGCCGCGGACGACGCCGCGCCGGAGGCGGGCGCCACGGGCGGCTACCGGGCGGGACGCTGGGGCGGCCGCGAGGTCGAGATCCGGGCGGTGCGGCTGCTGGACGCGCGCGAGCGCGAGCGGCACGTGTTCGTCCCCGGCGAGACGCTGACGCTCGTCGCTCTCGGTGGTGGCGCGGCAGCCGGTCGAGGATTTCGTGTTCGGCATCGGCCTGTTCGCGGCCGACGGCATCTGCGTCTACGGCACCAACACCGACCTCGAGGACTACGTCTCGCGCCGCCTCGAGGGCGAGGCCGAGGTGCGCATCACGCTCGAGGACCTGAGCCTCGTCGAGGGCACCTACCTCGTCGACCTCGCGGCCCACAAGCGCGACGGCACGCCCTACGACTACCTGCGCGGCCAGCACTCGTTCCGCGTCAAGAGCCGGGTCAAGGACGTGGGGCTCTACCGGCCGCTCCACCGCTGGACGTTCACGGGCGGCGCCGCGCTCGACGCGCCCGCCCGGCGCGGCGAGCTGGAGCTCGGCGAAGGGGACTGAGCCCCGGCTGTATGCTGGTTCGATGAGCGACGCCCGCGCGTCCTTCGGCAGCCCGCTCGCGGCGCTCGTCCGCGAGCGCCAGGCCTGGCGCGCGGCCGGCCGCCGCGTCGTGCTGACGAACGGCTGCTTCGACCTGCTGCACGCCGGGCACCTGGCGCTGCTCGAGGCGGCGCGCCACGAGGGCGACGTGCTGGTGGTCGCGATCAACTCGGACGCCTCGGTGCGGCGGCTGAAGGGGGAGGGCCGGCCGCTCGTGCCCGAGGCCGAGCGCGCCGAGGCGCTCGCGGCGCTCGAGGCGGTCGACCGCGTGGTGGTCTACGACGAGGACACGCCGCTCGCGGTGGTGAAGGCGCTCGTGCCGGACGTGCTGGTGAAGGGCGCCGACTGGGGGGCGGACGAGATCGTCGGGCGGGCCGAGGTCGAGGCCGCCGGCGGACGCGTGGTGCGGGTGGCGCTCGTGCCGGGCCGCTCGACCTCCGGACTCGTCGAGCGCATCCGCCGGCCGTGACGCTTCCCGCCTGGCTCGCTCCGCTCGTGGAGCGGTCCGCCGCTAGCGAGGCGCGCCAGGCGCTCGCGGCGGCGGGGACGCGCGCAGCTCGCGGGCCTCTCGGGGCCGCTGCGGGCGTTCCTGCCGCTGCTGCTCGCCGAGGCGCCGCTGCTCGTGGTCGTGCCGCGCGAGCGCGACGTCGAGGAGACGGCGCAGGACCTGCGGACGCTCGCCGCGGCGGCCGGGATCGAGGGCGCGGTGCTGTCGCTGCCGGCGCCGGGCCCGCCGCCCTTCCGCGGCCTGCCGCGGCACGAGAGCGCCCAGGCCCGGCGCGCCGCGACGCTGCACCGCGCCAAGGGCGCCCGCGCCGTCGTCGCGTCGCCCTTCGGGCTGCTGCGGCCGAGCCTCGCGCCGCACCTGCTCGCGACGCGCGTGCTCGAGGTGCGCGTGGGCGACGAGCTCTTGCCCGAGATCCTGCTCGAGGCGCTCGACGAGGGCGGCTACGCGCGCGAGGACCCGGTGACGGCTCCCGGCCAGATGGCGCGCCGCGGCGGCATCCTCGACGTCTTCCCGTCCGACGCCGACGAGCCGGTGCGGATCGAGTTCTTCGGCGACAACGTGGAGAGCCTGCGCCGCTTCGACCCCGACACGCAGCGCGCGACGGCGCCGCTCGAGGCCCTCGAGGCGCTGCCGCTCGCCGACCTCTTCGCGACGCGCTCGCTGCTGGCGGCGCTCCCCGCGGTGCTGGACGAGCGCTTCGCGGGCCGGCGCGAGCTTCGCGGCCTTCAAGGAGGCGCTCGAGCGCGGGCTGCCGCCGGAGGGGCTCGTCGAGCTGCTGCCGCTCGTGCCCGGCGCGACCGTGCCGCCGTGGCAGCACCTGCCGCGCGGCTCGGTGGTGGTGGTCGAGCCGGAGGCCGTGCAACAGGAGGCCGAGACGCTCGTCGCGCGCGCGCGCGAAGACCGCGAGCGCCGCGGCGAGGGCCTGCTGCCCGAGGTCGGCGAGGCGCTGCTCGCCGCCCGAGGCGCTCGCGGCCCACCTGGCGGAGCGGCCCGTGCTCGAGGTGCGCGAGGTCGAGACGTCCGGGGAAACGCTGCACCTCGCCTCGCGGCCGGCGCCGAGCTACGCGGGCGACATGAACCGGCTGGCGGCCGACCTGCGCGCGACGAGCGCCACGACGGTCGTGTTCCTCGGCAACCCCGGGCGCGCCGACCGCCTCGCGGACGTGCTGCGCGAGGAGGGCCTCGCGGTCGGCGAGGGTACGCGCATCCTGCCGCGCGTGGGCGCGCTCTCGCGCGGCTTCGAGGTGCCCGAGGCCGGGTTGCTCGTGCTCGCCGACGGCGACGTGTTCCCGGAGGAGGTGCACCTGCACGCACGCGGGCGCCGCCGCGGGCTGCGCACGTTCCTCTCGGACTTCCGCGACCTCAAGGTCGGCGACCTGGTCGTCCACGAGGAGCACGGCATCGGCCGCTTCGTCGGGCTCGAGACGCTCGAGATCGGCGGCACCACGCGCGAGCTGATGGTGCTCGGCTACCAGGGCGGCGACAAGCTCAAGGTCCCGGTCGAGGCCTTCGACCGCATCCAGAAGTACACGTCGAGCGAGGCCGCGCGGCCGCAGGTCGACCGGCTCGGCAGCGGCCAGTGGGAGAAGACCAAGACGCGCGTGAAGAAGGCCATGCGCGACATGGCGCTGGAGCTGCTGAAGCTCTACGCCGAGCGCAAGGCCCGTCCCGGCCACGCCTTCCAGGGCGAGAGCCCGTGGCAGCGCGAGTTCGAGGCCGCATTCGAGTACGACGAGACGCCCGACCAGGCGCAGGCGATCGCCGAGGTGGCGGCCGACATGGCCTCGACCGTGCCGATGGACCGCCTGGTGTGCGGCGACGTCGGCTACGGCAAGACCGAGGTCGCGATGCGCGCCGCGATGCGCGCCGTGCTCGACGGCAAGCAGGTCGCGGTGCTGGCGCCCACGACCGTGCTCGCGTTCCAGCACTGGAAGACGTTCCGCAAGCGCTTCGCGCCGTTCCCGGTCGCGGTCGAGATGATCTCGCGCTTCCGCACGCCGAAGGAGATCAAGGCCGTGCTGGCGCGCACCGCCGCGGGCGGCGTCGACGTGCTGATCGGCACCCACCGCATCCTCTCGAAGGACGTCGTCTTCCGCGACCTCGGCCTGCTGATCGTGGACGAGGAGCAGCGCTTCGGGGTGGCCGCCAAGGAGAAGCTGAAGCAGCTCAAGACCACGGTCGACTGCCTGACGCTGTCGGCGACTCCGATCCCGCGCACGCTCCAGATGGGGCTGTCCGGCATCCGCGACATGTCGGTGATCGAGACCCCGCCGCGCGACCGCCTCGCGATCCAGACCATGGTCGTGAAGTTCTCGACCGACACGATCGCGGCGGCGATCCGCCAGGAGCTGGCGCGCGAGGGCCAGGTGTTCATGGTGCACAACCGCGTCGAGTCGATCGTGTCGCTGGCGGCGCTCGTGCAGCGGCTGGTGCCGGAGGCGCGCGTGGTGGTCGGCCACGGCCAGATGCCCGAGGCCGAGCTCGAGCGCGTGATGCTGTCGTTCGTCGAGGGCCGCGCCGACGTGCTGGTGGCGACCACGATCGTCGAGAACGGGCTCGACATCCCGCGCGCCAACACGCTGGTCGTGAACCGCGCCGACCGCTACGGGCTCGCCCAGCTCTACCAGCTGCGCGGCCGCGTCGGCCGCTCCGACCGGCGCGCCTTCGCCTACCTGCTGGTGCCGCCCGACACGGTGCTGTCCGAGATCGCGCGCAAGCGGCTCGCGGCGATCCGCGAGTTCTCCGACCTCGGCGCCGGCTTCCGGATCGCGGCGCTCGACCTCGAGCTGCGCGGCGCCGGCAACCTGCTGGGCGGCCAGCAGAGCGGCCACATCCAGGCGGTCGGGCTCGACCTCTACGTCAAGCTCCTGGAGCAGGCGATCCTCGAGCTGCGCGGCGAGCCGCCGCGCGAGCTGCCGCGCGCGACGCTGCATCTGGGGGTCGAGCTCAGGATCCCGCCCGGCTACGTGCCGGAGACGCACCAGCGGCTGCAGGTCTACAAGCGCGTGAGCCAGGCGCGCACGACGGCCGAGCTCGAGTCGCTGCTCGCGGAGCTGCGCGATCGCTACGGCCCGCCGCCCTTCGAGGTGCTGGGGCTCGTCGGCTACGCGGAGCTGCGCGTGAGGGCGGAGGCGCTCGGGATCGTGCAGGTGGACGCGGCCGCGGGCGCGCTCACGCTGCGCTTCGACCCGCGCACGCCGCTGCGGCCGGAGCCGCTCGCGCAGCTCGCCGGCTGCGCGCGGGGGCGCGCGCCTCTTGCCCGACGGGCTGCGCTGGCCCACGGCGGGCGAGCCGCCGCAGGCGGCGCTCGAGGCGCTCCTGGAGCGGCTCGCGAGCGTGGCATGATGCGATGCATGCGCGTTCGGCGCTCGGCGCTGTGGCTCGTGCTCGCGACGGCCGCCGGCCTCCAGGCCGGCTGCGAGGGCCGCGACCCCGTGATCCTGAAGCTCGAAGGGACCGAGGTGCGGCGCAGCGAGTTCACGAAGTACCTGGCGAGCGTCGAGGCGCGCGGCGAGGCCCCGCTCGAAGAGGCGGCGCGCGCGGGGCTGCTCGACTCGTTCCTCGAGGACCGCGCGCTCGTGATCGAGGCGTCCGCGCACGGCCTCGTGGCGCCGGGGGCGCCCGGCCGACGAGGAGCGCCGGGCGGTGGCGCGCCTGCTGGCGGCCGAGGTGAAGCCCCCGGCGCCGACCGAGGCCGAGATCCGCGCCTACTACGGCCAGCACGAGAGCGAGCTCGGCCGGCCCGAGCGCGTGGCGCTGCGGCAGATCCTGGTCGCGACGCTCAACGAGGCGCGCGACGTCAAGCGCAAGCTCGCGCAGGACCCCAAGGCGTTCGACAGGCTCGCGCGCAGCCTCTCCAAGGGCCCCGAGGCCGAGGCGGGCGGCTTCATGGGCGTCTTCGAGCGCGGCCAGCTGCCCGCCGAGCTCGAGCCGCCGGCCTTCACGCTGCCGGAGGGCGGCACCAGCGAGCCCGTCGAGTCACCCCTCGGGTATCATGTCTTGAGGGTCGATTCCCGCCAGGCCGCCACCACCCCGTCTTTCGAGGAGGCGAGCGCCGAGATTCGCGATCGGCTCGCCCGCGAGCGACGTGCCGCGGCCGAGCGGGCGTACGTGGCGGGCGTCATGGCCCGGTCGAAGGTGAATCATGCGGCGGCTCTTCGTAATCCTCGTCCTTGACCTCGCGCTCGCGGGCGCCCTGCAGCGCCGAGACGATCGAGCGCGTGGTCGCCAAGGTCAACGGCCAGATCATCACGCTCTCCGAGTTCCAGAACCGGCAGATCGCGGCGGCGCAGGGCGCGCGCGTCGACCCCGCGGGCGTCGGGCAGTTCCTGCGCCAGAACAACGCCCGGCTGCTGCAGGAGGCGATCGACGAGATCCTGATCATGCAGAAGGCCGAGGACGCCGGGATCCACGCGCCGTCGGCCTGGATCGACGAGGCGATCGAGGGCATCAAGAAGGACAACAAGATCACGAGCGACGAGCAGATGACGGAGGCGCTCTCGCGCGAGGGCCTGACGCTCGCCGAGCTGCGCGCGAACATCGAGCGCGGCGTCGTGCGGCGCATCGTGATGCAGCGCGACGTGCAGCCCAAGATCGAGGCGAGCGACGCCGACGTGAAGGCGGAGTACGAGAAGCTGAAGGCGACCGAGTTCACGAAGTCGGCCACCGTCAGCCTGCAGGAGATCCTGATCCCCGAGGACAAGGGCGGGTTGGAGCTCGCGCGCGAGGTGCTGGCGAAGGCCAGGGGCGGCGAGGACTTCCAGGCGCTGGCGCGCGCCTACTCGAGCGCGCCCTCGCGCACGAACGGCGGCGATCTCGGGCAGCTCGCGCAGGGCGACATGGCGCCAGCGCTCGAGAAGGAGGCCTTCGGGCTTGCGGTGGGCGCGATCTCGGAGCCGCTGCCGGTCGAGGGCGGCTACCGGCTGCTGCGCGTCACGGCGAAGACCACGGGCAGCACGACGCCCTACGAGGCGGTCAAGGACCGCGTGCGCGACCGCGTGATGATGTCGCGCTTCGACAAGGCGTACGACGAGTACGTCGCGGAGCTCCGGAAGAACTCCGTCGTGGTGCTGCTGGTGCGCGAGGTGCCGCTGCAGCTCACGGGGCCGATCCCCGAGGGCAGCCTGCGCGAGGCGCTCGAGCCGCTCGCGCCGGGCCTCGACAGCCCGGCGTCGCAGCCACCGGCGGCCGCGCCGGGAGCCGCTCCGGCAGCCGCCCCGGCAACGACGGCGCCCGCCGCGCCGGCAGCGGGCGCTCCGGCCGCACCGGCAGCTTCGGGAGACGACGAGATCACGACGAGCGGGCAGGCCGCGCCCGAGAAGGTCGCGCCGCCCCCGCCGCCGCAGAAGCCACCGCCGTCGCGATGACGGGCCCCGACACCGGGTTCTTCGAGCGCGTCTACGCCGTCGTGCGCCGCATCCCGCGCGGGCGCGTCGCGACCTACGGCCAGGTCGCGGCGCTCGTCGGCGTCACGCGCGGCGCGCGCGCGGTCGGCTGGGCGCTCGGGGGGATCGGCCGGCGCGAGGCGAGCGTGCCGTGGCACCGGGTCGTGGGCGCGCGCGGCCGCATCTCGCTCGACGGACGCGCTTCGGGCCTCGTGCAGCGCAAGCGCCTGCGCTCCGAAGGCGTGCGCTTCGTGGCCGGCCGCGTCGACCTGGCGCGGCACGGACTGCTTCAGTCGACTCCGACGCGCGGCAGCCGCAGCGTCTCGCGCGCGCGCTGACGGTAGAGCCGAGCCGTCGCCTCCTCGAGCGCGTGCTCGTCGACCTTGCCGCGCTGCCGCTGCGCGGCGCGCGCGGTCTCGTCCCGGAGCGCCGCCGCCTGCTCGGGCGAGAGCGCGTCGACGGCGGCGGCCGCCACGAGATCGTCGAGGCGGCGCAGCCGCTCGCGCAGGTAGTCCCAGTTGGGGCGCGAGGACACGGCGACGAGGTCCGCGAGCTCGCCGAGCTCGGCGAGCGGCAGCGCCGCCGCGCGCCCGGGCAGCTCCAGCAGCCGCTCGCGCAGGGTGTCGAGCCGCTCGCCCACCTCGGGCAGGTTCGAGCTGACGCTCTCGCGGGCGGCGTTGCTGGCGGAGCCGGGCGGGGCGAGCTCCTCGACCCTGCGCCTGACGACCGCGAGGCTCGCCGTCTGCGGGTCGCGCTCGAAGGCGGCGTCGATCGCGACCAGCACGGTCGCGAGCGGCACGCCGGCCTCGAAGAAGCCGCGCGCGAGCGCGAAGTCGCGCGGCGCGAGCGCGTGGTCCTTGCCGCGCCGCGCGCGGAACGCCGACTCGATCGCCTCGACGAAAGCCTCGAGCTCGGGGTCGCGCTCGGCCTCGCTCAAACCGCCACCACGTCGAACTGCTCCTGGTGCAGGAGCGGGTCGGCCAGCACCGTGAGCTCGCCCCCGGTGAGCGCCGAGAGGCTCTTGAGCACGTTCGCCTCGTCGCCTTCGAGGGCGCGCGCGATCTCGGGGTTCACGCGCAGCACCAGCTTCTGGCCGGGCATGTCGGGGGCGAGCTTGCGCACCTCGTCGTAGATCTCCGAGCAGACCGTCGAGACGCTCTTCACCTGTCCGCTGCCGGAGCAGTACGGGCAGGGCGAGAGCAGCAGCTTGTCGAGCGACTGCTTGACGCGCTTGCGGGTCAGGATCACGAGCCCGAACTCGTTGACGGACAAGAGCTTGGTCGGCGAGCGGTCCTTGCGGAGCTCCTGCTCGAGCGCGTGCAGCACGTCGCGCCGGCTCTTGCGCTCCTCCATGTCGATGAAGTCGACGACGATGATGCCGCCCAGGTCGCGCAGGCGGATCTGGCGCACGATCTCGCGCACGGCGTCGAGGTTGGCCTTGAGCAGCGTGTCCTCGAGGTCGTCCTTGCCGACGAAGCGGCCCGTGTTGACGTCGATCGCGACGAGCGCCTCGGTCTGGTTGATCACGATGTAGCCGCCGCCCGGCAGCCACACCTTCGAGCGCAAGGCGCGCTCGAGCTCGGCGCTGACGCCGTGCTCCTCCATGATCCCGCCCGCGCCGTTGTGCAGCCGCACGCGCGGCTCGAGCTTGGGCTCCAGAGCGCGCACCAGCTCGAGCGCGCGCTGGAAGTCGCGCTCGTTGTCGAGCTTGATCGCGGACATCTCGTCCGAGAGCAGGTCGCGCAGCAGCCGCTCGACGAGCGAGGGCTCGCGGTAGAGCAGCACCGGGGCGCGCTGGCGCGCGGCGAGCGCACGGCACTCGTCCCAGGTGCGCGCGAGGTAGCGCCCGTCGCGCAGGAACGCCTCGGCCTCGCGGCCCTGGCCCGCCGTGCGCGCGATCAGCCCGCCGCCGCCGCGCTCCTGGCGGAACTCCTTGAGCACGGTCTTGAGCCGCCGCCGCTCCTCGTCGCTCGTGATCTTGCGCGAGACGCCGACGTGCTCGACGGTCGGCATCAGCACCAGGTAGCGGCCCGGCAGCGAGACGTGCGAGGTGATGCGGGCGCCCTTGGTGCCCATCGGCTCCTTGAGCACCTGCACCACCAGCTCCTCGCCCTCGTGGAGCCGCTCCTCGATCGGCGCGCGGTTGGCCGCGCTCACCTCGTCGGCGCTCAGCTCGTTGTCCGGCAGCTCCGCGATCGCGTCGGAGGCGTGCAGGAAGGCGTCGCGCTCGAGCCCGAGATCCACGAATGCCGACTGCATTCCGGGCAGCACGCGCGTGATCCGGCCCTTGTAGATGCTGCCGACGATGCCGCGCTGCGCCTCGCGCTCGAGGAAGAGCTCGGCGACGACGCCGTCCTCGAGGAGCGCCACGCGCGTCTCGCGCGGGTTGCTGCTGACGATCAGGTCTCTTGCCATTCAGGTGCTGGAGCAGGCGGTGAGTGCCGCCATCGAGGGGCGCCGCGCCAACGTCAGTTCGCGAAGCGCCGCATGCGGACGCTGAGGACGAGGCCGATCCCGATGAGCGACGCGACCACCGAGGACCCGCCGTAGCTCATGAGCGGCAGCGGGAGGCCCTTGACGGGCACGAGCCCAGCGACCATGCCGACATTGTAGACGACCTGGAACGCGAAGGCCGCGCGTGATGCCCGCGACCAGGAAGGCGCCGAGGCGGTCGCGCGCGAGCCGCGCGGTCTCGAGCATGCGCCACACCACGAGCAGGTAGAGCGCGAGCGCCACGAACACGCCGACGAAGCCGAGCTCCTCGGCCAGCACCGAGAACACGAAGTCGGTGTGGCGCGCCGGCAGGTAGCCGAGCTGCGCCTGGCTGCCCTTGCCGAAGCCGCGGCCGACGAGGCCGCCCGAGCCCACGGCGATCTGCGACTGGATCTTCTGGTAGCCGGCGCCGCGCGGGTCGAGCGAGGGGTCGAGGAAGGTGTAGATGCGCGTCTTCTGGTAGTCCTTGAGGAACGGCCAGGCGAGGCCGGCCGCGAGCAGCATCACGGCCGCCAGCCCGAGCACCGCGCGCATGCGCAAGCCCGCCAGGAACGCGATCGCCAGGAAGAGCGGCACCAGGCAGGCCGCCGAGCCGAGGTCGGGCTCGCGCGCGATCAGCAGCGACAGCAGGCCCACCGCGACACCCGGCAGCGCCACGTCCGTGAGCCCGAGCGACTCCTGCCGGTACTCGGAGAAGATCTTGGCCGCGAAGACGGCGGCCGCCAGCTTGACGAGCTCGGACGGCTGCAGCTGGAAGCCGGCGATCACGATCCAGCGCCGCGTGCCGGCGATCACCGGGGCGAAGCGCAGCACGTAGACGAGCGCCAGCACCGACAGCACGTAGAGCAGCACCGCGCGATCGGCCAGCCGGCGATAGTCGATCGCGGCGGCGAGCGCCATCGCGACGAGGCCCACCCCGACGAGCGTGAGCTGCTTCAGGTAGAGGCCGGGCTGGCTGCCGGCCTGCGTCGCCGAGTACACCATCGCGGCGCCCAGCAGCGACAGCAGCAGCGACGTGCCGAGCAGCACCCAGTCGAGGTTGTAGACCAGCCGACGGTCGATGCCGGCGCTGAGCCCCAGCACTCTTCAGTCCTCCGCGTCCGCTGTGTCGACGACGCCGCCGGCCGGTGTCGGAAGGCCGCGCTCGATGCCGAAGTAGTGCGCCAGGATGCGCCGCGCCACCGGCGCCGCCGACTCGCCGCCGCTCCTCCCGTGCTCGACCAGCACCGCGAGCGCGATCGTCGGGCGGTCGGCGGGGGCGAAGCAGATGAACCAGCCGTGCGGCTGCATCTCGTGGACCGAGGGCGACTTCTCGAGCCGCGCGTGGCCGACCACCTGCGCCGAGCCGGTCTTGCCGCAGACCTCGACCTCGCTCAGTCGCGCGCGCGAGCCGGTCCCCTCGGCCACGACCCGGCGCATGCCTTCCTTCACCGCGGCGATCGTCTCCGGCTTGACGATCGGCGGCAGCTGCGGAGTGCGCGCCTGACGCGCGAAGTGCGGCCGTACCAGCCGGCCGCCGTTCGCGACGAACGCCGCGACGCGCGCCATCTGGATCGGCGTCGCGCTCACCTGGCCCTGCCCGATCGCGACCGAGACGGTCTCGCCCGCGTACCAGGGTGCCTTCAGCACCCGCAGCTTCCACTCGGCGCTCGGCATCAGCCCGCTCGCCTCGGCCGGCAGGTCGACGCCGGTCGGCGCGCCGAGCCCCATCAGCTTCGCCCACTTCGCGAGCCGAGCGATCTCCAGCCGGATCCCGACCTGGTAGAAGTAGACGTTGCAGGAGATCGCGATCGCCCGCCGCAGGTCGACGACGCCGTGGCCCCCCGGATGGCAGCGGAACGTGGTGTTGTACACGTTCAGCTGCCCCGGGCAGTAGAACGTGGTCTCGGGCGTGATCAGGCCCTCCTCGAGCGCGGCCGTCGCGGCGATCACCTTGAACGTGCTGCCCGGCGCGTACGAGCCCTGGATCACGCGGTTGATGAGCGGCGTGTCGGGATCGCTCGCGAGGCTCGCCCAGAGCGCCGGCTCGATCCCGGTCGTGAACTGGTTCGGGTCGTAGGCGGGCGTCGAGGTCATCGCGAGGATCTCGCCCGTCTCGGGGTCGAGCGCCACCGCCGAGCCGGAACGTCCCTCGAAGGCCGCCTCCATGGCGGCCTGCAGGGACGCGTCGATGCTGAGCGTGAGGTTGGGCCCGTCCTGCGGAGGCTCGCGCGCGGCCTCCTGCACCTCGAGCCCGCGGCTGTTCACGATCACGCGCCGGAAGCCGTCCTTGCCCATCAGCTCGCGGTTGTAGCGCGACTCGAGCCCGGCCTGGCCGACGAGGGCACCCGGCGGCAGGCTCTTGTACTCGGACAGCTGCAGCTGGCGCTCGGTGATCTCGCCGACGCGCCCGAGCGCGTGCGCGGCGGCGTTGGCGAGCGGGTAGGAGCGCAGCGGCACCACCTCGACGCTCACCTCCGGCAGCTCGCGGCGGCGGGCGTCGAGCACGGCGATGTCGGCGAGCGTCGCGTCGTTCTTGATCACGACCGGGCGATACGGCTGGCGCCGCGCCAGCCGCTCGCGGATCGCGGCCTCCCCCATGCCGAGCGCCGAGGCGAGCCGCTCGACCACGCGATCGAGGTTCTCCGCGTGCTCCGGCACCAGCAGCACGCTGAACGACGGCCGGTTGCCGACCAGCAGCTTGCCGTTGCGGTCGACGAGCGCCCCGCGCGGGGCCGCGAGCGTCACGAGACGCGAGCGGTTGTTCTCGGCCTGGTCGCGGAAGTGGCGCGCGCGCACCACCTGCAGGTTCCAGAACTGCACCATCAGGCCCACGACCAGCAGCACCATCAGCGCCTGCAGCAGCGCGAGGCGCGACTGCACGAGGCGCAGGTCCTCGTAGATCCTCACCGGGCGCCTGCCTTCCGGCTCATGCGCGCGCCCTCGCGAGCCGCTGGTCCACGAGCGCGAACAGCAGCCCGCCGATGAGAGCGCTGAGCGTCGCGCGCGTGGCGAGCGCCAGCGGCGGCAGGAAGAGGGCCTCGAGCGAGAACACCGAGGCGAGCCACTGCAAGAGCAGCGCGTCGGCGACGCTCGCGAGCATCACCACCAGCGCGCGCGCGGCGGTGGTCGCGATCAGGAAGCGGCCCGCGCCGATCCCGACCGCGTAGCCGACCAGCAGCTTCGCGAGCCCCGAAATCCCCAGCACCCGTCCTCCGAACATGGCGTCCTGCACCAGGCCCGCGGCCGCCCCCGCCAGCATGCCGTGCGTCTCGCCGAACACGAGCGCACAGTAGACCACGACGAGCAGGAACGGGTCGAGGTAGCGGCCCGGCGAGCTGACCAGGTGCGCGAGCCCGGTCTCGACCAGGACCGCTCCTACGAGCGCCGCCGCCGTCCACAGCGCGCGGCTCACTCGACCGACCTCGTCATCTCGAGCGGGGCGGGCGGCTCGCGGACCACCAGCACCTCCTCGATCCGCTCGAAGCGGGCGGAAGGCTCGACGCGCACGTCCCGGAACAGCCCCGTCACCTGCCCCACGAAGCGCACGCGGCCGATCACGAGCCCCTTGGGATAGATGCGGTCGAGGCCCGAGGTCACCACGAGGTCGCCGACCGTGACGTCGGCCCGCTCCGAGACGTACTTGAGCACGAGGTCCTCGCTGCCGGACTCGTTGCCCGCGACCTGGCCCGAGACGACGCCGCTCACGCGGCTGCGCTCGACGAGCGCGGCGATCCCGCTGTCGCGGTCGAGCAGCACCTGGACGCGCGCGGCGTGCGGTCCGACCGCGAACACGCGCCCGACGACGCCGGTGGCGCTGATCACGGCGGCGTCGAGCTTGACCCCGTCCTGCTCGCCCTTGTCGAGCGTGATCGTCCGGAACCAGGGCACGCCGTCGCGGCCGACCACGAGCGCCGCGAGCGTGTCGAGCGGGACGCTCTGCCGCAGCTCGAGCAGCTCGCGCAGGCGCACCGACTCCTGGGCCTTGAAGGAGCGCAGCTGCAGCTCGGTCTCGAGCGAGCGCACCTGCTCGCGCAGCCTGCGGTTCTCGGCGTAGGTCTCGCGGTGGAACGCCCAGCCGCGCCAGAGCTCCGAAGCGCCGCCGAGCGTCGCGCCGACGCCGCGCTGCAGCGGACCGAGCACGCCGAGCAGCGCCCGCTGCAGCAGCGACACTCCGGTGCCGCCGTCCACCTGGTGGCTGATCGCGGTCAGGTGCGCGAGCACCAGGCCGACGAGCAGGAACCGGCTCCGCCGCGCGGGAACCGCCGTCGCCACGGGTCTAGTCCAGGCTGATCTTGCGCAACAGGTCGAAGTCCGAGAGCATCTTGCCGGTCCCGAGCACCACCGACGAGAGCGGGTCCTCGGCGACCGACACCGGCAGCCCGGTCTCCTCGCGCAGCAGGCGGTCGAGGTTCCTGAGCAGCGAGCCGCCGCCGGTCAGCACGATCCCGCGGTCGACGATGTCGGCGCTGAGCTCGGGCGGCGTGCGCTCGAGCGCGACGCGCACCGCGTTGACGATGATCGCGACCGGCTCCTGCAGCGCCTCGCGGATCTCGGCGTCGGTGATCGTGAGCGTCTTGGGGATGCCCTCGATCAGGTCGCGGCCCTTGATCTCCATCGTCATCGGCTCGTCGAGCGGGAAGGCGCTGCCGATCTCGAACTTGATCTGCTCGGCGGTGCGCTCGCCGACCAGCAGGTTGTACTTCTTCTTGATGTACTGGATCACCGACTCGTCCATCTCGTTGCCCGCGACGCGCACGGACTTGGAGTAGACGATGCCGGCGAGCGAGATCACGGCGATGTCGGTGGTGCCGCCGCCGATGTCGACCACCATGTTGCCCGAGGGCTCGGTGATCGGCAGCCCGGCGCCGATCGCGGCCGCCATCGCCTGGTCGACCAGGTACACCTCGGAGGCCTTGGCCTTGAGCGCGGAGTCCTTGACCGCGCGCTTCTCGACCTGGGTCACCTCGGAGGGGATCCCGATCACGATCCGCGGCCGCACCAGCGTCGAGCGGTTGTGCGCGCGGTGGATGAAGTGCGACAGCATCTTCTCGGTGATCTCGAAGTCGGCGATCACGCCGTCCTTCATCGGACGGATCGCGACGATGTTGCCGGGGGTGCGGCCCAGCATGTCCTTGGCGTCGCGGCCGACGGCTTCGACCTTGCCGGTGACGCGGTTGATCGCCACGATCGACGGCTCCGAGACCACGATGCCCTTGCCCTTCGCGTAGACGAGCGTGTTCGCGGTCCCGAGGTCGATCGCGAGATCGCTCGACAGGAAGCTCAGGTTCACGACGGAACGAAGATTCATGGGGCCGCGGTCCTTCTCTCTCAGAGCTCTAGTGGGGGGCGGGCATCCGGCTAGACCGCCACCTCGATTCCATTCTTCTCCCGCTCCTTGACGCGGTACATCGCCTGGTCGGCCTTCTGGATCAGGCCCTCGGGCGACAGCGCGTGGTCGGGGTAGGTTGAGATGCCGAAGGACGCCGAGATGCGCGCGGCGATGCCCTGCGGCTCCAGGAAGCGGTGCTCCTCGATCGCCCGTCGCAGGCGCTCGGCGATCACGAGCGCGCCCGAGGCCGGCGTCTCGGGCAGCACCACGATGAACTCGTCGCCGCCGTAGCGGGCCAGGATGTCCGACTCGCGCACGCCCAGCGCCAGGATCCCGCCCACCTCGGTGAGCGTCCCCGAGCCGGCCAGGTGGCCGTACTGGTCGTTGATCCCCTTGAAGCCGTCGAGGTCGAGGAAGATCACCGACAGCGGGATGCCGTGGCGCTTGCAGCGCTTGATCTCGCGCCCCAGGTAGAGGTTCAGGTAGCGCGAGTTGAAGAGACGCGTGAGGTCGTCCGTGATCGTGAGCTGCTCGGTGCGCTGGAACAGGATCGCGTTCTCGATCGCGATCGCGCACGGCTCGACGAGCGTCAGCACCTGCTCGAGGTCCGTCTTGGTGAAGTTGCCGCCGCGCTTGTTCAGGATCTCGAGCACGCCGATCGTGCGCCCGCGCGAGACGAGCGGGGCGCACAGGATCGAGCGCGTCTCGAACGAGGTCTTGGCGTCGACGTGCGGCGCGAAGCGCGGGTCGCGCTTGACGTCGTTCACGATCGCCGGCTTGCCGGTCTCGGCGACCCAGCCGGCGACGCCCTCGCCGATCTTGGGCCGTAGCGCCGTGACCTCCTTGCCCTTGGCGCCGAGCGCCGCCTCGAACACCAGCTCCTGCTTCTCCTCGTCGACCATCAAGAGCGACCAGGCTTCCGAGGGGATCAGCTGGCGGATCTTCTCGACCACGAGCTCGATCACCTTGCGCGGCTCGAGGATCGAGTTGGCCGTCTTCACGACGTCCGTCAGGATCGCGAGCCGCCGCGCGGAGGTCAAGGGTGCCTTCGGGCCGTCCTCGCCCTTCCTGCGGCTCGGGCGGCGGGGGCCGCGCAGGTGCGCCAGCACGGCCTCGGGCGGCGGGTCGCTCCGGCTCCAGGCCTCGACCACGAAGTCGATCTCGAGCTGCGCGATCCTGCGCAGCGTGCGCTCGTTCGGGCGGACGGCGACGCCGCCGAGCGGCCGTCCCGGCAGCACCCGGCGCGCGCTCGCCACCTGCTTCGGCGTGCTCGTCGCACCGAGCGGGATGAGCGCCGCGGCGTAGCGCGCGGGTGCCAACGATTCGCCCGGGTTGCCGGGCTCCACGAACTCGTACTCGAGCGCCCGGCTGCGCTTGAGGCGGCTGCGCAGCGTCCGTCCGCCGAGCACCACGATGCGGGTCAAGCGCGCGGGCCTCAGTTGGCGACCGTGACGCGGCGGCGCTGCTCCGCCACGCCGCCGCGAGGGCTCGTCGCCTTGACCACGACGACGGCGTTCGCGCCGCCGTCGAACGTGACGAACTCGCTGAAGCTGCCGTCGGGCTGGACCTCCAGCCGCTCGCCGTTGACCGTCAGGTTGGTGCCGGCCTCGGTGCGCCCGCGCACGTGCAGGATGTTGCCCTTGAGCTCCGCCGTCTCGATCACGAGCGGCGGCGGCTGGGCCGCGCTCTGGGCGGTCTTGGCGAGCGCGAAGCGCCACAGCTCGGAGAAGCCGCCCTCGCCGCCCGCGGAGTCGACCGCGGCCACCTTCCAGTAGTAGGAGCCGGCGTCGAGCGCCCGCAGCTCGAGCTGCGTCGCGCGCACGCCCTGACGGTCGTAGAGCGGCCGCGCGAAGGAGGGGCTGAAGTCGACCAGCACCCGGTAGCCGTTCGCGCCGGGCACGCTGTTCCAGACGAGCAGCGTGACGCCCTGCTGCAGGTCCGGGTACGCCACCTCGGTCTGGTTCGGCGGAGCGGTCAGCACCGGCACGTGCGGCAGGTTCACGGTCGCGCCCGCCTTGCCGATCGCGTCGACGTTCACGCCCTGGTTCGAGGCGAGCGCGATCTTCTGGCCGTTCTTGGTCTCGGCCGCGCTCTGGCCGCGGAAGATGCGCAGGCCGGTCGCTCCGCTCTCGGCGACCTGGATGCTGCCGGCCGTCTCGCGGTCGGGCGTCGTGCGCACGGTCGGCGTCGAGATCGTGGTCGTGCTGCCGGGCACGTTGCTCGCGGCGGTAGCGATGCGCAGCCCGACACCCCGACGATGTGTTTGCCCTGGCGCTCTACGCCCCGACGCTATGGCTCGATGGCTGGGGAATTCCCTGGTACAGCGCGCTTTTCAGTCTGGTGAAACAGAAGTGGTGCGCCGATCTTTTTGCCTTCGCGGAGAGGGATCCCTGGGGGATCAAGGACCGGCGCCTGCGGGAGTTGGTCAAGACAGCAATCACAAGTGGCGACAGCTCTCAGGCCGGTATTGCGGCGTTGCCGGGAAGCCTGATGCTGGAATTCCGCTGGCTCGTTCAGCAAGTGAAGAAAGAAGCGGGCGACGTGCGCCAGCCCACGCTGATCGTGCATCCACGGGAGGACGACCGGGCAAGCCTGCGCAACATGAATTATCTGCAGCGCAATCTGTCCGGCCTTGTCGATTCGGCCGTGCTCGACGACAGCTATCATGTCGTAACCCTGGACCGGCAGCGCCACGTCGTGGTGGACCGCACCCTTGATTTCATCTCGCGATCGCAAGAATTGGCCGGAGACCTCGGCGTCGTCGCCCCGTCATGCGTCAGGGGGTGAAGCCCGAAGGCCCGAAGGATTGCGCTTCTCGCAAATGGTCCGGCCGCGGCCGGGCGGAAGACAGCCTCGATCACGCGCAAACCCCTCGCCATCTCTGCCGCATCCGACTAAAACGGGGCTCCGCCAACAGCCGAGCCTCGATCCATGCTCACGTTCACCGTGCACGAGCCGCCCAATCCGCCCGCCGATCGCGTCGACCGCGGCGGAGAGCCTGGTATTCGTCAAGGACGGCTTTGGCTGGATTGCCGCCTTGTTTGCACCGATCTGGCTCATTGTGCACCGCCTGTGGTGGCCGCTGCTCGGCTTCATTCTGCTGGTCGGGGCCCTGGAGGCGATCAAGCGCATCGCCGGCGTCGATCAGCGCTGGGTCGGACTTGGCATGTTTGCACTCAACCTGCTGATCGGCTTCGAGGCCGATACGCTGCGCCGCTGGGCGCTGGAGCGGCGCGGCTGGCGCACGCTGGGCGCAGTGAGCGGCAAGACCGCAGCCGAATGCGAGCGCCGTTTCTTCGAGACCTGGCTGCCGAGCCAGCCGATCATTGCCCCGCGCGCGGAGGCAAGCCCGGAGAACCGCAGCGGTTGGAGGCGAATCGGCGGCCTGTTGGGAGCCCGCTCCTGAGAGGGCTGCCATGCAACGCCTCGTCATCATCAACTACGGGTCCGGCAATCTGCACTCGGCCGCCAAGGCGTTCGAGCGAGCGGCGCGCGAGTGCGAGGCCGATGTCGCGATCGAGGTGAGCGCCGATCCGGCGGCGGTGACGGCGGCGGATCGCGTCGTGCTGCCGGGGGTCGGGGCATTTGCCGACTGCAAGGCCGGCCTCGAGGCAGTGGCCGGCATGCGCGAGGCGCTGGAGAAAACCGTGCGCGAGAAGCAGCGGCCGTTTCTCGGCATCTGCGTCGGCGCGCAGCTGATGGCCGAGCGCGGCCTGGAATTCGGCGTGACGCCGGGGTTCGGCTGGATTGCGGGCGACGTCAAGGCCATCGAGCCTAGCGATCCCGCGCTCAAGATCCCGCATATGGGCTGGAACACCCTGCGCGTGATCAACGCGCACCCGCTGCTGGCGGGGATCGAGACGGGCGGGGAGGGGCTGCACGCCTATTTCGTGCACTCCTTCCACCTGGTCCCGACCGATCGTGGGACGTTGGTGGCGGAGACGGACTACGGTGGACCGGTGACCGCGATGGTCGGGGCCGACAACATCGCGGGCACTCAGTTCCACCCGGAGAAGAGCCAGACGCTAGGCTTGCGGCTCATCTCCAACTTCCTGAAGTGGCGGCCTTAAGGGGCATGGGGGAAGCCCCTTGGGGGCGTCAGGCCGCCTTGGCTTCAGGTACTGCAGGGACAGGGAACGCAACGACATTGCCGGTCTCGGCGCCGCTCTCTTGCTTGCGCTTGCGGAACCACCTGAGCGCGGTGTTGTGCAGGAGAGCGTTGGCCTCGACCTGCTGGATCAGCAGGCCGTCCTCGCCGTCGAGATGGGGCTTGAGCTGGCGCTCGAGGGCCTCTGCGCGCTCGCAGGATTGCACATACCAGGTGGTGTCGAGCGGGCGGGCCCAGGCGTCGCCCAGCTGCATGATGGCGCCGGAGAGGCTGTGGCGGGCGGGGGAAGCGACGTCATAGGTGATGAGGTAGGTGCGCATGTGGGGTCTCGTGGGGCGGCGAGAGGAGGAGAGGGCCGCTCCGGCCGATGCATCACCCGGCGGCCGGAACGTAGAGGGAACATGCCGCGATTCGCTGGCAGAGTCGAGGGGATGTTCCGAATTTGTTCCCAGGCGCACCCAGTGCGCTGTTGGGGCCGCTTTTCCACAGGCTGGACCCGCCGCGGATAGTGGCTTCAGGCCGGCGCGCCGTCCTAGTTGTCGAACAGGCTTGGCTGCAGATCGGCGGGGACACCGCGCGGGATGCGCCGGTGCGGCCCGTAGTCGACGCGGTCGACGAGGGTCGGGTGGCGCTCGCGGAACAGCTCGAGCGCCTTGTCGCGGCTTCCAGTAAAGCGCTTCTCCTCCCAGATCTCATAGAGCCGGCGCGGGTCGCAGGCGTAGCGGACGAGCAGGTCCTTGCGCCTGATCCTGAGCCAGCGCGCGATCCAGATATCGATGGCGTCGGCCTCGCAGAGCCGGCGCTGGGCAGGGGTGGGAACGGGCGGCATTTGCACGACGCGAGCTTGACGGAACAGCAACATCGCCCATTGTGCGCCGACGAAGAAAGCAAAGTGATGGCCGCCGCCGCATGATCCTGTTTCCTGCCATCGACCTGAAGGACGGCCGCTGCGTGCGTCTGAAGCGCGGCGAGATGGCGCAAGCCACCGTTTTCAACGACGATCCGGCCGCGCAGGCGCGGGCGTTCGCGGCACAGGGGTTTGCCTGGCTGCACATCGTCGACCTCAACGGCGCTTTCGCCGGCAAGCCCGTCAATGCGCCGGCGGTCGAGGCGATCCTGGCGGCGGTCTCGATCCCCGTGCAGCTCGGCGGCGGCATCCGCGACCTTGCCACCATCGAGATGTGGCTCGGCAAGGGCGTGCGGCGCGTGATCCTCGGCACGGTGGCCGTCAAGGACCCACGCGCTGGTGCGGGAGGCCTGCAAGAGATTTCCGGGCCGCATCGTGGTCGGCATCGACGCTCGTGGTGGCAAGGTGGCCGTCGAGGGCTGGGCCGAGACGAGCGAGCTTGGCGCGATCGAGATGGCCCGGCGCTTCGAGGACTGCGGCGTGGCCGCCATCATCTATACCGACATCGACCGCGACGGCGTGCTGCAGGGCCTCAATCTGCCGGCCACGGCCGAGCTGGCGCGCGCGACGTCGATCCCCGTGATCGCCTCGGGCGGCCTTGCCGGCATCGACGACGTCAAGGCGCTGCTGCGGCCCGAGTATGCTATGCTGGAAGGTGCGATCGCGGGCCGCGCGCTTTACGACGGCCGCATCGACGCGCGCGAGGCGCTCGCGCTGATTTCGAGAGCCAACTCATGAATGGAACAGGCCAACAGATGGCCCGAGGCTTTTCCGATCTGACCCAGGAGCCGTTCGGCGACATCCCGACGGAACCGGAGGCGTTCTTGCGGTGGGCGACAAGCCTCGATCGCCACCATCCCTACAAGTACGAGCTGTCCAACGGGAAGGTCAGCCGCATGATGATCAACGTCTCTCGGGCGCATTGGCTGGTGACTGCAAACATTCTCGGCGAGCTGCTACCGAAAATTGACCGGACGCGCTTCGAGGCTGGCCCAGCTGAGTTTGGCGTGAGGACTGGAGTTGGTGTGCGCTATCCCGATGTCCTGGTCGATCGAGCCAGCCCCAGGCTCGAAGGCCCTCGCGTGCGAAGCGCCTATCGTCATCGTCGAGGTGCTGTCGCCCTCTACGACCGGCCTCGATTTCACGGCCAAGCTGCAGGAGTACACGGCGATCGCATCCGTGCAGACCTATCTCATCTGCAGTCAGGACGAGCCGCGCGCTTGGGTGTGGTCGCGGCAGAGCGACGGGTCGTGGCCGAGGCAAACCAACGGAGATTGCTGGTCGCGACGATGCTATCCCGCTCGGTGGCCTCGGCATCGAGCTTTCCATGGCCGCCATCTTCCGCGGCATCCCCGATGCGCCGACGCTCGGCCTGATCGCGCCCATGCTCAAGATCCGCGTCATCCCCTGCCTCGACGTCAAGGACGGGCGCGTCGTCAAGGGCGTCAACTTCGTCGACCTGAAGGACGCCGGCGATCCCGTCGAGGCGGCCGCCGCCTACGACAAGGCCGGCGCCGACGAGCTGTGCTTCCTCGACATCACGGCGAGCCACGAGAACCGCGACACGATCTTCGACATCGTCGAGCGCACCGCATCGCGCTGCTTCATGCCGCTCACCGTCGGCGGCGGGGTGCGCACGACCGAGGACATCCGCAAGCTGCTGCACGCCGGCGCCGACAAGGTGTCGATCAACACCGCGGCCGTGCAGCGCCGCCGGCGTCGTGGCCGAAGGCGCCGACAAGTTCGGCGCCCAGTGCATCGTCGTCGCCATCGATGCCAAGCAGGTGTCGAAGGCGGGCGAGCCGTTGCGGTGGGAGCTGTTCACGCACGGCGGGCGCACACCGACCGGGCTCGAGGCGATCGCCTACGCCCGCGAGGTGGTGCAGCTGGGGGCCGGCGAGATCCTGCTGACGTCGATGGATCGCGACGGCACCAAGGTGGGCTTCGACCTGGAGCTGACGCGGGCGATCGCCGATGCGGTGAGCGTGCCGGTCATCGCGTCCGGCGGGGTGGGCACACTCGACCACCTGGTCGACGGCGTGAAGGTCGGCCATGCCAGCGCCGTGCTGGCCGCCTCCATCTTCCACTACGGCACGTTTACGATCGGCCAAGCCAAACGCCACATGGCCGCCGCCGGCATTGCCATGCGCCTCGATATGCTGGCATGACGGCGCGACGCGCTATTTCTGCTTCGGCTCGCCGGCCTGCCGATCGGGCTCGTCGAGGAGATTGTGGCTGGGGTGGCGGCGATGCTCGCGCCAGCGCGGGAAGGCGTGCCGCTCCTCGGGCGTGAGGCTGTCCGCGATCTTGACGTAGAGGTCTTGCACCGCCCGGCGAGCCCGGGTCTCGGCCTCCGCCTGGCGCGCTTGGGCGGCGAGGAACTTCTGCCGGTCGTAGGGTTCGGCAGTCAACGCCTTGACGGTCTCGTCGCGCGCTGCACGCACCTCGCGACGGAACGGGCGGATGTGGCTGCGCTCCTGGGTCGTGGCATCCCACATCTGCTTGCGACGCTGGGCCAGGAAGCGAGCTGGCATAGCCGAGCAGGTTGGGGGTGACGGCGCTGGCCCAGGGCGGCGGCTTGCGGAAGCGCCAGACCGCGCCGGCGACCGAGCCGATGATGACCAGGTTGAGTGCCAGAGAGAGGACCAGCGCCACCTGCATCCAACGCGGCGCTCGCCGCGCCGACGAGGCCTTGGGCGTGCCAGCATCGCTCATAGCAACAGGTCCTCGTCCAGGAGATCGACTTGCGCGACCACAGGGGTGCTGGAACCTAGCGTCACGCCTGTCATTTGCTCGATGGCCGGCAGCACCGGCTGCGTCAGATTGGACAGGCCGAGGAAGACGCCGAGCACGAGCGAGGCGGCGAATGCGCCGGCCACGCCGCCGAACGCGGTCCGCGCGGCTAGTCGTCGCTGTGCCCGCTCGCGCAAGCCGGTCAGCTGCACGACGTTGTCGGCGGCCGGCTCGGCCGGACGGCCGGCCTCGGCCCTGGCCATCGGCACGATGCGCGGCGTACGCCTGGCCGCGGCGACGATGCGCTCGACGATTGCCGCCTCCTGCGCGAGCGTCGGCAGGGGCGCACGCTCCAGCGCCCGGTCGAGCGCCTCGGCCTCGGCGAGCAGCCTGCGCGCCGCCCGGTCGCGGGCAACAAGATGGCCCGCGCTTGCCCGCTCCTCCACCGGCCAACGGGTGCGGTCGCTGCCATAGACATCGAGCAGCCGCTCGAACTCGGCGATCGTCATGGTGTTGCTCGCATTGGTCATCCCGGCACCTTTTGTTCTTTGTCTTTCACGCCTCGCTCTCCGGCATGAGCTCGCGCCATTCCTGCTTCAGCGCGACCTTGAGCGTGCGGCGCGCCCGCGCCAGCAGTGATTCCACCGCCTCGTCCGATATGCCCATCGCCTCGCCTACCTCGATCTGGCTCATGCCCTCGTAGTGGAAGAGGGTGAGCGCCAACCGCTGCCGCTCGGGCAGCGCCTTCAGCGCGGCATCCACGCGCTGGCCCAGCTCGCGCTCGGCCAGATGCCGAAGCTGCGTCGGCGGCTCGATCTCCTCCGGCACCGCCTCCACCACCGTGGTGTTGCGGCGGGCGCGAACACGATCGATACACAAATTCGACACCACACGCCTCAACCAAGGACGTACACCGCCGGGGCCGAGCTCCAATCCGCCTGCATTGCGCCAAAGCCGCAACAGCGTCTCCTGCGCCACATCCTCGGCCTCCGCGTCGTCCCGGAGCATGCGCCGGGCCACGGCGAGCACCGTCGGCAGATGCCGGTCGACGAGGCCGCGGAACGCATCCGCCTCGCCCGCGGCAACGCGCACGAGCAGGGCCGCCTCGTCCGTACCTTCGTCGGGCCCGGACCGGGGAAACGGCCCGGACCCGCTTTTCTGCGCCAGCACGCCGATGCCTCGCGAGTGTCGTGCTCCTGGCCAACTCCTGGCCAACGTCCTCTCGAGCTTACTTCAAAAGGCCGCGTCCGCGCATCATCGGCGGCAGGTCGGCATCGGTGATCTTGCCGTCGCCATCGACATCCAGGTCGGCGAAGCGCTCCTTGGCCAAGCGGTTGAACTCGTCCTTCGTCACCTTGCCGTCATTGTCGGCATCGAACCGGTTGAAGAACCGCTTGGAAGCGAAGGCGACGCGTTCGGCCGCGAGCGGCTCCAAGTCCTTGGCATCGATGAAGCCATCGCCGTTCTTGTCGAGGCGGCCGAATTGACGATCCGCGCGGCCGAGCAGGCGCTTCGTGTCGGACGGCCCGCGATCCCCGGCATCCTTGCCGGGTTCCTGGGCGTCCTTGCCGGTTTTGCCTTCCTGGCCGTCGTTGGCCTTCTGGCGGCGACCGCCCATCCAGCGGCCAATCCTCTCGCGTATACCGGGCCGCCGCATATCCTCGGCACCCATGCGGCCGTCGTCATTGATCTCGCGCATGGCGAAGCGGTCCTTGCGCGCCTTGGCGAACTCGTCCTTGCTGATCTTGCCATCGCGGTCGGCATCGAAACGCTTGATGAAGCGCTTGATCCAGTAGTCGGCGCTTTCCTTGGCGGCTGCCTCGAACTCGGCGCGATCGACGACGCCATCGTTGTTCTTGTCGAAGCGGGCAAACGTCGGGTCGCGGCGGGCCAGAAACTCGTCGAGCGTGATGATGCCGTCCTTGTTGGCATCCATCTCCTTCAGGCGCTCACCGAAGCGCACCGGGGACCCGCCGAAGAGGTCACCGCCCTCGCCGAAAACGGACCCTTGCGGGCCGCCGCGCATATGCCCGCCTCGGAAATGGGGGGCGGAGATGGCCGCTACGCTTCCGGCCGCAAGCAGGACACCCGCGATCAGAAGGATTTTCTTGGACATGCTTTTTCTACTCCAGGGATAGGCGCGATCGACGGGTTGAGGCTTCTCAACCGATCACCCCCATGAACGGGGGTGCGCGCCCTTTTCCGTCGGCCCGCTCAGACGACGAGAGCCTCGAAAAGTGCGGCAACTTCGGCCTCCCGCGCCACCAGATCGGCTTCCAGGTGCTTGAAGTCCGGGGCCTCGCCGGCGCGGGCCAGCAGGGCCTTCAGGCCGTCGGGCGCCTTGGCGGGCTCGAAGGGACCGTCGAGGCAGAGCCGCAGCACCTGGGTCAGGTTGTTGAGGAGGCGGGCGGCGGGGAGGAGGGCATCGGCGGCGGGCGGCAGCAGGCCGGCATCGCCCAGCTGGGTGAGGGCTGCCACCGTGTTCTGGCTCAGGACCTGCGGGTGGGTTGCGGCGTTAACGAGTTGCAGGTGCTGGGCGATGAACTCGAGGTCGACGAGGCCGCCGCGCACCTGCTTGAGCTCCCAGGGGTCGCGCGTGCCCTTTTCCTTCGCGATGCGCGCGCGCATGTCGCGGACGTCGGCGGCGGTCTTGGCCCGGTCGCGCGGCTTGAGGAGGACATCACGGATGGCCTTTTCCACCGCCGCGCGCAGCACGGGCGGGCCGGAGATGACGCGCGCGCGGGTGAGCGCCAAGTGCTCCCAGGTCCACGCCTCGCTCGCCTGGTAGTGGATGAAGCTCGAGAGCTGCGTGGCGACCGGGCCCTTCTGGCCGGAGGGGCGCAGGCGCATGTCGACCTCGTAGAGCGTGCCCTTCCGCGGTCGGTGCCGTGAAGGCGCTGATCAGGCGCTGCGTCAGGCGCGTGTAGTATTGCGTGATGGGCAGCGGCTTGAGCCCGCTCGGACATGGTCGCATCGGCGTCGAAATCGTAGATGAGGATGAGATCGAGGTCGGAGGCAGCCGTCATCTCGCGCCCGCCGAGCTTGCCCATGGCGACGACGACGGCGCCGCCGCCGGGCACGCGGCCGTACGCTCTGACCATCTCGCGCTCGACCTCGGCCTGCAGGGCGGCGATGATGCATTCGGCCAGCAACGCGTAGGCGCCGCCGGCTTGCGCGGCGGAGATGGTGCCGGTGAGCACCCGCACGCCGATCAGGAACTGCTGCTCGCTGGCCAGCAGACGGGCACGATCGAGGATCTCCTGGAAATCGGCCGCGCTCTTGAACTCGGCGGCGATCAGGGCTTCCAGGCTCGCCTTGTCGGGCAGGCTGCCGAAGAAGCCCGGGTCGAGGACGGCATCGAGCGCGCGGCGCCGCTTGCTCAGGATGCGAGCGAGCCGCGGCGCCGTGCCCATGATGGCGGCGATGAGGCCGATGAGGCTCGGGTTCTGCTTCAACAGGGAGAACAGCTGCACGCCGGAGGGCAGCTCGGACAGGAACCGGTCGAAGCCGATAAAGGCGAGATCGGGGTTGGCGGTGCCGGCCAGCGCCTCGATCAGCACCGGCTGCACCTCGGTGAGCAGCTCGCGGGCGCGTGCGGTGCGCACGGCGGGGTAGCGGCCATGGTGCCAGCCGCGCACGAGGGCGATGATCTCGGAGGCGCGCGTGAAGCCCATCTGGGTCAGCGCCTCGACCGTGGCGGGATCATCGGCCTCGCCGGCAAACACCATGTTGGCGCCTCCGCGCGTCAGCTCGGGGCTGTGCTCGAAGAGACGAACGTAATGGGCCTGCACGCGTTCCAGCTCCGCGGTCAGGCGGGTGGCGAACGCGGGGGTGTCGGCAAAGCCGCAGAAGCGGGCGAGGCCGGCGAGCTTGTCGGCGTCCTCGGGCAGCGTCT
>CAVRVE010000019.1:0-93381 GCA_963724555.1 uncultured Acidobacteriota bacterium
GCGATCCCGATCGCCGGTAACCCGGTCCCGATCACGCTCCAGAACTTCGGCGTCCTCGTCGTCGGGGGCTCGCTCGGCCTCCGGCGCGGCGGGCTTGCCGCGTTCCTGTACGTCGCGCTCGGCGTCATCGGCCTGCCGTTCTTCGCGGTGGAGCACAAGGGCGGCGTCAGCGTGATCCTCGGCGCGACCGGCGGCTACCTCGTCGGGTTCGTGCTCGCGGGTGCTCTCGTCGGGCGGCTCGCCGAGCTCGGCTGGGACCGGCGCATCGCGGGGCGCGATCGGCGCCACCGCCCTCGGGACGCTGATGATCTATCTCGTCGGCGTGCCGTGGCTGGCGGTGACCACGGGGATGTCCTTCAGCCAGGCGATCGAGAAGGGCATGCTGCCCTTCCTCGTCGTCGACACGGTCAAGCTGCTCGCGGCGGCGGCCGTGTTCCCGGTCGCCTGGTGGGTGGTCGGGCGGCGGCCGAGCGACCGCTGACGGTTCGACCCGCCCCCGAGGCGGTCGACCTCGAGCTCGCCGGGCTGTACGGCCCGGCCTCGCAGGCCTGGCGCCTCAACCGTGAGGCGGCCCTCCTCCTCGGCGCCGGGCCCAGGGCGCTCCTGCTCCAGATCGCGCACCCGCTCGTGGCGGAAGGCGTGGATCAGCACTCCGACTTTCGTGCCGACCCGTGGGCGCGCCTGGCCGGGACGTTGCGCAGTCTACCTGCGGATCGTGTACGGGACGACGACGACGGCACGGGCGGAGATCCGGCGGCTGAACGGGCTCCATCGAACGATTGGCGGGCCGGTGCGCGACGAGGTGACCGCCGCACGCTTCGGGGCCGCGTACGACGCCCGCGATCCCGGGCTCTCGCTGTGGGTCCACGCGACGCTCGTCGACTCGACGCTGGCCACCGGCGAGGCCTGGCTGGGCGCGATCCCGCCCGCCGTCCGGGCCGCGTTCTACGCCGAGACCGTCCCAATCGCCCGCCTGTTCGGCATCGCGGAATTGCAGATTCCGGCCGACATCGACGCGTTCGATGCCTACGTCGCCTCGATGCTGGCGCCGTCGGGCCCGGTCCACCCGTCGGCGACGGCGCGCGACCTGGCCGGTGTCATCCTCCACCCGCCCCTCGCCCCCGCGGCCGAGGCCGGTCCCGTCGCGGCCCTCCTGGGCGACTGGGCGGGCCCGACGGCCGCCGTGCTCAGGGCGATCCCGACCCCTGCCTACGACTGGCTGCTGGTGCCGGCCATCGGGCTGCTCCCACGGACCCTGGGCGACGAGTACGGGCTAGCGTGGGGCACCCGCGAGCGCGCGATCAGCGCCTGGCTGACGACGACCTGGGGGTTCTGGCGACTGGTCCTGCCGCCCGGCTGGCGCTGGTTCCCGCAGGCGTTGGCGGCGGATCGGCGGATCGCGGGCGGGTCCTAGGTTGCTGCAATTAGCCACCGGCACGCGGCTCAGGCGGGCTGGCTCAAGCGTCGCCCTGCAACATTCCCTCCCGCACCGCGTCCTTGGAGTGCGTCCAGGAGGACACGAATGATGGTCGGCTCCCGAGTCGCTCTCGCCGTGATCCTCGGCGCGGCAGTCGCCGCGTGCGCCACGTCACCCAGCCCCTCGCAACCGCAGGCCGTAGGCCCCTCTGGCCCCCCGCGGATCACGAACTCCCCTGACGGTCCGAGTCCGGTGGCTGCGCCGTCACCGACGGCGGTCCCGGGCGGCAAGACGCCGCCTACCTGCGTCGCCCCGCCAACGGACATCGACACGCTTATCGCCATGGCGGGTTCGGGACCGCAGGATCCCGGTGGCGATCCCGTCGCCTGCTACGGCGATGCCCCGTTGACCTTCGATGCGACCTGGCTCGGCGGCGGCGAGGCCGACTGCCCGACTGCCCCGGAGCCGGCCTGGCTCGCATGCTCGGGGTTCAGCCTGCGGGCACCGGGAGACACGAGAAAGATTGGGGGTCCCAGCCTGTTCGTGGCCATCCATCCCTCGGCCAGCCTGTCGGTCCCCTCCGAGCCGTACGCGCAGGTCCGGGTCACCGGCCATTTCGACGACCCGGCCGCCCAGACCTGCCACGAGACCCAGCTTGCCGATGCCGAAACGCTCGCGCCGGCGGCAGCAACCATCGAACAGTGCCGCAGACGGTTTGTCGTTACCGAAGCGGTGGGTCGATAGTCACCCACTCCGAGATCGCGTCGGCAAGGGGCCGTACGGGGACAGGGGGCTGGTCGCGCGCCCCGAGCTCCAGGCCGTACCACTCCACGCCGTGCCAGCGATCCTGCTTCCAGCCGATCGCGTCGAACTGCCCGATGCGCTCGAAGCCCAAGGCCCGGTGGAGCGCGGTCGAGGCCGGGTTCGGCTGCGTGATCCCCGCCACGACGAGGTGGAAGCCCTGGATGCGGAGCACCTCCAGGAGGGCCGTCATCGAGGCCCGACCGATGCCCTGACCGGCGAACCCGCCGTCCACGTACACCGCCGACTCGACCGTCCAGTCGTACGCCGCCCGATCGCGGTGGCGCGTCCCGTAGGCGTAGCCGCGGACAACCCCGTCGACCTCGGCCACCAGCCACGGCGTCCGCTCGGTCGTCTTCGCGATCCGCGCGGCCATGTCGTCGGCCGTCGGCGGCGTCAGCTCGAACGAGATCGACGTCCCCTCCACGAACGGGCCGTAGATCGCGGCACATGCGGCTCCATCGGCCATGCTCGCGAGGCGGACGCTGATGGGCGGCATCGTCAATACAGGCTCGGGAAGTGACGGCGCCACATGGGGCGGAGGTTCAGCGGCGTTGCCGCGTCCAGCGCGTCGAGCAGCGTGCGCGTGTGGCTGAGGCCCCAGCGGTGGTCGGCGACGTAGCCGCGCATCGCCGCCCAGAACGGCTTCGATCCCATCCTTCGGCGGGCATTGTCGAGCAGGTTGCCGCCCTGGATGTAGACGACTTCGTAGTAGCAGGTCCGCGAGTAGCGGTAGATCGACCGGTCGAGGTCATCGGTCGCGCACCTCGACCCCCGGCGCAGGCCGAGGATCCGCCGGGCCACGAAGTCGGTCGCCGCCTCGTCCGCGAACGGCTCGCGGGCCTGGTCGTTGCCCACGATCCCGTAGAACCACTGGTGCGCGATCTCGTGGGTGACGAGGTAGGTGAGGTTGCCGCTGGGCGTCCCGGTGGGGATCCACGCGATGCCGGGCCCCTCCATGCCATACGCGCCGGCGGACTGGACGACCCGGAGCGTGCGGTACGGGTACGGCCCGAGCCTGTTCTCGAGCTTGCGCACGGCGTTGGCCGCGGCGTCCAGCGCGCGGGCGGCGGGGAAGCCCGGCCGCGAGATCACGAGAACCCTCGTGTCGCCCACCTGCCGCGTGCGCGAGCGGTAGTCGGCGGCCGCCGTGATCACGAAGTCGCGCACGCTCGTCGCCCGGAAGGTCCGGGTGAGGCCGTCGCTCGAGGTGGAGACGACGTGGCCGGTCGTGCCGAAGCGGAGCGGCACGTCGGTCCTGATGCGCACGCTGACACGGTCGCTGACCGGGGTCACGAACGGGTCGCCGTGGTTGGGCCGGTCGAACCGGCGCTTGCGGCTGACCCACGGGATCCAGCGGTGCATGTCGATGATGCCGTTGGCGCGCGTGAACAGCCAGTTCGAACCCGTGAGCGTCGATCGGAGGCGGGCGGAGAAGGGAACGACGATGGTGGCCGTCGCGCCATCGGCGAGCACGCCGCCCAGCGGCACCACGATGGTCTGGTCGTCGATGTGTGCCTTGACCTTCGACCCGTCCACGGTGACGGTGCCGAGGTCGAGCGAGCCCAGGCGCGCCATCACGGTGTTGAGGTTGAGCCGGTCGATGCCGGCGCCGGACTCGTTCCGTGCCTCGATCGTGACCTTGCCCCTGAGGATCCGGGCGGCGACCTTGAGGCGGACCTTCACGTCGTACGTCGCCTTGACCGCGAGGCTGGTCCGATGGATTGCCCCCGGGACGATGGCCGAGGGCGTTCGAGGCGCAGTTGTCGGTGCTGCCATTGTGGCCGCGGTGAGAGTAGCGACCGCCGATGGACCGGGCGCCCCCGGCGCCACGCAGGCGAGGACGGACCCGCTCGCGATCGTGAGCGCTGCGGCGAAGAGGCGGCATCGCGTCCCGGAGCCGAACATGGATCGCATCGTAGCCGCGTGGACGCTTGGCGGCCGACGGCTGCCCCGCGTCCATTCGCTGCCAGTGAACGCTTTCGCTCTCAAGCCCTGAATGACGTCGCCGCGAACTCGCCTGGAGCTGGAGCCATTGGCCTGAGTGATTGAACCGCGCCGAACACCGGGCGGTGATCACCTTCGGTGCAGAAGCGTTCACTGCTGGTGATGGCGTGCGAGGGCTCAAGCGCCGCGCGTGCCTGAAACCCGCCAAATCCGTCCAAATGAGCCGCAAATGCGGCCGTGGGATCGGACTCGTGACTTGCAGGCACGTTTCGGGGCAGGTGGACGCCCTCAACCAACGGTTGGCCCGGATTTGGAGCGACTTGGTCGATCACAGGCACGAGCCGGACACCGGGGGTCCGATACTGGCCCAGATGAGCGACGACATGCGGGGCGATGGCGAGGGACTGCTGCGTGCGATCGCGACGCGCCTCCCGGACCTGCGGCTGCTGACCGACGCCGCCGACCGCGAGTCCTACCGGCGCGACGAGACGGCCTATCTCGAGGCCGGCCTGCCGCTGGCGGTGGCGCTGCCCACCGAAACCGCCCAGGTCGCCGAGCTCGTCCGGCTGTGTGGCCAGCACGACGTCCCGATCGTTCCTCGGGGCGCGGGTTCCGGGCTCTCGGGCGGCGCGGCCGGCATCGAGGGCGCGCTGACCATCGCGTTCACCCGGATGACGAGCATCCTCGAGATCGACCGCGACAACCTCACCGTTACGACCCAGCCGGGCATCATCAACGCCCAGCTCAAGGCCGCGGTCGCCGCGGAGGGCCTGTTCTACGCTCCGGACCCGGCCTCGTATGAGATGTGCACGATCGGCGGCAACCTCGGCACCAACGCCGGCGGGCTGTGCTGCGTGAAGTACGGGGTCACGCGCGACGCGGTGCTGGGCCTCGAGGTCGTGATGGCCGACGCGACCGTCCTGCGCCTTGGCGGCAAGAACGTGAAGGACGTGGCCGGTTATGGGCTGATCCCGCTCCTGGTCGGCAGCCAGGGCACGCTCGGGCTGATCACCGAGGCCACGCTCCGCCTGCGGCCGGCGCCCCCGCCGCGCGCGACGATGCTGGCGTTCTTCCCGTCTCTCGAGGCCGCCGGCGAGGCCGTCGCGGGGATGACGGCAGCGGGGCTGGGGCCGGTGACCCTGGAGCTGATGGACGGGTTCACGATCCGGGCCGTCGACGACGTCCACAAGCTCGGGCTCGACCGGGACGCCGCCGCCATGCTGCTCGTGGAATCGGATCTCCCCGGCGGGGCGGCGGCGAGCGAGATCGACGCGGCCGAGCCGATCTGCGAGGCCGCCGGGGCGACGCTCGTCGTCCGGGCCGCGGATCCCCAGGAGGCCGACTGGCTGCGCCAGGGACGGCGGCTAGCGTTCCGGGCGCTCGAGCAGCTGGGTGTCGCCCGGATGGAGGACGTGGGCGTCCCGCGCAGCCGGGTCCCGGCGATGCTGCGGGAGATCGAGGCGATCGGGGTGCGCCACCGGCTGACCATCGGGACGTTCGGGCACGCGGGGGACGGCAACCTCCATCCAACGTTCGTGCTGGATCGGAACGAGGACGAGGCGGCATCCGTGCTCCGGCTCGAGGCGGCGCGGAACGATCTGTACGAGGCGGCCCTCGCGCTCGGGGGGACCGTGACCGGCGAGCACGGCATCGGCGTGGCGCGCCGCGACTGGCTCGTGCGCCAGCGGGGTGAGGACGCGGTCGCGGTGATGCGCGCGATCAAGCACGCCCTGGACCCACACGACCTGCTCAACCCCGGGCGCGTCCTGGCCTGAATCGTGCGACGTCGTGCCTGGTCGCGAGTCAGCCGTCGGTATCGACTTCGCGCAGGAAGCGGACGATTGGCCACGCGCCGTCGGTCCAGTTGGAGATCACCGTCGCGACCGCGCCGGTCGATGGCCGGCACGTCGAGAGGAACGAGATGCCCGCGTCGTAGCCTTCGAGCTGGATCGCGTCGCCGCCGGCCGGCAGCCAGAACCCGAGGCCGTATCGCCGGCCATCCTCCGGCGACTCGCTGCGGGGCAGGGTCATCTCGGCGAGGACGTCGGGCGGCACGATGCGTCCGGCGAGCAGCGCGGCCCAGAACGAGCGCAGGTCCGCCAAGGTCGAGAACAGCCCGCCGTCGCCGGCGCCGCGGAGTGGCATGTGGAGCTGGTTCGTCCGCAGCCCGTCGGCCTCCAGGTAGCCGGTCGCGGTCCTCGGCTGTGGTGCATCCGACCGCTGGAACGCCGTGTCCACCATGCCGGCAGGTGCGACCACCCGGTCGTGGACGAGCTGGTGGTACGGCACGCCGGCCGCGCGTTGCGCGAGGATCGCGGCCAGGACGAAGGCGCCGTTGTTGTACGCGAACCGCTCGTCGGCCGGAAACACCGTGGGATGGCCGTCGAGGCTTGGGAGGTAGTCCTCGGCGTCGAGGTATCGATGGACGGGCTCCGGCAAGACATGGTCCGTCACGCCCAGCTCGGATTCGTCGAGGTAGTCGCCGATGCCGGACCGGTGGCCGAGCAGGTGCCGGACGGTGACGTCGTCGGCGACTTGGGGCAGGTCGGCACCGAGGATCGAGCGCGCGGTTGTCTCGAGCGACAGCGTCCCGTCGATGACGAGGCTCATCACCGTGAGCGCCGTGAACCCCTTGGTGCCGCTGGCGATCGCCAGGATCGAGTCCGGCAAGACCGGCACCTGCCACCGCCGGTCCGCGAGGCCGATGGCCCGGTCAACGGGCGGGCGGCCGGTCCGGTCGATGCCGATGAGGCCGGAGAACGAGGCCTCGGCGGCGACGGTGTCGAGGGCGATGAGCCAGTCGGGATTCTCGACCATGACGGAAGGGTAGGGGATGGCGTGACAGGCAAGGTGTCACAAGGCGGGCCCAGGATGCGCGTCATGGAAGCCCGAATCCTCCCCCTCCCGACGCCGGCGACGCGGCCGAGCGGACGCCCGGACGCGGCGCCCCAGGTCCACGTCGACGGCGATCGAATCGTCGTCGAGCGGCTCATCCTCGTGGACCGGGTGCTCGCCGCGTCACTCGCCGAGCGCGAGCCCGCGGAGCGGCCGGCCGTGGTCGAGCGTGCCCTGCGGATCGGCCTGCTCGCGCTGCAGGACGCGTCGACGGCGGTGGACGTGGACGTCGTGCGTCGCGAGTTCGAGAAGCTGATGGCCCAGACGACGGCGGTCAACGAGCAGGCGGCCCGGGCGGTCGAGGACGTGCTCCGGGCCAACTTCGCCGACGACGACGGGCGCCTGCCCCGGACCCTCGAGAAGTTCCTCGGCGACCGGGGGCAGCTGCGCCAGTTCGTCAACGAGCTGTTCGACGAGACGCGGCGGGACTCCGCGATCGGGCGCATCGGCGGCCTGCTGGGCCAGTACTTCGACGGTGACCGCTCGAAGGTCGCGCAGCTCCTCGATCCGACGCGACTCGGGTCGCCGCTCCACCAGTTCCGCCAGGAGATCGCCGACGGCTTTCGGGGCGTCCACGAGCGCCTGAGCTCGCTCGAGGCTGCGTCGAAGGCCCGTGCCGACGAGCGCTCCAGGTCCGCGGCCAAGGGCGGCGACTTCGAGGACCTGCTCGAGGACCTGCTCGGGTCGCTGGCCCGCGGTGCCGGCGACTTCGTCGACCGGACGGCCACCGAGACGGGAGCGCTGCTGGGCTCGAAGAAGGGCGACTTCGTCCTGACCGTGGACCCGCGGATCGCCCGGGGCGCGGACCTGCGGATCGTCATCGAGGCCAAGGACCGGGCGATGTCGCAGCGGGCGATGCGCGAGGAGCTGCGCGAGGCCCGCGAGAACCGCGGCGCCGCCGTCGCCGTGGCCATCTGGACGCCGGCCCACGCACCGACCGGCACCGCGCCGTTCGCGATGGTCGGCGACGACGTCCACGTGGTCGTGGACCCGGAGGCGCCCGACATCGCCTACCTCGAGGCCGCCGTGCGCCTGGCGCGGCTGCTCGCGCTGGCATCGCTCCAGGACCACGAGGTCGACGTGGACGCCGCGGCGATCGGGCGGGCCCTGGCGGGGGTCCGGGAGCAGCTCGACGCGATCCGGGCGCTCAAGACGCAGCTGACGTCCGTGTCCAACGCGACGAAGGCCGTGTGGACCGGCCTCGACACGCTCCGAAACGGCATCCTGGCTCGGGTCGCCGAGGCCGAGGCGGAGCTCCGCGTCACGGGGTCGACGAGCGCCGCCTGATCTGGCGCCCCCCGGACCGGCGAGCCATGGGCGTGCGTGACAAGTAGGTCATACCCATGGGACCATGGATGCGGGACCATCGCCCCGAGCCGGAAGCAGGCGTTACCGGCGGTCGTGACCGGGAGCCCCCCGATGCAGCGCATCGCGCCCCTTACCCCCCTGTTCCTCGTCGCCGCGCTCGTTGGTTCGTTCATCGCGCCGTCTGCCGTGGCCGCCGATCCAGGACCGACCGCTGGAGCGACACCGACGGCATCGACCGGCCCCGGACGGCGGGTCGACCCGACCGGCCGCTGGATCGTCCTGCTCCGCGACGGCGCGAGCGTCGATGGCGCCCGCAGCCGGGCCAATGGCCTCGGCGTGACGATCGACCGGACATTCCGCCACGTCGTGAGCGGCTACTCGGCAAAGCTCAACGCCGCGCAATTCGCGGCACTCCGAGCCGACCCCAACGTCGAGGCACTGGTGCCCGTCGGGACGCTCGCGAACGCGGATCAGCTTGAGCAGTCGGCCGTCGTGCTGAGTGTAGGAGCCGGGCCAGGGGTAGAAGCCCCGCGCCCGGCACGCAATCGCACGAGCCGGGAGCGTCCAGTCCACGCGGCCGTCCTCCTTGCGCAGGAGCGGTGCGAGCGTGGCGCGCGCCGGGTCCTGGGGGACCGCCGTGAGCGTTCCGCTCTCGAGCCCCGCGAGCGTCTCGACCAGCAGCTCGCCGCCGAGCCGCGCGAGCCGCGGCTCGAGCTCGGCCGCCGTCTCCTCGGGTGCGATCGCGAGCGATCGCGAGAGCAGCAGCGAGCCCGTGTCGAGGCCCTCGTCGATCTGCATCGTGGTGACGCCCGTCTCGGTGTCGCCGTTCGCGATCGCCCATTGGATCGGCGCGGCCCCGCGCAGGCGGGGGAGCAGCGACGCGTGAACGTTCACGGTCCCGCGCGGGGCGATGTCGATCACCGCTCGCGGCAGGATCTGGCCGAAGGCCACGACGACCTGCAGCTCGGGCGTGAGCCGGCGCAGCGCCTCCTGCGCCTCGGGTCTGCGGACGCGCTCGAACTGCAGGACGGGGATGCCGTGCCGCTCGGCCACGGGCTTGACCTTCGGAGGCGACGAGCGCGAGCCCGCGGCCGCTCACGCGGTCGGGCTGCGTCACGAGCGCCGCGACCTCGTGGCCGGCGGCCACGAGCGCCTCGAGACTCGGGACCGCGAAGGCGCCGCTCGCCAGGAAAACGACGCGCACCCGCCTACTCCTCCCACCCCTCCCGCGCCTTCTTGCGCAGCTTGCGCTTCATCAGGTCGCGCTTCAGGGGGGAGAGCCGGTCGACGAACAGCAGGCCGTCGATGTGGTCGATCTCGTGGCAGAACGCGCGGGCGAGCAGCTCGGTCGCCTCGAAGACCCTCTCCTTGCCGTCGAGGTCGAGCCCGCGCGCGACGATACGCGCCGGCCGCCGGGGCGAGCCGCCGAAGCCGGGGATCGAGAGGCAGCCTTCCTCGTGCTGCTGCTCGCCTTCGCGCTCGACGATCTCCGGGTTCACGAGCCGGATCAGCTGCTTCTCGTCCTCGCCCACCGAGAGGTCGATCACGATCACCCGCAGCGGCACGCCCACCTGGGGCGCCGCCAGGCCGATCCCGGGCGCCGCGTACATGGTCGAGACCATGTCGCGGAAGAGGCCGTGGATGCTGGCGTCGATCTCGGCCACGGGGCGGGCGGCACCGTGCAGGACGGGCTCGCCGTACTTCACGATCGGTCGGATGGGCATCGAGCGCCGATTATCTCCGGAGTCGAACGCGCGTCAGCGCGGACCGGCGAGCTCGCGCTGCTGCGCGCGCGTGGCCTCGAGGTGGGAGACGAGCTCGGCGAGCGAGTCGCCGCCCGTCTTCTCGAGCAGCGCGTCTGCGAGCACGAGCGCCAGCATCGCCTCCGCCACGACACCGGCGGCCGGCACGACGCAGGTGTCGCTGCGCTCGACCGAGGCCTTCTGCGGCTCCTTGCTGCGCAGGTCCACCGAGCGCAGCGCGAGCAGCAGCGTCGGGATCGGCTTGACGACGGCGCGCGCGCGGATCTCCTCGCCGTTCGTGATGCCGCCCTCGAGGCCGCCGGCGCGGTTCGTGGGACGGGCGATGCCGCGCTCGGCGTCCCAGAGGATCTCGTCGTGGAACGACGCGCCGCGCGTCTCGCCGGCCTCGAAGCCGGCGCCGATCGCCACGGCCTTCACGGCGTGGATCGACATCAGCGCCTGTGCGATGCGCCCGTCGAGCCTGCGGTCCCACTGCGCGAAGGCGCCGAGCCCGGCGGGTACGCCGCGCGCGACCACCTCGACGACGCCGCCGACGCTGTCGCCGTCCTTCTTGGCGCGGTCGATCTCCGCGATCATCGCAAGGGCTGCGCTCGCGTCGGCGCAGCGCACGGGGCTCTGGTCGACGTCGGCGAGCGCCTCCCACGGGATGCCCGCGCCCTCGGCGGAGGCGCCGCCGATCCGCACGACGTGGCTGCGGATCTCCGTGCCCACCTCGCGCAGCAGCGCCTTGGCGAGGGCACCCGCCGCCACGCGCGCCGTCGTCTCGCGCGCACTCGCGCGCTCGAGCACGTTGCGCAGGTCGTCGGTGCCGTACTTGAGCGCGCCGGCGAGGTCGGCGTGGCCGGGCCGCGGGTACTTGAGCCGGCGTCGCTCGCGCGCCGCGTCGGGCTGCGGCTCGGGAGCCATCACGTCCTTCCAGTTCTCGTGGTCCTTGTTGCGGATCAGGAGCGCGACCGGGCTGCCGAGCGTGCGGCCGTGGCGCACTCCCGAGAGCACCTCGACCGAGTCCTTCTCGATCTGCATGCGGCCGCCGCGGCCGTAGCCGCCCTGGCGGCGCCGCAGGTCGGCGTCGATCGCCTCGCGCTCGACGGGAACACCAGCCGGAAGCCCCTCGACGACGACGCTGAGAGCGGGTCCATGTGACTCACCCGCAGTGAGAAAACGCAGCACGGAGGCATCGTGGAGTACGCATTGCGTACTGTCAAGGAACGCGCGCTGTGTGACGCTCGCGGTTGTGTGACATTGGGCCGTGACGCCCCGCTGCGCGCACGTAGTCTTCCGCGGTTTCACCAACAACCTACAGGAGGACGGGATGGCGTGTGGAGCAGGAGCGCTCGCCGGGCTCGTGGGCTGCTGTCCGGCGATCGAGTCTTTGAGGTGCGAGATCCGCAAGATCGGGCCGAGCGATTCGCGCGTACACGTGTTCGGCGAGACGGGGACCGGCAAGGAGCGTGTCGCGCGGGCGCTGCACGAGCTGTCGCCGCGGGCGTCGCGCTCGTTCGTGCCGCTGAACGCGGCGGCCATCGGGGACGATCTGCTCCCCTCCGAGCTGTTCGGCTGCGCGAAGGGCGCCTACACCGGCGCGGGCGTGGCGCGGGACGGCTACATCGCGGCGGCCGAGGGCGGGACGCTCTTCATCGACGAGGTCGCCGAGCTCACACCGCTCGCCCAGGCGCGGCTGCTGCGCTTCCTCCAGGAGGGAGAGTACCAGCGCCTCGGCGAGACCATCGTCCGCAAGGCCAACGTGCGCGTCGTGAGCGCGACGAACGTCGACCTGCCACGGCGCGTGGCGGAGGGCCGCTTTCGCCAGGACCTGTGGTTCAGGCTGAAGGTCCACTGCCTGGTCGTGCCGCCGCTGCGCGAGCGGGGCAGCGACGTGCTGCTGCTGGCCCGGCACTTTCTCGCAGCGGCGGCGAGGACGGCCGGCGTCGAAACGCCCCGGCTTTCGAGCGAAGCCGAGGAGGCGCTGCTGGCGTACGCGTGGCACGGCAACGTGCGCGAGCTCGAGCACGAGATGCAGCGCCTCGTCGTGCGCGCCCCGGGTACGGAGGTGTCGCGCGAGGATCTCTCGGACGACATCGGCCAGGCGCCGCGTCCGGGCGGGACGCTGAAGGCCGCGCTGCAGCGCGCCGAGTCGGAGATCCTGATCTCGATGCTCGAGAAGCACGAAGGGCGCCAGGCGCGCGCGGCGGCCGAGCTCGGCATCACGCGCCAGGCGCTCTGGGCGAAGCTGCGACGGCTCGGGGTCTGGCCGAGCGAGCCGGTCTGACGTCGGCAGCGGTGCTATCCTCGCCGCCCGTCGCGCGGGAGGAAACGTGAGCGAGCCGTCGAGCGAAGCCGGCGCCGGACAAGCGCCCGGCCTTCGCTCGGTCGTCGGCAGCTGGCGCCTGCTGTCGGTCGTGCTCTTGTCTTTCTCCTCGGGGCTGCCGCTCGGGCTCGTCTGGTTCGCGATCCCGGCCTGGATGGCGCGCGAGGGCGTCGACATCAAGGTGATCGGGCTCTTCACGCTCGCGCAGGCGCCCTGGTCCTTCAAGCTGCTCTGGTCGCCGGGGATGGACCGCTACCCGCCGCCCTTTCTCGGAAGGAAGCGCGGCTGGACGCTGGTCGGCCAGGTCGCGCTCTTCGCGCTCACGCTCGCGCTGGCCGGCGTCGCGCACCGGCCCGACACCCTCTGGGTGATCGGCGCGCTCGCGCTCGGGATCGCCTTCGCCTCGGCGACGCAGGACATCGCGATCGACGCCTACGCGGTCGAGGTGCTGCGGCGCGACGAGCAGGGCGTCGCGACCGGAGCGCGGACGGCGTTCTACCGCGCGGCGATGCTGGTCGCCGGCGGCGCCTCGATCACGCTCGCGGCCGGGACCTCGTGGGCGTTCGTGAACCTGATGCTGGCGCTGCTCTACCTGCCGTTCATGGTGCTGACCGTCCTGGCACCCGAGCCCGACGTGCTCCCGCAGCCGCCGCGAACGCTGCGCGAGGCGGTCTGGGGGCCGTTCGTCGGCTTTCTCGCCCAGCACCGCTCGCTCGAGATCCTGGGCTTCGTGGTGCTCTACAAGCTGAGCGACAACCTGACGCAGGCGCTCACCGGGCCGTTCCTGGTCCAGACGGGCTTCGGCGACTTCGACGTCGGGCTCGCGCGCACCACGATCGGCCAGGCGGCGGCGATCGGCGGCACCTTCCTGGGCGGCCTGCTGACCGACCGCCTCGGGCTCGGCCGCTCGCTCTGGATCTTCGGCTTCCTGCAGCTCGCGTCGAACCTCGGCTACGCGGCCGTGGCGGAGGTGGGCGTCAACCGGCCCGTGATGTACGCGGCGCAGGCATTCGAGCACCTCTCGAGCGGCCTCGGCTCGGGCGCCTTCGGCGTGCTGCTGCTGCGGCTGACACAGAAGCGTTTTTCGGCCACACAGTATGCGCTCCTCTCGAGCCTCTTCACCCTTCCGCGCGTGCTCGCGGGACCCATCACGGGCGTCCTGGCCGATGCGATGGGCTGGCGCGACTTCTTCGTGCTGACGGTGCTCTTCGGGGTCCCCGGCATGGTGATGCTCGCGCGCTTCGTGCCCTGGGGCGCCCGTGACGTGAATTTCGAGGTGGCGGCTCCCTCCTGGGGGCCGCCGATCAGCCGTGCCCGGCTGGGCTTGTGGAGTGCCATGGGCGGCGCGGCCGCGCTCCTGGCCGGCCTCGGCGGCCTCGCGCTCGTCGCCGGGCTCACCAGCCTGCACGCGGGCCGGGGGTTCCGGGCCGGGAGCGCCATCGCGGCGGCCTGGTCGCCCGCGTCGGTGGCGGACTGGACCACCACGTTCGGCCTGGCCGTTCTGGCCCTGCTGGGCGGCCTCGCCACTGCCGCCACGCTCGTCGCGCGCCGGGGGATCCGCAGGGAATAGCGCGGCCGGGGCAGGAGTACCATGTAGGCAGGAACCGAAGAGGCCATCCCGGTGTCCAAGTGGTTCGAGCGCGACGGGAGGGTCAACGTGGGCACGACTGAGATGTCGCTCGAGGCGAGGCCGCTCAGCGGCGCGCTGCCCGAGCGCGATCTCGTCGCCTCCTGCCGCACGGGCGACGCCGAAGCGTTCGCCCGCCTGGTGCGGCTCCACGAGGCCATGGTCGTGAACCTCGCCAGCAGGCTGCTGGGCAACGTCGAGGAGGCGCGCGACGTGGCGCAGGACGTCTTCCTGCAGGTCTACAAGCGGCTCGCCGCGTTCGAGGGCCGCAGCAGCCTGAAGACCTGGATCTACCGGATCGCGGTCAACCAGTGTCACAACCGCAGGCGCTTCTGGCACCGGCGCCGCCGCGACCGCGAGACGCCGCTCGACGAGCGCCAGCTCGCCGGTCCGCTGCTGGCGGGCCTGCCGCGCGCGACCTGGAGCCCGTACGACGAGACGCTGCGCCTCGAGCGCGCGCGTTGCGTGCAGGCGGCCCTGCTCGATCTCTGCTTCGAGCACCGCTCGGTGCTCGTGCTGCGCGAGGTCGAAGGCCTCTCCTGCGAGGAAGTCGCCACCGCGCTCGGCGTGCCGGAAGGCACGGTCAAGAGCCGCTTGTCGCGCGCCCGCGAAGCGATGCGCCGCAAGCTCGCCGGACTCATCGATGGAGGGAACCCGAGATGACGTGCCAGGGCGTCCAGGAGCGGCTGTCCGAGTGGCTCGACGGCGAGCTCGCAACCGGCGTGTCGCGCGCCGTGTCCGAGCACCTCGCCGCGTGCGGGAGCTGTACGCGTCATGCGGAGCAGCTGCGCGCGGTGTCGGGCCTGCTCGGGGAGCTGCGGCTCGAGCCCGCGGAGGCGGGCGCCGGCCCGCTCGCGCTTCAGCTCGAGCTCGCGGGGGGAGCCCGTCGTCCCGGGCTCGCGCTGCTGTTCCGCACCGTCTTCGCCACGCGGCCGCACATCCTGCCGAGCCTGCTGACCGCCGCGTCGATCCTGCTGCTGGCGATCGGGGCGATCCTCGCGCTCGACACGGGGCCGCTGCCCGAGGTGAAGAGCGCGTCGCCCTGGAACGTCGCGCCGGTGTCGGGCACGGAGGGCAATCCGCTCTTCCCGTCCGCCGAGGTCGGCCTGCCGCAGCAGCGCGCGGCTCTCGCGCCCGAGGTGCTGTCGAAGGAAGGCGAGGACTCGGTGTTCCTCGAGACCGTCGTGGCGCGCGACGGGTCGGTCGCCGGCGTGACGGTGCTTCAGGGCGACGCCAGCGTCGAGCAGGCGCTGATCGCCGCGCTGCGCCAGCAGCGCTTCGAGCCGACGCGCTACCGCGGCCGCTTCGTCGCGGTCAGCGTCTACCGCCTGATCAGCCGGATGGAGGTCCGCTCGCCGCGGACCTGAGGGCTCGCGCGGCCGCGAGCACCGTCGCCAGCTCGAGAAGCGGCGAGCGATCCGCCGGGGGCGTGGAGCGTCTTCACGCGGGGTCCGACGGGCGCCCAGAGCGCGGGATCGGTCGGACCGAAGAGCGCGAGCGTCGGCGCGCCGACCGCGCCTGCGAGGTGCGAGACGCCGGCGTCGTTGCCAAGGAAGACACCGGCTCGTGCGAGCGCCGCCCCCAGGAGCCGCAGCGGCCAGTCGCGGGCGAGCACGGCGTCTGCAGGAACCTCGACGTCGCGCTCCGCGGGACCCGCGACGAGCAGCCACCTGTGGCCGCCGCCGAGCGCGCGCGCCGCATCGACGAAGCGCGTCGAAGGCCAGTTCTTCGCGGGCGAGCCGCTGCCCGGATGGACGGCGACGAAGCCTTCGGGCAGCTCCCGGGTCGCGGTCTGCGCGTGCCGGCGCTCCTCTTCGGTGAGCTCGAGGACACCTTCGTCCTGCGGTGGGGCCGGGCATCCGCCGAGCAGGGGTGCGACGGCCTGCGTCAGCCAGCGGGCCGCATGCGGTCCCGTCGCGGGAGGCGAAGGGTCCTGGCGGATCACTCGCCGGGCGCGTGCGGCGAGAGCCTCGACGAGCGGAGCGCTGCGGCTGTAGCAGACCACGGCGTCGGCCTCGCCGAGCGCGCGTGCCACCGGTCCGCGAGGTCGTGTTTCCGGCGAGGAGACTCGCGACCTCGGGGCCGTCCCAGGGAAGGACCGCGTCGGCCGCACCAGGCCCGAGCAGGACGCTCGCGGGCTCCGCGGGCGCCAGCAGCCGGACGCGGTGACCGTCCCGGCGGAGCGCTGCAATCGTCGGCCGCAGCAGGATCAGGTCGCCGAGCGCACCCGCGCGGACGATGAGGACGTCCAGGACGGCCTCTAGGGCACGTCGACGCGGGCGGTCGCGACGTTGCCGAGCCGGTCGCTCGCGCGCAGCACCGCGACGCGCAGGCCGCGGCCCGTTCGAGCCGGCAGCTCGACCCGGAACGTCTCGTCGAGCCCGTCCGCGATGCCGTCCTCGGGATGGACGTCTTCCCAGGGGCCGGCGTCGATCGACAGCTCGAGCCGCTTCACCGCCGTCGAGTCGTCGTGCACGGCCACGTGGATCACCCCGGGGGCCTGGGGATCGAGCGTCGCGGTGATGCGGGGCGGGGCGTTGTCGACCTCGAAGGACGGCGTCTCGCGCGAGACGGTGAGCGCGAGCGCGTGCGGGTTGGCGGGCGCGTCCGAGGCCGTGACGCGGATCTGGTAGCGCCCGCTCGGAACCGTCGAGGTGTCCCAGGCGAACACCGGCTCGCTGAGCCCGCTGCGCAGCGGCCGCCAGGTCTCGTCGCCGAGCGCGCGGTACGCGACGTCGAAGAGCAGGGCGTCGCCGTTCGGGTCGTCGGCCTGCCACGAGAAGGTGCGCAGGCCGTGCTGGTAGAGCTTGCGGCTGAAGCTGATCGCCGGCGGCATGCCGGCGGGCGGACGGGCGGCGGCCGCGCGCTCGCTCAGCGGGTCGACGTCGAGGCCGAGGATCTCGGGATCGCCGCTCGCGCTGATCGGCTTCTGGAAGGCTTCGTCGGGCGGGTGGACCGTGATCGGCCGCAGCGTGGGCGGCAGGTTGCGCTGGAGGTAGGCCGCGGTCACCGCCTCGACGGTGGGCGTCGCGGCCGGAGTTTCCCGTGAGCGAGAGGCGCAGCTGGAGGAAGCGCGCCTTCTCGGCCGGTGCCACGCCGGAAGCGCGGCGTGGGCGTCCAGTCGGTCCACGTCGCGTCCGGCGTCGCGGTGTTGCCGAGGCGCGTCTCGAGCTTCACCGTGGTGCCCGCCGGCGTGTCGCCCTCCCAGCTGAGCCGCCCCCAGCTCGCGAGCGACTCGGCGTCCTTGACGCTCGACACGAAGCTGCCGTGGGCGGCCGGCGCGCCCTCGAGCGACAGCACGCGCGCGGGATTCGCGGTGATGAGCGCGGCGCTCCCGTTCGCCGTGCGCACGATGCCGGTGACCTGCTCGGCCGGCAGCGTCGCGACGAGCTCCCAGCGGTCGTTCGCCGTGACGCGATAGACCTTGCCGCGGCTGCCCGTCCCGACCAGGACGCCCTCGGGCGTCCAGGCGGCCGAGTGGGGCACGTCGTCCGGCGAGCTCCAGAGCGTGTCCACGTCGCCCGACGGCCGGATCCGCAGGAGCGCGCCCTTCGGGGGCGCCTGCTGCTCGGCTCCCGCAGCGCCCGGAAAGACCGACGCCGCCTGCGGGCGCCGCGACGGTGAAGCTCTCGGTCACGGTCACCTCGGCGCCGGGCTGGCTGGTCGTGGTGGAAGGCTGCGGCTGTGTCGTCGGTCGCGGGGTCGTCTCGGGCGCGCGTCCGTCGATGGCCGCGGCGTAGAGCGAGCCGTCCTCGCCGACGTCGAGCGCCTTGATCTCGCGGAACGGGGAGTCGTAGACCACGAAGGGGCGGCCGCTCGCCGAGAGCCGGTAGACGAGGCCTTCGGGCGCGCTGCCCGCGTACACGCGGCCGTCCTTCGCGACCGCGAGCGAGAGGATGTGCGTCTCGGTCGAGGCGAGCAGCGTCTCGGCACGGCCGTCGGGCTGCACGCGGTAGATGCGCCCCTCGACGCCGGTCGCCACGTAGAGCGCGCCCTTCGCGTCGAAGGCGAGCGCCCAGATGTACTTCTCGGCGGGATCGAAGAAGCGCTTCGCGCTGCCGGCCGCGTCGATCGCGTAGACCGCGCCGTCCGGAGACGTCGCCGCGTAGACGCGCCCGTCGGGCCCGACCGCGATCGCGTGGACGCCGAGCTCGTCCGCGTCGAACAGCACCGAGCCGCGCGTGCCGTCGATCCGCACCACGCGGCCCTCGTTGCCGGTGCCCACGTAGAGCACGCCCTTCGCGTCGCGCGCGACGCACCAGGCGTCGGGCGCCTCGGGATCGAAGAGCGGACGGGGCTGGGCGCCGAGGCGGATGCGGCCGTCCGAGTCGACGCGAACTCCCTCGAGCTCGCCGTCGAGGAACGCGCGCGCCCCCTCGAGCCTCCAGAACTGCGGAGTGGCGGCGTGGATCAGCGCGGAAGACAGTCCGCAAGCGAGGAGCGGCAGCCACAGCCGGCGCGCGCGCATGGTCAGCGTTCGACCGGAACGCTCAGCTGCCGCCAGCCGGTGACCGCGCGCGGCGCGCGCAGCTCGCCTTCCCAGACCGTGGCGGCGGGAAGCTGCACGACGTTCGTGCCCTGGTCGGCCGAGCTCAGCACCGAGAGCACCGAGCCCGGCAGCGCAGGAAGGTACTCGCCGCCGACCACCGCGCCGCCCGCGCTGTGGCTGAGCCGCGCGTAGATGCGGTTGCCGGCCCGCAAGCGGTTGAGCGCGCGCACCAGCTGCTCGAGGTCGCGCGGCGCGAAGGCCTGGCGCATCTCGCGCTGCTCGAGCGCGTCCATCGTGTTGGCGTCGGCCACGAGCAGGGTGTAGCTGCCGCCCGTGGCGCTCGCCGGCACCTCGACCTTCAGGGTCTCGGTCACGCTCTCGCCGCGCCGCGTGCGCAGCTGCACGCGCACGGGCACGACGCTGCCCGGCCGCAGCGGCAGCGGGGCGTCCACCCAGGCGCGCACCAGCGTCGCCGCCTCGCGGCTCTCGACGGCGTCGATCGAGAGCGACACGCGCTCGACCGCGACCTTCTCGAAGTCGTTGGCGGTGAGGAGCGCGAGCGGGCCCGCCACCACGGCGGCCGCCTGCGCCGCCGGCTGCTCGCTCGCGACCACGTCGTCGAAGCGCACCTCGCGTCCGCCGGCGAGCGTGATCTGCGCCTCGAGCCGAAGCGTCGCGGCGCCGAACGCGCGCTCGTGGGCCTGCAGCACCGAGAGCAGTGACGCGTACGCGACGAGCGGGGTGAGCAGCTCGTCCTCGACCATGCGGAAGCGGAAGACGCGCTCGCTCGCGCGCTGCGAGCGCAGCCGCACCTCGACCGGGATCATGCGCGGCAGCGGCCCGATCCGCCCCGAGACGGCCGTGGTGCGGTCCTGGTCGAGCGTGCCCACGGCGTCGAGCGTCGAGGCGATCTTCCACGACACCTGCAGGCTCGGGAAGACCGCGTGCACCCACGCCTTCTTGAGCGGGAACTGCGTCGGGCCGAGGTTGTAGAAGGGGTGGCCGAACGCGTAGACGCGGTCGTGGTCGATGTGGGTGACGGTGCCGCTCACCGACAGGTCGAGATCGCCCTCGACGAGCGAGACGCCGACCGCGGCGCCGGGCTCGAGCGCGCCGACCGGGCCGGGGCTCGCGCTGCCGCCGCCGCCGCCCATCACCGGAGCGAAGCCCATCGACTGGAAGACGGAGCGCGCCCACGCGAAGGCGTCCGCGTCGAACCCCGAGAAGACGAGCGGCAGCGCGAGCGGCTGCAGGTCGGCGCCCGCGAGCCCGGCAGGCAGCGCTTCGCCGCGGAAGGCGCCCGGGACGAGCGCGGGCAGCGGCCGGGCGAGCGCCCTCGCGACCGCCTCGGCGTCGAGCGGCGCGGCGAGCGACGTGCCGCGCAGCGGAAGCCGCGTCGACGCGGCGCGCGGCGCGCTCGGGTCGGAGACGGCGTCGATCATGTCGCCGATCGGGGTGATCCCGGCGATCGGCTCCTTGCCGAACGGGAACGCGTACGAGACCGCGCCGAGCAGCTTGCCGCCGATGAAGACGGGGCTCCCGCTCATGCCGGCGATCACGCCCGTGCGGGCGAGCGGGCCGCCCTCGAGACGCGCGAGCACCAGGCTGCGGCGCGGGCCGATGGCGTTCTCCAGCACGCCGAGGATGCGCACGTTGAAGCTCTCGATCGTGGCGCCCTCGAAGACGGTGCGCCCGACGCCCTCCATGCCGGGCCGCACGTCGCGCAGCGGCAGGACGTCCACGGCCGGGGACGGCCCCTGCGCGAGCGCCGCAGCGGGAGCGAGCGCGCAGCACAGGAGGAGGCCCAGCCGGCCAGCGACCATCCGCTCATGTTAGGGGCACGTGCTCGCGCGCGCAATGCCGCGCGCTTGACCGCTCGCTCCGGCCGCCGCTAGGATCGTTGGAGTCGCCGGGGGCTTGCGCTTGGCGGCGCAACCAATCGAGGAGAGCGTCTTTGTCCGAGAGCAGGGCCGTAGCAGCGACCCGCGATGCGTCACGCACCGTGACCTCGGGGCTCCTGGCGTGGGTGTGGCCGGGCCTCGGCCACGTGTACCTCGGGCGCTTCGGGAAGGGCCTGGTGCTGATGGGCTCGATCCTGGCGCTCTTCGTGCTCGGCGTGCTGATGGACTCGCGGCTCCAGCTGCACCTCGGGCTCGAGGATCCGCTCGCGCTGCTCTTCAGCGCGGCCCAGATGGGAGTCGGCGCGCCGTACGTGCTCGCGCGGCTGCTCGGCTTCGAGGCCGGCCTGGTGAAGTCGCCGACCTACGAGTACGGCAACACCTTCACGGCCGTCGCGGGGCTGCTCAACATCCTGGTGCTGCTCGACGCGCTCGACACCGCGCGCGGAATCAAGAACCGATGATGCGCTCGCACCTCGTCAACCTCGTGGTCTTCTCTTTCCTGGTCTCGACGGTCTTCGCGACTCTCTTGCGCGACACGACCCGGGAGCGCCTGAAGTTCGGCGCCTACGCCTTCGCCGCCTTCGTTCTGTCCACCCTCGTGATCGGGTGGATTACGAATCCCTTTCCGCGATAGCCGACAGCAAGCAACGGGCGGCGAGCGGAGGTGAATTCACTTCACCGGAGCGAGCGGGGGGGTGAGAGGGGGGACGCGGCACAGCGTCCCCCCTACTAGGGCAGCCAGCGCGGCGAGCCCATCCGGAAGCCTGAGTCCTCCGTTCGCAGCACGGTCCGCCCGCTGCCGTCGGGCAGGATCTTGACGAGCTGCGAGAGGTTCGAGGTGGCGTCCGTTTCCACGTAGAGGATGCCGCCCGGGCCCCAGTCGGGGGCGCCCCGGAAGAGCGGGCCGGTGACGAGCGTGCGCGGCGTCGCGCCCGCCGTGAGCGCCACCACCATCAGGTCCCACGTCCCGAGCCCGCCGTTGCCGATGCCGGTGAGGCGCCGGAAGACGAGCGACGTGCCGTCGGGGGAGAAGGTGGGATTGGCGTCCGAGCCCATCACGTACGGCGTGCCGGGCAGCGCCGGCCCGGTCGCCGGTCCGCTGGTGATGGGCGTTTCGCGGAAGAGGTAGACGTGGCTCACGCCGTCGACGTCGATGCGCTCGAACGCCGCCGTGCGGCCCGAGGGGTCGATGCGGCCCGAGCGCTCGCGCACGTTCAGCGAGTCGGTCAGGTTCTGCTCGTTCGTCCCGTCGGGGCCGGCCGTGAACATGTCCTCGTTGCCCGTCTGCCCCGTGATCGAGGAGTAGAGCAGGAACGAGCCGTCGTGCGACCAGTCGGCGAACTCGATGCGACGCCGCGCGAAGAGCACCGACTCGACCGAGCGGGCCAGGTCCATGAAGAACAGGACCTGCGCGCCCGCCTCGGCGTCCGGGGTGGTGCGGACGGCCACGACGCGGTTGCGGTCGGGGGACGGCGCCGCCTGCAGGATGTCGCAGGGCTGCGCCGCGCGGGCGCAGTTCGTGAGCTGCTCGAAGCCGCTGCCGTCTGCCGCCACCGCCACCAGCTCGCGCGGCCGGCCGACCTCGTTGGTCCACGAGCCGCTCACGAACAGGATCGAAGCACTCGGGCTCGGCGGCCGCGACGGCGAGCTGGCGGCGAACGGGTTGCCGCCGTCCTGTCCGCACGCGGAGGCGAGCAGAGCGAGCGCGATCACGAGAGTGCGGCGCGACATGAGGCAGCCTATGCTCCGGCGTTCCGCGGAGTCAAGACGACCGCGCCCGCGTGGTATATTCCGGCTTTCGAAACCCCCACTCCAAGCGCGGAAGGACGAGGCGGCGTGCGGCACGGCTCCCGGCGACAGATCAAGGCCGCCCCGAGCGAGCGCCGCTCGGCGCGCGGCATGCGCATCGCGATCCTGCGAGCGCTCTTCAATCCGCGCATCACCGACGGGCTGCTGGCCGGAGCCAAGGCCGAGCTCGTCGGGCTCGGAGCCGATCCGCGGCGCCTGCGGGTGTACGACCTCCCGGGCGCCTTCGAGCTGCCGATCGCGGCGCGCGCCGCCGCGCTCAGCGGCCGCTTCGACGCGATCGTCGCGCTCGGAGCGGTGATCCGCGGCGAGACCGACCACTACGAGCACGTCGCGCGCGAGGCCGCGGCCGGGCTCGCGGCGGTGTCGCGCGAGACGGGCGTGCCGGTGAGCTTCGGCGTGCTGACGGTGAAGCGCGAGGACCACGCGCTCGCTCGCGCCGGCGCCTCGCGCGACAACAAGGGCGCCGAGGCGGCGCGCGCGGCGGTCGAGACGGTGCACGTGCTGCGCGAGCTTCAGGGCGCTCGCGCGCGCAAGGGCCGCTGAGCGTGGGCCGGCGAACCAAGGCGAGGGAGTGCGCCTTCCAGATCCTCTATCAGTGGCAGATCAGCGGCGAGCCGATCGGCGCGGTGCTCGAGAGCTTCTGGCGCGTCCGCTCCGGCACGCCCGAGGCGCGCGCGATGGCCGAGCGCCTCGCGTGCGGCGCGCAGGCCCGGGCCGAGGCGCTCGACGCCCAGATCGCCGAGGCGGCGACCCACTGGCGCATCGAGCGCATCGCGCCCGTCGACCGCACGATCCTCCGGCTCGGGGCCTTCGAGCTCGCCGAGGAGAAGGCGACCCCGGCCGCCGTGGTGATCGACGAGGCGGTCGAGCTCGCCAAGCGCTTCGGCGAGGCGGACTCGCCCGCGTTCGTGAACGGCGTGCTGGACGCGATCCGGAAGCGAGTGCGGGGCGAGGCCGTGCGCGACACGGAGGACGTGAAGCAGCAGCGATGAGCGACGAAGAGACCCCGCCGGTTCCCGGCTGGCCGCAGGAGTCCGCGCAGCGCGTGCTGAAGGCGCGCGCGCTGCGCGAGCTCGGCGTCGAGCTCTACCCGACGCGCTTCGAGCGCAGCCACCGGCTGGGCGAGGTCGTGGCGGCCCACGGCGAGCGCACGCTCGAGGAGCTCGAGGCGCTCGCTGCCGAAGTGAGGGTCGCCGGCCGCGTGCTCACGAAGCGCGGGCACGGCAAGGCGTCGTTCGCGACGCTGGGCGACGGCGACGCGCGGCTGCAGATCTACGTGCGCTCCGACGTCGTGGGGGAGGAAGCCTATCGGCTCTTCGACCTCGTGGACCTCGGCGACTTCCTCGGCGTGAGCGGCAGCGTGATGCGCACCCGCAAGGGCGAGCTCAGCGTGCAGGCGCGCGAGCTCACGCTGCTGTCGAAGGCGCTCTTGCCGCCGCCCGAGAAGTGGCACGGGCTCACCGACGTCGAGGCGCGCTACCGCCAGCGCTACCTGGACCTGATGGCGAGCCCCGAGGTGCGCCGCGTGTTCCTGGTGCGGAGCTCGATGATCGCCGCGATGCGGCGCCTGCTCGACGAGCGCGGCTACGTCGAGGTCGAGACGCCGATGATGCAGCCGATCGCCGGCGGCGCCGTGGCGCGGCCGTTCGTGACGCACCACAACGCGCTCGACGTCGACCTGTTCCTGCGCATCGCTCCCGAGCTCTACCTGAAGCGCCTGGTCGTGGGCGGGCTCGAGCGCGTCTACGAGATCAACCGCAACTTCCGCAACGAGGGGATCTCGTCGATGCACAACCCCGAGTTCACGATGCTCGAGTTCTACACGGCCTACTTCGACTGCCGCGACGTGATGGCGACCACCGAGGACCTGATCGTCGCCGCCGCCGCGGTGGCGGGGGAGGCGGCGCTCAGCTACCGCGGGCGCCCGCTCGCGTTCACGCGTCCTTTCAAGCGCGTGCGCATGACCGAGGCGGTCGCGGCGGTCGCGGCCGAGCAGGGCTGGGGCATCGACGAGGCGGGCATCGAGAAGCCCGAGACGCTGCAGGCGTGGCTCGCGGCGAAGCCGACTCCCGGGAGACTCGCTCCCGGCAGCCGCGAGCTCGAGGTGTTCCGAAACGAGGTGCTGGGCGGCCATTTCGCCTCGCTGTCCCACGGCAATCGCATCGCGCACCTCTTCGAGGTGTGGGTCGAAAGGCGCTGGGACATCGAGAACACGCGCCTCTTCGAGCCCACCTTTGTCGTGGACTACCCGGTCGAGATCTCGCCGCTCGCGAAGGCGCATCCCGACCGGCCGGGGGTGGCGGACCGCTTCGAGCTCTTCGCCGGCGGAATGGAGATCGCCAACGGCTTCTCCGAGCTCAACGACCCGCTCGAGCAGCGCCGCCGCTTCCTCGACCAGCTGAAGGCGCGCGAGCGGGGCGACCTCGAGGCGCACCGGATGGACGACGACTACGTCCGCGCGCTGGGGCACGGCCTGCCGCCCACCGGCGGCTGCGGCGTCGGGATCGACCGGCTGGCCATGCTGCTCACCGGCTCGCCTTCGATCCGCGACGTGATCCTGTTCCCCCACATGCGCCCCGAGGCCGGCCGCGACGGCGGCCAGAACGAAGCGGGCTGAGGCGAGCGATGCCCTGGGAGCTGCGCGTCGCCGTGCGCTACCTGACGGCGCGCCGCAAGCAGGCGTTCATCTCGGTGATCTCGGCCGTCGCCGTGATGGGAGTCGCCGTCGGCGTGATGGCGGTGCTGATCGCGCTCGGGCTGATGACCGGGCTGCAGTCGGAGATCCGCGCCCGCATCCTCGGAGCAACCGCGCACGTCAGCGTGTTCCGCACCGAGGGCGCGAGCTACGAAGACCTGCTCGGGGCGGTCGAGACGGTGCGGCAGGTGCCGGGCGTCGTCGGCGCCGCACCCTCGGTCTACGGCAAGGCGCTCCTGACGACACCGACCGGGGCGGCGGCCGCGACGCTCAAGGGCATCGTGCCGGCCGAGGAGCGCACCGTGACGGAGGTCGTCTCCAAGCTGATCGAGGGGAGCATCGACGAGTTCGAGCAGCCGGCGGCAGAGGGACCGCCGCCGGTGCTGCTCGGCAACGCGCTCGCGGCGACACTCAACGCCGGCGTCGGAGACGTGGTGACCCTCACCTCGCCGCGCGGGCGGCTCTCGCCCGTCGGCCTGATCCCGAACGTGAAGAAGCTGCGCGTCGTGGGTCTCGTGAAGACGGGGCTCTACGAGTTCGACGCGGCCTGGGCGTACCTGCCGCTCGACGCGGCGCGCCGCCTGCTCGACGAGGAGGGCCGCACCGCGCACGTCGAGGTGCGCCTGGCGGACATGTTCGCGGTCAAGGCGGGCGCGCGCGCGATCCTCGAGAAGCTCGGCCGCTCGTACATGACGACCGACTGGGTCGAGATGAACCAGGCGCTCTACTCGGCGCTCTGGATCGAGAAGGTCGCGGTCGGCACCGCGATCGGGCTGATCGTCGCGGTCGCGGCGCTCAACATCGTGGCGACGCTCGTGCTGATGGTGATGGAGAAGCACAAGGACATCGCGATCCTGATCTCGATGGGCGCCTCGCGCGGCGCGATCATGCGCGTCTTCATGCTGCAGGGCAGCGTGATCGGCGTGATCGGCACGGCACTCGGCGGCGCCCTGGGGGCGAGCGCGTGCTGGGCGCTCGACCATTTCCGGCTCGTGCGCGTGCCGGAGAGCGTCTACCAGATCGCCTGGGTGCCGTTCCGGCTCGTGCCGATGGAGGCGGTGCTCGTGCTGTCGATCGCGCTCCTCATCTGCTTCCTCGCGACGCTCTACCCGGCGCGCGGGGCGGCACGCCTCGACCCCGCCGAAGCGCTGCGGTACGAGTGATGGGCACGCCCATGCTGGTGGCGAGCGGGCTGCACAAGGCCTACGGCACGCCCGCGGGGCCGGTGCACGTGCTGCAGGGAGTCGAGCTCGAGGTGGCGGCCGGCGAGCGCGTGGCGATCACCGGGGCCTCGGGCGTCGGCAAGTCGACGCTGCTTGCACGTGCTCGGCACGCTCGACCGTGCCGACCAGGGCTCGCTGCGGGTGGCGGGGGAGGACGTGCTCGCGCTGTCGGAGCCGGAGCGCTGCGCCTTCCGCAATCGCACGCTCGGCTTCGTGTTCCAGTTCCACCACCTGCTGCCCGAGTTCACGGCGCTCGAGAACGTGGCGATGCCGCTGCTGCTCGCCCGCGTGCCGCTCGCCGAGGCTCACGCCAGGGCGAGCGGCCTGCTCGCGGAGGTGGGGCTCCAGGAGCGCGAGTCGCACCGGCCCGGCATGCTCTCCGGCGGGGAGCAGCAGCGCGTGGCGGTGGCCCGCGCCCTCGCCGGCTCGCCCCGGCTCCTGCTCGCGGACGAGCCCACCGGCGACCTGGACGCCGGCACCGGGGAGCGGCTCCAGAAGCTCATCGCCGAGCTCTGCCGGGCGCGCGGGCTCACCGTGGTGGTCGTGACCCACAACCAGGCGCTCGCGCGGGCCTGCGACCGGGTTCTGAAGCTCGAGCAGGGGCGGCTTGCGACTGCGTGAATCCAGCCGTCCGTCCGCCCCGCTCGTGCGTCCAAAGCCAAGGGCCGTCGGTGGTTGGGAGGCGCGCGACCGCCATTTTCGGCCGCGGACAGCCGCTCGGCGGGCCCTGTTCTGGGCTATCATCGAAGGTCACTCTGTTTCGTGAGCCGTCCCGAGGGAGTAACTAGAAAGAGATGTTCGAGCGCTACACCGAAAGGGCCCGGCGGGTCATCTTCTTCGCCCGCTACGAAGCCAGCCAGCTGGGCAGCGCGGCCATCGAGACCGAGCACCTGCTGCTCGGCCTGATCCGCGAGGGCAAGGGGCTCACCTCGCGCCTGTTCAGCAAGAGCCATCTGTCGATGGAGCAGATCCGGCGCGACGTCGAGGGCCGCTCGCCCTACCGCGGCAAGGTCTCGACCTCGGTCGAGATCCCGCTCTCGCTCGAGAGCAAGCGCGTGCTCGGCCACGCGTCCGAGGAAGCCGAGCGCATGCTCCACAACTACATCGGCACCGAGCACATCCTGCTCGGGCTGATGCGCGAGGAGCGCAGCGTCGCCGCCGGGATCCTGACCGAGAAGGGGATGCGGCTCGCGGGGACGCGCGAGGACATCCTGGCGCTCCTCAACGAGAAGGCTGCGGCGGGGAAGTCCAAGGAGACGCCGCTGCTCTCCGAGTTCTCGCGCGACCTGACCGAGGCCGCGGCGCGAGGTGCCCTCGACCCGCTGGTCGGGCGCGAGGACGAGCTCGAGCGCGTGATCCAGGTGCTGTGCCGCCGCACGCGCAACAACCCGGTGCTGATCGGGGAGCCGGGCGTCGGCAAGACGGCGCTCGTCGAGGGCCTCGCCACCAAGATCGTGCACGGCGACGTGCCGGTCTATCTGGCCGAGAAGCGCGTGCTGGCGCTCGACATCTCGCTGATCGTCGCGGGCACGAAGTACCGCGGCCAGTTCGAGGAGCGGCTCAAGACGATCATGCGGGAGCTCACCGAGACCCCGAACATCGTGATCTTCATCGACGAGCTGCACACGCTCGTCGGCGCGGGCTCGGCCGAGGGGTCGCTCGACGCCGCCAACATCCTGAAGCCGGCGCTCTCGCGCGGCGAGATCCAGTGCATCGGCGCGACGACACCCTCGGAGTACCGGAAGCACATCGAGAAGGACCGGGCGCTCGAGCGGCGCTTCCAGGCGGTCAAGGTCGCCTCGCCCACGGAGCTCGAGACGGTCGAGATCCTGCGCGGGGTGAAGGAGCGCTACGAGAAGTTCCACAACGTGCTCTACCTCGACGAGGCGATCGAGGCGGCGGTCTACCAGTCGAGCCGCTACATCACCGACCGCTTCCTGCCCGACAAGGCGATCGACCTGATCGACGAGGCCGGCAGCCGGGTGAAGCTGCGCGAGACGGGCGCGCCCGCGCTCGTGCCCGAGCTCTCCGGCCGCGTGCGCGTGGTGCTCGAGGCCGACGCCTCCGAGCGCGGCGGCTTCTTCCGCGAGGACGAGGCGCAGGGCGGCGAGCACGTGCACGTGCTGTCCGAGCAGTGGACGCTCGGCGGCGAGGGCCGCCACTCGGTCGCCAAGACCGACATCGACGAGGTGGTCTCGCGCTGGACGGGGATCCCGATCACCTCGCTGAAGGAAGAGGAGTCGGAGAAGCTGCTGCGCATGGAGCAGGAGCTCCACAAGCGGATCGTTTCGCAGGAGGGCGCCATCAGCGCCGTCGCGCGCGCGATCCGCCGCACGCGCGCGGGGCTCAAGAACCCGAACCGGCCGGTCGGCTCGTTCCTGTTCCTGGGCCCGACCGGCGTCGGCAAGACCGAGGTGGCGCGCGGCCTGGCCGAGTTCCTGTTCGGCAGCGAGCGCAACCTGCTGCGCTTCGACATGTCCGAGTACATGGAGAAGCACTCGGTCAGCAAGCTGATCGGCTCGCCGCCGGGCTACGTGGGCCACGACGAGGGCGGCCAGCTCACCGAGCGCGTCAAGCGCAACCCGTACTGCGTGGTGCTGCTCGACGAGATCGAGAAGGCGCACCCCGAGACCTTCAACGTGCTGCTGCAGGTCTTCGAGGACGGCCACCTGACCGACGGCATCGGCAACACCGTCGACTTCAAGAACACGATCCTGATCATGACGTCGAACATCGGCGCGCGCTTCATCGAGAAGAAGGGGCGCATGGGCTTCGCCGCGGGCGGGCACGCCGAGGTGGTGCAGGCCACGAACGAGATGGTGCTCGGCGAGGTGAAGCGCACCTTCAACCCCGAGTTCATCAACCGCATCGACGAGATCATCATCTTCGACGCGCTGAGCGACACCGACCTGGCGCAGATCACGCGCCTGCTGGTGGAGCAGCTGAACGCCAATCTGAAGGAGAAGGGGATCCGGGTCACGCTCGGCGACGACGCGGTCGACTGGCTGCTCGCGCGTACCCTCGTCGACCGCAGCTACGGCGCGCGCCCGCTCCGGCGCGCGATCCAGCGGCACATCGAGGACCCGCTCTCCGAGGCGTTCATCCGGGGCCTGATCAAGAGCGGCCGGCCGATCGAGGTGGGGGTAAAGGACGGAGGGCTGTGGTACCAGCAGGACGAACGAGGCGGGACGCTGTCGTCGTGACGCGGTCGCTCGCCGTCATCCTCCTCCTCGGGCTGGTGTCGGGCAGCGCCGCGCGCGCGGCACTCGCGCAGGACGCGCCGGGCCCCGTGATCGAGCGGATCGAGATCCTGAACAACCAGTTCCTCCAGCGCGAGACGCTGCTCTACTACGTCTCGAGCAAGCCGGGCGACCCCTACGACGAGCGCAAGCTGCGCGAGGACTTCAAGCGGCTCTGGGACACGGGCTTCCTCGACGACCTGCGGATCGAGGCCGCGGACGGCCCGCGCGGCAAGATCGTGAGCTTCGTGGTCACGGAGCGCCGGCGCATCCAGATCGTCGACTACCGGGGCAGCAAGGACCTGACCACCAGCACGATCGAGGACGAGCTCAAGAAGCGCGACGCCCAGGTCAAGATCGACACCTTCTACGACCCGACGAAGGCCCGCAAGGTGGAGTCGATCATCAAGGAGATGCTGGCGGCCAAGGGCCGGCCGTTCGCCACGGTGAAGCACGAGGCCAAGAACGTCGGCGCCTCCGGCCAGCAGCTGTCGTTCGTGATCGACGAAGGCGCCAAGGCGAAGGTGAAGGAGATCGTCTTCGACGGCAACGACGTGTTCAGCGACGACGCGCTGCGCGGCAAGATGAAGAAGATCAAGCCGCCGGGCCTGTTCAACCTGAGCTGGCTCGGCGGCAAGACCACCTACACCGAGGAGAAGTGGCTCGGCGGGCAGGAGGACCCGCGCGGCGACCGCGGGAGGATCGAGGACTTCTACCTGAACCACGGCTACGTGACGGCGCGCGTCGGCCAGCCGCGCATCACGTACACCGACAAGCCGGGCGGCAACAAGAAGAAGCCCGTCAAGTACATGAAGCTCGAGATCCCCATCACCGAGGGCGCGCAGTACAAGATGGGCAGCCTGAAGTTCGAGGGCCTCACGGTGCTGAAGGAGCCGTTCGTGCGCTCGCTCTTCAAGATGAACGAGGGCGACGTCTACAACGACTCGCGCTTCAAGAAGGCCTACGAGAAGCTGCGCGACGTCTACGGCTCGCTCGGCTACTTCCAGTGGACGGGCGGCACCGACCGCAAGCCCGACCCCGAGAAGAAGGTGGTCGACGTCACCGTGAAGATGGAGGAGGACAAGCAGTACTTCCTCGGCAAGCTCAACTTCACCGGCAACGACTCGACGCGCGACAAGGTGATCCGGCGCGAGATCTACATGAACGAGGGCGACGTCTTCAACACCGAGGCCCTCAAGATGTCGATCAAGCGCGTCAACCAGCTCGGCTACTTCAAGCAGATGGAGAGCGCGCCCGACATCCAGCCGAGCCAGGAGGCCGAGAACAAGGTCGACGTCACCTTCAAGGTCCAGGAGCAGAACCGCAACCAGTTCACCTTCGGCGGCGGCGTCTCCGGCTACGAAGGCGCCTTCATCAACGCCTCGTTCTCGACCACCAACTTCCTGGGCGCGGGCGAGACGTTCCAGATCTACGTCCAGAGCGGGGCGCGCACCAAGAACTACTCGCTGTCGGTGAGCGAGCCCTACTTCCTCGACCGCCCGATCACGGCCGGCGCCGACCTCTTCAGGCGCAAGATCACGTACTACAGCTACGCCAACGTGGCGGGCTACACGCAGGAGTCGACGGGCGCGAGCCTCGTGACGGGGCTTCATGGTGGGCAAGTGGTCGCGCGCCTACCTCAACTACACCTACGAGGTGATCCAGCTCTCGCAGGCCAACCCGGCCGACGTCACGAACCCGTTCTTCCCGGGCGCGGGCGGCGCGACCACGGGCCCCGCGTACGACCCGCTGCTGTTCGGCGACTACGGCAAGCGCAAGGAGAGCCGGATCTCGCCGAGCCTGGTCTACAACACGGTCGACAACCCCTACACGCCGCGCGCCGGCATGCGCCACACGGCGACCTTCATGTTCGCCGGCGGCCCGCTCGGGGGGACCGTCAACTACTACCGGCCGAGCTGGGAGTCGATCTACTACCACCCGATCGGGCGCAAGATGGCGCTCGGAATGCGCGGCCAGGTCGCGCTCATCAACCAGTACGGGGACACCCAGGTGCTGCCGCTCTACCAGCGCTACTTCCTGGGCGGCGAGACCCAGATCCGGGGCTACGACATCCGCAGCGTGGCCCCCACCGACTCGCAGGGCCGCGTGCTCGGCGGCAACAAGTTCGGCCTCTTCAACGCCGAGTACTACTTCGACGTGTTCGGCCCGCTGCGGGCGCTCCTGTTCTTCGACGCCGGCCAGGCGTTCCTCGAGGGCGACCCGATCAAGGTCAGCGAGTTCCGCATCTCGACCGGCGGCGAGCTCCGTTTCATCATGCCGGTGCTGAACGTGCCGTTCCGGCTGATCTACGCATTCAACCCCAACCGCAAGACCGCGATCGAGAAGCTCTACACGCCCTCCTCGACCTTCAAGTTCGCAGTCGGTACCACCTTCTAAGGAGAAGACATGAAGAAGACGTTCGTGGTCGCCCTCACCTGCGCACTCGCCTCGGCGGGTGCGGCCTTTTCACAGGAGTCGGCGCGCTCGCCCCGCGTCGCCGTGATCGACATGGCGCGCGTGTCCGCCGAGAGCCTGCTCGGCAAGACCTACGCGTCGCAGCTCGAGAAGCTCCAGACCGACATCAACGCCGAGGCGACCAAGAAGCAGACCGACCTCGGCAAGCTGGACGCCGCGCTCAAGACGCTGCAGGAGGAGCTCGAGAAGCAGGGCGCCGTGCTGAGCCCCGAGGCGCGCGACAAGAAGCAGGCGGACATCGTGCGCAAGACGCGCGAGCGCCAGGCCTACCTCGAGGACGGCCAGGCCGAGATCAACCGCATGCGCGAGCGCGCGCAGCAGCAGGCGCAGGCGATCAACGGCGAGTTCCAGCAGAAGGTGCGGCCGATCGTCGAGCAGGTGGCGAAGGACAAGGGCCTCGACCTGGTGCTCGACTCGCAGGTCGCGTACACGATCAATCGCGACTTCGACATCACGCGCGACGTGATCGCGAAGGCGGACGAAGCCGAGAAGGCGAAGCCCGCCGCTTCCGCGCCGCCCGCGGCCGCGCCCGCCGCTCCCAAGCCGCCGCCGGCCGCCGCCCCCAAGCCGTAGCCGCAGGCGGCAGCGAGCCGAGGCTGGAGCCCCTGCGCTGAGCACAGGCGAGATCGGGCGGCTGCTCCGCCAGATTCCGACCCACTACCCGTTCGTGCTCGTGGACCGCATCCTCGAGCACGACGCGGGTGGTCGGCTGGTCGCCTCGAAGAACGTCACCGGCAGCGAGGACTTCTTCGCGGGTCACTTCCCCGGGCAGCCGGTGATGCCCGGGGTGCTGATCCTCGAGTCGCTGGCGCAGGCGGCCGGGATCTGGCTGCTCAAGACGGCGCCCGACCCGCGCGCGATCGAGATCCGCGTGGTCGGCTTCGACGACACGAAGTTCCGCCGCCCGGTGGTGCCCGGCGACCAGCTGCGCCTCGAGGTGAAGCTCGAGCACCGGCGCGGCGAGCTCGCCCGCTTCCGCGGCGACGTGCGCGTGGGCGACGCGCGCGCGGCGGAGGCGCGCCTGCTGCTGCTGGTCGCGACGCTGCCCGAGGCCGAGGTGGACCCGCTCGCGCGCGTCGCTGCCGGCGCCGTGCTCGAGCCGGGCGTTCGCGTGGGACCCTACTGCCAGGTGGGCCCGCGGGTGCGGCTCGGGCGCGGCAGCGTGCTCGAGTCGCACGTCGTGATCGACGGCGACACCCGCATCGGCGAGCACAACCGCTTCTTCCCGTTCTGCACGGCGGGGCTGGCGCCGCAGGACCTGAAGTACCGGGGCGAGGAGACGCGGCTCGAGATCGGCGATCGCAACGTGTTCCGCGAGGGCTCGACCGTCCACCGCGGGACGCGGGGCGGCGGCGACGTGACCCGGATCGGCTCGGACAGCCTGTTCATGGCCCAGTCGCACGTGGCCCACGACTGTGCGGTGGGGAGCCACGTGATCCTGGCGAACTCGGTCGCGCTGTCGGGCCACGTCGAGGTGCAGGACTTCGCGACGGTCGGGGGCCTCTCGGGCGTGCACCAGTTCTGCCGGGTCGGCACCCACGCGTTCGTGGGCGGCGCCACGGTCGTCGTCAAGGACGTGCTGCCCTACTCGCTCGCGGTCGGCAACCGCGCGCGCTTCTTCGGCCTCAATCTCGTCGGCCTGCGCCGGCGCGGCTTCTCGGCCGAGACGATCGCCGCGCTCAAGCAGGCGTTCCGGCGGCTCGCGGCTCCGGGCGTGCCGCTCGCCGAGGCGCTGCGCCGGATCGAGTCGGAAGGCCCGCTCACCGACGAGGTGCGGACACTCGTCGCCTTCGTGCGCTCGGCCGAGCGCGGCGTGGTGCTCGAGAGGCGCCGCGCGACGGGCGACGACGAGGCCGAGGACTAGGCGCGCCGTGGCCGGCGAGCCGCTCGGGCTGATCGCGGGCAACGGGCGCTTCCCCTTTCTGGCCGCCGCGGGAGCGCGCCGCGCGGGGCGCAAGGTGGTGGCGCTGGCGCTTCGCGAGGAGGCGGCTCCCGGGCTCGAGCAGGAGGTCGACGAGCTGCACTGGATCTCGCTCGGGCAGCTCGGGCGCGGCATCGAGCTGCTCAAGAGCGCCGGCGCGCGCGAGGCGGTGATGGCGGGACAGGTGCAGCACCGCCAGCTGTTCTCGGACATCGTGCCCGACCTCAAGCTGCTCGGGGTGCTGGCGCGGCTCGCGTTTCGCAACACCGACAGCCTGATCGGCGGCGTCGTCGACGCCCTGGCCCGCGAAGGCATCACGCTCCTGCCGTCGGTCGCGTTCCTGGAGGACCAGCTGGCCACGGCCGGGCCGATGACGCGGCGGCGGCCCGACGGCGAGGAGCAGAAGGACGTCGCCTACGGCGAGAGCGTCGCGCGCGCGATCGCCGGCCTGGACCTGGGGCAGACGGCCGTGGTGAAGGGCCGGGCGGCCGTGGCGCTCGAAGCGATGGAAGGGACCGACGAGACGATCCGGCGCGCGGGCCGCATCGCGGGGCCCGGCACCTGCGTCGTCAAGGTCTCGAAGCCGAAGCAGGACATGCGCTTCGACGTGCCGGTCGTGGGGGAGGGCACGCTCGACGCGATGCGGGAAGCCGGTGCGCGGGTGCTGGCGATCGACGCCGCGCGCACGCTTCTGATCGACCGCGCGGCGTTCCTGGAGCGCGCCGATCGGGACGGCGTCGCGATCGTCGGCCTGCGGGCCCCCGACCCGGCGAGGGCCGATGCCTGAGGGTGTCGTGAGGGCCGGCGTCGTCGGGGTCGGCGCGCTCGGCCGGCACCACGCGCGCGTCTGGGCCGGTGTCCCGGGCGCCCGGCTCGTGGGAGTGCACGACAGCGACGCGGCGCGCGCCGCCGAGGTGGCCGCGGCGCAGGGCTGCCGCGCCTATCCCGACCTCGGCTCGCTGCTCGCGGACACGGACGCGCTGTCGATCGCCGTGCCCACGGTCGAGCACCACGCCGTCGCCCGGCAGGCGCTCGAGGCCGGGCGCGACGTGCTCGTCGAGAAGCCGATGACGGCGACGCTCGCCGAGGCCGACGACCTCGTCGCGTGCGCGGCGAGCCGCGGGCGGATCCTGCAGGTCGGCCACATCGAGCGCTTCAACCCGGCGACGGCGGCCCTGCTGACGGTCGGGCGGGGAGCCCGCTTCGTCGAGGTGCACCGGCTCGGATCGTTCTCGCCGCGCAGCCTCGACGTCGACGTGGTGCTGGACCTGATGGTCCACGACCTCGACATCGTGCTCGCGCTCGACGGCACCGAGCCCGTGCAGATCGAGGCGGTCGGCGTTCCCGTGCTCACGCCGAAGGTCGACATCGCCAACGCCCGGCTGCGCTTCGCCTCCGGCCTGATCGCCAACCTGACCGCGAGCCGCGTCTCGCTCGAGAAGGTCCGCAAGTTCCGGGTCTTCGCCCCGCGCACGTACGTCTCGGCCGACTTCACCGCCCGCGAGGCGCAGATCTACAAGCTCGAGTCCGACGGGGGCGCCCCCCGGATCGCCGCCTCGCGACAGGGGGCTCCGGACCAGGAGCCCCTCCGGCTGCAGATCGAGAGCTTCGCGCGGGCGGTTGCCGAGCGCTCGGCGCCCCTGGTTTCGGGCGAGGACGGCCGGCGAGCGCTGGCCCTGGCCCTCACGATCCTGGAGCGGATGGCCGGACACTGACTTTTGCGTTCTGCCGCAACGACATCTTGTGGCTGTCGAGGCTTCCAACTCCAAGATCTGGTAGGAATTAGTTGATTCGCGGCCTCGCGCCGTGATAGGCTCGGTGCCTCACACGGGGCAGGGGTAACGCGGGGCGTAGTGTGCAGCGGTTCAACCAGCGCCAGGGCTTTCTCGTCTCCGCGATTCTCCACCTGACGATCCTGATGATGCTGATCACACATCCGCCGACCGCGCGGCGCGCGGACGAGATCGACCCGAGCACGCTCGAGCGCAAGAACCTCGTCTACCTGCCGCCGGCCGCCGAGATCCGGAAGCTGCTGCCGCCGCAGGCGCGCCGGCCCGCACCCGCACCGACACCGGTGCCCGCTCCGACACCGCCTCCGGCGAACCAGAAGAACCGCATCAGCATCGGCCCGCCTTCCGAGGTGCGCCAGAAGGAGCTGATCCTCCGGCGCGAGGACGACCTGACCAAGGTTCCCAAGGGCGAGCGCTCGCCCACGCCGCCTCAGCCGACGCCCCCTCCTCCGATGCCGACGCCGCTGCCGACTCCCGTCGCGACGGCCCAGAGCTCGGCGCCGGAAAAGGTGGACGAGAAGGCGGGCCGGGAAGGCCTGAAGCTGCCTCCGGGACTCACGGGGCAGACGCCCTCGGGCCAGGAAGCCCGCAAGCCGGTCGTCGGGCCGATCGGGCCCTGCGATCTCGCGCGCGGTCGACGGCGTCACGCAGCGCGCGATGCGCGAGTCGCGGACCGGCATCCCGAACGGGCACCGGCCAGCAGATGGGCGCGCTCTACTTCGACCCCCAGGGCGCCGACTTCACGCTCTGGGTGAACCGCTTCAAGGACGAGGTCTACCGGAACTGGAACATCCCCGAGGCGGCGAACCTCGGCGCGGCGCGCGGCCACGTCGACTTCGAGTTCACGGTGGAGCGGGACGGAACGATGTCGTCGCTGCGCATGCAGAAGTCGTCGGGGACGTCGTCGCTCGACCAGCGCGGCGGAGTTCGCGCTGCGCGGCAGCCGGCTGCTGCCGCTGCCCGACGACTACGGGCCGCCGCGCGTCACGATGCAGGTGAGCTTCCACTACAACGACTACTCCGCAGGGCTCTTGAGGAACGCGCGCTCCGTGCGCCGGGCCGGCATCGCCTGGGCTGCGACGTTCGCGGCGGCCTGGATCGCGGCGGCGAGCTGCCGCACGACGCGCGACGTGCCGCTCGAGGCGCTGCTGCGGAAGGCCGGGCCCGTCACCATCGAGCCGAGCTCCTTCGTCGCGGCGCCGTCGCTGCGCGTCGGCGTGAGGGTCTCCGTTCAGGGAGTCGGCGCTGCGCGCTGCCGTCCGGCGTGCGCGTCCACGGCGCGGCCGCGACCGAGGGCGTGTGGCTGCTGCGCGAGCTGCCGCGTGCGACCTTCGAGCCGATCGGCGACAGCGGCCGGCTGCGGCTGCGCGAGACCGGAGACGTTCTCGCGCGCGCGATCGTCGAGCCGCAGGACCGCTCACAGCTCCTGAGCGCGGACGCCGCTCCGTACCGCGGCGTCCTCGAGGTGCTGCCGGCGGAAGACGCCCGCCTCACGGTGGTGAACGTCGTCAACCTGGAGGACTACCTGCGCGGAGTCGTTCCGAACGAGCTCGCGCCGAAGGCGTTCCGCCAGATCGAGGCGCAGAAGGCCCAGGCCGTGGCGGCGCGCAGCTACGCGCTCGCACACCTCGGCGATTACTCCTCGCGCGGCTACGACGTCTGCGCCACGGCGGCCTGCCAGGTCTATCGCGGCGTCGCGTCGGAGCACAAGCTGAGCGACCGCGCGGTAGCCGAGACGCGCGGGATCGTGGCGAGCTGGCGCGGCCGGCCGATCCACGCGTTCTACACGTCGACCTGCGGCGGCCACACCGAGGAGGGCACGGCCGTCTTCGAGGACGGCGCTCCCTATCTGCGCGGCGTCGCCTGCCCGGCCGAGGAGGGCGTCGCCGATCACGACCGCGAGCGCGGCCAGCCCTGGCAGGTCCGGCTCGGTCCCGGGGACGTGGAGCGACGCGTGGCGCGCTACGGGAGCGTCGGCCGCGTGCTGGACCTGGTGCCGACCCGCGTCGGCGTCTCCGGCCGCGTGGTGGAGCTGCGGGTCGTCGGCAGCGAGGGCGAGTTCGCGTTGCGGGGACAGCGCGTGCGGCTCGGGCTGCGCCTGCGCGAGAGCCTCTTCGTGTTGCACAAGGAGACGACCGTCCCCGACGAGGAGCCGCGTTTCGTATTCACGGGGAACGGTTGGGGCCACGGCGTGGGCCTGTGCCAGCTCGGCGCGTCCGGAATGGCCCGGTCTGGCGCCACATTCGAGGAAATCCTCAAGCACTACTACACGGGCGTCGCCATAACCTCGCTCGACGAGGTGCGCCTCGGCCGCCCGGTCGCGGCGGCAGCCGTACCCTCGGCTTTTTGACACCCGGCCGCGCGGCCTCCTAGAATCCTCGCACCCGTTCGGCCAAGCGATGAGCAGCCCCGCGAAGCGTCTCGAGTCTTTCGCTGTCCCTGGAGGTCTGCGGGGGACGCTCGCGCGCCTGGCGCTGCCCGAGCTCTTGCGCGAGCTGCAGGAGCAGGCCGCGACGGGCATCCTCGCGCTCACGGCGGGCGGCGCGCGCAAGGCGCTCTACATGAAGGGCGGCCGCGTCGTGTTCGCGACCAGCAACCTGCCCACCGACCGGCTCGGCGAGGTCCTGCTGCGCGCCGGCAAGATCACGCCCGCGCAGAACGACGCCTCGATCAAGGGGCTCGCGCAGGGCCGGCGCCAGGGACGCGTGCTGGTCGAGATGGGCGCCCTCACCCCGCAGGAGCTCTGGTCGGGCGTGCAGAGCCAGGTGCGCGAGATCGTGTTCAGCGTGTTCCAGTGGGACGAGGGCCAGTTCCACTTCGAGGAGTCCGTGCTGCCCGGAGAAGGAGCGCATCACGCTCGACCTCGACGTCACCGCGCTGGTGCTCGAGGGGATGCGGCGCATGGACGCGCAGTCGGCGCTGCGCGGGCGCGAGCTCGACGGCTACCTCGTGCTCGAGCGCGGGGCTCCGCCGGCCGACGGCCTGCTGCAGCCGTGGGAGGCGCACGTGCTGTCGCTCGTGGACGGCGAGAAGACGGTGCTCGAGCTCTGCCACGAGAGCGAGGCGGGGGAGATCGAGACCCAGAAGACGCTCGCGGCGTTCCTCGCGACCGGCGTGGTGCGCTCGCGCGGGCGCAAGGTCCGCGCGCTCGACCAGGACTTCGTGCCGGAGGACACCGAGCTCGCGCTCGTCGACTCCTTCAACAAGATGTACCGGCAGGTGCTGAGCTACATGGTGCGCGAGGTCGGCCCGATCGCCGAGAGTGTCCTCAACAAGTACCTGGGCACCGTGCGGCAGGCGCGGCCGGAGGTCTTCGAGAACGTGGCGCTCAAGAGCGACGGCGCGCTCGACGAGGCGGCCGTCGAGCGCAACCTGGCGCGGCTGGCGCCCGATCGCCGCCGGCCGGCGCTCGTCGACGCCCTCAACGAGCTGCTGTACTCCGAGCTGCTCGCGGTGAAGCGCACGCTCGGACCGGACCACGAGACGGCGCTCGTCCGGGAGCTGCGCCCGCCGCGGTGAGCCCGGACCTGAAGCAGCAGGTCCGCGGCGCGGTCCTGCTGCTCGGGGCGCTGCTGCTGCTCGCGCTGTGGCGGCTGTGGCCTCTCCTCTGATCGCCGTCGTCGGGCCGACCGCCGCCGGCAAGAGCGCCCTGGCGCTGCGCCTGGCGCGCGAGCACGGCGGCGAGATCGTCTCCTGCGACAGCCTGCAGGTCTATCGCGGTCTCGACATCGGCAGCGCCAAGGCGACGCCGGAGGAGCGCGCGAGCGTGCCGCACCACCTGATCGACGTCGTGGAGCCGGACGCGGTCTTCTCGGCGGCCGACTACGCGCGGCTGGCGCGCGCGGCGACGGCTGCGATCCGCGCGCGCGGCCGGCTGCCGATCGTGGCCGGCGGCACCGGGCTCTACCTGCGGGCGCTGCTGTACGGCCTCTTCGAAGGCCCCTCGCGCAACGAGGCCCTCCGCGCAAGGCTCGAGCGCATCGCCGTCCGTTTCGGGGACGCGCGACTCCACAGGCTGCTGCGGCGCGTCGATCCGCGGGCCGCGGAGCGGACGCATCCGAACGACCGCGTCCGCATCGTGCGGGCGCTCGAGGTCTACGCGCTCACGGGCCGCCCGATCAGCGCGCAGCACGCCGAGCGCGGGCCGGCCGTCGAGGGCCCACAGCTCCTGCTCGGGCTCGGCTCCGGACCGCGGCCGGCTCCGGAAGGCCGTCGAGGCGCGCACCCGCCAGATGCTGGAGCGGGGGCTCGTCGAGGAGGTGCGTGCGCTCATGGCCCGCTTCGGGGAGCCGCTGCCCCGGCCGCTCGCCGCGATCGGCTACCGGCAGGCGGTTTCGGTGCTGCGCGGCGAGCTGACGCTCGAGGCCGCGGAGCAGTCGATCGTGACCGAGACGCTGCGCTTCGCGAAGCGGCAGATGACCTGGTTCCGTCACCAGACCCCGAAGGACGTCCGCTGGTTCGAGGATCCCGAGGCCGCGCACGGCTTTGCGGCGGGCTGGCTGGCCTCGGCCGAGCCCCCGTCGGCTTGACGGTCGGCTGGGGATCAGTAGAATTTGTAAGTTTGCGGTTGTCTTCATGCTGGTCATAGAGATCCCCCGGATTCCGCCGGAGGGCCTGGACGTCGACGAGGCCCTCGACGCTCACAACCTCCACCTGGAGGACGAGACGGAGTTCCGCCTCGGTACCGGGGCGCACCTCGCCTGCAAGGTCGACCTCATGGACGGGACCAGCGTCCACGTCCGCGGGCGGCTTTCGGGCAGCGTTTCCACCGCGTGCGGGCGCTGCCTCGAGGACTACGAGCTGTCGGTGGGTCAGGAGCTGGATCTCTTCTACCTGCCGCGTGCCCAGGGCCGACCGCAGGAGCAGGAAGAGGAAGTCGAGCTGACCGACCGCGAGGTGGTCGTCGGCTACTACGACGGCGAGCGGCTCGACCTCGGCGAGGTGCTGCGGGAGCAGATCGTCCTGGGCCTGCCGCTGCGGCGACTGTGCCGCGAGGACTGCCTGGGGCGCTGCCCGAGCTGCGGCCAGAACCGCAACCAGGTCTCGTGCGCCTGTCCGCCTGCCGAAGAGACCGCCGATCCGCGCCTCGCGCCGCTGCGCAAGCTGTTTCAGAAGAACTAGGAGCTCCGATGCCCAATCCCAAGCGACGCCATTCCAAAGCCCGCACCGCCAAACGCCGGGCGCACGACCACCTTCAGGCCCCGGGCCTGAGCGTGTGCCCGAACTGCCACGAGCCGAAGCTGCCGCACCGCGTGTGCCCGCGCTGCGGCTACTACAAGGGCAAGGCCGTCGCCGGAGGCGAAGAAGCCTGAGCTCCACGGCCCCGCGCGTGGCCGTGGACGCCGTCGGCGGCGATCACGGCCTTGCGGTAGTGGTGGAGGGCGCCCTGCGGGCGAGCCGCCGCCACGGGGTCGTCGTGTCTCTGGTCGGGCCCGAGCGCCTGCTCCGCGACGCGATCGCGGCCCGCGCTGCGGGCGAGCCGGAGGTCGAGATCGTGGACGCGCCGGACGCGGTCGGGATGGCGGAAAAGGTGAGCCTGGCGACGCTCAAGAAGCGCTCCTCGATCCAGGTCGGGCTCGAGCGGGTGCGCGACGGACGGGCCGACGCCTTCTTCTCCGCCGGCAACACCGCCGCCTGCTGGACGATCGCGCGCCGCGTGCTCGGGACGCTCGAGGACGTCGACCGGCCGGCGCTCGCGGCCGTGGTGCCGACGCGCCAGGGGCGCTGCGTCCTGATCGACGTCGGCGCCAACGCCCAGTGCACGGCGCGCCAGCTCGAGGAGTTCGGGGTGATGGGCAGCGCCTACGCGCGCGGCGTGCTGGGCATCGCCCGGCCGCGCGTCGGCCTCATGAGCGTGGGCGAGGAAGAGACCAAGGGCAACGAGCTCGTGCGCGAGGCGCACGAGGTGCTGAAGCAGTCGAGCCTGAACTTCGTCGGCAACGTCGAGGGGCACGATCTCTTCAGCGGCAAGGTGGACGTGGTGGTGATGGACGGCTTCACCGGCAACGTGGTGCTGAAGGCGTCCGAGACGGCCGCGGAGCTCGTCTTCGACCTGCTGAAGGACGCCATCCCGCGCGGGATCCGGGGCCGGCTCGGGGCGCTGCTGCTGCAGCCGGCCTTCGCGGCCGTGAAACGGCGCAGCGATCCCGAGGAGGTCGGCGGCGCACCGCTGCTGGGCCTCAAGGGCTGCTGCGTGATCGGCCACGGCAAGTCGGGCTCGCTCGCGATCGAGGCGGGGATCCGCACGGCCGCGTCCTTCCACGCGAGCGGCGTCAACGGCACGATCGAGCACGAGCTGCGGACGCTCGGCCGGCCCGAAGGCGCGCGCGCGTGATCGCTTTCGTCTTCCCCGGACAGGGCTCGCAGCAGGTCGGCATGGGCCGGGCGCTCGCCGACGCTTTCGCGGAGAGCCGCGAGGTCTACGCGCAGGCCGACGCGGCGCTCGGCTTCCCGCTCTCGAAGCTGTGCTTCGAGGGGCCCGAGGCGGAGCTGCAGCTCACGGCGAACACGCAGCCGGCGATCCTGGCGACGAGCATCGCGGCGCTGCGGCCGCTCGTGGCCCGCGGCGTCCGGCCCGAGCGCGTGGCCGGCCACAGCCTCGGCGAGTACTCGGCGCTCGTCGCGGCCGGGGCGCTCTCGCTCGAGGACGCGTTGCGGACCGTGAGGCGCCGCGGCCAGTACATGCAGGAGGCCGTGCCCGTCGGCGTCGGGGCGATGGCCGCGATCCTCGGCCTCGAGCTCGCCGCGATCGAGGCCGCCTGCCGCGAGGCGGCGCAGGGCGAGGTCGTGGCCCCGGCCAACGTCAACTCGCCGGGCCAGGTGGTGATCGCCGGCCACGCGGCGGCTGTCGCGCGCGCCTCCGAGAAGTGCAAGGCCGCGGGCGCGAAGCGCGCGGTGCCGCTGCCGGTGTCGGCTCCGTTCCACTGCGCGCTCATGCAGCCGGCGCAGGACCGGCTCGCGCCCGAGCTCGAGGCGCTCGCGTTCCGCGACCCCGAGCCGCCGCTCGTCAACAACGTCGACGCCGCGCTCGTGCGCGACGCGGCCGCCTGCCGGGCCGGGCTGGTCCGGCAGGTTTCGGGGGCGGTGCGCTGGCAGGCAGTCGGTCGAGCGCCTGGCGCAGCGAGGGCGTCACGACCTTCGTCGAGGTGGGCCCCGGCACGGTGCTGAGCGGGCTCGTCAAGAAGATCGCCAAGGGCGCGCGCGTGCTGAACGTCGACTCGCCGGACTCGCTCGAAGCCACGGTCGCCGCCCTGCGGGCGGGCGCGGAGGGATGATGGCGCTTCTCGAGGGTCGTGTCTCGCTGGTGACGGGCGCCTCGCGCGGGATCGGCCGGGCCATCGCGGCGGCGTTCGCGGCCGAGGGCGCGCACGTGGTGCTCGCCGCGCGCGACGCCGCGAAGCTCGCGGAAGCCGTCGCGGAGATCCAGGCGAAGGGCGGCAAGGCCGAGGCGCTCGCGCTCGACGTGTCCGACCGCGCCTCGGTCGAGGCCGGCTTCGCGCAGGTGGTCGCGGCGCACGGCCGCATCGACCACCTCGTCAACAACGCCGGCGTCACGCGCGACAACCTGCTGCTGCGCATGAAGGACGAGGAGTGGCGGCAGGTGCTCGACACCAACCTGACGGGCGCCTTCCTCTGCACGCAGGCGGTGCTGAAGCCGATGCTGAAGCAGAAAAGCGGCCGGATCGTCACGATCACGTCGGTCGTCGGCCTCGGCGGCAACGCCGGCCAGGCCAACTACGCTGCGAGCAAGGCCGGAGTGATCGGCTTCACGAAGTCGGTGGCGCGCGAGGTGGCCTCGCGCGGGATCACGGCGAACGCGATCGCGCCGGGCTTCATCGAGACCGACATGACCGCAGCGATGTCCGAGAAGGCGCGCGAGGCCGTCTTCGCGGCGATCCCGCTCGGCCGCGTGGGCCGCCCCGAGGACGTGGCCGGGGCCGCCCTCTTCCTGGTGTCCGACGCCGCCGCCTACGTCACCGGCCAGGTTCTGGCTGTTGACGGCGGCTTCCACATGTAGAATTGCTTTCTCCCCGGGCGCCGCACGGCGGCGGGGGATCTTTCCGGAGGAACCCGCGCATGGAGCCTGTTGCCGACCGAGTCAAGAAGATCATCGTGGACCAGCTGGGAGTCGAGGAGGAGACCGTCACGCCGGAGGCCTCGTTCGTCGACGACCTCGGCGCCGACAGCCTCGACACCGTGGAGCTGGTGATGGCGCTGGAAGAGGAGTTCGGGGTCGAGATCCCGGACGAGGACGCCGAGAAGATCACCCGCGTCAAGGAAGCCATCGACTACATCGAGAAGCACTCAGGCAAGAAGTAGCCGCCGCGCCGCCGAGGACCAGGCCGTGACCGCCATGCGCAGAGTCGTCGTGACCGGGGTGGGGCTCGTGTCCCCGCTCGGGATCGGCACCGAGGAGACCTGGCAGTGCCTGCTCGCGGGCCGCTCCGGCGCAGGCCCGATCACGCTCTTCGACGCCTCGCAGCACTCGACCCGCTTCGCCTGCGAGGTGAAGGGGTTCGACCCGCTCGCCTTCTTCGAAAAGAAGGAGGTGAAGAAGGTCGACCGCTTCATCCAGCTCGCGGTCGCGGCGGCGGAGTTCGCGCGCAAGGACGGCCAGCTCCAGATCACGCCCGAGCTGGCGCCGCGGGTCGGCGTCTACATCGGCAGCGGCATCGGCGGGTTCGCGACGATCGAGCGCGAGCACACCGAGCTCATGAACGGCGGGCCGCGCCGCGTGAGCCCGTTCTTCATCCCTTCCGCGATCGTCAACCTGGCCTCGGGCTGGGTCTCGATCCGCGCCGGCGCCAAGGGCCCGAACTCGGCCACCGCCACGGCCTGCACGAGCGGCGCCCACGCGCTCGGCGACTCCTTCCGGCTGATCCAGCGCGGCGACGCCGACGTCATGATCGCGGGCGGCTCCGAGGCGGCGATCTCGCCGCTGGCGGTCGCCGGCTTCTGCTCGATGCGCGCGCTCTCCACGCGCAACGACGCGCCCGAGAAGGCCTCGCGCCCGTTCGACAAGGATCGCGACGGCTTCGTGATGGGCGAGGGCTCCGGGATCCTGATCCTGGAGGAGCTCGAGCACGCCCGCGCGCGGGGCGCGAAGGTCTACTGCGAGCTGATCGGCTACGGCATGTCGGGCGACGCCTTCCACATCTCGGCCCCGAGCGAGGACGGCGACGGCGCCGTGCGCGTGATGCGGGCGACGCTCAAGGACGCGGGCGTCTCGCCCGAGGTCGTGGACTACATCAACGTCCACGGCACCTCGACGCCGCGGGGCGACGTGGTCGAGACGATCGCCACCAAGACCGTGTTCGGCGAGCACGCGCGCAAGCTCGCGCTCTCGTCGACCAAGTCGATGACGGGTCACCTGCTCGGAGCCGCCGGCGGCCTCGAGGCCGGCATCACCGCGCTCGCGATCCGCGACCAGGTGCTGCCGCCGACGATCAACCTCGAGAACCAGGACCCCGAGTGCGACCTCGACTGCGTGCCGAACCAGGCGCGCAAGACCGAGGTCCGCTACGCGCTCAGCAACTCGTTCGGCTTCGGCGGGACGAACGGCGCCTTGCTCATGAAACGCTACGAAGGCGGGGCATGAAGATCGCCGTCTGCGTCGAGCAGGTCCCGGACACCGAAACCCGCGTACGCGTCGCCCCGAGCGGAGCGGCGATCTCCGAGGCGGACGTCCAGACCTGGATCGTCTCGCCCTACGACGAGTTCGCGATCGAGGAAGCGCTCCGGATCAAGGAGGCGAAAGGCGGCGAGGTCGTGCTCGTGAGCGTGGGCCCGGAGCGCGCGCAGCAGGCCCTGCGCAACGGCCTCGCGATGGGAGCCGACTCGGCGCTGCTCGTGAAGGACGCAGCACTCGACGCCACCGACACGCTGGGCACCGCGCGTGCGCTCGCTGCCGCGATCCGCACGCTCGGTACGGTGGACCTGGTGCTCTGCGGCCAGCAGGGGGTCGGCGGCGACCACAGCCAGGTCCCCGGGATGCTGGCGGAGCTGCTCGACCTGCCGCAGGTGACCGTGGCCGTGAAGATCGAGATCGGGGACGGCCAGGCGACCGTCGAGCGGGAGATCGAGGGTGCGCGCGAAACCTGGACGACGCCGCTGCCCGCGGTGATCTCGGCCCAGAAGGGTCTGAACGAGCCGCGCTACGCCGCGCTCAAGGGCATCATGGCCGCCAAGAAGAAGCCGCTCACCGTCGTCGACCTGGCCGGCCTCGGTCTCGACGCAGCCGCGGTGGCGCCCAGGGTGCGGATCACCCGGCTGGAGCTGCCTCCGCCGCGGCCCGCCGTGCGGATGATCGAAGGCGACGCGGCGGCGCAGGCCCAGGAGCTCGTGCGCGTGCTCCACGAAGAAGCCAAGGTGATCTGACGTGGGCGTGATCCTCACGTTCGCCGAGCAGCGCGACGGCAAGCTGCGGCGCGCCTCGCTCGAGACGGTCTCCGAGGCGCGGCGCCTCGCCGGGCCGCTCGCCGCGTCCGTCACCACCGTCGTGATCGGCCCGGGCAGCGAGGCGCTGGCGGCCGAGCTGACTGCGCAGGGCGCGGACCGCGTCGTCGTCTTCGACGACCCCGCCTTCGGCTCGTACGCCACGGAGTCCTACGCGCGGGCGCTCGCCCAGGCGATCTCCGAGGCGAAGCCGTCGGTGGTGCTGGTTCCCTTCACGGCGATGGGCAAGGATTTGGCGCCTCGCGTGGCCGCGAAGATCGGCGGCGGGCTCGCCTCCGACTGCGTGGCGCTCGAGGTGAAGGACGGCCGGCTGGTCGCCCGGCGCCCGATGTACGCCGGCAAGGCCTACGCGACGGTCGAGTGGGCGGGCGAGCCGCAGATGGCGACCCTGCGCCCCAACGTCTTTCCGCTCGGTCCCAAGGATGCAGGCCGCCCGGTCGACATCGTCCGCGGTGCGGCCGACGCCTCGGCCCGCGCCAAGGTCACGGGCGTGAGCGCGACCGCGCAGGGCAAGATCCAGCTGAGCGAAGCGCAGATCATCGTCTCGGGAGGCCGCGGCCTGAAGGGGCCGGAGAACTTCCACCTCGTCGAGAGCCTGGCCGAGGCCCTCGGCGCCGCCGTCGGCGCCTCGCGCGCGATCGTCGACGCCGGCTGGGTCGACCACCAGCTCCAGGTGGGGCAGACCGGACGCACGGTGTCGCCCTCGCTCTACGTGGCGTGCGGCATCAGCGGGGCGATCCAGCACCTCGCCGGGATGTCGTCGTCGAAGTACATCGTGGCGATCAACAAGGACAAGGACGCGCCGATCTTCAAGGTCGCCGACTACGGGATCGTCGGCGATCTCTTCGAGGTGCTCCCCAGGCTCACGGAGGCCGCCAAGGCCCATCGGGCCTCGCGCGGCTGACGGCCCTTCGAGGTGGCCTGATGGCCGTGCTCGCGGTCCTGCAGTCGGTGCTGGTCGCGGCCCTCACGGTCGTCGCGTTCGGCTTCATGGCGCTCCAGCTGCGGCGCCTGGCCGCGCTCGTGGCGACGGGCACGCCTGGCGACGAGACGCTCACCGACGCGCCCGCCGAGCGCTTCGCGAAGCTCGTGAGCCTCTCCTTCGGCCACCGCAAGGTGATGGAGGACCCGGGCGCCGGGCTCCTGCACGCGATCTTCCTGTTCGGCTTCTTCGTGCTCGGCATCGGGCACCTCGAGGTGCTGCTCGAGGGGCTCACCTCGTATCGCGTGGCTTTTGGGCATCGGCCGTTCGCCTACGCGCGCGTGCTGCCCGAGGGCCTCACGAACGCCTACCACCTGAGCCAGGACCTCTTCGCGGCAGCCGTGGTCCTGGCCGCGGCGATCGCTCTCGCACGCCGGTTCGTGGGCCGACCCGAACGCCTGCTGCCGCGGTCGCTGGACGGCGAGCGGATCCTCTGGTTCCTGGTGGCGCTCTACGTGACGTTCTTCCTGCTCGCCGGCCCCTCGCTGCTGCTTCGGCAGCGCCTGGGGACCGCAGCGGGCGCCTGGACGCAGCCGGTGAGCGCGGCGATCGCCGGCGCGCTCTCCTTCGTCCCGACGCCCGAGGCGCGGGCGCTGCGGGGCCTCGGCTTCTGGGCGCACACGCTCGTCTTCCTCGGCTTCGCGGCCTACCTGCCGACCACGAAGCACATGCACCTGGTGTTCGCCTGGCCGAACCTCTACTTCTTCCGGCGCAAGCGCTACGGCCTGCCGCCGCGCATCGACTTCGAGAAGACCGAGAAGTTCGGGATCGAACGCGTCCAGGAGCTGCCGTGGAAGAGTCTGCTCGACTCGTTCGCCTGCACCGAGTGCGGCCGCTGCAACGCCGTCTGCCCGGCGCACGCCACCGGCAAGCCGCTCATGCCGATGAAGGTGCTGCACGACGTCAAGCTCAACCTGCGGGACCGTCCCGTGCCGCTCGTCTCGCAGGCCGAGATCGATCCCGCACGGCCCGGCGCCGTGCGGCCCGACGGCGGCTACGCGGAGGTCGACGGGCAGGTCCACACGGACGAGCTCTGGGCCTGCACCACCTGCGCGGCGTGCGTGCAGGCGTGCCCGGTGCTGATCGACTCGGTGCCCGGCACGCTGCTGGGCCTGCGCCAGAACCTCGTGATGATGGAGTCGAGCTTCCCGCAGGAGGCGACGAACGCCTTCAAGGGCCTCGAGACGAAGGGCAACCCCTGGGGCCTCGGCCCCGACCGGCGGCTCGAGTGGGCCGAGGGCCTCGACGTGCCGCTCATGAGCGAGCAGGGCGGCCGCGAGGTCGAGTACCTCCTGTGGGTCGGCTGCGCGGGCGCCACGGATCCGCGGGCGCGCAAGACCAACCAGGCGCTCGTCCGGATCCTGAAGGCGGCCGGAGTCGACTTCGCGACGCTCGGGACCGAGGAGCGCTGCAACGGCGACCCCGCCCGGCGCCTCGGCAACGAGTACGTCTTCGCCGAGCTCGCGAAGGAGAACGTCGAGACGCTCAAGCCCTACCGCTTCCGCAAGATGCTCGTGACCTGCCCGCACTGCCTCAACAGCCTGGGCAAGGAGTACCGCGAGCACGGCGGGGAGTACCAGGTCGTCCACCACTCGCAGCTGCTCTCGGAGCTGCTGGCAGCGGGCCGCATCCCGCTCGACCTCGCGACGAGCGGCCAGGAGCTCGTGACGTTCCACGATCCCTGCTACCTGGCGCGCTACAACGACACGGTGGCCGAGCCGCGCGAGGTGCTGACGCGCATCGGCGCCAAGCCCGTCGAGATGGCGCAGAGCGGCAAGACCGGCTTCTGCTGCGGCGCCGGCGGCGGCCGCATCTTCCTCGAGGAGCGCATCGGCAAGCGCGTCAACATCGAGCGCACCGAGCAGGCCCTCGCGACCGGGGCCTCGACGGTCGCCGTCGGCTGCCCGTTCTGCATGACGATGATGACCGACGGCACGAAAGCCAAGGGCGTCGACGACAAGGTCAAGGTCAAGGACCTGGCGGAGCTGGTGGCGGAGCGGTTGCGAACGAAGCCCTGACGAAGCACCCTGCCCAGGGCGCGCTGACGCTGCTCGAGGTCCCCGCACTTCGCCTGGAACGCGCTGCCGGGTTCCTAGTTGTCGATCTTGGCGGGTTCCGGCCTCTGCGTTCTTGCGCTTTCAAGCACCACACGCCGGATCGCCGCGCGGCCGTAGTCGTGCTCTGCGAGAAGGCGGTTGTGCTGAGGGCACAGCAGGCCGATGTTGTCCGGCCTGTGATCTCCTCCCATCGCGAAGGGGTGACGGTGGTGGAACTCGAGCCGGTACTTCTCGGAGCAGCGCCGGCCCTCCTCGTCAATGAAGCGGCAGCGCTCGCCGTCGCGCTCGCGCACGGCACGGCGCACCGCGGCCGGGATGTGGCGGGAGGCACCGGCGGTATCCGTTTCCGTGAGCCTCTTGCGAGGGGCCAAGGTCTTGCCGAAGCGGCGGGCTTCGAGCCGCTCCAGCGTGTCGGTCACGGCCCGATCGATGACCGCCGCTAGGTTACCGTCAGGGAGCTCCGAGCGCAGGAGCGCCGTCAGCCGCTCGAGCTTGTCGCGCAGCTCCGCGCTGGCGGTGAACTGGACCTTGAAGCGGGCTGGCGCCAGCGGTTCGACGAAGGCTGTCCGGGACGGCGGGGGGACAGTCGGGACGGCCTGTGGAGTCGCTGCCGGCGCGTCGACAACTCGTCGCGCGACGAGTTCGTGGGGTCCGGATCGGCGGTCTGCGCCTCGACTCGTCCCGGGAAGGGTTCGGCGGCCGAAGCGAGAGGCAGCGCCGGGACCGCGACGAGCGAAGGGCCTTGTCGCTTCTGCGGGAGCTTCCGGATTCCGGAGGGGACGTCCGGCCGGGGCGCCAGCTCCGCGACGAGCACTGCTCGATCTGGCGCGTGGTCAGGTGCGACGCACGTTGGAGGAGCGCCGTGCAGTTGTCCGCGGTCAGCAGCGGCACGAGCCGCGCGAGGCCACTCAGGTGGAGCCGGCCGTCCCGGAGCGCCTCCAGGACGTCCGGGTGCTGCCGCGCCGCGCGGGCTACGGTGATGCGGCGGTAGGCCTCGGCCTCCGAGAGGTGCAGGCACTCGGTGCAGTAGGCGAACATCGAAGGGAAGGCCTGACGGGCGAATAGCCGTCGCTCGTCAACCTCGCCGATGTGGGCGACGAGGTCGGCCTCGACGCGGCGCGACTGCGACACGAGCTCCCCGAGTCGCCTGAGCAGCTCGTCGTCGGGAACGGCTCGAAGCGCGAGAGTGAGGTCTGAATCCATGACTGCAATATAGGCAGCCGTTTCGTCGCCTTGCCGGCGGACGCGATGCGGTCCCAGTGAGCGCGAGTCGACTCGCGCGGATCTCGCTGCGATTCCGCTGCACCCGTGGCCGCCGCGCGCACCACACAGGCAGTCACGAGTGCGCGACCTGCGTCGAACGAAGTCGCTCTCGAAATCTGTCAAGAGGCGGCAAAGAAAATCTGACGACCTCGAGGCGGCTCCTGGACAAGCATGCAGGTCCGAACTGCGGGAGCACGAGTGCGGACGGGAGGAGCAGTCTGAACTCGCCGCAAAGTTGAGACGCTCCAAGAAAACAGGCCGGAGGCTTGATCTGCCGCACACCCAGACCCTTCAGGGCAGTCCGTGACGCCATGCTAAGCTGGCTCGTTTCCGACACCTATGGCTGACTACGACTTCCAAGAGATCGAGACGCGCTGGCAGAAGACGTGGGCCGAGAGCGGGGTTTTCGAGGTCAGCGAGGACCCGAAGCGGCCCAAGTTCTACTGCCTGGAGATGCTGCCCTACCCGTCCGGGGACATCCACGTCGGGCACGTGCGCAACTACTGCATCACCGACGTGATCTCGCGCTGCAAGACCATGCGCGGGATGAACGTGATGCACCCGATCGGGTGGGATGCGCTCGGGCTGCCCGCCGAGAACGCCGCCATCAAGAAGGGGGTCCACCCCGAGAAGTGGACGCGCGCCAACATCGCCTCGATGAAGCGGCAGCTCCAGCGGCTCGGCTTCAGCTACCCGTGGAGCCGCGAGATCGCCACCTGCGATCCCGAGTACTACCGCTGGAACCAGTGGTTCTTCCTGCGCATGCTCGAGAAGGGCATTGCGTACCGTGCCAAGGCGCCGGTCAACTGGTGCCCGTCCTGCCTCACCGTGCTCGCGAACGAGCAGGCCGAAGGCGGTCACTGCTGGCGCTGCGGGAGCGTCGTCCAGCAGCGCGACATGGAGCAGTGGTTCCTGCGCATCACCCGGTACCAGGACGCGCTCCTCGACGACATGGCCCAGCTTCCGACCTGGCCCGAGCGCGTGCTCCAGCAGCAGCGCAACTGGGTGGGGAAGTCGCACGGCGCCGAGGTGGACTTCCCGGTCGAGGGCTTTCCGAGCATCAAGATCTTCACGACGCGGGTGGACACGATCTTCGGCGCGACCTTCATGGTGCTGGCGCCCGAGCACCCGATGGTCGACTCGCTCCTCACGGGCCTGCCCGACGCGGCGAAGCGCAAGGAGGCGATCGGACGGCTCCGCGCGCAGGACCGCCGCGCGCGACTCGAGGGCAAGGTCGAGAAGGAAGGCGTCTTCACCGGCCGCCACGCGACGAACCCGTTCACGAACGAGAAGATCCCGGTCTGGGTCGGCAACTTCGTGCTGATGGGCTACGGCACGGGCGCGATCATGTCGGTCCCGGCGCACGACGAGCGCGATTTCGAGTTCGCGCGCAAGTACGAGCTGCCCGTGCGCGTCGTGATCCAGCCGGAGGGTCAGAAGCTGGACGGCGCTACGCTCGCGGCCGCCTACGTCGGGCCGGGCACGATCGTGAACAGCGGCGAGTTCGACGGCCTCCCGGCCGAAGACGCGATCCCGAAGATGGCCGCCTGGGCCGAGACGAAGGGCGTCGGCAAGCCGACGATCACCTATCGCCTCAAGGACTGGCTGATCAGCCGCCAGCGCTACTGGGGGACGCCGATCCCGGTCGTCTACTGCGACACGGACGGCATGCAGCCCGTGCCGGACACGGAGCTGCCGGTCGTGCTCCCGGCGGACGCTCCGTTCACGGGCGAAGGCGGCAACCCGCTCGAGAAGGTGCCGGCCTTCGTCGAGGCTCGCTGCCCGAAGTGCGGCGGCAAGGCGCGGCGCGAGACGGACACCATGGACACGTTCGTCGACTCGTCCTGGTACTTCTACCGCTACCTCTCGCCGACGAAGACGGACGGGCCGTTCGACGCGGCTGCCGTGCGCTACTGGTTTCCGATCGACCTCTACGTCGGCGGGATCGAGCACGCGATCCTGCACCTCGTCTACTCCCGCTTCTGGACCAAGGTGATGCGCGACCTCGGCCTCGTGACGATCGACGAGCCGGTGACGCGCCTTTTCCCGCAGGGAATGGTCCACAAGGACGGCGAGGTGATGTCGAAGTCGAAGGGCAACACGATCGCCCCGGACGACGTCATCAAACGCTACGGCGCGGACACGCTCCGGCTCTACATCCTCTTCGCCGGCCCGCCGGAGCTCGCGATGGACTGGAGCGAGAGCGGGATCGAGGGGCCCCACCGCTTCCTGCAGCAGGTGTGGCGGCTCTTCGACCGGCACGCGGCGGCGTTCGCGAAGGAGAAGCGCCAGGCGCTGCCCGCCGAGCTGCCGGCATCCGCGAGCGAGCTCCGGCGCAAGGTGCACCAGACGATCCAGCGCGTGACACACGACATCGAGGAGCGCATCCAGCTCAACACGGCCGTCGCGGCGCTCATGGAGCTCAAGAACGAGATCCAGCGCCTCGAGGCAGAGGTTGCTGCAGGCCCGGGCCGCGAGGTGCTGCGCGAGGCGCTCGAGACGCTCGTGAAGCTGCTCAACCCCTTCACGCCGCACATCTCTGAGGAGCTCTGGGCGCGGCTCGGGCACGCCACCAGCCTGGTTCGCGAGGCGTGGCCCGCGTTCGACGCCGCCGCCGCCCGCGAGGACGAGGTCGAGCTCGCCGTCCAGGTGAACGGCAAGGTCCGCGGCCGCATCACCGTGGCGCGCGAGGCGCGAGAGGACGAGATCCGCGCCCGCGCACTCGCCGAGCCGAGGGTGGCCGAACAGGTGAACGGCAAGGAGATCGTCAAGTTCGTCGTGGTCCCGCTCCGGCTCGTCAGCCTGGTGGTCCAATGAGGCGGCGCCACGTGCTGACGGCGGCCGCCTCGGCTCTGGCCGCCGGCTGCGGCTACTCGCTGCAGGGCCGCGGCATCACGACGGACGCGTCGGTGAAGCGGATCGGCGTTCCGCTCTTCAAGGACCGCACCGGCAAGGTGGGGCTCGACACCCACGTCACGCAGGCGGTGATGGTGGAGCTCCTGAAGCGAGGCCGCTTCACGGTCGTGCGCGATGCCGCCGGCGTCGACGCCGTGGTCGAGGGCGAGATCCTGAGCTTCAACGTGGCCCCGGTCGGCTTCTCGAGCGACACGGGGCTCACGCAGGCCACCCGCTACGCGATCTCGCTCACCGCGAGCGTCGTCTACCGCAAGATCGGGCAGGCCGATCCGATCTGGTCGCACGACGCCTTCTCGCAGCGCGACGAGTACGACATGAGCGAGAGCTCCCAGAACTACTTCGACCGCGAGGGGCAGTCGATCGAGCGCCTGTCGACGGCGTTCGCCCGCAGCCTGGTGGCCGCCATGCTGGAGGCGTTCTAGCCCGGGATGGCGCCAGCCGCCCGGCCGCCCGCGCTGGTCCAGGCGATCGTGGGCGAGGATTCCTACCTCGCCGAAGCCGCGCTCGAGCGGGTGCTCCAGGCCGCGGTGCCGGGAGAGCGCCACGAGTCGGTGCGCGTGCTCTACGGCGACGAGGCGAAGTGGGAGGACGTGGTCCAGGCGGCCCGCGCGGGGTCGCTTTTCGCCGCGAGCCGCGCCGTGGTGGTGCGGCGCGCCGAGCTGCTCAAGTACGGCTCGATTCCGAAGGATGGACGAGTCGGGGGACCCGGTCGAGGCCTACCTGGCAGCGCCGGCGCCGGACGCGACGCTCGTGCTGATGGCGGCGAAGCCCGACAAGCGCCGCAAGCCCTGGAAGAGCCTGCTGGCGCAGGCCGAGGTCCACGAGGCCGCGCCGAAGCGCGGCCGCGCGCTGCGCTCCCACGTCGAGGGCGAGCTCCGGCGCCGTGGCGTGCAGCTGTCGCGCGACGTGCTCGACCTGCTGATCGACGAGGTCGGCCAGGATCTGCGGCGCCTGATGGGCGAGGTCGACAAGCTCGAGGCCTGGGTGGAGGGCCGCTCCGAGATCACCGTCGAGGACGTCTCGGCGCTGCTCGGCCAGGGGCTCGGCCAGCCGCTCTACCTGCTGAGCGACGCCTTCCAGGCCCGCGACACGCCGCGCACGCTCGAGCTGCTCGAGCGCCTGCTGGGGGAGGGCGAGCAGGGGCCGCTCGTGGTCGCGGCGCTCCACCGCACGCTCCGGCAGGTGCGGGGAGCCATAGCGCTGAGGAATGCCGGCGTGCCTGCGGCCCAGATCGGGGCGCGGCTCCTGCCGCCGAACATGCAGTTCAAGCTGGAATCGCTGCTGACGGCGGCGCGCCGCTGGAGCGAGCCGGACATCCAGAAGGCGCTCCTGGTGCTGGAGCAGACCGACCGCGGCGTCAAGCGGGGGGCGGATACGTCGGTCGCGCTGACGAGCGCCGTCGTCGCGGCGTGCGGCGGAACGGCTGCGGCGGGGGCGCCTACTTCGCCGCGGCGAGCGACCTGACCTTGCGCGTCAGCCGGCTCTTGTACCGCGAGGCCGCGTTGTCGTGGATCACGCCCTTCTTCGCCGCCTTGTCGATCTGGCCGACCGTATCGTCCAGCAGCGACTGCGCGACCTTGGCGTTGCCCTCGGCGATGGCGGCGCGGAGCTTCTTCACCTGGGTCTTGAGCTGGGAAACGTTTTGCCTGTTGCGTGCCCGGCGTTTGACGCCCTGCCTCGTCTGCTTCTGGGCTGACGCGGTTCGTGCCACTAAAGTCCTCCTCGCAAGTCGAACAAAACTTTAGTTTAGCGAGGCAGGGCTTGGAGGTCAAGGCGAAGGCGGAGACGGTGCATCTGGCGAGGGCGGCGGGGCTCGTGTCCTCCATGACGCTCGTCTCCCGGCTCCTCGGCCTCGTGCGCGAGCAGGTGTTCGCGGCACTCCTGGGGGCGGGCTACCACTCCGACGCCTTCCGGATCGGCTTCCGGATCCCGAACCTGCTCCGGGATCTCTTCGCGGAGGGGGCGCTATCGGCCGCGTTCCTGCCGACCTATGCGCGGACGCGAAAGGAGGGCGGGCAGGAGGCGGGCTTCCGGCTCGCCAACGGCGTCCTGAGCTTCCTGGCCGTCGTGCTCGGCGTGGTGGTGCTCCTCGCCATCGCGCTCGCCTGGCCGCTCGTCGCCACGATCGCGCCCGGCTTCGACGACGCGCCCGGAAAGGCCGAGCTCACCGTGCGGCTGACCCGCGTGATGATGCCCTTCCTGCCGCTCGTCTCGTTCGCGGCCGTGGCGATGGGCATGCTCAACGCCGAGGGACGCTTCGGCGTCCCGGCGCTGTCGCCGGCGCTCTTCAACGTCGTCACGATCGCGTGGGCCGTGGTGCTCTGGCGGATGGGCCTCAGCCCCGACCAGATCGTGCTGGGCTGGGCGCTCGGGACGCTGGCGGGCGGCCTCGCGCAGTTCCTGATCCAGGTCCCGTCGCTGCGCCGGCTCGGCTGGCGCTTCCGGCCGCTGTGGGCTCCCAGCGATCCCGGCCTCCGGCAGGTCGGGCGGCTCATGGCTCCCGCCACGGTCGGCCTCGCCGCCGTGCAGGTCAACATCTTCGTGAGCAGCATCTTCGCCTCGCAGGAGCCGGGGGCGGTGTCGTGGCTCGACTACGCCTTCCGGCTGCTCTACCTGCCGATCGGGCTCTTCGGCGTCGCGGTCGGGACGATCGCCACCGCCGGCCTCGCGCGGCGCGCGGCCGAGGCCGACTTCGAGGGCCTGCGCCGCACGCTCCGCCAGTCGCTCTCGATGCTCGCCTACCTGACGATCCCGGCCAGCGTCGGGCTGATGGCGCTCGGCGTGCCGGTGGTGCGCCTGCTCTACGAGCGCGGCAAGTTCACGGCGGCGGACACGCAGCAGACGGCGCTCGCGCTCGTGCTCTACTCGATCGGCCTCATCGGCTACACCGGCGTGAAGGTGCTGGCGCCCGCGTTCTACGCGCTCGGCACGCCGCGCGTCCCGCTCGCCGCGAGTGCCCTCGCCGTGGCGACGAACCTGGCGGTGATCTTCCTGGGCCACGGTGCCCTCGGCTTCCGGGCGATCGCGCTCGGCACGGCGCTCGGCTCGCTGCTGAACGCCGGCTGGTTGCTGGTGGTGTTCCAGCGGCGCCTGGGCGGGCTCCTCGGCCAGGGCCTCTTCCGCGGCATCCTGCGGATGGCGGCCGCGGCGGCGGTGATGGGCGTCCTGGCACGGCTCGCGGCCGGTGCCCTCGAGAGCGCGCTCGGAACCTCGGGGTTCGCCGCGCAGCTCGCCACGGGCCTGCTGCCGGTCGCCGCGGGGGCCGCGCTGTACTTCGCGCTCACGCTCGTCCTGCGGGTGGGGGAGGCGCACGCCCTGTCTTCGCTCGTGTTCCGCCGGGCGGCCGGACGCTGAGGTGCGTCGGACCCTGCGCACCTCACCCCGGCCGACGGGCCCGCGCGCGGAGCGGCTGCGCGAAGACCCCGTGGCCGCCTGGCTCGACCACCTCCGCGTCGAGCGCGGGCTCGCCGCCAACACGCTCGCGGCCTACGAGCGCGACCTCGCGGCACTCGCCGCGTTCGCCGAGAAACGCAAGCTGCCGCTCGTCGAGCTCGGCCACAAGCAGCTCGCCGATTTCGTCGGCTCGCTGCGCGACCGCGGACTGTCGGCTCGCTCGCAGGCGCGGCACGTCTTCTCGATCCGCGGCTTCTACGCCTTCGCGCTCCGCGAGGGGCTCGCGGCCGCCGACCCGACCGAGAACGTTCGCCCGCCGCGGGCGTTCAGCGGGCTGCCGCGCTACCTGACGCCGCCGCAGGTCGACGCGCTGCTCGCGGCGCCGGGGGTGGAGAGCGGCGTCGGGCTGCGCGACCGCGCCATCCTGGAGGTGCTCTACGCGACCGGCCTGCGCGCCTCGGAGCTCACCTCGCTGACGCTCGAAGGCCTCGACCTCGAGCTGGGCGTCGTGCGCGTGCTGGGGAAGGGGAGCAAGGAGCGCCTGGTGCCGCTCGGCCGCGAGGCGCAGCGCTGGACCCGGCGCTACCTCGACGAGACGCGGCCGCTCTTCGCACGGGACGCCTCGCCCCCCGTGGTGTTCTTGAGCCAGCGCGGCGGCCGGCTCTCGGCGATGGGCCTCTGGGGCATCGTCAGGCGCCACGCCGTCACGGCGGGCGTCGAGCGCGTGCTCACGCCGCATGTCCTGCGGCACTCGTTCGCCACGCACCTGCTCGAGCGCGGGGCCGACCTGCGGGCGCTGCAGGCGATGCTCGGGCACGCGGACATCTCGACCACCCAGATCTACACCCACGTGAGCCGCGAGCGGCTGCGCCAGATCTACGACAAGCTGCACCCGCGCGCCTGAAGGGCGTCTTTTTCAAGGCGCCGGGAGGGCTGGTATACTTGCCCGTTCGCCACGTCCTGTGAGACACGAGCAGGGCGAAGCGCCGCAGCAGGGCGACGAGACCAGGAACCAGGACAAGGAATGGCCAAGAACGACCGACACCTCTTCAGCTCCGAATCCGTGACCGAGGGGCACCCCGACAAGATCGCCGACCAGATCTCGGACGCCGTGCTCGACACGCTGCTCGCCCAGGACCCGATGAGCCGCGTGGCCTGCGAGACGATGGTCACGACCGGCATCGCCTTCATCGCGGGCGAGATCACGACCAAGGCCTACGCCGAGCTGCCGGACATCGTCCGCGAGACGATCAAGGCGGTCGGCTACACCCGCGCCAAGTACGGCTTCGACTACGAGACCTGCGCGGTGATCTCGGCGATCCACGGCCAGTCGCCCGACATCGCGATGGGCGTCGACCCGGGCGGCGCCGGCGACCAGGGCCTGATGTTCGGCTACGCCTGCCGCGAGACCGAGGAGCTGATGCCGCTGCCGATCATGCTGGCGCACAAGCTGACGCGGCGGCTGGCGCAGGTGCGGCGCGAGGGCACCCTCGACTACCTCAGGCCCGACGGCAAGAGCCAGGTGACGATCGAGTACGAGGGCGACAAGCCGATGCGGGTCGACACCGTGATCGTCTCGACCCAGCACAGCGGCCTCGTGCCGATCGAAACCGTGCGCCAGGAGGTCCAGGAGAAGGTGATCCAGGCCGTCGTTCCGGCCGAGCTGCTGGACGCGAAGACCAAGTACTTCATCAACCCGACCGGCCGCTTCGTGGTCGGCGGCCCGCAGGGCGACTGCGGCCTCACCGGCCGCAAGATCATCGTCGACACCTACGGCGGCGTGAGCGCCCACGGCGGCGGCGCCTTCTCGGGCAAGGACCCGACGAAGGTCGACCGCTCGGCGTCGTACATGGCGCGCCACGTGGCGAAGAACATCGTCGCCGCCGGGCTCGCCGACAAGGTCGAGCTGCAGATCGCGTACGCGATCGGCGTCGCCGACCCGGTCTCGGTGATGGCCGACACGATGGGCACGGCCAAGGTGCCCGAGGCCGAGCTGGTGCGCGCCGTGCGCGAGATCTTCCCGCTCACGCCGAAGGGCATCATCGAGTACCTCGACCTGCGCCGCCCGATCTACAAGAAGACGGCGGCCTACGGCCACTTCGGCCGCAGCGAGCCGGAGTTCACCTGGGAAAAGACGGACAAGGCGGCCGAGCTCAAGGCGTTCCTCAAGCACTGAGCGCGTGCCTCGCGTGACGCGGCGCGCGCGGCGACCCCGTTGAGCGGGCGCCGCGCGTGGCTGCGGGCGATCTCGGCGCTCGCCGCGCTCGCGCTCGCCGTGCTGCTGCTGCGGGTCGTGCTGTGGCGGCCGCTCGCCGTGGTGGGCGAGCCTCCCGACGACGGTTTCGTGCGCGTGGCGGGCGTCGTGCACGTGCACACGACGCTTTCGGACGGCGGGGGAGAGCCGGGCGAGGTCGTGCGCGCGGCGCGCGCCGCGGGCCTCGCGTTCCTCGGGATCACCGACCACAACACCCTCGACGCGAAGGCGTTCGAGGGCTACCGCGACGGTGTCCTCGTGCTGGTGGGCGCCGAGCTGTCGACCCCGGTCGGCCACGTGCTCGGCATCGGCCTCGACCGCGATCCGGCGTACCGCTTCAACGGCGACGGCCAGGACGCCATCGACGACGTGCTCCACCTCGGCGGCGTGCCCTTCGCCGCGCACCCGTTCTCGGCGCGGCCCGACCTGCGCTGGGGCGGCTTCGAGCTGCCCGGGCCGTGGGGGCTCGAGCTCCTGAACGCGGACAGCGACGCCCGTCGCGCCGGCCCGCGCCTGCTGCTGACGGCCGCGAGCTATCGCCTCAACGCCGACTACGCGCTCCTCGCCGCCAGCGGCCCGATGGCGGAGCCGCTCCGACGCTGGGACCAGCTCCTCGCGGCTCGCGACGTGCCCGGCCTCGCCGGCGCCGACGCCCACAGCCGGCTCGCGGTGACGAAGCGGCTCTCGCTGCGCTTCCCGTCCTACGAGGCGCTCTTCCGGCAGGCCCGCAATCACGTGCTGCTCGAACGGCCTCTCGGGGGCGATGCGGCGAGCGACCGCACGGCGGTGCTCGAGGCTCTGCGCCACGGCCGCTTCTACCTGGGCCGCGATGCGCTCGCGGACGCGTCGGCTTTCGCCTTCACGGTTCGGGACGCATCCGGCCGACGTCATGCGATGGGCGACACGGTCGAGCCCGCCGAGGGCCTGCGCGCGAGCGCCGGCGGCCGCGTGCCGGCCGGGACGCGCCTCGTCCTGCTTCGCGACGGCCGGAAGCTCGCGGAGGGAACGGCGCCCCTCGACGCGGCGCTTCCGGGCGCGGGCGTCTACCGGGTCGAGGCCTACGTTCCGGGCTGGCCGTTTCCCTGGGTGCTCACGAATCCGATCTACGTCTTCGACGCTGCAGCGCGCGCGAAGCGAGAGGCGGCCGCGGCCATGCCCGGTCCTCCTCCGCCGCCGCGCGAAGTGCAGCTGCTTTCGGCGCAGGCCCAGGGAGCGACGTTCGCCGCCGAGCACGATCCGCGCTCCGCGATGGACGCCGAGGTCATGGCCCCCGGGCAAGGCCCGAACGGCGGCGACGCCTTGAAGCTCGCCTTCCAGCTGTCGGCGCCGACGCCGGCCGACGCCTTCACCTGGTGCGCGCTCGTCAACCGCGCGGAGCGTGACCTGGGCGGCTGGACGGGGCTGCGCTTTCGCGCGAAGGCGGACGGCGAGTACCGCTTCTGGGTACAGCTCCGCGACCGCAACCCCGCTTCGGCCGACGAGGGGCTCGAGTGGTGGATGGCCTCGGCTCGCACCTCGCTCGAGTGGAGCGAGGTGCAGATCCCGTTCTCGCGCCTGCGCACGCTCAACCCGCGGAGCGACGGCCACGTCGACCCGAACGAGACGCGCGCGATCGTCTTCGTCCTCGACCCCGCGACCGTCAAGCCCGGAACGAAAGGCACGATCTGGCTCGCGGACGTCGGCGTGTATCGATAGAACGACCGTCTCGAGCTTTCCTTGCCTCCTCCGCCTGCTTGACGGGTCCCGGCTCTCAGGGCTGCGGCTGCGAGTCTCGGCCGCTCCCGGTTTGTGGAGTCTTGCGGTCTGCAGGTTGACGGCGCCGGACCGCCGCGCGGCCGTAGTCGTGCTCGGCAAGGAGACGGTTGTGCTGAGGGCACAGGAGGCCGATGTTGTCCGGCCTGTGATCGCCTCCCATCGCGAAGGGATGCCGGTGGTGGAACTCGAGCCTCTGCCGCTCGGAGCAGCGCCGGCCCTGCTCGTCAACGAAGCGGCAGCGCGAGCCGTCGCGCTCGCGCACCAGACGGCGCACGGCCGCCGGGATGCAGCGCGAGGCTCGGGCCGTGTCGGCCTCGGCGAGCGTCATTCGAGGAGCCAAAGTCTTGCCGAAGCGCCGGGCTTCGAGCCGCTCCAGCTTCTCGGTGACGACCCGATCGATGACCGCCGCGAGGTCGCCGTCAGGGACGTCCGTACGCAGGAGCGCGGTCAGCCGCTCGAGCTTGTCGCGCAGCTCGGCGCTCGCGGTGAACTGAACCTTGAAGCGGGCGGGTGCCAGCGGCTCGACGACGGCTGGTCGTAACGGTGGGGAGAGAGTCGGGAGATTTGTGGAGTCGTCGCGGGCTGCGTCACAACTCGTCGCGCGACGAGTTCGTGGGCGCGCCGAGGGGAGAGAGCGGCGTCTTGGGACCGCGACGAGCGAAGGGCGTTCTCGCTTCTGCGGGAGCTTCCGGATCACTGATGGGACGTCCGGCCGTGGCGCCAGCTCTGCTACGAGATGCTCGATCTGGCGCGTGGTGAGGTGCGAGGCACGCTCGAGGAGCGCCGCGCAGTTGTCCGCGCTCAGAAGCGGCACGAGCCGCGCGAGGCCACTCAGGTGGAGCCGGCCGTCCCGGAGCGCCTCCAGGACCTCCGGGTGCTGGCGTGCCGCACGGGCAACGGTGATGCGGCGGTAGGCCTCGGCCTCCGAGAGGTGCAGGTGCTCTGTGCAGTACGCGAACATCGAAGGGAAGGCCTGCCGGGCGAATAGCCGTCGCTCGTCGACCTCGCCGATGTGCGCAACGAGGTCGGCCTCGACGCGGCGCGACTGCGACACGAGCTCACCGAGTCGCCTCAGCAGCTCGTCGTCGGGAACGGCTCGAAGCGCGAGAGTGAGCTCTGAATCCATGAGTGGAATATAGGCAGGCGTTTCGTCGCCTCGCAGGAGCACCCGAGGCAATCAGACTGAGGGCGGGTCGGCTCGCGCGGATCTCGCAGCGACGCCGCTGCACCTGCGGCCGCCGCGTGCGTCACACAAGCACTAGGAAGCGCGTGGCTGACGGTGAGCGAAGTCGCTCTCGGAACCTGTCAAGGGGGACCGAGAAAAATAGGGATCGACGAACCGGATGCGGCTCGTAGCAGCACGGTCATCGAGCAATGGCCGATGACGAGCAAGATTCCGAGCCATCGGACTTCAACCTGGGGTCCCCAAAGCCTGCATCGGTTGAAGAGCCGCTCGACTGGGCGGTCTGTCCTTACGTTTCCAGCGTGAGCATCAGATACAGCCCCGTCGCACCGAAGATGAGGTTCGGGGCCCAGGCGGCGAGGCTGGGCGGGAGGAGCGCGTTGTCGCCCAGCGCGCTGAAGATGCCCAGCACCGCCCAGTAGACGATCGCGATCACGATCGCGATGCCGATACCGTAGAGCGCGCCGCGTCGCGCCACCACGAACGAGAACGGCACCGCCAGCAGCGTCATCACGAGGCCCACCATCGGGAAGGCCAGCTTGCGGTGCAGCTGCACGCGCAGCTTGACCACGTCGAAGCCGCGCGACTCGAGCGAGGCGATGTAGGAGCGCAGCTCGCCGAAGCGCATGGTGTCCGACGGCTTCTCCTCGCGCTTGAAGTAGGAGGGCCGCTCGAGCTCGCCGCCCGGGTCCTTTCCGATGGCCCGCACGAGCTGGTTCTGGAAGGGCTGGAACGACGGCGTGGGGCCCGTGGCGCGGCGCCAGCCGTGGTCGAGCTCGTAGGCCTCGCGTGCGGCGTTCCAGAAGGCGCGCACCGTGAACAGCCGCTCGCGCAGCTCCCAGCGGGCCGGGTCGACGTCGTAGACCGAGAGCCCGTAGACCGAGAACTCGCCCACGCGGCCGCGCTCGGCACGGCCTCGGCGCGGCGCCCCCTCGCGCTCCACGATGTAGTCGAAGTTGTAGAAGCGGCCGTCGCTCGCGAGCATCCAGCGCTTCTCGAACTGGTCCGAAGACTGTGCCGGCCGGCCCTTGATCACGTTGCGGTCCAGGAGCGCCAGCTTGTTGGTGTCGGGCAGCACCCACTCCTGCGCGACGTACAGCAGCAGGCTCGCGGCGAAGCCCATCGCCAGCACGGGCGTCGCGACGCGCCAGACGCTGATGCCGCCCGCCTTCATGGCCGTGATCTCGTTGCGGCGCGCCAGGATCCCGAGCGTCACCAGCACCCCGACCAGCACGGCGACTGGCGCCACCGTGAAAGCGATCTGGAACAGGTAGAACGCGTAGTAGTGCACGATGATGCGGGCCGAGACGCGATGCTGCTGGAAGTCGTCGATCAGGTCCATGAAGTCGGCCAGGAAGAAGATCGCGGCGAAGGCCAGCAGCACGAGCGCCACGTTCGAGATCCAGGCACGCGCGATGTAGCGGTCGAGCAGCGATCCGAAACGCAGGTGCAGGCGCGGGATCCGGATCACCACCACCGGACGGGCGGCCAGCCGGGGCGCGGGCCTGCGGGCGGCGGCGCCCGAACGCCTCACGGTGGGGATGAAGCGCAGGTAGTGCCCCGGATCGAAGGGGTCGAACGCCGCCTCGCGGTGGTTGAGGTAGAGCAGCGCGACCGCGGCCACGCCGAGCACGATGTTGGCGCCCCACATCGACAGCCACGGCCGCAGCTGGCCGGTGTCGCCCGCCTGCTCGCCGAGCCGGATCAGCACGTAGTAGACGAAGATCACGCCGATCGACAGCGCGAAGGCGGCCGAGCGCGCCTCCTTCTGGCTGCCGAGCGACAGCGCCAGCCCGAGCAGCCCGAACACCAGGCAGGCCGCCGGGATCGAGAACTTCTTGTGCCACTCGACCGCGAAGCGGCCCCACTCCGAGCGCGGCTTGCGCTGCGCGCGCAGGTCGGCCACGCGCTGCTGCAGCTCCGGCAGCGACATCTCGCGGTCGCCCTTCGCGAGCAGCAGCTTCTTGCGGTCCGGGAAGAACTCGTCGACCGGCAGGTCCCAGCCCATCGAGCCGAAGCCGGTGCGGTTGTAGGCGCGCGGCTCGCCGCCGAAGAAGCTGTGCTGGCTCCCCGCCCCGAGCTCGATCCGCACGGTCTGCTTCTCGCTGTCGACGACGAGCTCGCCGGTCTGGGCGAGGATCAGCTTGGTTTCGGCGATGTCGCGGGTGTCGTAGATCAGCAGGTTCTTCCAGCGGCCCCCCGGCTCGACGTCCTGGACGTAGAGCATCATCCGGTCCGGCAGCACCTTCTCGCTGAAGGTGCGCGGCTTCACGTCCGTGCGCGCCTTGCTGACGGCCAGCGAGAACACGATCTCGCGGTACGACTGGTTGGCGGCGGGGAGCGCGACCGCGTTGATGTAGAACGTGATCGCGGTCATCACGCTGGCCAGCATCATGACCGGGGACAAGAGGCGCAGCGGGCTCACGCCGACCGCGCGCAGCGCGATGATCTCGCTGTCGCTCGCCAGGCGCCCGAACGCGAGCAGCACGCCGAGCAGGAACGCCATCGGGATCGTGATCGCCAGGATCGAGGGGAAGAGGTTCAGGAACACCCGCAGGATCGTGGTGAGATCGGCGCTGCGCGCCACCAGTGCACCCAGCAGCCGCGGGATCTGGTCGATCAGGAGGACGAAGGTGAAGACGAGCAGCCCGATGCCGGTGGGCGCCACCATCTCGCGGACGATGTAGCGGTCCAGCAGCAGGGGCCGCGAGAGCGCGCCGCGTCGGAGCAGCGACATGCAGCAGGCAATGTAGCACGCGCTTCCGCAACGCCCTGAGCGCGAGCGGCGACGCTCGCTCGCGCGGCTCGAGTGCGGTATCGTGTGCGGCCGCCATGGACTCCGTGACCGCCTATGCCCCGGGCTCCACCTCGAACGTCGGACCCGGATTCGACTGTCTCGGCATCGCCGTCGCGGGCATCGGGGACCGCGTGACCGCGAGGCGGTCCAAGGGCATCGGCGTCCGCGTCGCTTCGGTGACGGACCCCCGCATCCCGCTGGAGTCCCACCGCAACACCGCCGCGCTCGCGGCCTCCGAGGTGGTCCGCCGGCTCGGGGCGCTGGAGGGGCTCGAGCTCGTGATCCGCAAGGGGCTTCCGCTCTCGGGCGGGCTCGGCGGAAGCGCGGCATCGGCGGTCGCCGGCGCCGTGGCGGCCAACGCCCTGCTGGAGGGCGGGCTCAACGAGACGGCGCTCCTCCAGTGCGCGCTCGAAGCCGAGGCGGTGGTCGCCGGACGGCATCCGGACAACGTCGCGCCGTCGCTCCTCGGCGGCGCGGTGGTGGTGCTCGGCACGCAGCCGCTGCGCTACGTCCGGCTGACGGTCCACGCGTCGCTGCGGTTCGTGTTCGTGACGCCCGGCTACGGCGTCCTGACGGCGCAGGCGCGCTCGGTGCTCCCGGCCAGCGTCCCCCGCGAAGACGCCGTGGGGCAGGCGGCCGCGCTCGCCGGGCTCGTCCTCGCGCTCGAGCGCGGCAACGGCGACCTGCTGCGCGAGGTGATGCGGGACCGCCTGGCCGAGCCGAGCCGGATCCCGCTCTACCCGGGCTTCGTCGAGGCGCGCGAAGCGGCGCTCGCGGCCGGCGCCTACGGCGTGGCGGTGAGCGGCGCGGGGCCGACGCTCCTCGCCGTGGTGGGGGAGCCGCTGGCCGCCGTGGTGGCCCGCGCCGTGGCCGCCGCCTACGAGCGGGCGGGCACGAAGCCCGCGGCGGTGCGCGTGTCCAGCGTGGACGACCGCGGCGCGAGGGTCGAGTGACCGCTCACCTCGCCTGCGCCGCGTGCGGCGCGGTCCTGCGCGCGAGCGACGCGCGCTCGAGCTGCGCCTGCGGAGGGCTGCTGAGCGTCGTCCAGCGGCCGAGCGAGAGCGGCCGGACGCTCCGCGCGCGCTTCGACCGCAGGCTGCGCGACGGCGACCTTGCCGTGCAGGGGAGCGGCGTCTGGCGCTTCCGCGAGCTGCTGCTGCCCGGCCGCGGCGTCATCCTCACGCATCCCGAGGGACGGACGCGCCTCTACCGGCGCGAGGCGATCGCGCGCTTCGCCGGGCACGCCGACCTCGCGCTGAAGCACGAGGGAGAGAACCCGACCGGGTCGTTCAAGGACCGCGGCATGACCGTCGCCGTCACCCAGGCCGTGCGCGCGGGAGCGACCGCGGTCGCGTGCGCGTCGACCGGCAACACCTCGGCGTCGATGGCGGCCTACGCGGCGCAGGCGGGCATCCCGGCGCTTCGTGTTCGTGCCCAGGGGCAAGGTGGCCTCCGGGAAGCTGGCGCAGGCGCTCGCCTACGGCGCGCGCACGCTGCTCGTGAACGGCGACTTCGACGCCTGCCTCTCGCTCGCGCGCGAGGCCTCGGAGCGGCTGGGGATGGCGCTCCTCAACTCGATCAACCCCTGGCGCATCGAGGGGCAGAAGACGATCGTCTGGGAGCTGCTGCAGCAGCTCGACTGGGAGCCGCCGGACTGGATCGTGGTGCCCGCCGGCAACCTCGGCAACACGGCCGCGTTCGGCAAGGCGCTCGAGGAAGCGCGCGCGTTCGGGCTGATCCGCCGCGTGCCGCGCCTCGCCGCCGTGCAGGCGAAGGGCGCGAGCCCCTTCTACCGGAGCTTCCGGGCGGACTTCACGCGGCGCTTCCGGGTGAAGGCCGAGACGGTCGCCACCGCGATCCGGATCGGGGACCCCGCCAGCCACGACCGCGCCGTGCGCTCGATCCGCGCGACGCGCGGCGTCGTGACGGCCGCCTCCGACCGCGAGATCCTCGACGCGAAGGCGGTGATCGACGCGGCCGGCATCGGCTGCGAGCCCGCCTCGGCGGCCGCGGTGGCGGGGGTACGCCGGCTCGTGGGGGAGCGGGTGATCCGGCCGGGCCAGTCCGTCGTGGCGGTGCTCACCGGGCACCTGCTCAAGGACCCGGGCATCGTGATCGAGTTCCACTCGCGCGCGGGCGGGCGGCGCAATCCCCCCGTCGCGATCGAGCCGCGCCTCGCCGAGGTGGAGCGCCAGCTGCGACGGCGCTGAGCGGAGAGCGGCCTCAGGCCTCCGGCGTGCGGACGGGCTTGCGCGGCGCCGTCCCCGCGTCGGCCCTGTCCGCGGCCGGCGCCGGCTTCTGGGCGGTGCGCGGGTCGAGCGGCAGCGCCAGCCCGAAGGTGCTGCCCTTGCCGAGCTCGGACTCCACCCAGATCTGCCCGCCGTGGCCCTCGACGATCAGCCGCGAGATGTAGAGGCCGAGGCCGGTGCCGGAGACCTTGAGGTGGTCCTCGGTGCGCACGCGCGCGAACTTCTGGAACAGCTTGCCGACCTGCTCGGCCGGGATGCCGAGGCCGTGGTCGATCACCTCGATCACGATGTGCTGGGCGCCGCGCTCGCGCACGCGCACCATCACCGAGTTGCCCGGCGCCGAGTACTTGGCCGCGTTCGAGACCAGGTTGCTCAGCACCTGGCGCATGCGGTCGGGATCCGCCCAGATCTTCGGGAAGTTCGGCGGCACGTCCATCAGCACCGAGTGCTCGGAGAGCCCGAGCGGCACGGCGTCGAGCAGGAAGGGCCCGACGTCGATCTCGCGGAAGGTGTAGCTCATCTGGCCCGTCTCGATCTGCGTGATGAGCAGCGTGTCGTTGGCCAGCACCGCGAGGTGGTCGGTCTCGTTGATCACGGTGCGCATGAACTCGAGCCGCGTCTCGGGCGGCAGGTCCGGCTCGTCGGCGACGAGCTCCGCGAAGCCGCGGATCGCCATCAGCGGGCGCCGGAAGTCGTGCGCGACGATGCCGACGAACTCGCTCTTCAGGCGGTCGTACTCCTGCAGCAGCGCGTTCGCCTTCTTGATCTCCTCGTGCAGCCGCAGGTTCTCGACCGCGATCGTGGCCTGGCCGGCGAGCGCCAGCAGCAGGTTCAGGTCCTCGTCGGAGAAGGGCGCGCGGCCCACGCGGTCGGCCACGGCCAAGAGCCCGAGGATCTGCGGACCGCGCGTGATCGGCGCGACCATCAGCGACTGCAGCCCGAGCTCGAGCGCCATCTCGGGCAAGAGCCGCGTGTCGACCTGGGCCTTGTTCGAGAGCAGCGGCCCGTTCTTGCGGAAGTTCCAGCGCGAGTCGGCCTCGCCGTCCACGGAGTAGCGCACGCGCCTGACCTGCTCGGGCGAGAGGCCGAAGCCGGGCACCTGGCCCACGAGCTGGCGCCTTTCGCTGTCGTAGAGCATCACCAGCCCGCGCTCGGCCTTCAGCATCTCGGCGCTGTGGCGCGAGAGGTGCGAGTAGAGCGCGTCGGCGCCGCCGGCGAGCGAGAACGCCCAGGACATCTTGTAGAGGCCGAGCAGCTCGCTCGTCTTCTTCTGCAGCACGCGCCGCTCGGCCAGCTCCTGGAGCAGCCGCGACACGCGGATCTGCAGCTCGGTCGGCTGCATCGGCTCGGCGCGCAGCACGTCGTCGACCTCGGCCGGGAGGCCCTGGGGGTCGAGGCCGTAGAGCACCAGGATCCGCACGTCGGATCCGAGCGCCTGGCGCACGCCCTTGACGACCGACGCCATCGGCGGGTCGACGACGAGGTGCGATGCGAGCACGAGGTCGGGCGAGCAGTCGACGACGCCCTGCACGATGCGCCGGCCGGGGACGACGACCGTCACGCGGTGGCCGGCCGTGCGCAGGAGCCGCGCGAGATCCTCGGCCCGCTCGGGGCTCTCGTGGACGAGTGCGATGTGTCCGAGCGGGCCGCTGGCCGCCGGAGTGATCACCAGGTCCCCGTCAGTGCGAGGCGCGCTTCGAGCGTTCGATCGAGGTGAACAGATTGACGATCGAACGAAGAGCGGCGCGCGCGATGGGCTTCACCAGATAGGAGTCGCCGCCCGCCTCGCGGCCCGCCGTGTAGTCCTTGAGGTCGCCCTTCGCCGTGACGAAGACGATCGGGACCTTCTTGTCCACGTGGCGCAAGGCGCGGCACACCGAATAGCCGTCCATGTCCGGCAGGTTCACGTCGAGCAGGATGAGGTCGAACGGGCCCTTGTTGTCGGCGGCTTTCAGGCACTCGGTGCCGGTGCCGGCCTCGAGGACCTCGAACGACTCCGTCTTCTCGGCCTCCAGGATCGTCCGGATCAGCGCTCGCGTAGGGACGTGATCGTCGACGATGAGGATGCGCTTGGCCATTCGTTCTCCCTCTGCGTGCTGTTCCGAGCCGGCCGGTTATTGTAAGCCGAGTACCGTCCCGGCGGCACGAGTCTTCGAGCGAACTTCGGTTGCGAATGCTCGCGCGCTGGGTGAGGTCAGCGACCCTGGATTGGCCTGGTTTCGGGCCATTCTCAGCTTCCGCTAATGTATGTTATTTAAGTTCTTTTTTACTTGACAATATTCAGCCCCTCTGATAACCTCGCCGGCTCATATGGGAATCGAACCTCGTACTAATCGCCAGCGCCCAGGCGCCCTCCGACCCCAAGCCAGGCGCTGGAAACCACGGCCCCGCACGCTCCGCGCCTCGACCGCTCGCACCGCGGCCGACCACGGCTCACCGACGAGGAGCTGCGGGCCAGGATTACCGCCTACTGCAAGCGGCACGGCGTTGCCCTCAACGACCAGGGCCTGCCGCCGTTTCCGGCCGGCCAGCGCGAGACCGAGCAGCACCGGGAGTGGATGGCGCTCTACAAGGCCCACCGGCGGCTCGCCGAGCGTCAGCCCTCCACGGCCGACCTCGAGCGGCGCCAGGAGCTGCTGACCCAGCAGCATGGCCGTTGTCCCGTGTGCCGCAAGGCCCTGGATGTCGACCGACTCGCGCCTCGACGATGCCGACGCCATCGACGGCAGTCCCCACGATGCGGGCGCGGCCGTCCTCCACGCGCCCTGCCGACAGCTCGTCGACCTCGCGCGCTCCCTGGGGAGCGAGGCCGTCGACCGCGCCAAGGCGAGGCTCTGAGCGCAAGGCCGGATTGAGGCACTCCCCCACTTTTCGCGCCTGACGGCGGGGGAGTCGCGCCTCACCGGCCACCGAAGTCCGCAACCCAGTAGAAACCCGCGCTCCCGCCCGCCCAGTAGCCGACCCCGAGCTCGGTGTAACGCGGCGCCCAGCACGTTGCGCCGATGCACGGGGCTTCGCATCCAACCGTCCACGACCTCCTGGGGCGTCGATGCCCCGGCAGCGATGTTCTCCGCGAGCCGACGCTCGTCCGGAACGAACCACAGGACGCGCTTCGACCACTCGCACGCCTTCATGAGTTGTCCCTGCGAGCGATCGAAGCTGTCGTGCTCGACGTAGTCGTCAGCGCCATGTCGCGCGCGTGAAGGCGCGCGGCGTCGGCCAGCAAGGCTGAGGGTCGCAGATCCACCAGGCCGTGCTGCCGCCGCTGCGCGTTCACGAGCTCGAGGACTTGTTGCTCGGCGTCCCTATCGACGGCGGGCGGCGCGCTGCCTCCGCAGCCGGAAGCCGCGGGCGTGGCCGTCGCGTCGACGCGCGGCACGGGAGACGAAGGCGGCGGCGTGCGCGCGCCGGGCTCGCCGCAGCCGCAGAGGGCCGCGAGGCCTCCGAGAACGGTCAGCGCCCGCACCGTCGCGATCGCTCTCATCTCGTCGCATGCTAGCCTGAGCTCTCGTGCCGGAGCTCCCCGAAGTCGAGGTCACACGGCGGCAGCTCGAGCCGCTGCTCGTCGGCCGCCGCGTCGCCCGCGTGTACACGACCGTCCCGAGCTACTTCTTCCTGACTCCCCCGGCCGAGCTGCGGCGCCGTCTCCCGGGCCGGCGCTTCGAGCTCCTCGAGCGGATCGGCAAGTACCTGCTCGCGCGCCTCGACAACGGCGACCGCCTCCTCCTGCACCTCGGCATGACCGGCCAGATCTTCGGATCCGGCATCGCGAGCGTGCGCCTGCTGTCGTCGGCCGCCGGCGCCTCGCTCACGCCGGAGGCGCAGCTCGAGGCCTTCCGGCCCGACAAGCACACGCACCTGCGCCTGCGCTTCGACGACGACGGGCCCGAAGTGTTCTTCCGCGACGCGCGCAAGTTCGGCAAGGTCCAGCTGATGCGGCCGGGCGCGCCGTCGGAGCGGCTCGACCGCCTCGGACCCGACGCGCTCGGCGCGAGCGGCAAGCGGCTCGTCGAGTCGCTGCGCGGCCGCAAGGCGCCGATCAAGGCGCTGCTGCTCGACCAGGCGCTGCTCGCCGGCGTGGGCAACATCTACGCCGACGAGGCGCTCTTCCTCGCCGGCGTGCGGCCCACCCGTCCCGGCCGCCGCGTCACGCGCGAGGAATCCGACCGCATCGCGCGCGCCGTCCGGCGCGTGCTGCGGCGCTCGATCACGACGGGCGGCAGCAGCATCAGCGACTACGTGCAGCCCGACGGCAACGCGGGCGCCTACCAGGACGAGCGCCGCGTCTACGGGCGCGAGGGCGAGCCGTGCCCGAGCTGCGGCGCGAGGATACGAAGGATCGTCATCGGCCAACGCTCGGCGCACTACTGCCCGCGCTGCCAGAGCTAGCCGGCGTCGAGGCCGGCCCCGGGACGCCCCGCGCATGCGTCCAGACGGCGTGGCTCTGAAGCTCCTTGAGCTCGATCCGCTTGGCCTGCAGCCCGCGGCCGAGCACCTCGCGCCACGCGAGCGTCTGGCGGCGCACCTCCGCGAGCTCGAGAGCGCCCTGCTGCAGCTGCTTGACCAGCTTCGCGCGGCGCAGCGCCTGCGCGTCCTCGAGCGCCTTGCTCTCGCGTCCCGGCACGCCGATCACGGGGTCGAAGCGGAAGGCCCGCGTCGCGACGCCCTTGAACAGCAGCAGCGCCTTCACCAGCTCGAGGTCGATGAAGCGCATCGACATCAGCGCCTCGGGCGAGATGTCGGCCGCGGTCGCGATCCCGCGCGAGGCGAGCCGGCCAAGCTCCGCGGGACCGAGGCCCGGGATCCGTGCGAACTCGAGCGCGAAGCTCTGCAGGAACGGCCGGAGCTTCTTCTCGCGATGGCGGCTCGTGACCTCGTCCCACTCCGCGTCGTCGATCTTGCCGAGCCCCTCGTACGCCGCGCGCGCCGCTTCGAGCTGGCGCTTCAGCGCAACGAAGCGCTGATCGCCGCACAGCTCCGCCCACTGCATCTCGAGCCGCCGCACGTTGCTCTGGCAGGCATCGATGTCCTGCTTCTCGCGCTCGAGCTCCCGCCGTAGGCGGCTGGAGGTGCGGAGCGCGACGTCTCCGAGCACCTCCCGCAGCGCGCGGAGTGCCGCGGTGGCGAGGCCTTCGACCGACGCGTGGCCCGTGGACAGGTCGACCGGCGGCGCCGCCTGGCCGGGCGACTCGATCGCCTCGATCGAGCGCCATACGGCGGCGAGGTCGAACGAGCCCGGCGCGGCTCCCGGCGGCAGGAAGAAGAACGACGGTCCGCCGTCGTTCTCGATCCGGCACCAGGGACAGGAGCCGTTCGCGTGGCTGTGAACGTGCCTGGGGTCGTCCCGGCAGGTGCGGAGGTTCCCCTCCAGACTCTCGAGAGCGTCCACCCACTCCCCTGCCGTCGGACGCGCGCCCTCTTCGATCGCCTCGCGCCCGAACGCACGCTCGAAGAGCTCCGCGACGGCGGGAGTGAGGTCGCGGAGCCAGAGCGAGTAGGGCGGCGGCACGATTCCCGATCCCATCGCCTTGCGGCCGAACGCGAAGAGACCCTCGCGCAGCGCCGTCTCCACCGGAATCGCGCGATCCGGGTGCCGCCCCGCGAACGGATGCCGCCCCATGAAGAGCAGGTGGAAGACCAGCACGGCGAGCCCGAAACGGTCGTGCTCCGGCGTCCGCGCCAGCTCGTCGAGCCTGCGGCCCTGCAGCTCCGGCGGCGTGAAGAGCGGCACCCCCACGCGGCAGGGGTAGTTGCGCCCGAGGTGCGTGATCTGGAACGAGTCGCAGTCGATGAGCCGCACCGTCGCCTGGCGCGAGACCACGACGTTGCCCTGGTTCACGTCGCCGATCACGTGGCCGTGGCGGTGGACCGCGTCGAAGGCGGCCGCGAGGTTGCGCGACGCGCGGATCAGGAAGCCCCAGCCGGCGTCCGGGAACGCGAGCTTGCGGTCCGCCGGCCCGTAGAGCTTGTGGATCTCGTGATGGCCGTCGATGCGCGGCATCAGGAAGCCCACGACGTTCCCGGTGCGCGGATCGTGGAGCAGGTCCTGCGGCCAGGCGGCGATCGCGCTGAGCTCCTCGGTGCCGAGCTGCACCATCGCCCCGAGCTTGCGCGACGCGTGCTCGTCGGGCCGGCGCGCGTAGATCTTGGCGACCGTCCCCGGCCGGTTGGCGACCGAGTAGACGGCGCCTTCGCCGCCCTGGCCGAGGCAGCGGCCGAGCCCCGCTTCGTTCCCGCGCAGGTCGCAGAAGCTGCGCATGGCTCAGCGCAGCCGCGTCGCGAGCACGAGCGTCTTGTCGTCGTCCGTGCGTTGGTTCACCGCGGGCGAGTCCAGAAACGCGTGCAGCTCCCCCGCGAGGCTCCGCGGCCGCGTCGCCTTCACGCCGCGCAGGCGCGCGAACATCGGCGCGAAGAACGGCCCGTGCGCCGCGCGGCTCGCGAAATGGAGCGCCAGCCCCTGCAGCCCGTCCGTGAACAGTGCGAGCTCGTCGACCCTGCGCGCCCGCTTCGCCTGCACGCGGGTCGACGCGTCGGGGTCGGTGAGGAAGAAGGTGCAGTTGGCGTACTCGCCGCTCTGGGGCCAGAGCGCCGGCACGTAGCGTCCGTCCTCCCGGTACACGATGGCTCCGTCTCCGATCTGGAAGAAGACCCCTGCGTGCTGGTCGACGAGTGCCACCAGGAGCGTACACGAAAAGTCCCGCTCGTCCTGCGACTCGCGGCGGGCGGCGGCGACCACGCGCGCGCGCGCGCCGTCCACGAAGCGCGCCACGTCCTCGCGCTCGAACGCCCGCAGGTCACGCGGGCGGGCGGGCTTCCCCTCCGGCGCCCGCTTTCGCGGCTTCTTGCCGGCCGCCCACGTCCGGGCCTGCTCGACGATCGCCTCGCACGCGAGGCGGGCTCCGTCCTTGGCGCGGGGCGAGGCGCCGGCTCCGTCGGCGGCGACGGCGACGAGCAGCGAGCCGCCGTCACCGCCCTTCAGCACGCGTACCGCCGACGCGTCGGCGCACGGCTCGCCGACGCGCGTGTGCGCGGTGCCCGCCACCGAGGCCGACAGCGTGCGCCAGCGCCCAGCGGTCAGATCGACGCCCATCCGTCCGGGCCCTCGGTCGGGTTCTTGAGCGGCACTTCGTCGCCCGGGGTCGAGCGCGAGATGCTCTTCATCGAGTTCGACAGCCACTGGAAGAGGCCGCGGAAGTGGAGGCCCTTGAGCTTGAGCGGCTCGCGCACCGAGATCTTCTGGAGGATCTCCATGTTCGCGCCCTTCACGCCGACGGCGAAGAACGCGAACGCCTTGCTCGCCTCGCCGTCCTTCACCTTGAGCGCCGCGTCCGACCAGGAGTCGGTGGGTGCGCCGTCGGTGATCAGGAAGATCCACGGGCGGTAGAACGCGATCCCGTTCGAGCGGTAGGTTTCCTTGCGCAGGCGCACGAGCTCGACGCCGCTCTTGATCGCCGCCCCCATCGGGGTCTCGCCGAGCGCCCGCAGCCACGGGGGCTGGAAGACGCTCGCCGTCTCGAACTCCGTCGCGACGTGCACCGGCCCGAAGGTGATGCAGGCCACCTCGACGCGCTTCGAGGCGAGCGGATCCGCGACCAGCTCGTCGCGGAACGCCTTCAGGCCCTCGTTGAGCTCGGTGATCGGCTCGCCCGCCATCGAGCCCGAGACGTCGAGCAGCAGCAGGCACGGGCAGCGCGGCTCGGGGTTCAGCGCGAAGTCGTCTGTTCCAAACGGCTTCATCCCCGACTCGTCTCGTCCGAAGGGCTTCTGGGTCACGGCTCAACCTCCCTCTCGTGGCGGCCAGCCCGGATTTACTGCAGAATCAACCCTTACGTACGCCCCATCCCCGGCTCAATCGCGGCCCAGGGCTTGACTTCTCCCTGCCGTCGACCTACAATTTACTCGTGAGTAAACATTCTGTCAAGCCCCCGAGCACGACAGGCGCGGAGCGCCCGGCGCTTCGGCTGCCCGAGCTCAACGCTCGGATCCGAGCGCGGCGGTCGCAGCTCGGCTTGACGGGGGTCGAGCTGGCGCAACGCTCGGGGATCTCGCCCTCGTACGTCTCCCTCATCGAGAGCGGCGCAAAGGTCCCCGACGAGGACGTGGCCAAAGGTCTCGCGCGCGTTCTCGACGACGACGAGGATCTCTACGTCGCCTGGGCGCGGGCCTCGAAGCTGGGCCCGGACAAACTCGACCTCCTGAACCGGCTGGAGGCCGCGAGCCGCAAGCCGGCCTACGTGAGCCTGGTCGAGAGCGGCCACGCGCTGCCCAGGCTGGCCCACGCCGAGGACGACGATCTCGCCACGCGGATGCGGCAGGTCGCCTCGCGCCTCACGTCGCCCTCCCCCGCCGACGCCGCGCGGGCCGAGGCGTCCTCGGTCGTCTCGGTCCCCGTGCTGGCCGAGGGCGCCGATCCCTCGGTGCTGGAGAATGGCGCGGCTCCCCGCGGCCTCGTCGACAGCCTTCTCGTCGACCGGCGGCTCGTCGGACCGTCGGCACGCGGACTCTTCGCCTGCGACGTCACGCCGCGCACGATGAAGCACCTGCGCGGCGTCGCGGAGCCGGGCGACCGCATCGTGTTCCAGCGCGAGGCGGCACTCGCGCCCGACCGCATCTGCGCGGTGCGCGGCCCGGACAGCCTGATGCTGAGCCGCGTCCTTTATAACGGCCGCACGCTGCTCCTGCTCCCCGGCGAGGGCGAGACCGGATTCGAGTCGATCGACGTCAAGCCGGGGGCGCCCGTCACGGACGTCGTCGCCGGCAGCCACGTCCTGCTGATCCGCCGCTAGCCGCTCCGCTCACACCTCCTGCCGCTTCCAGGCCCCGCGCCGGAACACCAGCAGGCCCACGACCGCCAGCGCCGACTCCGCGATCGTGATCGCCAGGAAGACGCCGAGCGGACCGTAGCCCAGGCTCCGCGCCAGCACGAACGCGAGCGGGAGCTGGAAGCACCAGTAGCAGGCGAGGTTGATCAAGGTCGGCGTCTTCGTGTCGCCGGCGCCGTTGAACGCCTGCACCAGCACCATGCCCCAGGCGTAGAAGGCGTACCCGTAGCTCACGATGCGCAGACACTCCGCTCCCAGCTGCTGCACCTCCGGGTCGGAGGTGAAGACGGCGATGAGCGGCTCGCCCCATGCCAGGAACAGGAACATCACTCCGATCAGGAACGCCATGTTGTAGAGCCCGACCATGAAGACGCTGCGCTCCGCTCGCTCGGGCTTGCGCGCGCCGAGGTTCTGGCCGACGAGCGTCGCCACGGCGTTGCTCATGCCCCACGACGGCAAGAGCGCCACGATGATGATGCGGAGCGCGATCGTGTAGCCCGCGAGCGCCGCCGCCCCGAAGGGCGTGAGGATGCGCACGAGCCCGAGCCAGCTCGCGGTCGCGATCAGGAACTGGCCAACGCCGCCCACGGACACCTTGGCCAGGTGCAGCATCAGCCTGCGGTCGAGGTGCAGGTGCCGTCGCTCGATCCGCAGCCTTCCGTTCGCCGAGGCGAGCGCTCGGAACTGATAGACGACTCCCACCGAGCGGCCGATGACCGTGCCGATCGCCGCGCCCGTCACGCCGAGCTCGGGAAAGGGCCCGAGGCCGAAGATCAGGCACGGGTCGAGCACCACGTTGACGATGTTCGCGAGCCAGAGCGAGCGCATCGCGACGGTCGCGTCCCCGGCGCCGCGGAAGACCGCGTTGATCAGGAACAGCAGCATGATCGAGGCGTTGCTCGCCAGCATCCACGCCGTGTAGCCCCAGCCGATCTCGACGACCGGCGCGGGCGCGCCCATGAGCCTCATCAGCGGCCGCGTCCAGAGCGCGGCGAGCGCGAAGGGCACGGAGGCCGCAAAGCCCAGCGCGATCGCCTGCACGGCGGTGCGCGCCGCTTCCTCCGGCTGCTTCTCGCCGATGCGCCGCGCCACGAGCGCGGTCACGGACATCGACAGGCCGATCGCCACCGCGAACGTCACCGTCAGGAACGACTCCGTGAGCCCCACGGCCGCGACGGCGTTCGCCCCGAGCCGCCCGACGAAGTACACGTCGAGCACGCCGAAGACCGACTCCATCACCATCTCGAGGATCATCGGCACCGACAGCAGGAAGACCGCCTTGCTGAGGCTGCCCTCCGTGTAGTCCTGCTGCGTCCCCTTGACGGCCTGCTTCAGCAGCGTCCAGGCCGACCCGAGCCGCGAGCCCGCGGACGCCGCCACGGGCTCCGCGGCCGCCGCCTCTTCCGTCTCGCTCGTCTCCAGCGTTTCCTGCATCGTCCTGCTCCTGCACGAGTCCGCTCGTGAACCCAAACAAAAAGGCCTTCCGGGGGGCTCGCACCCTGGAAGGCCTTTGAGCGGAGATGAGTTCGGCCCGAGGTCTAGGGTGCGGCTTCCTCCCCGAGGAAGACGGCATCGAGGACGAACGCGATGTTGATCGCGTCCATCGAGGGTGCCGGCGGGTTGATGGCGGGCTTCACGAGTTCCTACTCCGAAGGACGAGGATTCTGCCCGAGTGGTTCCGCTCTTGTCCAGTGAAAAATGCGACTTCTGGACGGATGTCGGACAATAGCGTTGGAGGGTTTCTCGTGCCCGTGCTCGAGCTCCTGGTCAACGGCAGCCGCCACCGCGTCGAGACCGACGCGGACGAGAGCCTGCTCACCGCTCTGCGCGATCGGCTGGACCTGACCGGGACCAAGTACGGCTGCGGCGAAGGCCAGTGCGGCGCCTGCACGGTCCTGCTCGACGGCAAGCCCGTCCGCTCCTGCCTCACGCCGGCGGCCGCGACGGCCGGCAAGCCGATCACCACCATCGAGGGGCTGGAGGAAGGCGGCCGGCTGCACCCGCTCCAGGAGGCCTTCATCGAGAAGGACGCGATGCAGTGCGGCTACTGCACGCCCGGGATGATCGTCGAGGCGGCGGCGCTCCTGCGGCGGACGCCCGATCCCGGCGAGGCCGAGATCGCGCGCGCGATGGAAGGCCACGTCTGCCGCTGCTGCACCTACCCGCGGATCGTGCAGGCGATCCGCGCGGCCGCCGGGAGGACGCCGAAGCCGAAGCCAGGTGGCGGCGGGACGCCGACGAGGACCGGACCGTGAGCGACGAGCGCACCCTGCCGGACGGGATCGAGCTCGAGCCCGAGCGCTACGAGCTCGACGGCGCTCTCCCCTACCGCTTCGCGGTCGGCCGCCGCGGCTTCCTCGGTCTCCTCGGCGGCGTCGTGGTGCTCGTGGCGGCGCCGCCCGGCTCGAGCCAGGAATCGGGCCGCGCCGGACGCGCCGAAGGCCAGGAGACCGACCTCGCGGCCTGGCTTCACATCGCGGAAGACGGCAGCGTCACCGTCTTCACCGGCAAGGTCGAGTTCGGCCAGAACGCGCGCACGTCGCTCGCCCAGGCCGTCGCGGAGGAGCTGCGCTCACCGCTCTCGACGATCCGGATGGTGATGGGCGATACCGACCTCACGCCCTTCGACATGGGCACGTTCGGCAGCCGCTCGACGCCGTACATGGCCCCGCAGCTGCGCAAGGCCGCGGTCGTGGCGCGCGAGCTGCTGAAGGAGCTGGCGGGCACGCAGTGGAGCGTCGACCCCGCCACCCTGGAGGTCGCCGATGGCCAGGTCGAGCACCCGCCGACGAAGCGCACGCTCGGCTTCGGCGCGCTCACCAAGGGCCAGAAGCTCGTGCGCACGATCGCGGGCGAGGTCAAGGCGACTCCGGCGGATCGCTGGACGATCGCCGGCCGCTCGGCGACGAAGGTGAACGCGCGGGAGATCGTGACCGGCCGCCACCGTTACACGAGCGACCTCGGCCCCGGGCCGTTCGCGCCGTCCGAGCTGCTCCACGGCAAGGTGCTGCGGCCGCCCGCGATGGGCGCGACGCTCGCATCGATCGAGCAGGCCAGCATCGAGAGCCTCGCCGGCGCCGTGGTCGTCACCGACGGCGATTTCGTCGGCATCGCGGCCAGGACGGCCGCGGAGGCCGCGCGCGCCGTCGAGTCGCTCCGGCCCAAGTGGAACCTGACCCCGCAGCCGGAAGGCCGCGAGCTCTTCGACAAGCTTCGCCAGGCACCGGAACCACAGCGCGAAGGCCAGCGCGAGGGCCGCGGCGGCGGACCCTACGTCGTCGGCTCGGTCGCCGACGCGCGCGCGAACGCCGCGCATCGCCTCGAGGCCACCTACACCGTCGCCTACATCGCCCACGTCCCGCTCGAGCCGCGCGCCGCGGTGGCGCAGTGGAAGGACGGCCGTCTCACCGTCTGGACCGGCACCCAGCGTCCGTTCGGCGTGAAGAGCGAGCTGGCCGAGGCCTTCCACCTGGCCGAGGACAAGGTGCGCGTGATCGTGCCGGACACCGGCTCGGGCTACGGCGGCAAGCACTCGGGCGAGTGCGCGATCGAGGCGGCGCGGCTCGCGCGGACCGCGGGCCGCCCCGTCAAGGTCGTCTGGACGCGCGAGGAGGAGTTCCGCTGGGCCTACTTCCGGCCCGCGGGGGTGATCGACGTGAAGAGCGGGACCGACGCCTCGGGCCGGCTCGTCGCGTGGGAGATGCACAACTACAACTCCGGCAGCTCCGCGATCCGGACGCTCTACGACGCGGCGCACCAGCACATCGAGTTCCACCCCGGCCGCTCGCCGCTGCGCCAGGGCTCGTACCGCGGGCTCGCCGCGACCGCGAACCACTTCGCGCGCGAGTCGCACATGGACGAGATCGCCGCGGCCGTGAAGCTCGACCCGCTCGAGTTCCGCCGCAAGAACCTGAAGGACGCGCGGCTCCAGGCCGTGCTCGACGCGGCCGCGGAGCGGTTCGGATGGGCGAAGGCCCGAAGCGGCGGCGGCGTGGGCTATGGGATCGCCGGCGGCTTCGAGAAAGGCAGCTACGTCGCCACCTGCGCCGAGGCTCGCGTCGAGCCGAGCGGTGCCCTGCGCGTCGTGCGCCTCGTCGCGGCGTTCGAGTGCGGAGCCGTCGTCAACCCGGACCAGCTCCAGAACCAGATCGAGGGCTCGCTCGTCATGGGCCTGGGCGGCGCGCTCTTCGAGGCCGTCGAGTTCGACCGCGGCGTGATCCAGAACGCTCGGCTGTCGCGCTACCGCGTGCCGCGCTTCGGCGACGTGCCGCAGATCGACGTGGTCCTCGTCGACCGCAAGGACCTGCCGCCCGCGGGAGCCGGCGAGACGCCGATCGTCGCCGTGGCGCCGGCGGTGGCCGGCGCGATCTTCGCGGCGACGGGCCGGCGCCTGCGGGCCCTGCCGCTCGTGCCGCAGGGACTGCCGAAGGCGTCGGCCTGACGCGCCGCGCCGGCGCTAGAGCCCGCTCGAGATCGTGATCAGGAAGCCGTCGGGATCGCGGACGGCGAAGTCGCGCCCGCCCCACGACTGGTCTTTCGGCTCCTCGGCGAGCGCCGTGCCCGTCGAGCGCACCCGCGCCGCCAGCACGTCGATGTCCTGCGTCGTGCCGCAGTAGATCCGGAAGCCCTCGCCCTTCACGCGGCCGCGGCCCTTCTTCCAGTCGTCCTGGCCGAGCCAGAAGGTGACGCTTCCCGCGAGGAGCTCGACGCCCTTCAGAGGCGCCCTCGTCCTCCCACTTGTCCTTCAGGGTGAAGCCGAGCACGTCCCGGTAGAAGGCGATGCTCTTGTCGATGTTGTCGACCGTGAAGCTCGGGCCCGCGGAACGGAGCCGAAGGCTCTCGGGCTGCTGGCGGTCCTGGTGCACGCGGCCCTTCGGCTTCGCCGCCGCCTTCGAGGCCTTGCGCGCCGCCTTGGCGGCCTTCTTTTGCACCTTCTTGACGGCCTTCTTCTGGACCTGCTTCGGGGCCTTCTTCGCGGCCTTCTTCGCGGCCTTCTTCGCGGCCTTCTTCGGCGCCTTCTTCGGTGCCGTCTTGGCCAGCTTCGCGGCTCTCTTCTCGGCGCGCTTGGCTTCCTTGCGCGCCTTCTTCGCCGCCTTCTTGGCCTTCTTCTTCTCCTTCTTGCCTGCCATGGCTCGAGCTCCCTGCCTTTCGGGCGTCGACCGCCTTTGTGCCAACTCTACTACGAGGCGACATGGTACTTTCGACCCGTTGAGGAGGCGCGCATGCTGATTCGTGCAACGGTGCTGTTCGGGGCCGCAGCCGCGGCCGCGAACGTTGCGGCGGTCGAGCCCGCCCGCGACTACCCGGTGAAGCCGGTGCCCTTCACCGCGGTCCACTTCACCGACAGCTTCTGGCTGCCGCGGATCGAGGTGAACCGCACCGTCACGATCCCGTTCGCCTTCGAGAAGTGCCAGGAGTCGAAGCGCTTCTACAACTTCGAGCGCGCCGCGGCGGCGCTGCGCGGCGAGACGCTCACCGACAAGACCCCGCCCGGCTATCCCTTCGACGACACCGATCCCTACAAGATCCTCGAGGGCGCCGCCTACACGCTGAGCGTCAAGCCCGACCCGAAGCTCGAGGCCTTCCTCGACGCGCTCGTCGCCAAGATCGCCGCCGCGCAGGAGCCGGACGGCTACCTCTACACCGCGCGCACGATCGATCCGGTGAGCCCGCACAAGTGGTCCGGCCAGAAGCGCTGGGAGCTCGAGGAGGTGGACAGCCACGAGCTCTACGACCTCGGCCATCTCTACGAAGCGGCGGTCGCGTACTACCAGGCGACCGGCAAGCGCACGCTCCTCGACGTGGCGCTGCGGACCGCGGATCTCCTCGACCGCACCTTCGGCCCCGGCAAGCAGACCATCTGGCCCGGGCACCAGATCACCGAGATGGGCCTCGTCAAGCTCTACCGCGTGACCGGAGAGGCGCGCTACCTGAGCCTCGCCCAGTTCCTGCTCGACGCGCGGGGAACCGACGGCAGCCCGCACGCTCGGCCCTACAACCAGTCGAGCGTTCCCGTCGTCCAGCAGAGCGAGGCCATGGGCCACGCCGTGCGCGCGACCTACATGTACTCGGGGATGGCGGACGTGGCGGCCCTCACCGGCGCCGACGGCTACGTCGCGGCACTCGGCCGCATCTGGCAGGACGTCGTGGGCCGCAAGCTCTACCTCACGGGCGGGATCGGCGCGATGTCGAACGGCGAGGCCTTCGGCGCCAGCTACGAGCTGCCCAACATGAGCGCCTACAACGAGACCTGCGCCGCGATCGGCAACGACTACTGGAACCAGCGCATGTTCCTGCTGCACGCGGACGCGCGCTACGTCGACGTGCTCGAGCGGACGCTCTACAACGGGCTGCTCTCGGGCGTCTCGCTCGACGGCAAGAGCTTCTTCTACCCGAACCCGCTCGAGTCGGCCGGCCAGCACAAGCGCAGCCCCTGGTTCGGCGTCGCCTGCTGCCCCGGCAACATCACGCGCTTCCTGGCGTCGCTTCCCGGCTACGTCTACGCGCAGCAGGGGGACCGGCTGTACGTCAACCTCTACGTCGCCTCGAAAGCCGACGTGAAGATGGACAACGGCCGGACCGTCGCGCTCACCCAGGACACGCACTACCCCTGGGACGGCCGCGTGCGGCTCACCGTCTCGCCTTCGGCGCCCGGCCGCTTCACGCTCTACGTCCGCGTCCCGGGCTGGGCGCGCGGCGAGCCCGTCCCGAGCGACCTCTACCGCTTCGCGGACACCGCGAAGGAGCCGGTCACGCTCCGCGCCGGCGGCGCCCCCGTTCCGCTCGAGCTCGAGAAGGGCTACGCGCGCATCGACCGCGACTGGAAGGAGGGCGACGTCGTCGAGCTCGTGCTGCCGATGCCCGTGCGCCGCGTCGCCGCCAACGCTTCCGTCGAGGCCGACGCGGGGCGCATCGCCCTCCAGCGCGGCCCGCTCGTCTACGCGGCGGAGTGGCCCGACAACGGCGGCCACGTGCGCAACCTCGTGCTGTCGGACGCCTCGCCGCTCGTGAGCGAGTTCAAGCCCGCCCTGCTGAACGGCGTCCAGGTCGTCAAGACGAAGGCCGTGGCGCTCTCCTACGACCCCAAGGGCCAGGTGCAGAAGAAGGAGCAGGAGCTCACGCTCATCCCCTACTACTCATGGGCCAACCGCGGCTCGGGCGAGATGATCGTGTGGCTGGCGAATCGCGAGTCGAGCGTCAGGCCCCAGCCGCTGCCGACGCTCGCCTCGCGAGCGAAGGCAACGGCCTCGGAAGGCTGCCAGGAGCCGCACACGGTCCAGGACCAGGAGGAGGCGCGCTCGTCGAAGGACAGCTCGGCGGGCTCCTGCCACTGGTGGCCCAAGAAAGGCACGACGGAGTGGGTCCAGTACGACCTCGAGAAGCCGACGAGCGTCTCGGCCGCGGAGGTCTACTGGCTCGACGACACCGGCAAGGGCGACGTGCGCGTCCCCGCGAGCTGGCGCGTGCTCTACAAGGACGGCGCCGACTGGAAGCCCGTCGAGGCCGCCGGCCCCGCCGGCATCGCACTCGACCGCTTCAACCGGCTGACGTTCAAGCCGGTCACCACGAGTGCGCTCCGCCTCGAGGTGACGGCCCAGCCGCAGTGGGCGGCCGGCCTCCTGGAGTGGAAGGTCGAGTAGCGCTCAGTACACGAGCGCCCCGAACGCCCAGCACACGAGCGCGTTCGCCGTCGCCATCGTGAAGTCGTCGGTGCCGCGCGGCGAGAAGAGCTCGAAGAGCGTGTTCGAGACCGAGATCGCCACGGCGAGGGCGAGCCAGACCGGCGGCAGGCCGTTCGCGAGCACGAGCCACGAGCAGATCGCGAGCGAGCCGAGGAAGCAGGCCCAGGTACCCGCGATCGACTTCTTGTTCACCTCGCCGATGCCCCAGACGCGGAGCTTCTGCTTGCCGAAGAGCGAGCCCACGATCTCCGAAGCGCCGTCGGCGCAGATGTACGACAGCCACACCATCGCGAAGAGCGGCGCGTAGGTGGACGCCGGGAAGACGTGCGAGAGCTGGAAGCCGAGCGGGACCATCAGGAACTTGAAGACGCTCCACAGCATCGTGATCACGAGGCAGTTCGCGCGGCCGAGCGTGCCGTCCATGATGCGCGTCTGCGCGCCGTAGGCCATGCGGCCGAGGAATCCGTCCGAGAAGTAGAGCGCGAGCATCCACCAGCTGTAGGCGAGCGCGTCGAACAGGCTCTCCTGCGTGCCCATGTAGAGGAAGTCGGGCTTGGGATCCAGCGCGATGCGCGAGTAGATGTAGGTGAAGCCCATGAGCCCGAGCGTCAGGAAGCGGCCCCGGCGGCCGACCATGTCGGCGATCCGCACGCGCCTCTCCGGATGGCTCGCGAGCAGGCCCGGAAGATCGAAGGGCTCGCTCATGCGCGAGCGGAAGACGGCCCGCACCTCCTCCTTCGAGAAGCCGGCGAGCTTGCGCAGCAGCAGCGACTTGATCCCGTACCACAGCCAGCCCCAGAGGACCGACATCACCAGGAAGCCCATCGCGACTCGGCCGACCGCCTCCAGGTTGAGCTGGTAGCCCTTGAAGACGGCCCCGCCATCGCGCCCGGTCACGACGAAGAAGAGCCAGACCGCGGTCACCGCTCCGGTGAGCGCCAGCGACCAGCGGAAATAGCGCTGCGCGTCCTGCCGGTAACGCTCCCAGCCGGCCGTCTCCGCCAGGGGAAGCACCCCGGGCACTGCCACTTCGGCCATGGACCATCCCTTCCCCGCCGCAGGACGCGGCGGCGTCATCGGATTGTCATACGAAAGCCGTGCGCGGCAAGGTCCGTGAGGAAGTGCGCCCCACCGGCTGCCTCCGGGCATTCACCGAAAACCGAATGGCCGCGCCTGCCAAGGAACGCGCGGCCGGCCTTCTGCCTCAAAGGGAATAGGCCGTATCCTTCGGCGGTAATCGGATCGGGCCGGCGGACATCCAGGCCCCCGGGAGGTGCCCATGCGACGCCTCGTGCCGCTGGCCGTTCGAGGACTGATTCTCGCCGCCGCGCTCCTTGCCGGCCGGGAGACCGCGAGCGCCCAGCCGATCTCGCGGGACGACCTGCCGCCCTCCCTCCGCCCCTGGGTGCCGTGGGTGCTCGACCAGCTGCCGACGCTCGGCTGTCCGACCGTGCACGCGACACCCGTCTGCCTCTGGCCCGGCCAGCTCCGGCTCGAGCTCGGCGCGACGGGCGGCTCGCTCCAGCTCGATCTCGTCGCCGATCGCGCGGCCGACGCGCGCCTGCCGGGCAGCTCGGACGCGTGGCCGCAGGACGTCCGCGTCGACGGCGCGTCCGCTCCCGTCTTCGACAAGGACGGAGGCCCTCGCGTCCGCGTCGCCGCGGGCCACCACCGCGTGAGCGGCCGCTTCGCCTGGTCGCGCCTCCCGGAATCGCTGACGGTGCCGGCGGAGATCGGCCTCGTCGACCTCCGCCTCGACGGCCAGGCGATCGCGCGGCCGCGGCGCGACGAGGCGGGCCTGCTGTGGCTGCGCGCCGGCGTCGAGTCGCACGGCGAAGGCGAGAGCCTGAGGCTCCAGGTCTTCCGGCAGATCCGCGACGGCATCCCGCTCTTCGTCGAGACGCGCCTCCAGCTCGAGGTCGCCGGCCGCGCGCGGGAGATCACGCTTCCCGGAGCGCTGCTGCCGGGAACGGCGGCCGTTGCCGTCTCGGGCGACCTGCCGGCTCGCGTCGAGAACGACGCGGTCCGCGTGCAGGTCCGCGGCGGGCGCTATTCGGTGAGCGTCGACGCGCGCGTCGACGGCCATCCGAAGGCGCTCGCGCTCCCGAAGGGGCCGCCCAAGGACCCGTGGCCGTCGCGCGAGGTCTGGGTGTTCGCCGCGGACGAAGCGCACCGGCAGGTCGAGCTCTCCGGCCCGACGCCGATCGATCCCTCCCGCACCGAGCTTCCCGCGGACTGGCGTGCGCTGCCCGCGTTCCTCGTCGAGCCCGGCGCGAGCCTCGCTATCGCCGAGGTGAGGCGCGGAGAGGCCGAGCCGCCGCCCGACCAGCTGAACCTCCAGCGCGAGCTCTGGCTCGATCCCGCAGGCGGCGCGCTCAGCGTGCGCGACCGCTTCGGCGGGGCGCTCCGCGCCACGACGCGCCTCGACCTGCTGCCGCCGGGAACGCTCGGCCGCATCGCCATCGACGGCCAGGACCAGCTCGTCACCGCGCACCCCGAGACGAAGGCCGCCGGCGTCGAGCTGCGCCGCTCGAACCTCCTGCTCGAGGCCGACTCGCGCCTTGCGTTGAGGGGCGCGCTGCCGGCCGTCGGCTGGACGACGGGCGTCGAGCAGCTCGGGGCGACTCTCCACCTCCCGCCGGGCTGGAGCCTGCTCGCCACGACCGGCGTCGACCAGGTCCCCGGCACCTGGACCTCGCGCTGGTCGCTCCTCGGATTCTTCTTCGTCCTGATCGTGACGCTCGCCGTCCAGCGCCTGTTCGGAACGAAGCCCGCGCTCCTCGCGCTCGCGGCTCTCGTCCTCACGCACGGCGAGTCCAGCGCGCCGTTCGCGCGTATGGCTGAGCCTCGTGGCCGCGATCGCGCTCCAGCGCGTCGCACCCGCCGGCCGCTTCCAGCGGCTCGCGCGCTTGTGGTTCCTCGTGAGCGCCGCCGTGCTGGTCGTCGTGGTCGTGCCCTTCGCACGCGACCAGGTGCGTGACGCGCTCTTCCCGCAGGTCGCGGAGGGCGGTGCCGGACTGCAAACGATCGCCGTCGACGGGCTCCAGATGCGCGAGGGCGAAGCGAATTTCCAGACGCGCGGCGTGCCGGGCGGGGTCGTCGGCGGCGTCGTGGGAGGCGTGCCGGCGCAGACGGTGCCCGTCGCTCCTCCTCCGCAAGCCGCGGAAGACAAGGTCGCGGAGAAGCTCGAAGCGGTCGGCTACGTCGCTCGGCGCAAGAGCGCGATTCAGTCGTCCGCGGAGGTCGCGAAGCCCAGCTTCTCCTACAACGTCGCCCTGGAGCAGGACCCGAAGGCCGTCCTGCAGACGGGTCCCGGCGTTCCCGGCTGGGCCTGGAAGAGCTACACGCTCGCCTGGAGCGGACCGGTGGGCCGCGACCACACGATGCGGCTCGTGCTCGCCTCGCCCGGCTTCAATCGCTTCCTGACGTTCCTTCGGCTCGCCGCGCTCGCGGCGCTCGCCTTCGTGCTGCTGGCCGGCCGCTGGCCGTCGCTTCCCCGGCGAATCGGCGCGGCGCGGGCGGCAGCGCTTGCCGCTCTGCTGCTCTCCCCCGCTGCCGCGCGGGCCGACGACACGCCGAGCCCCGAGCTGCTGCAGGAGCTGCGGCAGCGGCTGACGCGCCCCGTCCCCTGCGAGCCGCGCTGCGTGACGACGCCGAGCCTCGTGCTGCGGCTCGGCGACAGCCGTCTCGACCTGAGCGCCGAGGTCCACGCCGCGGCCGACGGCACCTGGGCGCTGCCCGGACCGGTCGGCAGCTGGACGCCGTCCGAGGTGAAGGTCGACGGCGCCGCCGCCTTCGGCCTCGCGCGCGTGGAGTCGGGCTTCCTGCACCTGCGCCTCGCGCGCGGCGTCCACCGCGTCGAGGCCGGCGGCCCCGTGCCGCCCGGCGACAGCTTCACGCTGCAGTTCGCCGACCCGCCGCGGCGCGCGCGGGCCGAGGCTCCCGGCTGGGACGTGAGCGGCCTGCGGGCCGACGGCCCCGCCGCGCCGTCGATCCTGCTGACGCGCCGCCTCGCCGCGCGCGGAGCGTCGGCCGGAGCCGAGGGCCGCTACGCCCCGTGGCTCGAGGTCACCCGCACGCTCGCCTTCGGCGTCACCTGGACGGTCACGACCACCGTGCGCCGCATGACGCCGGTCGGCGCGCCGATCGCCGTGCGCGTCCCGCTCCTGCCCGGCGAGGCGCCGACGCTCGCGGATCTCGTCGTCGAGAAGGGCGAGGTCGCGGTCAGCCTCGGCGGCGACGAGGCCGAGACCTCGTGGGAGTCGGCGCTCGCGCAGACGAAGGAGATCCTGCTGAAGGCGCCCGAGGGCCGCCCGTGGTCGGAGGTGTGGCAGCTGCACTGCAGCCCGGTCTGGTCCTGCGCCGCCACGAACCTGCCGCCGGTCTCGCGCATCGACGAGGGCGTCTTCGCTCCGGAGTATCGACCGTGGCCGGGCGAGACGCTCAGCGTCGCGCTCGCCCACCCGCAGGGGATCGAGGGCCAGACGCTCACGATCGATCACGTCTCGCTCGAAGACACGCCCGGCCGCCGGCTCGAGCGCGTCCACCTGGTCGCGACGGCGCGCAGCAGCCGCGAGCAGCCGCTCGTGCTGAAGATCCCGAAGGAGGCCGAGGTCCAGCAGGTCCTGCTCGACGGCCAGGACCGCCCCGCGCGGCCCGACAACGGCGAGCTGCGCCTGACCGTTCCCGCAGGCCGCCACACGCTGGAGGTCCGCTGGCAGCAGTCCCGCGGCATGGGCGTCTTCTACGGGCTGCCGCGCGTGTCGTTCTCGAGCCCGGCCGTCAACGTCACGCAGCAGCTCACCGTTCCGCCCGAGCGCTGGCTGCTCGCGACGCGCGGCCCCGCCTGGGGCCCGGCGGTGCTCTTCTGGTCGTACCTCGTGTTCCTGCTCGCCGTCGCCTACGGCCTCGGCCGCCTGCCCGCGAGCCCGCTCACGACCACGCAGTGGGTGCTGCTCGGTCTCGGCTTGAGCGTGCTGCCCGCCACCGAAGCCCTGATCGTCGCGGCCTTCGTCTTCGCGCTCGCGCTGCGCGCGAAGCGGCCGCCCGCGAACGTCTGGGCCTTCGACGGCCTCCAGCTCCTGCTCGTCGCGTGGGCGCTCGTGTGCGCTCGTCCTGCTCTACGGCGCGATCCAGCAGGGCCTGCTCTTCCGCCCCGACATGCAGGTCGCAGGCAACGGCAGCTCCGACACGCTCCTGCGCTGGTACGCCGACCGCGTGAGCGGCGACACGCCGGCCGCCGGCGTGCTGAGCCTGCCGCTCTGGCTCTACCGCGTGGCGATGCTGCTCTGGGCGCTCTGGCTCGCGGCGAGCCTCGTGCGCGGGGTCGGCCCCGGCTGGCGCGCCTTCAGCGAGGGCGGCCTCTGGCGGCCGCTGCCGAAGCGGCTGCCCAAGCCCCCGAAGCCCGCCGACGCTCCGAGCGGCGCCAGCTCGGAGGCGGGCGCTACTGCGCCAGTGAACACGAGCGTGACCGCGCTCCCCGAAGGACCGAGCCGCAGCTGGTCGCCGATCACCGAGTAGCTCGACGCGCCCTGCAGCAGCTCGAGGAAGCGCTGCTCCTGCGTCATGACGCCGTTGGCCTCGCAGGCCATGAGCGTCGAGCCGAGCGGGCCCACCAGCATCCGGCCGGTCACGGCATTGGCGCGCCCGAAGTAGCGGTTGCAGCCCGCCGATCCGGCCACGCGCGCGTCCTCGGAGAAGATCGCGGTGAGCGTCGTTCCCTCGATCGGCGGCTGGCCGTCGATCGAGACGAGACGCCACGTGGGCCCCACGATCACTCCGCCGGTTCCGCCCGCGTCGTTCCGATCGGGCCCCATCGGGTTCCCGCTGTTGCACCCGGCCAGTGCGAGTCCGCTCATCACGAGAGCGGCTGCCAGGCCGCGCCATCCAAGTTGCATGTCCTTTTCCTCGACCGTCTTTATCGACCGTCCATGGTGCGCGCCTTCGGGACGCTTTGTCCACCCCTCGGGGGCAAAACGATGTGCGCCGGCTCAGCTCGGCCCGGCCGGGACGAGGTGCCACACGCCGTCGCGGCCGTTGGAGTAGGCCGTGCTGCAGGAGAACCACGCCCAGGCCAGCCGCTCGCCCCGGTGGGCGTTCAGGAACTGGAGGTGAGCGGTCTCGAGCGGCACGCCGGCGGCGCAGCCGAACGAGGCCTCGTCGCGCGGGTACCACCAGTCGCTGTCGGCGATGCCGTACTCGTCGAAGCTCTTGTCGCCGTACGGCGCCGGCGCTTCGTTCTCGCCGCGAGGCGTCGGGTGCTGGATGCGCACCTCGATCTCGTCCGGCTCGAATCGCAGCTCGGAGATCCTCGCTCCTTTCGGAATCGCCTTTGCGAGGAGGGCGAAGGCCGGCTCCGTCTCGACGGTCCAGTCGCGGCGCTTCAGGGCCTGCAGCGCCGGGAGCCTGACGCCCACCGGCTGCAGCTGCCCTGCCTCGATCAGCAGCGCGAAGGCCGGCGCGTCGGCGGGATCGACCGTCGCCGTGGCGCCCTCCGCTCCGGCGCGCCAACGCCGCGACAGCACGCGCCCCGTCACCGGATGCAGGAGCGAGCTCGAACGCGGACTCCGACGCGTCGAGCGAACGCGACGACGCCTCCGACACGGCGTGGAGCCACGCGGAGCCCGAAGCCTCCTGCTCGTCCTTCGGCGGCGCCTCGGCCGGCAGCTGCTCGTGGAGCGGGTGGCTGACCCGCGGCCCGCGCGAGACACCGCTCGCGTCGCAGCGCACGACGCGGAGCGAGTTCTGGTCGGTGCCCTGCAGGAAGAAGGCCGTGATGCCGCGGCGCGTCCAGGCCAGCGCCACCGGCTCCTGGTAGGGAAAGCCGATGTTGACCCAGCCTTTCCGGCACAGGTCCAGCATCTCGCCGAGGTTGCCGCGAGCGAAGAGCGCGCTTCGCGAGACCGTCTCCGCCTGATCGACCTGCGCCTGTCGCGCGCGCTCGGCCTGCTCGGACCGGTACATGAAGTACCCGAAGCCGACCGGGATCATGAGCACGGCCAGCTGGCTGATGATGCCGAGCGTCCAGCGCCGCGCAAGGGAGGCCTGCCGCGCGCCCACGCTCAGCTGCTCGGCCCGAAGCGCTCGGTCTTGACGAGCTCGGGCTCGTGGCCGAGCTCCACCAGCAGCTGCCCCGCCATCTCGACGAGCCCGGCCGGTCCGCAGATGAAGACCTGCGGCCGCTCGCGGGCCGCGAAGCCGACGTCCTCGAGCATCGTCCGGTCGATCCGCCGCGCGAGCCCCGTCCAGCCGGGCGGCTGCTCCCGCGTGAGCGTGTGGACGACGCGCAGGCCGTCCCCAGCCGCTGCCAGCTGCTCGAGCTCCTCGCGGTAGATCACGTCCGCGAGCCGCCGCGAGGAGTAGAGCAGCGTCGCCTTCACGCGGCTCCGAACGGCCGCGCGGTGCCGGAGCATCGCCATCAGCGGCACGACGCCGGAGCCGCCCGCGATCAGCAGGAGCGGTCCGCCGCGATCCGCCGTCCAGACGAAGTGCCCGCCGATCGGCCCGCGCACCTCGAAGCTGTCGCCGGCGCGCACCTCGCCGACGAAGTAGGGCGAGACCTCGCCGTCCTCGATCCGCTCGACGGTGAGCGACACGAGCGGCGACTCCGGCGCCGACGCGATCGAGTAGAGCCGCTGCGCCTGGTAGCCGTCGTCGCCGGTCAGCCGGACGTCGACGTGCTGTCCCGGCAGGTGCCCGGGCCAGTCGGCGATGCGGAGCACGAGCGTCGACACGCGCGGCGTCTCGGGAACCACCGCGGTGACCTCGGCCACGCGCCAGGGCAGCCGGCCCGGCGACACCGCGGGCGCGTCAGTCCCCGGAATAGCGCTGCTCCTGCCAGGGATCGCCGTACAGGTGATAGCCGTTCGACTCCCAGAAGCCCGGCTCGTCCTCCTCGAGGAAGCGCAGCCGCCGCACCCACTTGGCGCTCTTCCAGAAGTAGAGGTGCGGCACGAGGAGGCGCGCCGGGCCCCCGTGCTCGGGCGTGATCGGCTCGCCGTCGTAGTGCGTGGCGATCATGCCTTTGCCGCCGATCAGGTCCTCGCAGGGGACGTTCGTCGTGTATCCCCCGTCGCAGTAGGCCATCACGAAGGGGGCCGGCGGCTCCTGGAGCCCCGCGGCCGTGAGCAGCGTGTCGAAGGAAACGCCGCTCCATTCCGTGTCGAGCTTCGACCAGGTGGTGACGCAGTGGATGTCCACGACGACGCTCGTCTGCGGCAGCGCCTGGAACTCGGCCCACGTCCACTTCGCGACGAGCGACCCGCCCTCCTGGAGCGCGAGCGTCCACGCCGCGAGGTCGACCTGCGGCGTCGGTCCTGCGGACAGGACTGGGAAGTCATTGACCAGATGTTGACCCGGCGGCACGCGCGCGCTCCGCGCCTCGGACGGCCGCCGCCCTCGAAATCCCCGCGAGACAGGTGGTTTCTGCGTCACATCTCTGCCGCCGCGCCTAGTCTAAACTCACCGCCCCGTGAACAGCGCTGCCCGTCTCGCCTGGCGAGCCGTTCTCGCGATCGCGCTGATGGCGTCGTTCTACGTCCTGGCGCTGCTGGTCGTCGGAGTGCTCCTCGCGATCCCGGTCGTCCTTTGGAGCGTCGCGAAGGGACTGCTCCTCCAGCTCGGACTCTTCTGCCTGGTCGGGGCGTTCGTGATCCTGAAGGCGATCCTCCCGCGAGCCGATCACTTCGAGCCGCCCGGGCCGCTGCTCACGCCGGACAAGCAGCCCGACCTCTTCGCCGAGATCTGCGATCTCGCGGTCCGGACCGGCCAGGACGAGCCGGCCGAGGTCTACCTGATCGCCGACGCCAACGCCTGGGTCAACCAGCGCGGCGGCTTCATGGGCCTGGGCGGCCGGCGCGTGATGGGTCTCGGGCTGCCGCTGCTGCAGGCGCTGACGATCCCGGAGCTGCGCGGTGTCCTCGCGCACGAGTTCGGCCACTACCACGGCGGCGACGTGGCGATCGGCCCGTGGATCCACAAGACGCGAGCGGCCCTCGTGCGCACCGTGGTCGAGCTGAAGGGCCACTCGGAGGCGCTGTCGCGGGTCTTCATCTGGTACGGCAACCACTTCTTCCGCGTCAGCCACGCGGTGTCCCGCCACCAGGAGCTGCTGGCCGACCGCCTCGCGGCGGGCATCGTCGGCGTCGACGTCTTCGCGAGCGGGCTGCGCGGGTCGAACTCCGCCGGCCTCGCCTTCGCCCGCTACTGGAACGACAGCGTCTCGCTGGTGCTCTCCTTCGGCTTCGCGCCGCCGCTCGCCTCCGGCTTCGAGGCCTTCATGAAGACGCCCACGGTCGCCACCGACCTGGCCGAGGCCCTGAAGCACCAGGCGCTCCACGAGAAGCCGCAGCCCTACGACACCCACCCGCCGCTCGCCGATCGCCTCGTGGCGCTCGGCGCCAGCCGCTCGAGCCTGCCCCGCGTCCCGGGCACGCCCGCCGTGTCGCTGCTCCACGACCTCCCGGCACTCGAGACGGCCCTCGCGAAGACGCTGGTCAAGGGCGCGGCCAGGGGCCCGGCCAAGGGCGCGGTCGCCTGGGAAGAGGTCGGCGAGAAGGTGTGGCTGCCGCTCTGGCAAGCCCAGGCCCGAAGGCTGGACGGTGTCCTCGCCGGGATCACGCCCGGCTCGCTCCCGAACACCGCCTGGGAGCGGATCGGCCGCCGCCTCCTGGGCCGCGGCGCGGGAGAGGCGCGCGAGGCCGCCGACTTCGCGGTCGGCATCGGGCTCGCCGTGCTCCTGGCTCGCGCCGGCCTGCGCGTCGAGAGCCTCCCCGGCCGACGCCACGCGACGGTCGGCCGCGGCGAGCGCGTCGAGATCTTCGACGTCCGCACGCGACTGGCGGAGGGGCAGGAGGCCGTCCTGGCCTGGCGGAATCAGTGCGCCCGCCTCGGCATCGCCGACACCGACCTCGGCGCGGCCTGCGCGAGCGAGCCCACCGTCGCCGAGCGCCTGGCCCTCACGCGGT